>JBGSMW010000037.1:0-32173 GCA_041739985.1 Draconibacterium sp. | reverse complement strand
TTTTTACCAGTCAAATCGCGCAGATAGAAAATCCTTTTTCTGCGTACTTTACCACGTTTATTGATTTCAATTGAATCAATAAATGGTGATGCTATCGGGAAAATCCTTTCAACACCAATGTTACCTGATATTTTACGTACTGTAAAGGTTTTTGTAGTTCCACTTCCACTAATCTGGATAACAACTCCACGGAAGCTTTGAATCCTTTCTTTATTTCCCTCCTTAATTTTGTAACCAACTGTTACTGTGTCTCCTGCAATGAATTCCGGGTGTGTAGTCCCAGTTGCGAATTCTTGTTCTACTAATTTAATTAAGTCCATTTCAATATTTTTAATTATTGTTGGCAATGTATCCGTCAACCGACGAAAAGAGATTGCTAAAAGTTGCGCAAAAGTAATAAAAAAATTAATTCACCAAACTAAATTATTGAATTGCAAGGATAAATCTGAAATCCCATTTATTTTTTACCATTTACCATTTACTTTTCGGAGTAAACTCAAATTTTAAACCCGCAACTTGCATCTTGATTCTCAATACTCAATACTTGCTTTTGATACTTGATACTTGCAACCCGAAACCTGCAACCCGAAACTTCTTTAATAACTATGTTCATCCAGTTTAACTTTTCCTTTAAAGGTACGATATACAAATATTGTGTATGCTAAAACCAAGGGACCCCCTATAACAACCATGCTCAGCATTATTTTTAACGATTTTTGTGATGAAGCTGCATTATAGATATCAATATTATACTTCGGATCAACCGTTGACAGCAACATATTCGGGTATAATTCCACAGCTACTAAAACCAGCAGTAAACAAATCGTTAATGACGAAAAAAGGAATGCCGGCATAAACTTCTTTTTACTTACCAAACGCGGAATATTGGCAATACTAAAGAATGCTGCCAGTGGTACAACGAAAAACTCAGGATTGTTTTTAAATTTATCGGAAAGGTGCGGGATATAAATTAATGTGTATAAAGTGGTTATTGCAAAAATTACTACGAATGCAATAATTCCTTTTTTTACAAGAAAAGTTAGCCTAACATACAATTTCCCCTCTGTTTTTAACAGTAAATAAATGGCTCCATGTGTCATTAATAAAAATAGCACACTAAAACCTGTGAGTAGGGTAAATGGTGTAAAAAATTCGAATAATCCTTTACCTTGATATTCGAAATTTTCACCGATTGCGATTCCCTGCAATACATTGCCCAGCACAACACCTAACAAAAATGCCAGCATAATGCTAGATAAACTGTAGAATAAGTCCCATGTTTTTCTCCACCAGATCATTGGTTCCTTGCTCCTGAATTCAATAGCAACCGCCCTGAAAATGATGAAAACCAGAAAAACAATAAAAGGTATATATAAAGATGAAAGCAACGTTGCGTACATCACCGGAAAACCGGCAAAAAGTGCACCACCACCGATAACAAGCCATACTTCATTTCCGTCCCAAACCGGACCAATGGCGTTTATGGCAATGCGGCGGCTCTCTTCTTTTTTGAAAAAGAGATGCCAGGCACCTGCTCCAAAATCAAATCCATCCAAAACTGCGTAACCGGAAAAAAGTCCGCCAACAACTAAAAACCACCATGTTTGATAATCTAATCCAAGAAATGTTTCCATAATCATCATCCTGTTATAACGTTACTAATTTCGGTTTGCAAAGGCCTGTCGTCTTCATTACTTTCATCATAAGGGCCTTTTTTAATTTTTTTGTCGATAAGGTACAGGAATAGGATGAATAACAACAAATAAATAGCCATAAATAAAATGAGGGAAAAAAGTACCTGATTAGCTTGTACCGATTTTGAAAGGGCATCAGAAGTACGCAGCAACCCGTAAACCACCCAGGGTTGCCGGCCCATTTCTGCGGCGAACCAACCAACCTGGTTTGCAATTTGGGGTAGGAGTGTGGAAAATACAAAAATCACCATTAACCATCTGTAATTAAACAACTTTCCGCGCCACCACAAGAAACTTGCAAAAAGTGTGAGGGCTATCAAAGTCATCCCAATAATGATCATGATATGATAGAACTGGAAAACTGCATTTATTTGTCCAGGCCTGTCTTCTTCAGGAAAAGCATTGAGCCCTTTTACTGGTGACTTAAAGTCATAATCTATTAAAAACGACAAGCCTCCGGGAATTTTTGGTCCAATAACTTCCTGACTTTCTTTGTCAACCCAACCAAACAGATACATATCAGCGGGTGCTTCTGCTTCAAAATGACCTTCGAAAGCTGCTAATTTCGCAGGTTGGTTTTTTGCAACACCAGCAGCCGAACGGTGGCCGGTGAAAAGTTGTGCCAATGAAAAAATCGTGGCAACTAATAAAGCAATTTTAAATGCATTCATAGATATCGTTTCGTACCTGCCTTTCAAAAGGTAATATGCATGTACACTTAAAACAAGGAAAGCTCCCGACAAAAGTGCGCCCAGCCACACGTGCGTAATTCGGTCAACACTTGATGGGTTGAAAACCATAGCCCAAAAATCAGTGATTTCAGCACGGGTATTTAATCCTTCGCCAACAATATGGTAACCGGCTGGTGTTTGTTGCCAACTGTTTGCAACCACAATCCAAACTGCTGAAAACATAGAACCCAGAAAAACTCCAATGGTTGAAACTAAGTGTACCCAGGGTTTTACTTTGTTCCATCCAAACAACAAAACCCCCAGAAAACCGCTCTCAAGAGCAAAGGCAAAGATACCTTCTGCAGCAAGTGCACTCCCAAAAATGTCGCCCACATAGCGCGAGTATGTTGCCCAGTTGGTTCCAAATTCAAACTCCATTACAATTCCAGTGGCAACTCCTAACCCAAAAGTCACTGCAAAAATTTTTGTCCAAAAACGGGTCAGAACCTCATATTCTTTTTTTCCCGTTTTTATATAGATACTCTCAAAGATTACCATCATCAATCCCAACCCGATGCTCAAAGGTGGATAGATATAATGAAACGAAATGGTAAATGCAAATTGCAAACGAGCAAGAATTTCTACATCCATAGTATCAACGTATTATTACTTTTTTATTAAAATAGAATATCTTTTATTCTCTTTTTTTATCTCACTCAAGTTAATTGTCATAAGTTCAGAACAATATACATAAGATAATTGTATTACACAATTTAATCCTGATCTTTTAAAGTTGGAATTGAATGATTTTAAAAGGAGTTTTTATTTAATTCCCCTCATTTACATTGCATTCCAAACATGCCAGCGCATATCGGTCGTATTCATCATAGGCTGGTCCTGGAATGCCGTTAATTGTAATGATTCGGTCCATACGAATACGTTTTCCGTTGCTCATTTTGATGAATTTTTCAAAATTATTTATTGTTTCAATGCTTTCAATTTTTGCATTTTCCTCTCCCAAAATTTTGTCTGTCTCAAAGTAAAAAATCTTGGAAATTTTGTTCTTAAAAATTTCATATTCCGCAATTTCAAAATAATCAGGATTAATAGGTGAATAACTGTTTTTCATGGCAGTAAAATTTAATTCAAACAGGTTTCTACAATTTTATTTACATGTATCTGGGTTGTGTTTAGCACAGGGATACCGCAATATTCTTGTTCTTTCAGTATCAAAGGAAATTCTGTGCAACCAAGTATTATTGAATCAATTTGTTGTTCATGCACCATTTTTTGAATAATGTCAATAAGCAAATTTCTTGTTTCATCTTTAAAAATGCCAAGTTCAATTTCGCTAAATAATTTTTGGTTGATTACCAGTTTTTCAGTATGATTTGGTACAATCACTTCCATCCCGTTTTTTTTGAAAACATCAGGGTAGAACGAGGCGTCCATTGTAAAGCCTGTACCAAATAATCCCGGTCTTTTCAGATTTTTATTTATGGCTTCATTACATGTTGCCTCAACAATACTAATTAATTGAAGTGTTAATTTTTTCTCAAGTTCATCAAACAGTAAATGTGGTGTATTGGCGGTAATAGCGGCAAAATCAGCGCCTGCTTTTTTTAAAGCTTCTAATTTTTCCAGTAAAAGTAAAGTAGCCAATTGGTATTTTTTCTGTTTCATTAAACCGATGAATTCCGACATGTTTACACTGTAAACAATAATTTCAGGATAAATTAAATCATTGTTATCGACTGAAAAGGCGTTGATTATTTTCTTATAATAATCAACTGTAGCTTCGGGGCCAAGACCGCCAATCAAACCAATTTTTTTCATTTTAAAAATATTTTTTTCAGTAAACATTAATGGTCTGTTAGAAATTTAGTAATGCTTTGGCATGAATTAACAAAATTCAATTGTGCAAAACTAAACATTAAATCAATAAAAGACAAGAAAGTCCTTTATGTTAATTGAATTACAATTAAAAATATAAATTTGAGTGGAATCATATCCACTAAAGAATTTTTTCCATAACAAATATGATTATCTTAATTTTCAGAAATAGAAAAGCCATTTACTAATCAGTAAATGGCTTGTATGTTTTTTCGATACGAAATTTCGAATATCAATATTTAATGTCCGGCACTCCCAATTACTTTTTTGCTGTCGCCTGTTGCCTTTGCGATGGCATTGTACCACCATTCGGGGTAACCGGCAAAAATAGGCGAAGGTGGCATTCCTGTTTCAGTACGTTCAAATTGTCCGTCTTTTTCGCGTTTGATGTTGCCGTCCAAATATTTTACAAGTAAATATTGACCTAATTGTTTCCAATGGGAAGTCATGTTGTTAGCTTCGTTTACTGAATACTCGGTAATAAATTTTCGGGCTTGATCCTTGTTTGAATTATATAATGTTTCGGCTGCTTTATCGATTAGAGGAACATAAGAAACAAACTTATTTTCTAATTCGCTTTGTACTTTCTGGACATCTTTGATCATATCACTATAACGCAGGTAAGCAAAATTGGTAACAAAGTTAAAAGTCCAAAAGGCAGAAGTTTCACTGAATGTCAACATATCACCGTTACCAACTTTAAAACATTCGGGGATTTCTGTAATCCCGCAATACATGGGTGCATAGCAAGTGCTGTAAGTATCGTCAACGCCAAACCAAAGTATTCCACCAATTGGATTTGGCAACCAACCCCTGCTTTGAGTTACAAATGAAAAACCGGTTTGTTGCGTTGAAATAGCCCTTTCATGGCAATATTCAACAGAGTCCACACTCCATGTCATATTTCTCCAACGGTAGGGTAACCCAAATGGTCCGGCGCCAATATCATTTGTCATATCCAGTTCGGTATTTTCAAAGTGGTCGCGCATCATGCCCATTACATCCTGAACAGATAACTTTTTTTCGGGTTTAACCCATAAAGGCATCCGGTTGGAGGCAAAATGGTTTTCGCCTTCGTTTTTTACAATTCCTTTTGCATAATCGCTATATTTTTCCATTCCACTGGCAACTTTATTAAACCCAGCCCAAACACGAGCATCGCAAAAGCGTGCACCACCAAAATCAACTGGTGCATAAACATCAGAAAAACTGAAATCTTTATCGTTACCTTTGTACCACCCTTTTTCGCGCGCGAAAGTGATAACATCAGGTGCATAAACACAATTGTTTTTGTCATTGAGCGGGAAAGTAGTAATCCGTGCCTGGTTGGCATGACCGCTTATATACCCGTCAGGGATTTTTACGGCAACCCAAACTGCCCCTTTTTGTCCTTCTCCTTTTCCAATCAATTCCAAAATCCAAACTTCGTTAGGATCAGCAATCGAAAATGATTCGCCGGAACTGTAATATCCGTATTCTTTAACCAAATTTGTCATCACATCAATTGCTTCGCGGGCGGTTTTGGCACGTTGAAGGGCAACATAAATCAAACTTCCGTAATCCATTATAGCTCCGGTTTGACTTCCAAGTTCGCTGCGACCGCCATAAGTGGTTTCTCCAATGGCGAGCTGAAATTCATTCATGTTTCCAACAACACTATAAGTATGGGAAGGTTGTGGTATTTTGCCAAGAAACTTGCCTGTGTCCCATTCGTAAATATCTCGCATTGCAACTGCTTGAAAATCCTGTGCCGGCTGAAAATACAACTCCCCAAATAATGTGTGAGAATCCGCGGCATAGGTAATCATTGTTGAACCATCAACAGAAGCTCCTTTTGTGATTAGGAAGTTTGTGCAACCATTTGATATGTTGAAGCTTGCAATGAGAAGTGCAATACCTGTACCAACTGTTTTTAATGTTTTATTCATTGTTATTATATTTTTATAAAAAAGACAAATATAGTTATTTGAAGTTTTTTGGATATGATAATTATCGTCTTACCGATTAAACAAGTCATACTTGATTTAAGTGTCTGGTATTCTGTCTGGATTATTGATTTTGACTGGATCTTGTCTTGTGTCAAAAATATCAGTTATAAGAATCCCTTCAGGGATTTCTTTGTATATGATTTTGTAATTCCCTTTAACAAGATATCTATAACCTTTGTTGAGTTTTTGAAGATTCAACTCAACATGGCCGGAATAAGGAAATTGTTTTAATTGTTGGGTTGATTTGAAGATTTCTGATTTTATTTTTCGGGCAACAATTGGACTAGCTTTTTCCTTGTAGTATTCATAAATCTCAGTTAGAGTTCCAAAAGCAAAATCGGTCCAAAATATTTTCATATTAATTACCAGTTATCAGATTCCTTTTCTAATTCATCCTGGTCCTTAATTTTCCCAGCCAAGTAATCTAGTTCTGATTGTTTGGCGCGATTTAATAATTGTTGTTTTGTGAAAGGCTTTACAACTCGTTTTTCAATCTGTGCTTTCTGAACTTCATTAATTGTAGATTCAATTTTACGAAAAACCTTTTCATCTCTCAGTCCTGCCAGATATTCAATTGCATTCAACTTTCTAGTCTGTAAATCCATTTTGCTTGTTTTTTACAAATATAAGTTAGAAATCATTATTTCGCTTTATTTTTATTGAATTCTAATGTGCATTAATTGTGTGCTTTACAAACACTCTTTTATGGCTTTCAAAGTTTCTTCTATATCATTATCAAGCCCAACAGAAAAACGCACCAACCCTGGCGAAAGTCCCATTTCTTTTTGTACTTCAATTGGTATTTCAGAAGAAGTACTGTGTCCCGAACAACTAAATAACGTTTTAAAATAGCCAAGGGAAACTGCAAGATATCCAACATCGGCTTCCTGCATTTTTTGCATTATTACATAAGCATTTTCCATTGTTTCAAAATCAAGCGCAAGCATTCCGCCAAATCCGTATTCTTTGTTCATCATTTTTTTATGAAGTTCGAATTGTGGATGAATCTCCAATCCTGGATAAATTACTTTCAACTCCATTTTTTCAAAGTTTTCAGCCAGAAAATGGGCATTTTTGCTGTGTTGTTTCATGCGAATGTGAAGTGTGTTCAGATTTTTCAGGATTGAGGAGGAACGAAGCGGATCGAGAACGGGACCAAGTAACATTGCTGTTCCGTTATTTACGTTTGAAAGTTGGTTTATAAATTCATGTGAACCGCAAATTGCTCCGGCTACGCAATCGTTTTTGCCGTTTATGAATTTTGTTAGACTATAAACCACCAAATCTGCTCCGAGGTTCGAAGGCGAAAAAATCATTGGAGTAAAGGTATTGTCAACCATTAATTTTGCTCCGGCATTATGTGCAATTTTTGCCAACTCCGGAATATCCGAAACCTGAAGAAGCGGGTTTGTAACACTTTCAGTATAAATTACTTTGGTATTTGGTTTAACAGCACTTTTTACCTCATTAAGATTGGTAATGTTCACAAACGAAACTTCTATATTATATTTTGGCAGCCAGTTTTTCAGGAATGCATAAGTTCCGCCATAGGTTGTAACGCTTGTAATAATATGGTCGCCCGAGTTGCACAATTGTAAAAGCGCGCAGGTAATGGCCGCCATTCCCGAAGCTGTGATCCATGCCGATTCTGTATTTTCCATTGCTGCCATTGCCTCTGCAAGGTATTTATTACTGGGGTTCCAATGGCGCGAATACAGAAAACAACCTTCCATTTGCCCATGAAACGTGTCCTCCATGGTTTTTCCCTCTAAAAAGGTGTAAGTTGAGGAGTCGGTAATTGATGGGTTTACATCTCCAAATTCACCGAATTGACGTAAATCGTGAATTGCTTTTGCAGGATTGAATTTCATGGTACTGAATTTTATAACTTTTCAAAATTCAGAAATATTGAGGGTTTTATTAATGATTAAAATCTTATTTTCAGACTGATCTTTTCATTTTTGAAAAACAATACCGCTACTATGATCTCGTTTTGCACCCGTAACCGATGCAAGACAGTTATTTTCACCTCTGTATTTCAAAACTCCCAGAAATGCAAAAATCAACGCCTCTTTAAAATTTACGATTTCGTCTGATGGAATTACGATTTCAATTTTTAAAAGACTTTTTAAGCGTTCAATTAAAAATGCATTGAATACGCCACCGCCCGTAGCCAGCATTTTTGTTCCTTCTTTTTCTCTGTTTTCACCTGAAACTGTCCCTGCAATTTGCTGTGCAATATGTTCATAAACAGTCCTCAATTTGTCGTTGTCAGGAATTTCAAAGTTGTTTAATACCTGCATAAAAATCTGTTCAACCCATTCACGACCCAATGATTTTGGTGGTTGTTTATGATAAAAATCAATTTGATTGAGCATTGTTAAAAGTCCGGGATTTAATTTCCCTTTTCTTCCCAATTCTCCATTTTTGTCATATTGAAGTCCTTGTTTTTCTGCAAAATGATTTAAAACAAAATTTACCGGGCAAATATCAAAGGCAATTCTGCGGTTATTTTCTTCAAAAGAAATGTTTGCAAATCCTCCTAGATTGAGGCAGAAATCATATTCGAAAAATAGCAGTTTATCTCCAACGGGTACAAGCGGTGCACCCTGTCCGCCCAACGCCACATCGCAGGTCCGGAAATCTGAAACTGTTGTAATTCCTGTTATTGCAGAAATTTCAGCACCATTTCCAATCTGGAATGTAAAACCTAAGTCAGGTTGATGAAAAACAGTGTGGCCGTGTGAAGCAATTAAATCGGGTTGAAAACGGGTTTCGTTTATAAATTGTTTAGTTTCGAGTCCTAAAAAATGGCCATATTTTGAGTGCAAAGCGATCAGTTTTTCACCCGAAAGAGTGGGGGAGTTGCTAAGCCAATTCAGCCATTCGCTTGAATATGAAATTGTTTTTGCTGAAATAAGGTTGAAATTCCAATCAGAGCCAGCTTGCCAAAACTCTACAGCCACCATATCAAGTCCATCGAGCGAAGTCCCCGACATTAAGCCAATTGCTTTTATATTATTTGTTGAAAGTGGCTTCATAAATCGAGTTGTTTCCCTTTGAATCACTTACTGTAATTTTTAAATTGTGTTGCTTATTCATGTCAAATCGCTGTGGATCAAAATAATGGGTAAACAAATTGTTTTTTGCATCATATTCAAAAAGTGCCCATTTCCCATCAATCAAACCTTCAAAGTTTTCGATTCCGGCCAAATCATCTAATATTTCAAAACGGATTTTATCAGTTTCGGTAAGTGTAGTTTTATTTGTGATGCTGAGCGGTAAAATTGTTGGAGGAACTGTGTCAATCCTGACTGCATAATTGCCAAAATTATTTATTTCGCCTTTCACCCAGCCATTTTCATATTTTCCGCCAGCAGCCGAATATTTACCGGTTTCCGGATTGATGTTAACCAACAAAGCTTTTTCACGTAATGGTTCAACCAAATCTTTTGTTTTAATACCTATAGTCGCACTTCTGTTTAGCGGTACTGTGTTTTTGTGGATTTTATGAATAGCCGAAAAATATCCATTCACAGCATCCTTGGATTCGTGTTGAAAAAGCAAGCTGTTGAAAAGTGCATTTTCAGGAAACTCAATACTGAATTCTTCCGTTTGGTATTGATTTTTTTGCCCACATTCAAATGCAGCAGCAAATTCTTCGACCGGCGGATGCATTTCCCTGTATTTTCCTTCAATCGAAAATTCAAGGATTGAAATGTTTTTGTGAGTATCTTTAATTTCAATTTTTACTTGATGGATAGCACCAATCATCGGGTCAAAAATTCCTCCGTTTTCAGAATATTCAAAGTTGGCAAGTGGATTGCAGTTTTCAATCCATGTCTTTTGAAATCTGCGGTTTGAGTTCATATATTGTTCATAATCAATATAACTGTTGATTTTTTTCGAATCGTTAAACGAAAAGCGGTTGATTTCAAAAGTCGATAAAATTACCCCGTCAACCGAAAGTTCCATCGAATTGATGCCGCATTTGTTAGCAGATCCATCAAGTAAATCATTGGCTTCAATGGCGAACCCTGTTTCTCCATAAACCGGAATTACAATATTATTTTTTAAGTGGTATTTTCCTCCTGTTAATTCAACATCATAAATTACCTTGCTACTTGTGTAATTGACATGAGATGATTCAGACAGTGGTGAAATTTGTAATGCAATAATTTTGGGAGGTATTTTATCTTTTACAATGAAACCTAATTTCAGCGGATTTACCGGATCTTCAGTTTTTGTGTTTCTAAGTTCGAAATGCAAGTGGGGGCCACTTGAACTCCCTGTATTTCCACTTAAAGCAATTTTTTCACTTTTCGAAATCTGAAAAACTCCCGGCAAAACAGGAATATCAACCTTGAATGATTTTCTTTCGTACTGAATGTTTTTAATGTATTCTGCAATATCCGGTCTGAATTGGTTTAAATGCCCGTAAACAGAAGTTGTACCATTATCGTGGTCAATATAAATTGCATTTCCATATCCGGTAGGTGAAATTGAAATTCGGGAAATATAACCATCAGCAACACAGTACACAGGTAAATCAACTCTTACCTGTGTTTTTATATCCATACCCGAATGGAAATGATTGTTTCGTAATTCAGCAAAGCTGCTACTTAACAACAAGGGAATTTTAACGGGTGGAGCATAATAAACTTCTTGTGCAGAAACAGAAAAAGAACAAAAAACGATTAAAAAAACTAAAAAGAAATTCTTCATTACTCCGTATTTACTAACAATTTTGGGTAAAAGTAATCTTTTATGATTTACTTAACAGAAAGGTGTTTGTAATATTTCATACCAATATTTTGCATTTACTTTTACAATAGGTCAAAAATATTAACTTTGCCCATGAAATGCAGCTACGATGACTGACGAAGAGCAATTGCTTCTGAATAATTTGAAATTAAATGTACAGCATTTTTTTAAAGAGTTTGCAAGGATTGAAAACGAAAAAAAAGAGCTGGAAAGAAGCGTGTTAAACCTAAAACACGAAATTGAAATATTGCAGAACGAGAAAACTGAAATCAGTCGCAAAAATGAACAGTTGAGGTTAGCGACCCATATTTTATCGGGTGTAGATGAAAACAGGGAAGCAAAACAAAAAATAAATAGATTAATACGGGAAATTGACAAGTGTATTGCATTACTAAATAAGTAATGGACGGTGGACAAGAGAAATTTTAGAATAAATATTAAAATTGATGGTAAATTTTATCCATTAACCATCAATGTTGAAGATGAAGAGAGATATAGGATAGCTGCAAAAAGAGTCAATGAAATTGTTCAGAAATATCGCGAACAGTTTGGCGACCAGGACTCAAAAGATATTTTGGCGATGGCTGCATTCCAAATTGCGCTTAGCAATACTGAAATTCAGCAACGCAATGACAAGTCTCTTTTTATTGAAGAATTAAAAAACTTAAACGATGATATTTCTGATTTTTTAAAAGAAAAGAAATAGTATAGTTTACAGACGAGAATATATTTATCGAAGCCCGTATAAAGTTTTGTGATAGTGTGTATTACGAAATTTTTTACGGGTTTTTTTTATTAATTGATTAAAAATATAGCAATGAATCTAATATCATTATTAATGGGCATCGCAGTTGGCTTTATTGTCGGCGGTGGTTTGGCCTATGTTATCTGGAACAGGGCTTTGAATTCAAAAAAAGCCCGCATAATAGCCGAAGCACAGGCTGAAGGTGAAGTAATTAAAAAGGATAAAATTTTACAGGCAAAAGAGAAGTTTCTGCAGTTGAAATCTGACCACGAAAAGTACATTATTGAAAAAAGCGCTGATGTTAATGAATTCGATAACCGGTTAAAACAAAAGGATAACCAGTTGAATCAACGTCGTGATGAATTACAGAAAAAAACCAAGGAATTCGAAACAACCAAAAGAGAAGTTGAAATAATAAAGGAGAACCTGACAGTTCAAATGCAAAGGGTGGAACATAAAGCAGAAGAGTTGGAAAAAATGCACCGCCAACATCTGGATAAACTTGAGCAGATTTCAGGATTATCAGCAGAGGAAGCAAAAGCCCAACTGGTTGAATCGCTGCAGGAGGAAGCAAAAACTGAAGCTATTTCCTACATAAATGAAATTATGGAAGAGGCAAAACTAACTGCCAACAAAGAAGCTAAAAAGATAGTGGTTAAATCTATTCAACGTGTGGCTACTGAAACTGCCATTGAAAATGCTGTTACTATTTTTCATATTGAAAGTGATGAAATAAAAGGTCGTATAATAGGCCGTGAAGGTCGTAATATCAGAGCGCTGGAAGCTGCCACCGGAGTTGAAATAGTTGTTGACGATACTCCTGAGGCAATTGTACTTTCGGCATTTGATCCTGTTCGTCGCGAAATTGCCCGATTGGCTTTGCATCAACTTGTAACCGATGGCAGAATACATCCTGCGCGGATTGAAGAGGTAGTTAGCAAAGTGAAAAAGCAAATTGAAGAAGAAATTATTGAAACGGGAAAACGGACAACAATCGATCTTGGGATTCACGGATTGCATCCTGAATTGATACGATTGATTGGTAAAATGAAATACCGCTCATCATACGGTCAAAACCTTTTGCAGCACTCGCGTGAAGTCGCAAATTTATCGGCAATTATGGCTGCTGAACTGGGATTAAATGTAAAAAAAGCCAAAAGGGCCGGATTGTTGCACGATATTGGAAAAGTGCCTGATGATGAACCGGAATTACCACACGCTGTTCTGGGAATGAAACTGGCAGAGAAATATAAGGAAAAACCTGACATTTGCAATGCAATTGGAGCACACCACGATGAAGTTGAAATGCAAACTTTGCTTGCACCAATAGTTCAGGTTTGTGATGCAATTTCGGGTGCAAGACCAGGTGCACGCCGCGAAATAGTTGAATCATATATTAAACGTTTAAAAGATCTTGAAGATTTGGCGCTTTCGTACCCGGGAGTTATGAAAACATATGCAATACAGGCAGGTCGCGAACTTCGTGTAATTGTTGGCGCCGATAAACTTTCCGACCAGGATACTGAGCAACTTTCATATGATATTTCAAAAAGAATTCAGGATGAAATGACTTACCCCGGACAAATTAAAATTACAGTAATCAGGGAAACCAGAGCTGTGAGTTACGCAAAATAGAAAGGAATTTTACAAGAATATAAATAGCCTTCCAGCCTGTAAAACGGTTTTGGAAGGCTTTTTTTGCTTAGAACAATTTTAATAACTGTTGAATGCGTTCTTTTTTGTCCATAAAATTTACCGCTTGATATGAAAGGTCAAGTGATTCAACCAGTAGCTTAATAAAATTTACATCCGATTTAGGCTCGGTGTAATGGTGCATAGGCTGATAATTGTTGGTACGCAAATGATATTCAATTTCTTTAATACTGGTAATAGAACCTTTGTTGGAAGGATTTATATAGAACAAAACATCTGAATGAACTCCGTTTCCATGCACTTTTCTTGCCAGTTTTGCATCAACAATTGCAACCAGCGGATTCCTCGGAAAATCAATAAACTGAGCTGGAAGCTCTAACATTCGGGCAATAATTGTATAAAAAATACTGATTGAAACCGGATTGCCTTTTTTTGTGTCCAATATTTGGTTCAAAAAACAATTTTGAGGCGAATTAATATTTTTAAAATTGATGGAAAACTCATTTAAATTAAAAAGGAAGTGATTCAGGATGGTGATTTTTTCAAGTAAGGTAAGCGAATTATTTAGCTCCAGCCAAATTTTCTTTCTGATATTTTCGAGTTTTAGCCTGATATTTAAATGATTTAAATCGGGGTATTGAAAACGATCAATAATTATGAAACCGGTAAGCAGGTCACGTTCATCTGAATCTGAAATCAGCCACTCTTCAAGTAATCTCGCTGTTTCTTTAAACTGTAGATTTTGAATAATATTTTCAATCCTTTCCTGGCAATCAGTATCAAAACTCGATTCCCATTTTTGTTCCAGAAACGGTATAATTTTATCTGTTTCCTTCAGTAATTCCTGCTGAACTACTTCAAAAACAGTTAAATCAGGGTCGTCAAGCAAATTAATTAAAGCACCAAGTTTGCTATTGGTCATTATTATTCTGTTGTTAATCGTTCCAAAACAAGTGTAATAAGCTTTTTCATTTCATCACGGTAATTTTCATTAGCTGTTAAAACAACACGGTTTGCTATAATCAAACAAACTGTCAAAGCTTCGTGTCCCAGCATTTTCGAAAGTCCGTAAATGGCCGAACTTTCCATCTCGAAATTTGTGATTTTATATTGATTGTAACGAAATTCTTCAATTTGTTTGTTTAGTTCAGGCACAGCCAGTGGTAATCGAAGCACTCTACCTTGTGGGCCATAAAATCCGGGAGCCGAAATTGTTACGCCTTTCCTAAAAATGTCGTCATTGAATTTTGAAAGTAACTTGTCTGATGAATCAACTACATAAAATGTGGGTAGTGATTTACACCAGTTTGTAAATGTTCTAAAAGCATTTTCAAATTCAATGTCGCAGTGTACTTCCCGATTGGCATAAAAATTCAACATCCCGTCAAACCCTATGGATTTTTGTGAAACGACAAATGAATTTACCGGCAAATCGGGCTGAAGACCGCCGGAAGTACCAATTCTTACAATGTTGAGTGATTTGTGTTCGTACTTAATCGTCCGTGTTTTTAAATCGATATTGGCGAGTGCATCCAATTCATTCAAAACAATATCAATATTATCCGTCCCAATTCCTGTAGAAATTACCGTTAGTCTTTTCATATTAAACCAGCCGGTTATGGTTTTAAACTCGCGGTTTTGAGTTGAAAAATCAATTTTGGTAAAGAATGAAGCAATGGTATCAACCCTTTCCGGATCACCAACCAGGATAATATTATCTGAAATATGCTCTGGTTTCAAATGCAAATGAAAAATTGAGCCGTCTTTATTTATAATAAGTTCCGAATGTTGAATCATCTCTATCTTGTTGATATGTGGTCAAAACTATTCTATTTTATAAATAAAGGCAATTTTAATAAAGGGAAAATATAAACATTCAATCGTTGGAAACTTGATTGTGCTCAGTATTTTGTTTACAACTTAAAATATGTTAAACAGGCTTTTGATATTGTTTTAAATCAATACAGTTAAAATTAGAATTTAATGGGTTTAATTTTTATTTTTGAAATCATAAAAACTAAACGCAAATTATGTCATTTAAAATTTTCACGCTTCAGCTTTTAGGAAAGTTAAAACCAGTGGAAACTGTTGAAAAACAGCGAAAAGTACTGTTAGATGATTATATCGAATTTCAAAATGTTGAAAGTTCGGTTGAATTAAAAAAATACCTTGATCTTGAAAAGGAGATTAATTCGGAAGAGTTCAAAAAGAAAAAGACAGAATTAGAATCTTTGCAATTTAAAGGTAGCAAGGAGAGTAACCAATTAAATGAGTTTGTTGGACTGCAAAAAAAACAAACGATAAGTAAATACTTTAAAATTGCTAATTCCAGTGATTTGGAAAAGTATAACAAATTGAAAACTTCAGAGAAAATTACTGAGTATTTCAAATTGCTTGAATATGTAGAAGAAGGACAGTTTACCAAAGAAAAAAAGGAAATTCTAAAGCAGGTTTTCACAGGTTCCCCTGAAGAAAAACATTGGATTGATTTCAAAAAACTGGATAAATCAAATGGAATAAAAGTGTACAAAGAGTTGCATGATTCCGATTTTTTGAGAAAACATGAGCTTTTTACAAAATCTGAAAAATTGAGAAGTTTTGTTCAACTTGGAAATATCCCCGATAAAGACAAGACAAAATCGGAGGAATTTAAACAGTTAAAAAACGACCCTGAGATTAAGAAATATTTCAGGTTTGAGAAATCAAATAAAATAAAAGTATACAAAGAAACAGCTGGCAGCCAGCAATTAACAAGATACCTTGAATTAAAAACCTATGTGGAAAGTGCTGATTATAAAAAACGTGAAGTTTTTTTAAAGGACAAAAAGAAATTTGAAAACAGCGAATCATTCAAAAAGTACAGCAGGTTTAAACAATTGGGTTCCGATGCAGATGTGAAATTCTACTTGAAATTCGAAAAATCATCCCTCTACAAAAACTATCTTGATGTTGCCGGATCGTTTGATTTAAAAAGATATTCAGAACTTGAAACAATTACAACATCAAAGGAATTCAAGGAGCAAAAAGCTTATCTGGAGGATAAAAAGAAATGGGAAAAAACCGCTGAATTTGCAAAGCTGCAGGAATATTTAAACATGAAAAAACTGCCTCATTTGGCAAAGTATTTTAAGAATAAAGGCACTAATATTTTTAACTTTTTTGATAACTGGCAAATCGTTTTTGAGGACGACTTTCTTCCACCGCAACTCAATCATGAAAAATGGGCAACAAAGGGTTATTTAGCTGATAAAATGCTCGGTGATAACTATTCTTTAGCTGGAGATAACTATGTTTTTACCGATGGAAAAAATATTAAAACTGATGGCAGATTAAAAATAGAAGTAAGAAAGGAAAAAGCTAAGGGAAAAGTCTGGCAAATGCCTGCGGGTTTTATACCTGCAGAATTGGATTATACATCGGGTGTTATTTCATCATGGAAAAGTTTTTGGATAGAAGATGGAATTATTGAAGCAAAGATAAAATTTGAACCTGTTAGACAAATTGTAAGTTCGTTTTATCTTTCCGGAGAAAAGGAAATGCCTCGTTTAAATTTGCTTGAGATGGGGACTAAAAATCGCCTTGGTGTTTTATCACTTACAAGTGCCGGCAAGGCAAATGTTAATGGGATTGATATTGAAAATCTTAAAAAGGGGAACTGGTATATTTTTTCTATAATAAAAAGTGGAAATAACGTAACCTGGAAAATAAATGATACGGAAGTAATAACACTTCAAAGTTCAGACCTGAATGGCAAACTTCACCTTAATGCCTCAAGCATTGTTGTTGAAGATGTTCCTGCCCAGCAACTTCCTGCAGGTTTTGAAATAGACTGGGTGAGATGCTACTCGAAAAGATAGATGGAAGTCGGAAGATAGAAGTCGGAAGTTGGCAGATGGAATACAATTTAATATTTAACTGAAATCTTTAACTGAAATCTTTAACCTGAACCCTGAACCCTGAACCCTGAAACCCGGAACCTGAAACCTTTAACCTACAACCAGTTTCCTGCAACCCGCAACTCCTAAAACCCCCTCTTGTTAAATACGATATACCCAAAACTGAGCAGAAAATACAATTTTGTATCTTGTTTTTCATAATAATTGAGAGAAAGGCTTAAAGGTCCAATACCTGTTTGGTAAACCAAAGCCGCCATTCCCTGTAAATAATAATTTTCAATAAATTTTGATGGCGGTAAATATTCTTTTGTTTCAGGTAGTTCTTCGTTAAATGGTATAAAAGTATAACCTTCCAGCCTAAAATTCAGGTTTGAACTCAGGTTAAAAATAGTATTAACACCACCAGCAAAATAATTGTTGGAGTGAAAATTTTCAATAAAAAGTGTTTTACTATGTGGCGTTGGATAGAACCCGGGAGCATTAAGTTTAGTGGAGCGGTAATTACTAAATAAATCTTTATTACTAAAAACTGCTTCCCCTTTCAACCCTAAAGTAAATTTATTTCCAAAATGGAAAAAACGGGTTGTATGTGCCTGAAATAGAAAATAGTTATGATCGTAATACTTAGTCAGGTTATTGTTGGTAGAAGTTGTTCCCGGGATATTGGTTTCTTTGCCGGTAATATATTTTATGTTAAAATAGCGATACACTCCATCTGATGGAAATTGCTTGTAGTTTAATGAGTTATTTTCCATCCCGACTATTGTTGAAAATGTGTTAAACGTTGTTTTGTCAGGCTCATCAGCTTTATTGAAAATATCGGTTTGGTAGTATTGGTCATCACTATTCGAAAAAGCAATACCACCAAAAAATTTGCTGTGCAAGCCTGCAGGTATTCCTGCTTCAATGCGGGTATTGTTTTCATTTTGGATGATATATGGCGGACGCACATCTTCAAAAAACAGCTCTGAACTGGAGGCAAAATAATCCCATCGGTTAAAAGTTAAATATCCCTCCAGATAGAATGGAAGACTTGTTGGATAATCGATACGGGCACCTAGTTTAAATGAACTGTAAAACCTGCCAAAGTAGATATTTGAAGTTAATGCATAAGCCCTGCTTTTGTAAGTACGGTAATTTACACTGGCAAATCCCTGGTTTATTGGCTTTGTTGAAATATTTCCACCCGCAGTTACTTCAATTTTGTTTTGTGGTTCCACTTTCAAATGCAGATCAAAATACCCTGTTTCCTTGTTGTATCTTGATATTGGAACAATTGATTTGATATGCTCGTCTGCAATTAATTTGAAATATTCCTTTTTGAACGACGAAACGCTCATTACATCATACTGACCTTTTATCGACTGAATTAGGTATTTGCGCTGCATCGGATCATTAACGCCTTCTACCTGAATATTCTGAAAATATAGTTCATGCTTTTTGGAATTGAATTTTTGTCGTTTACTGTCAACAAATTCTTTTGAAACCCTTCTTTTTACAAGATGCCTGATACTGTCAAGAGAAGCATTGGCAGTATTCGTTCCTGCAGTAATAGCCAAATCGATTTTATTGAAGTCGAGTAGTCCAATATTATCGAAGTGCGTTTCTAAAACAATTCCCTCATTTTCAGCAATCATAAAGTCAGTTGGCCTCATCACAATATTCGCAATTTGAGCCATAACATCACCTGCTTCTGCAATCTTCAGGTCATTGGCAACCTTGTGTCCAATAATTATGTCGGGTTTATAAAGTTCTGTCATTATATCATGCGGAAAATTGTTGACAATGCCACCGTCGAACATCAGGTTACCATCTATCTCAATAGGTTTAAAATAAAACGGGACAGTCATTGAAGCCCGGATAGCTGCCCCCAAATCTCCCTTTCTCAGAATAGCTGGTTTGCTTTTGTTTACATCTGTGGCAACACAAAAAAATGGAATCATTAAACTGTCAAAATTATTTTTACTGGCTTCATTTGTTGCTGCAAGTAATTCCATAAAAGCAAAGTCCATTTGCTCTTCAGGGATGATGTAGGTTTTGGGTAAAAGTTTAAGTTTATTGTCCTTTTTTTCAATCCTGACATTTATCCATGATGGATTTTCTTCAGGCATTTTGAAATAGTAGCGGTGGTCTTTTTGAATTTTTCCTGTTGACCAAAAATAGAAATCTTCCGACTTGAAGAGCTTTTCCATTTCATCGGGAGAATAACCGGCTGCATATAATCCTCCAACGATAGCTCCAATTGAGGTTCCGGCAATATAATCTATTGGGATATTGTTTTCTTCAAGCACTCTGATAACACCAATATGTGCCATGCCTTTTGCCCCGCCACCACTCAATACTAGTCCAACAGATTGCGCATTAATTTGCAAACAACCTGAAACCACAAATATTATGAGTAAAAGAGATTTCCGTTTCATCGATTAATTTTCAAGCTTCTGAACAAATCCAAATTTACAAAATTGATTCAACTGACAGTAACTTATATCTCCAAAAACTTAAAAATATATATGGAAAATTAGCATTTGTAAAATATGAGTAACATAAGTTTAGGTTTTAAATTGGTCGAAAAAAACTATTTTTGAATACGATATTAATAAAATCACAAAAAAATTAAGTTCAATGTTAAAATACTCAGGAATATTTCTTTTTATGGTTTTGGGAATAACCAGCCTGGCTCAGGTAAAAATGAAAAAACAAATTGAAGGGTTTTTATTTACGGAAAACGGGAAAGACATTTTGTTTTATCAAAAGGAACCAAAAGCAATGGATGGAAAGTATGAACGCTGTAACTACATACATCCTCTTTGGGGAGTCGATGGCACTGTTCTAACAGAAGATTTTCCTGACGACCATTTACATCATCGGGGTGTGTTTTGGGCATGGCATCAAATATGGATTGATGACAAGCGAATTGGCGATGGCTGGGAAATTAAAGATTTTGAGCAAGAAGTAACTGACGTTGAATATATTGCAAAAGAAGACGGAATAGCAGTTTTAAAAACAGAGGTAGATTGGAAATCGGTTTTGTGGAAAAAGGAAGGGAGAAAAGTACCTTACCTGAGGGAGAAATCAACAATTTCAATTCATCCGGGAACAGAAAATTTCAGGATTATTGATTTTGAAATCAGTCTGCTTGCATTGGCAGAAAACCTTTCGATTGGTGGTTCAGAAGATGTGAAGGGATACAGTGGCTTTTCTTTACGTATGAAGTTACCGGAAGATGTTCAATTTACAGGGAATAATGGTGTGATTGAACCTCAAAATGAAGCTGTCCAATCACCTGGTTATATTAATATTTCAGGTTCAGTTGGTGAAAATAACCACAAAGGCGGAATTGTAATGGTTGACAATCCACAAAATCCGGGATATCCTCAATCCTGGATTTTACGCAAAAGTAAAAGTATGCAGAATGCGGCATATCCGGGAAACAAGACAGTTCCTGTGTCAACGCAGGAACCTTTGGTTTTAAGGTATTCACTTGTTGTATATTCAGGAAGTTTGAGTCAAAAAAAGATTCAAAAAATCATTAAAAAGTTGTAGAATTTTCTTGTTACCGCTCGTCATATTTACAATAAACATGATAATTCGTTTGGTGCTTAACCGATGAAATAATTAACCCCACAAACTTTACCAGGACATTTTTTAGAATTCATCGAAACCTTATTTTGATATTGGGTGTAATTATCAATGATTAAATTCGGTTGATAAAATTGACTTTTAAATATTTTCAAGGTAGTAATCAATAAAAACAAACAAAATGCCAACTAAGAAATTGAAAGCTTTTCTTGATGAAAACAATGTTAAGTACATTACAGTCAGGCATTCAAGTGCCTACACAGCTCAGGAAATTGCTGCAAAAGCGCACGTTTCGGGGAAGGAAGTTGCAAAAACAGTAATTATAAAGGTCGAAGGTAAAATGGCAATGGCTGTTTTGCCCGCATCGTATCAGCTCGATTTTAAACTTTTAAAACACCTGTTCGGCACACAACAGGTTACTCTGGCTACAGAAGCAGAGTTCAGCTATTCTTTTCCGGATTGTGAAGTAGGAGCAATGCCACCTTTTGGTAATCTTTACGACATGGAAGTATATGTTGCCGAATCGCTTGCCGAAGACAAGCAAATTGCATTTAACAATGGCAGCCACACGGAAATGTTAAAAATGAGTTTTGAGGATTATGAACGCCTGGTTCAGCCAAGAATATTGAAATTTTCAAAAAAGGAGGTTTCGTTTCCGCATGATCCTGAAGACAGATGGGTAGAAGATTACTAATAAAAAAAAACCTCCAGGGGAGCCCTGAAGGTTTGATTATAATGTAAGATATTTCTGATTTGCGAATACTACATCAGGAAGCTTAACAGGATACCCGCTGCAACCGCAGATCCAATTACACCTGCAACATTCGGTCCCATGGCATGCATCAGTAAATGGTTGGTTTTATCGTATTCCAAACCTACAACCTGCGAAACACGGGCACTGTCGGGCACTGCCGAAACGCCTGAATTCCCGATTAGCGGATTTATTTTTCGTCCTTCCTTTAAAAACAGGTTGAGGAATTTTACAAACAGAACCCCGCCTGTTGTTGCAATAACGAATGAACATGCACCAAGCAGGAAGATACCTACCGATTTCCAGTTCAAAAACGTAGTCGCCTGTGTTGATGCACCTACTGTCAACCCAATTAAAATGGTAACAATGTCGATAAGCGGCCCTTTTGCTGTGTCTGCTAAACGTTTTGTTACACCACTTTCTTTAAGCAGGTTTCCAAAGAAAAGCATACCCAAAAGTGGAAGACCACTGGGGACTATAAACGTGGTGAGCAACATACCCGCTATTGAAAATATTACTTTCTCCCTTTTTGAAACCGCACGTGGTGGTTTCATGCGGATAACCCGTTCCTTTTTGGTGGTAAGTAATTTCATAATCGGGGGTTGAATAACAGGTACTAGCGCCATATATGAATATGCCGAAATTGCAATTGCCCCCATAAGATCAGGTGCAAGTTTTGAAGACAGGAATATGGCGGTTGGTCCATCGGCACCGCCAATAATGGCAATTGCGCCGGCTTCAGTTGGACTGTATCCCAATGCAAGTGACAAACTGTACGCCCCAAAAATCCCCAACTGGGCTGCTGCTCCAATCAATACAAGTTTTGGGTTTGAAATGAGTGCCGAAAAATCTGTCATGGCACCAATGCCAAGGAATATCAACGGTGGGTAAATTCCTTGAATAACACCAAAATAAAGATAGTTCAGTACGCTGCCGCTTTCATAAACCCCGATTTTAAAACCGGGAGCAAAAGCAATGTTACCAACAAGAATCCCAAATCCGATGGGGATGAGCAACATGGGCTCAAACTCTTTTGCAATGGCGAGGTAAATAAATACAAGGCCAATTACAATCATTATAAGATGCCCAATGGTAAGGTTCGCGAATGCAGTGAACTGCAAAAACTGAATTATGTTATCTGCTATAAAACTTATAAACTGCCGCATACTCTATTCTCCAATTACAATTAAAATATCGCCTTCCATAACTGCATCACCTTTATGCTTCAATATGGAAATTACTTTTCCCGACTTGTCGGCTTCAATGTTGTTTTCCATTTTCATTGCTTCAAGCATGAGTAGTTTTTGCCCCATTTTTACAATGTCTCCCTCACGTACAAACATTTCAAGGATTACTCCCGGAAGTGGTGATTTTATGCTGCCGGTTCCCTTAGGAGCGGATGGGCTGCTTGTTTTTGCAACGGAAGGATGTGAATCAGTGGAAGGCACTGCTGTTTGACGCACCAGTTTTGGCGTTTTTTGTACTTTTAACTGTTTGTCAACTTCAACTTTGTAAGTAGTTCCGTTGATGTCTATTTCAGCAATATTATCTTCTATATTGAGGATCTGTGTATCGTATATATTGCCGTTGATTGTAAATTTATAGTTTTTCATCTCATTATATTTGTTAATTTTTAAAGGTATTTGATGGAACTCCCATGAAAAATGTAATACTGATTCTGTGTGAATAATATGTATTCATGGTCGTTTCTTCCTGATTATTTATTGAGGATATTTTCTTAATGTGTAAATTTTTGAACTCCATGGAGAATAAGTACGTGCCACTTTTTTAATTGTCAATACAGTGTTTTCTTCATCATGAATTTCCGAATGGAATAAATGAAGAGCCATTGCAATAGCAGCACTCACTTCACCCGATAATTCTTCCTCAGCTTTATGAGAAACACCTTCTTCATGAACAACTTTTTTCACTTTCCGTGCCCTGCGTTGGAAATATGAACCTGTCATTTTAAAAATCAGGTACAGCAATGCGAGGGAAGTGAAAACCACAGCCATTGCAATGCTTGCCATTCCTATGCCATTGGGGTCGTATTTAACAAATTGTTCGCCTGAAGTTGTTTTTCGTGAATGGTCGTTATTTGAGGCAGGTGTAATTTTAGTCAGATATTCCCATTGACTGATGACATTGCCATGTTCATCCGTTTTTTCCATCAAACCATATGACATGTTTGATTTTTGTGGTTTCGCGATGGCTAATTTATCAATTAAAGTACGGCCATTGGCATCAAAAAGTGCGATAGTATCAGCATCTCTCAGTTCGAAATTCAGATGTAAAATTCCACGGGTTGGTTTATTATCGGCCCAAAACATGATGTAGAACCTTGCCGGTATTTTTGTTGCCGGATCGCCCGTTGGTATCCAGTACTTTGTTGGATTTTGCATGTCATCGGTAAGATAACATCCTCCAATTTCAACTGAATTGTAACTGGTATTGAAGATTTCTATCCAGGAACTGTGTTTTCCAAAATCATCCACATTTAATGAATCATTCAATACAAGGATCTCGCTGAATCTCAGATCTGAAGCATTCTGACCCAAAGCTTTTCCCGAAATAAATGAAACCGTTAATGTGAATAATATAATTGTAAGTATTTGAAATAATTTGTTCTTCATTGCCGCCAATTATAATGGAATGTTTGTATGTTTTTTTGCAGGCATAAAATCCTTTTTTGTGGCTAAAGTCTGCAAAGCCCTGATAATACGGAAACGGGTATTTCGCGGTTCAATTACATCATCAATATAACCATATTGTGCAGCTACATACGGATTTGCAAATTTATCCTTGTATTCTTCCTCTGCTTCTGCTGTATATTTTGCCCTGTCTTCCAGATCTTCGTGTTTTTTCAATTCTTTGCTGTACAGAACTTCAATTGCTCCTTTTGCGCCCATAACTGCAATTTCTCCGGTTGGCCACGAGTAATTAAAATCGCCGCGCAGGTGTTTCGAACTCATTACACAGTAGGCGCCACCGTATGATTTGCGAAGAATAACTGTAACTTTTGGAACAGTTGCTTCACCATAAGCGAACAATAATTTTGCACCATGCATTATTATTCCGCCATATTCCTGCGCTGTACCCGGCAAAAATCCCGGAACATCAACAAGTGTAACAATAGGGATATTAAATGCATCACAAAACCTAACAAAACGAGCGGCTTTTCTTGAAGCGTTTATATCAAGAACTCCGGCCAGATAATTGGGCTGGTTTGCAACAATTCCTGTTGAAATACCATTAAACCTTGCAAAGCCTACTACAATGTTTTGTGCATAATTACGGTGTACTTCAAGAAATTCGCCATAATCAACAACAGCGTGAATAACATCTTTTACATCGTAGGGTTTATTCGGATTGTCGGGGATTATTTCATTTAATGAATCTTCAAGTCGGTCAATTGGATCATCACAGGGAGCAAGTGGCGCATCCTCAAGGTTATTTTGTGGAAGGTAACTCAACAGTTTTCTGAGTATCAAAATACCTTCTTCTTCATTTTCTGCAATAAAATGCGTAACACCCGATTTAGAGCCGTGTACTCTTGCACCGCCCAGTTGGTCATCGGTTACATCTTCACCCGTAACAGTTTTTACTACTTTCGGACCCGTTAAGAACATATAGGAGTTCTGTTCTGTCATCATAATAAAATCGGTTAGGGCAGGGGAGTAAACTGCTCCTCCGGCACATGGGCCAAAAATTGCTGAAAGTTGCGGTATTACGCCTGATGCCTGAATGTTGCGTTCAAAAATTTCGGCATATCCGGCAAGCGCTGTAACTCCTTCCTGGATGCGTGCACCACCTGAGTCATTGATCCCGATTACAGGGGCGCCAACTTTCATAGCCTGATCCATCACTTTACAGATCTTGGCCGCGAAGGTTTCAGATAGCGAACCTCCCAAAACGGTGAAATCCTGTGAAAAGACATAAACAACCCGACCATCGATCGTGCCGTGGCCTGTAATTACACCATCGCCAAGACTTTTTGTTTTCTCAAGTCCGAAGTTGGTGCAACGGTGTTTAACAAACATGTCAAACTCTTCAAAACTACCTTCGTCAAGCAGCATTTCAACACGCTCCCGGGCAGTGAATTTGCCTTTTCCGTGTTGTGTTTCAATGCGTTTAATTCCGCCACCAAGCTTTGCCTCGGCGCGTAATTCTATCAGTTTTTTTATTTTGTCACTCGTACTCATAATAAATCGGTTATATATTTTATCAGTTATTCTTTTCCGCAAATTTCGGTTAAAACACTCAGGGTAGATTTTGGATGAAGAAATCCAATTTGTAAACCTTCAGCGCCTTTTCTTGAGGTTTTGTCGATTAACTGAACTCCTTTTTCATTCAATTCAGTTAATGCTTCGTTTACTTTGTCAACTGCAAAAGCCAAATGGTGTACACCCGGACCTTTTTTCTCAATGAATTTCCCGATTGGTCCTTCCGGATCGGTTGATTCAAGCAATTCAATTTTTGTTTGACCAACCATAAAGAAAGCAGTTTTTACCTTTTGATCGGCTACTTCTTCAACGGCATAACATTTTAACCCCAGCGTGTTTTCATAAAATGGGATTGCCTCTTCAAGGCTGTTAACTGCAATCCCGATGTGTTCAATATGTGAAATATTCATGATATAAAAATTTAATATAGTTATTATAAAAATTGATGTTTTTCAACATGTTTTTGTTATTTAGAATCGATACAAAAAGCTAAATATCAGATTTTTACAAGATGCAAAGTTACACAACTCAAAATTTCATTCGTTCAAAATTGAAAAACTTTGAGTTTTTGTGTAAGAATTTCAGAAATAGTTAATATTGGGATTTTGGTGGTTGTTACAGATGGGTTCTGATTAAAAGAACGTATTTATGATTTGATAAATCCGGATTTTAGAAAAAGAGAAATTTAAAGTTGATAAAAGTTGATAAAGAAAAACTGTAAGGGTTCAAATAAATATCAAAACTCCGTTTATAAGATACCTAAAGTGATAAATCACTTTTTGTCGTTTCAAATATGAAGTTTGATATTCATTTGATTCTCCCTTTTATCTTTTCCCTTTTTCCTTTTCCCTTTTTATTCAGCATCCCAAACAAAATGGAAGTGCGGCCCAAAACGTTCAAAAGCTGCTTTGTCAAGGTTTTCCTGATGGTCAGGATGTGAAATCGAAATAATCAGTTTTGCCCTGTCCTGCAAAGTACGGCCATACAAATTAACAGCGCCAAACTCGGTAACCAGCCAGTGGATATTTGCCCTTGTGCTGACAACACCGGCACCCGGAGTTAAAATAGGTGCAATTTTGCTTATTCCTTTATTTGTTACTGAAGGTATTGCAATAATTGGTTTACCGCCCTCACTGAGAGAAGCTCCCCTTAAAAAGTCGATTTGTCCGCCAACACCCGAATAGTGTGTAGTACCAATAGAATCGGCACAAACCTGACCTGTAATATCAATTTGTAATGCCGAGTTGATTGCCGTTACTTTTGGGTTTTGAGCAATCACAGCCACCCTGTTAGTATAGGCTACGTCGAGCATAGCAACACCAGGGTTATTGTCAATAAAATCATACAGTTTTTTTGAACCCATGAGGAAAGTCGCAACCATTTTACCTTTGTCGATGGCTTTGTTTTTACCGTTCACAACACCTTTGTCAACCAGAGGCAAAATGCCGTCTGCAAACATTTCAGAATGAACTCCAAGGTCTTTGTGATTTCCCAGCATCGAAAGTACTGCATTTGGAATAGCGCCGATTCCCATTTGTAAAGTAGCGCCATCGTCAACCAATTCGGCAACAAAACGGCCAATTTTACGGTCGATGTCCGAAATTTCACCCATTTCTTTGGCGATCAACGGGCTGTCGTCTTCTATAAACAGATCTATATCATTGATATGGAAAATCGCATCACCAAAAGCACGCGGTACATTTGGATTTACAATGGCAATTACTGTGTCGGCTTTTTCAACGGCTGCAAGAGTTGCATCAACTGAAGTTCCCAGCGAAACATAACCAAATTTATCGGGAACCGAAACCTGTATCATGGCAACATTAACTTTTAGAACACCTTCACGAATTAAACGTTGTGTTTCATGAAGGAAAACCGGTATATAATCGGCATAACCCATTTGGGTTTGTTTCCTTACGTTGTGACCCACAAAAAACGATTCCAATTGAAAGATACCTTCAAATTCCTTATCTGCATAAGGAGCAGGACCCTCGGTGTGGATGTGCTGGATACGTACATTTCTGAATTCCTTGTTGCGCCCTCTTTCGCATAAAGCCTGAATTAACGGGTGAGGTGTTACAGCAACACTGTGCAAATGAACTCGGTCATTTGATTTTACTACTTTAACTGCTTCTTTTGCAGTGATAAATTTGATGTTTTTCATCTCATTATAATTTAAATCTTTTCAATGGAATTCGATGGAACTCGCTTATAATGATTTTCCTGTAAGTCAAGAACTTTGTATGCTCGTTTCATGTTTTCCGGAATAAAAAAATCAGGTTGAATAATTAAGGGGGCAAATATAGGAAAACAATCTGCTTGCAGAACTTTCGACCAATATAAAGCCATGTTCAAAAGCCATTGTAAACTATTTGTTAATTGAGAAAAAACATTAGAAATGTCATATTTATTTTGGGATTGTTTTTCAATGTTGTCCATTAAAAATAAATTAAAACTTCAAATTTTGAACTAAGAATTTCCCCGCCTTCTTCTTCAAAGGCGGGGTGGCTGAGTTACCCAAAACATAAAACCGGAATACTATTATTAATTAACGAAGCCTGGGTTTGTTTAATCTATCAACTCAATAAGGGAATTAACTCAAACTTTGAACTTCTGTAATTTCCCCTCCTTCTTCTTCAAAGGAGGGGTGGCTGAGTTACACAAAACACAATACTGAAATACTATTATTAATTAACGAAGACGGGGTGGTTTCTGTAATCTATCAACTCAATAAGGGAATTAACTCAAACTTTGAATTGCATACTTTCCCCGTCCGCCAGCTGGCGGACGGGGTGGCTCGCGTTTACGAGACGGGGCGGTTGATTTACAAATAATTGGAATACAATATAATTTTGCAAAACGCAGGAAAATAGGAAATAAGAAATTGAGGACCACTACCTCTTGCAATATGGAGAAATAGTGCTATGAACAAGAATTTCCAGTTTCCTTTTTTTCACTTATCCCTTATTGGCTTTAATTGAAATAAAAGGAATGGTTCTTAAAACTTATTGATTTCTTATTTCGTATTTCTATATTTACCCAACAAAAACTGCCCGCTGGAACGGGCAGAATTTTTGTGGTGGTGGTTTTCCGTTTGTAAAGCAGCGCTTTTGCACTGGCAAACGCAATGGAAAACAAATCAGACAACAGGGTTGGCAGGTTCCGTTTCGGTGGGTTCTGCCGACCCTTTTCTTCCATAACCCTTATACCTTGTTTTGAGCATGGCATAAGCGGTGCTGGCGCCGGGAACACGATGCTTCGCGGCAATTTTAATTCCCTGGTAGCAGGCACGGGCCATGTCTTCAACATGACTCCCACTGACCATCGCCAGATCATTTACATACCTCGTCAGCGATTCCAGCGATGCTCCAAATCGTACCATCTGTTCGTGAAACAACAGCGAACTCTCCATGGCTTCGATATTCACAAACGGGCTGGCAAGCGCCGGAACATCTTTGCTCCAGTTAATGGCATCACGCGCGAAATTCTGCGCCTTGATATCCAGTTTTCTCATACTCACCCTGTCGTTCCCGGACAAGGCATCGGTTTGCGGCACTAGGCCCCGCATAGCGGCCAGAGTTTCATCACACTGCAAAACCTGTTCGGGATTCAGTGGATCAAAGTAAAAATTGTTCATATTGAACATTATTTAATTGTTACCGGCGATGGGGGCCGGCACCCCGTAGGAAACTATTTTGTTTTTCCGTACTCTTATAATTATTTCGTTTAAATGAAGGGTTTCCATTTCAGGATTGAGCAGTTCGCTGCAGTCAGTTACATGCACTTTTAACCTGTGAGCCTCGCGGCTGAGTAATCCTGAAGAGGTAACAACAGTTAGTTTATGCATTTCTGCTGTCAGCAACGAAATATAATCGTTCATCTGCATTCCGGGATTAAAATTCATTTCCATGGCTTTTAAAAATAAATCTTCACCGGTTGTCAGTACAATAATTTTTCCCTGTAGCTTCCATCTTTGCAATTGTGCGAAACTGTTATCCGAAAGTCCGGCAGCCAGCACATCGGGCAGATACAAAACAGGAAAGCTTTCAGCAGGGAAAGAATCAGGGTATGTTTGAAACAACTTGATGAGAAACAGCAGATCGCCGATTACAATCCGCTTTTTAACATGTGGAGCAACTGCCGGAATTGTTTTTCCGTTTTTGACTTTTGGTTTCATCCCTGTGTCTTTTTTGTTAACATTGTTTATTTTCATGACTATATATATTTAGTTAATAGCCTCGGCCAGTTCTTCCACCGGAATTCCCGACAATTCCGATGCTTTTCCAATGGTCACCAATTCTTCTGCGAGGGCGCGCCAGATAAGTGAAATAAAACGGGTAGCCCTTTCTTCGCCCCCAAACACACTCAACCCTTCTTCTTTTCTGTTTTTGCTAATCGAAAATTGAAACTGTGTATAATAATAGGGTTTTATTATCCCGAGTTCAAGCGCCCGGTACATAAAAGCCTGATGTGAAATTCCATACACCCTGTTGATATTTTTCCGTTCTTCAAAAGATATTTTCGAACGCGAACGGCCAAGCAATGAGTACATCAACTGTTCGGGAAGAAGGATAGCTCCGGCAAAATAGTGACAGAGTTTTTCAACCTGCTTATCAGAAAGATTTTCGTCGAAATCAAACAACAGGTGGGCCAGCTCGTGCAGGGCAGTGAACCGTTTGCGCTCGGGAGTAATGGCAGCGTTAAGCACAATCACCGGATACTTGTCATTGGCATAGGCCGACCACCCGTCAAAATCATCACTGGCAGTAAGTTCAATCACTTTAATTTCATTGTCCTCCAGTATCCTGAAAACAGAGGGAATACCATTCATTCCAAGTTTCCATTTGTCAGTCAGTTTCGCGGCATACAATTCCATATCGGCTTTCCCACGAATGATGGTTCCCGGTAAGGGGTGATTAAAAGTGAAATTGATGTTTAGGATTTCTTCGGTTTTAAGATAGTTTTCAACCAGGTTAAGAATTAGCTGTTCAATGGCCTGCTCTTCACGGGTGGAAAGTTTGGTTTTTTTGCGGAATTCAACTTTTGTTAATTCCACCTCAAACGGACGGATAAGATAATCGGGTGAAACTCCCAGTGCCCGGGCCAGTAATTGCAAGACAACAGGGTCTGCATTCATTTCGCCCTTTTCGTATTTGGAGATAGCATTTTTGGTGATGTTCACCATTTGAGCCACCTCTTCCTGTGTAAGTTTTGCCATCATCCTGGCGCTTTTAAGACGTTTGCTAAAGATGTCTTTCATAATTCTGTTTTTTCATTAGGTTTATTTTTTTTCATTACTCATTTCAATTGGTTTTATAATCTCTAATTTGTAAAAAATATCCATTGTGGTTTATTAATTTACCACAAATATAAAATAAATCAACCAATAATAAATGCTTTTTGGTTGATAGTTTTCAGTCAGTTATCAACAAAATCAACCGCGGATATACATTTTTAATCAGGATTGCATTAATTTCAACTCTGTTACTGACTGACTATAAGTCACTAACATGTTACTTAACTCAAACAAAGACTGAGTTGTACTCAGTTGCTCTCTGACTTATACTCAACCCCGGACTGAGTTATACTCAGTTACCCTTTGACTTATACTCAACCCCGGACTGAGTTATACTCAGTTTCCCTTTGACTTACACTCAACCCCGGACTGAGTTATACTCAGTTAATCTCTGACTTCTACTCAACCCCGGACTGAGTTATACTCAGTTGCCCTTTGACTTATACTCAAGTCCGGACTGAGTTATACTCAGTTGAACTCTGACTTTTACTCAACCCCGGACTGAGTTATACTCAGTTGATCTCTGACTTCTACTCAACCTAAGACTGAGTTATACTCAGTTACCCTTTGACTTCTACTCAACCCCGAACTGAGTTCTACTCAGTTGATCTCTGACTTATACTCAAGTCCGGACTGAGTTCTACTCAGTTGATCTCTGACTCATACTCAACCCCGGACTGAGTTATACTCAGTTGATCTCTGACTTCTACTCAACTTAAGACTGAGTTATACTCAGTTTCCCTTTGACTTACACTCAACCCCGGACTGAGTTATACTCAGTTAATCTCTGACTTCTACTCAACCCCGGACTGAGTTCTACTCAGTTACCCTTTGACTTATACTCAACCCCGGACTGACGTTTAGTTTAACACTGTCCAGTCTAAAGACGTTGACAGGTTAAGGCACTGCAGACTTGTCAGCGTGCTCCCGATGGTTATCGGGGCTGACAACGACAAACAAATATCCCCACGAAGACGAGCCCAGCATCCAGTTCAGCTCTCACGCACCCCTGACCCCTGA
>JBGSMW010000088.1:0-58689 GCA_041739985.1 Draconibacterium sp. | reverse complement strand
TCATGGGTTTTGCTTCTAAATAATTGTTTGTCAGACTGTTAAATTAGCAAAATCCATGTTTTTTGCCAAATTTTATAACAATTAGTTTTAAACTAATCCACTTATTTTTATGTGATTAAGAATCGAACTCAGGTTAATAGTTGTTTAAAGTTACATCAAAGATAGTTATCAGTTGTTTTTACCGATTAATTCTACCTTCTGTTTTCTCTTTTTTCTTCGCGTTTTTAAGATTGGTTTTTTCTTCTTTCGTCAATTGTTTTTCTACTGTCTGAACTTCTTCGTGGTTAATTTCGATTTGAATAAAACGCACGAATTTGTCAAAATCGTTTTGGGTAATAACGCGATCGACATTTTCAGGAATAACGGAATCCACGGGAAACCGGAAATTAAGTTTAAGTGAAAGCTGATAATATTTTGATAACGAATCAGCAGGTTTTGGCAGAATATATGGTTGCAAACGGCTTTCATAACCCGGTACAAGCCAGGGAGAAAGTTCGGGACCAAATTCGATATATCGTTTTAATACAATATTTTTGTTAGGATATTTTTTTTGGTTGGTGTACCATACTTCATTTACTTTTAGCATTGCAAGGTATGTTTCTTCTTCTGTGTCAACAGATTCCAGGCTATCCAGCATTTTATCCAATTCAGATGTCATTGCATTATCATAATCCAGATTATTTTTGATTGCTCGCATGCCCAAATGAACTCCCATAAGGTTTGAGTACATATCTTCGGGCGAAAAACTTGAGAATTTTTCAGAAATCAATGGAACATAAGATGCGCCAAACCATGTTGAAATCTCGTGCCACATTGATAAATCGAAGGAAATTTTTCCGGCAAGATTTATAATTTCTTCTTCGTTTAAATCTTTGGGAATGTTTAAATCAAGTGATTTTGCCCCACCTTCATTTCTCAATTCAATATGTCGGTAAAAAGGATCAGATTGACTTGCTTTAATTAAATTATATAGATATGCAGTCCAGTCGGCACAATCGCGCAGATGTCCCATGTCGAGAAAACCGCCACGGCGTGTATAAATTATTCCGTTTTGCTCGGTCCTGCCGCCCATGTATGTGTGTGTACCCATTATATCGCGTGAAGTAATGTCCGTTTTCTTTGCAAATGGAACTCCGGCAATTCCAATTTCAACACCAAAACCACAGCATGTGCGGATAATACGTGAAGGTGCAACTGATAATTCTTTTGAAGTTAATATAGGTGCTTTTGCGTATCCATAAAACATAGCAAAAAAAAGGGCAACAGTTAAAATTGATCGAAACTTTGTATTGAAAAACTGAAACATGGATAATTATTGATTTCTAATACTGACAAGCTTGTCAATGGCTTGCATTCATATTTGTGTTTGAAATAATCTATTTTTTGAAATTTCGCGGATCAATATGTACAACTTTTCCATTTTTAGAAATTACCAAATCCAAATTTCTTTCAATTTTTGTATTTATCAATTTCTTATAAGTTAATTCCAAACCTTTAAGGATTTTTTCCCTGAGTTTTAAATTTTCTGTTGTCATTACTGAAAGCTTTTTAGTGTTTCAAAGATACGATTATTTTCAATTTTAAGATTAGTATTGAAGTTGCCTTCAGCAATAAGCTCGATCGAGGGATTTGAATTATTAAATATCATCCAGTAATCGCAAATCGGAATATATAGATTAAACAGGTTCCTTAATCCGGAATAATACCGCCTGATTATTACATCTTCAGGTATGTTATGTCCTCCCTCAGCAACGCGGGTTAAAACCCGTTCTTTAGCCAGTTCAACTGAATCAAGCCAAAAATAAAGCAACGTAACTTCGTAGTCAAGTTGTTTCGAATTCTTTATGATATTAGTGTAACTTCTTGTAGCCAAAGTTTTTTCGAATGAAAAATCAATTTTGTTTATAATAAAATGAGAGATTTTACCAAGCATTATTCTACCAGCTTCAATCGCGGCTTTGTCCGGATTAAAAGGGGATAATCCTTTTGCTATTTCATCGGCATTAATGAATTCCTGACAATCAAGCATCTCAGGCAAGACAGTATATGAGGCGGTGGTTTTTCCGGCACCATTACAGCCTGCAATTATGTATAGATTTGGCATAACTATGAAATTTAAGACTAATAACCCGCAGCCTGCCCATCTTTTCTAGACTCTGAAGCGCCATAATAAACCTTGTTTTTACTGTCATACATAATTGCCTGATAACCGCCATAAGGACCTTTTTCAAAACTGATTTTGTGGCCTTTGCTCATCAACTCACGAATAGTTTCATATGAAAAACCACTTTCGAGAGAAACAACTCCTCCATCTGTCATTTTCTCGCCCGTTGGTTCGCTTGACCCTTCGTGGCTGATCCGGGGAGCATCGCCGGCTTCCTGTAAATTCATTCCAAAATCGATGATATTGCAAACAATTTGCGTGTGCCCTTGTGGCTGCATTCCACCGCCCATTACTCCGAAACTTATATAAGGCTGGCCGTCTTTGGTAATAAATGCGGGTATTATGGTATGAAACGGCCGTTTATGCGGTTCGTAAACATTCATGTGACCTTCTTCAAGTGTGAATAATTCTCCCCGATCCTGTAAAACAAACCCAAGTTTTCCGGGAGTCATTCCCGATCCCATTCCGCGAAAATTACTTTGTATCAGCGAAACCATATTTCCATCTTTATCAGCTGTTGTTAAATAAATTGTGTTTGGCGATTCAGGAAATCCAGCCGGATAACTTCGTGCAGCGCGGTTTTGGTCAATCAGGGCGGCCCGCTTTTTTCCGTATTCTTTCGAAATCAATTCTTTTGTGGGTAATTTATTAAAATCAGGATCGGCATAAAATTTTGCACGGTCTTCGAAAGCAAGTTTTTTGGCTTCTATAAACAGGTGCATATATTCAGAAGAACCAAAACCCATGCTCGCAATATCATAATTTTCAAGGATATTCAACATTTGCAATGCTGCTGTTCCCTGTCCGTTTGGCGGAAGTTCCCAAATATCATAGCCACGATAATTTGTTGATATCGGTTCAACCCATTCCGAAGTGTGGTCTTCAAAATCTTTCATGGTAAAAAAACCGCCCTGCTCTTTTAAATACGCAACTATTTTCTCTGCAATTTCGCCTTTATAAAAAACGTCTCTGCCTTCTTTTCCAATCAATTCAAGCGTATTTGCCAGGTAAGGATTTTTGAAAATCTCACCTTTTGCGGGAGCTTTTCCACCAGGCATATAAATTTCAACGAAACCCGGGTATTTCTGAAGCGAACGGGAATTTCCCTGCCAGTAGTATGCAATCACTTCGCTCAAAGGAAATCCTTCGCGGGCGTAGTGAATTGCGGGAGCCAGAATTTCATTCATTTTGAGTTTTCCAAATTTTTTGTTCATCTCGAACCAACCGTCAACACAACCCGGTACTGATACTGAAAGTGGACCAAGCGCCGGAATTTTATCGTAGCCATTGTCTTTGAAATACTGAAGTTTTAATTCGTAAGGTGAACGGCCACTGCCATTAAGTCCATACAATTTTTGTGTTTTAGCATCCCAGATTATGGCAAAAATATCGCCACCAATACCACTTCCTGTTGGTTCTGTCAAACCCAAAACTGCATCTGCTGCTATCGCGGCATCAATTGCATTTCCGCCGGCTTTTAGTATGTCGAGTGCAACCTGTGTGGCAAGAGGCTGACTTGTACATGCCATACCATTTTGTGCAATTACTTCGCTGCGGGTAGTAAAATTTAGCCCTGTAATACGATCCTGTGCAAAACAATAAATACTAAAAAGTAGGAGAGTGGTACCAATTGCAAATTTTTTCATTTTGTTCCTATTTGTTTTTTGTAAGAAAGATTTTAAAAATAGCAAAATTTACTGTGTGAAGGTTAACTCACTTTAAATGGATTCCACTCTTCTTTTTGATATATGAAATCTTGCATATTCAACCAAAACTTTGAACTTTGAACTCGAAACTTTAAACTATCGTATGGAACGATTTCTTTCTCAATGTGCTATATATATCAATCAAAAACACAAAGGTGAATTACATGAAACCTGCATGGTTTTTCCCAATCGAAGGGCTGGGGTGTTTTTTAATTCTTATTTGCAGGATGAAATCTCAAGCGCAGTAATTGCTCCTGAAACTACAACAATTGGCGAATTGATTTCCGGGTATTCAGATTATCACCAGGTTGAAAAACTGCAGTTGATTTCTATTTTGTACGACGTTTTCCAAAAACACACAAAAACTACTGAAACTTTTGATGAATTTTACTTTTGGGGAGAAATTCTGCTGACCGATTTTAACGATATCGACAGGTATCTGGTGGATGCAAAAGACATTTTTCGCAATATTTATGATATAAAAGAAATCGAATCGGTTTTTGACTATTTGACTCCCGAGCAAAAAGAGGCGCTTGAGCAATTTTGGGGAAGTGTGGCAGTTGGCAGTCGAAAAGAATTTCAACAAAAACACCTGCACATTTGGGAGAAATTGTTCCCGGTTTATGCTGAATTTAAGGAAGTACTGAAAGAGAAAAAAATGGCTTATGGCGGAATGGCCGACCGGCAGGTAATTGAAAATATGGTTTCCGGCATTAATAAATTCGATTTCAAAAAGTACTATTTTATTGGTTTGAACGCCTTAAATGCTTGTGAAAAAAAATTGTTCAGGACATTGCAAAAAGAGCAAAAAGCCTGCTTTTTATGGGATTTCGATAATTTCTACCTTAACGATAAATTGCATGAAGCCGGGCATTTTATGCGCGAAAACCTGATAAATTTTCCACCTCCATCCGATTTTGTTTTCAGCTCAAACGAATTCAGCAAAAAGAAAAACATAAAACTCGCAGCGGTTTCGTCAAATTACGGACAAGCACAGCAAATTCCGGTTTTTTTGGATGAAAATGCAAATAATTTTGAAGCAAAATTTGATAACACTGCAATTGTTTTAGCCGACGAAAGTTTGCTGTTTGCTTCACTTGGCGCAATTCCCACAAGCATTGACACAGTTAATATTACGATGGGTTACCCCGCTAAAAATTCGATGATTTACGGATTTATCATGTTATTGGTTAATCTGCTGAAAAACAAGCGAAACGATGAAAACAGGGGAGTGGTTGCCTATCATAGGTTTGTAACCGATATTTTAAACCATCAACTCATCAATTATTGGGAAAGTGAAAAAAACAAAGCATTTTTAAATGAAATTCAATCCAAAAACCGGATTGCAATTCCGCTGAAAGAGATTGATTTTTCAACGTTACACAAAATAATTTTTACACTGCCCGAAAAAGTTGAAGATTACAGCCGCTATTTTCTTGAAGTTCTTGCTGAAATAGTTCGGAAATTTCAAACAGAGGAAACAGAAAACGCAATGATGGTTGAAATCATTTATACGCTTTATCAATCCATCGAAAAGCTTGATATTACAATACACAAAGCGATTTATGATCAGAACCGTGAAATCAGCGATGTTGTATATTTTCGGTTGTTTACGCAATATTTGGGAACTGTATCAGTAGCTTTTGAAGGTGAACCACTCAGTGGAATTCAGGTAATGGGAATTCTTGAAACCCGCTGCCTCGATTTTAAAAATCTGATTATTCTGGGTTTGAATGAAGATAAATGGCCGCGTACATTCACAGCGCCATCGTTTATTCCGGCAAACATTAGAAAGGGTTTCGGCTTGCCCGGAATTGATGAGCAGGATGCCATGTACGCCTATTATTTTTACAGGCTGATTCAACGTGCCGAAAATGTAACAGCAACTTACAGTGTTATAAATGAGGGTATTAGTACAGGAGAATTAAGTCGGTATGGATTTCAGTTGCAATACGATTCGGTGCAGAAACCTGAAAAAATATCGCTCGATTTTAGTTTTGCCCACGACACGGCAAAACCAATTCGAATTGAAAGTTCGGCACAAATAGTTGCAAAACTTTTGAGCAAAAATACTGATGAACACCCACTTTCGCCAAGTGCTGTAAACACTTACCTGCAATGCAGTTTGCGGTTCTATTTCCGCTATGTGATGCAACTTCCCGAGCCCGACGAAGTTCAGGAAGAAATTGACGGGATGATTTTTGGAAATATTTTTCATGATACAATGGAAGCTTTGTACAAGCCATTGATTGGCAAAGTTGTAACCCGTGATGATATTGAAAATATCAGTAATAATAAGGTGCTAATTGAAAATGAAGTCCATAAAAAAATCGCCAAAAACTATTTCAGAGAAAAAGAGGGAAGTTCAAAAACAGTTGTTTTGGAAGGGAAAACCCTGCTGATTTATGAAAACATAAAAACCTACCTGAAACAGCTTTTTAAAGTTGATGTTGGTTTCGCACCATTTCAACTCATCAGTTTAGAGGAAAAATACAAAACCCTTTTTGAGATTAACGTAAACGGTGAAAGTAAATCAATAAACATTGGAGGAAAAATTGACAGAGTTGACAAGGCAAATGGCAGTTTGCGTGTTCTGGATTATAAAACCGGGAATGTAAAAAGCAAGTCATTTAAAGAAGTTGGCGACCTTTTTATTAAGGATTTAAAAGACCCCAAAAAAGAGGTTTTGCAGGCGATGATTTATTCCTGGGTTTTATGGCACAATTTAAAAGAACCCAATATAAAACCGGGCATTTACAGTTTGAAGGATTTGTTCATCGATAAATTCAACCCTGAAATCAACTGGGAAAAACATGATTTTTCTTTCAGTGAATTGATTGCCGATTTCGAATCGGGATTAAAAATATTGTTGGAAGAAATTTATTCTGAAAACAATGCTTTCGTTCAAACACCGCATGTCGAACATTGCAATTATTGTGCTTACAAAACCATTTGCCAGCGGTTTTAGCTGATAAAAATGGCATTACCTTTAACCAACATAATTCAAAAAACAATGAAACAAATTCAATTAATTAAGGCATTAAAAACTTCAATGTCGGTTCTTTTTATTTTTGTGTCAGTTTTAACTTGCTTAGCCAAAGATATTTATGTGTCGCCAAAAGGGAGCGACAATAATCCGGGGACAAAAAAATTGCCACTGTTAACAATTCAGTACGCAAAAACCCGGGCAGTTGAATTGATTGAAAAAGAAGGGAAAGATCTAACTATTTGGCTGGCTGATGGGGTTTATCCGATTTCAGAACCACTTGTTTTCGAATCGCTGAAATCAACGAAAAATAATACTAAACTCAGTTTTAAGACTCAAAAGAGTTCAAACCCAGTAATTTCCGGAGGTGTGCAAATTTCAGGCTGGACTAAAAATAATGCAGGGTTTTGGGAAGCAAAATTGCCTGACAAAATGATTGGACAGTTGGATTTCAGGGAACTTTTTATCGATGGGAAAAGGGCAGTGAGGGCAAGGTTTCCAAACGATGGATATTTAAATATTAAAAAAGCCGGGGCAGATCATCGCACCAATTTCTTTTTCGAGAAAGGGGACTTTCCTGTTCCTTCGAATGTGAAAGATGTTGAATTAATTTTACTGCACGACTGGTCGATTTCCAGAATAGCTGTTAAAGAAATTTACCTTGGCGAAAGCAAACTAACCGCTGTGGATTCAATTGGTGCCAGAGAACCAGAGTTTTTTAACATTGACAATTGGGAACCCAATCCACGCTATTTTTTGGAAAATGCTGTTGAGTTTTTGGATGCCGATTTTGAATGGTATTTCGATGCAAATAAAAACCAGCTTTTATTGAAATTACCTGAAAATCAAAATCCCGAAACCTTAAAAATTGTTATTCCTGTGTCAAAAGGATTGCTGCAGTTGAAAGGAACTGAAAACAATCCTTTAAAGAATATACATTTTGAAGGAATTACTTTTGAAAATTGTGCATGGAACATTCCCGAAAAAGGTTATTGTGGTGTTCAGGCCTGTCATTTTGATCCGCGTCCTTATACAGAAGGTTGGTCAGTGGTTCCTGCAGCAGTTTATGCTGAATGGACTGAAAATACAACTTTCAAAAATTGCACTTTTCAAAATTTAGGCGGTTCAGGTTTGTGGTTTTCTACTGGTTGTAAAAACTGTTCGGTAGAGAATTCTGCTTTCTTTGACATTTCGGGAAACGGGATTATGATTGGCGAAGGCCAGGATCGGTTGGTGGATGGAAAACCGTGGTGGCAGGTTGCACCAAACCAGGTTGCACAGGGAAATACAATTGAAAATTGTACGGTGAAAAATTGTGGTACACAGTTTTTTGGTGCAGTCGGTGTTTGGTGCGGTTTGACTGCCGAAACAACAATTCGTAACAACGAAATTTCTGATTTACCCTATTCAGGAATTTCAATTGGTTGGATGTGGAGTCCGGTGCCAACGCCTTGCCGCGCAAATGTAATTGATGGAAACCACATTCATGATATTATGCAAATTTTGAGTGATGGAGGTGGAATTTACATGCTTGGTTTACAACCCGGCAGCAAAATTACAAACAACAAAATTCATGATGTAAAAGTAAATGCCGGTCGCGCCGAAAGTAACGGAATGTTCCTCGATGAAGGGACTACAGATGTTTTGGTAGAAAACAATCTGATTTATAACATTGCCAAATCGCCATTGCGTTTTCACAGAGCCACAATAAATTTAGTAAAAGACAATTACCTGTTTTGCACCGGCGATAATCCACCAATCCGCTACAACACGACCAAAGAAGATGATATTCGGAAAGTGGGTAATAAAGTGTTTTTGGGGAAAGAGATTGATTATGAAAAGGAACTAAATGCTGCAATCAAAAAATGGAAATAAAAGGTAGTTTTTGTGATTTGATAAAAAACTAATAAAGCTGGTTTTTAATGAGTTTGTCAAGAAAAAGCATAATTCTTCTCTTGTTTGTGTTGCTGAAATTTGCACTTCACTATTTCGCAATAAATCCGGTTTACGAGTTACACCGCGATGAGTTTCTGCACCTCGATTTGGGCAAACATTTGGCATGGGGCTATACTTCGGTTCCGCCGGTTACTTCATGGATTTCATATGTCATTTTAATTCTGGGAAATTCAGTTTTTTGGGTTAAGTTTTTTCCTGCGCTATTTGGAGCATTAACAATTGTTGTTGTCTGGAAGACCATCGAAGAATTAAACGGAAAAATGTTTGCGTTGATAATGGGTGCAGTTTCAGTTACATTTAGCGCATTGCTGCGAATAAATACACTGTACCAACCCAATTCACTTGAATATTTATTATGGACTCTTTTGTTTTTTATTGTCATTAAATTTATCAGTTCCGAAAATAGCAAATGGCTGTGGCTGGCGGCAGTGACCCTTGCAATTGGCTTTCTGAACAAATACAACATTACATTTCTGGTGCTTGGTTTATTGCCTGCTTTGGCCATTTCGAAACATCGTAAAATATTCATGAACAAACATTTTTATTTCTCATTGTTCTTCGGATTATTGCTTGTTTCCCCCAATTTAATCTGGCAATATCAAAACGGTTTTCCGGTTTTTCAACATCTGAAAACGCTTGCAGAAACGCAGTTGGTAAATGTTGACAGATTAGGTTTTTTAAAGGAGCAACTTTTATTTTTCGCCGGTTCATTATTTATAATCATCCTGGCATTTATTTCATTTTTTAAATATCCTCCTTTTCGGCAATTCCGGTTTTTCTTTTGGTCAACCCTATTTACGCTGGCTATTTTTACCTGCTTTAAAGCCAAAAGTTATTATGCCATCGGGCTTTACCCGGTTTTGCTGGCATTTGGTTCAATTTATCTCGAAAAATTGCTGAGCAAAGATTGGTTGAAGTATCTGAAGCCTGTAGCAGTTTTGATTCCTGTTCTAGTTATGATTCCCATGTTTCGAATTATGTTGCCGGTTTTGTCACCGTCTGAAATCATTCAAAATAAAGAAATTTTTCAGAAGATTGGTTTGCTGAGGTGGGAAGACGGAAAAGACCACCAAATTCCGCAGGATTTTGCCGATATGCTGGGTTGGAAGGAGTTGGCAGGTATAGTTGATGAAACCTTTGAGGGCCTCGAAAACAGGGAAAACACAATTATTCATTGTGATAATTATGGACAAGCCGGTGCAATTAATTTTTATTCGAAGCAAAAATATACACAGGCAGTTTCGATGAATGCCGATTACATAAACTGGTATCCTTTGGATGAAATGGAAATTAAAAATGTAATTCTTGTAAAAAGTATTTATGATGAGGACAAAAACCGGGAACGCGAAAAAGCTTTTTTTGATTCAGTTGAGTTGGTTGGTGAGATTTCAAACCAATTTGCACGCGAAAAAGGAACAAAAGTTTATTTATTGAAAAGCGCCAAAATATCGATAAATGATATTCTCAGAGAAGAAATCAGTAAAAACAAAAATAATTATTAGGTTAAAACCTGGATTAAAACATTGACATTGAAGGATCTGGTTTTGTGTCAAGAATCTCAGGATTTTTTGCAACCTGTTTGATATACCTGAAAAGCCTTCCTCCGTGCGAGCCGTCAACAACACGGTGGTCGAGCGTTGAAGAAAGCAACATTACCCTTCTAACAACTACTTCGTCGTTTACAACTATCGGTTTTTTATTGATTGATCCAAGCACAAACACAAACGAAATATTCGATGAGGGCAGGAGCGAACCAAAACCTGTGTCAAGTCCAACAGTCCCGATATTTGAAATTATATACGACCCAAAACTGTTTGAATCCAGCCCAATTACAGGCATTGAAATACCCCAGTTTATAGTGATTGTTTGATAAATTTTGAAAAGCCAGTTTCTAAACGGCCAGGGTAGTTTTGCCAGCAACGATTTCGATTGCATTTCATCATTTTCATTCCCTTTTCTTGAATTTGCAATGTTGCTGCCAATTTTTTCTGAAATCTCAGCTGTGGTAAGCTGGTCGGCATTTTCAACCTTAACTGAACCCATTTGTCCGCCGGGCAATAAAACACTTACAGTGGCGTCAACCTGTTTCCTTTGGATGATTTTTCCACGTTTTACATAGGTGTTTAATTCAGGAACTTCTTGTCTGATTCCTCGTCCTATAATTATGGTTATCAAATAAGTAAGCGTTGTTTTAACACCTTCTTTCCGCTTTTGAGCAACGTATTTTTCAAGTTCGGTAACATCGAGCTCTACTATTCCAAAAATTTTCGAATCGGTGGGTTTTTTGTAAATCGTAGATGCAACTTTTCGCCAGTTGCTGTTGTAGTTTAGCATTTCGGTCATAATTCAATTTTTTACCAGAATTAAAACAAATAAACTGGTTTCTTCGAATTGAATTTATTTGTGTTACAATCTAGTTGCAGCAAAAGTAGTTTTTTATTTAGAATCTTAAAATTGACGAATGTTGATATGATTTTTTACTATAAAATCTATAATTCAAATTAAATCTGTTTAAAAAGCAATTTGTTTATAAGCTGATTTAATTGAATATGTGAATCATTTTTACTTTCTTTAATAAGTTGTAGCAATTCTACACTAATCCATTGAAAATGAATTCAAGAGAGAGAATGATTGCAGCCTTAAACCACCAGGAAGCCGATCGGGTTCCTTTTGATTTGGCCGGAACTACATGGACTGGAATAACTAAAACAGCTTATTTTAATTTAATCAAACATTTGGGAAAAAGTGAATCTGCCCCGCAATGGTCTGACGTTATCCAGCAAATTGTCATCCCTTCTGAAGATATATTAAATGAGTTGAATGTGGATACACGCGGTGTTTTTCCGTTTACAAGTCACAACTGGGATGTGTATTCGAAATTAAAAGACTTTGGTGATTATTTTGAGTATATCGATGAATGGGGATTTACACATCATTTTCCAAAAAACGGATATTGGTTTTCACTTGTAAAACACCCCATGGAAAAAGTTGATTTTGAAACTGAAGGTTTGATTGAAAATTATAATTGGCCTGATGCGGGTAATAAAGAGCGATTTTTAGGAATGCGTAAAAAAGCCATTCAATTTAAAAATCAGGAGAAGATTGTTATTACAAAAGGTTTGTGTGCCGGTTTATTCGAAATGCACCAGCGTGTGCGCGGAATGGAAAATGCGATGCTTGACCCGTTTCTTTTTCCATTAAACTCAGATAAATTGGTTGGCAAACTGGCTGATTTGAAAATTGAATTCTGGGACGCTTTACTTGATGAAGTTGGGGATGATGTTGACATTGTTGGCGAAGGCGATGATTATGGAACACAGCAGTCGCAACTCATTGCCCCGGAACAATTTCGCGAATATTATAAACCGCACTTTGACCGGGTTTTGAGTTTCATTAAAAGGAAATCACCAAATGTGAAAATCATGTTCCATTCTTGTGGAAATGTGAGACCCATTATTCCCGATTTAATAGAATTGGGTGTTGAAATTTTAAATCCCGTGCACATAACTGCAACTGGAATGGAACCTGTGCAGTTAAAAAAGGATTTTGGTAACGATATTGTATTTTGGGGTGGGGGAGTTGATACTCAGAAAGTTTTACCTTCAGGAACTTTGCACGATGTAATGGATGACGTAAAACGAAATATCGATGCTTTGGCACCCGGCGGAGGATTTGTATTCAGTACGGTACATAATATTCAGGCTGAAGTTCCGCCGCAAAATATTGTTACAATGTTGGAAGCTCTTAATAATTTTGGAAAATATTAATATTGAATAACATGAAAAATTTGAATTTTTTAGGTTTAACTATTTTGATCGTGGCGGGATTTCTTACAGGTTGCAAACCAGGCGAAAATGTTAAAAACCCAGTTGTTTCATTTGTTGAAAATCCAACTGAAAAGAAAATTGAAGTGCTTGTTGACGGGCAGCAATTTACAATATTCCAGTGGCCTGATAATATTTGTAAACCTGTATTTTACCCTGTCTTTGCATCATCAGGAACTGAAATTACGCGAGGTTTTCCAATCAACCCAAAAAATGGTGAACGGGCCGATCACCCGCATCAGATTGGACTGTGGTTTACATACGGAAATGTAAATGGAAATGACTTTTGGGGAAATGGTTCTCAGGGACTTGGTACAAAAAATCCAAATGGTGGCACAATCAAACATCTCAAGATTGAAAATATAAAGGAAGGTGCCGGTGCCGGCTCATTTGAATCTTTTGAAAGTTGGGTCGATTCAACCGGGAATGAGCTTTTAAATGAAAAAACATCATACAGTTTTATTGCAGATGGAAAGAACAGAATAATCGACAGGATTACAATTTTAACTGCAGGTGAAAAAAATGTGGAAATGCCCGATACAAAAGAAGGAATGTTTGGTATTCGTGTTGCCCGGCAGTTGGAACTTCCATCAAACGGAATAGTTGAATTGTATAACACAGATGGAACAATTTCCGCAATTAGAGATTCTTTGAACATTGGTATTTCAGGGAATTATGAAAGCAGTGAAGGAATTTTTGGTGAAGATGTTTGGGGAACCCGTGCCAAATGGATGAAACTTAACGGAAAAATTGGAGATGAAAACATATCAGTAATAATTTGCGACCATCCTGAAAATCCTAATTACCCAACTTACTGGCATGCCCGCGGCTACGGTTTATTTTCAGCAAATCCCTTAGGTGTAAAGGATTTTACAAAAAATGCAGACAGTTTGAATTTTGTAATTCTTGGAGGCAATTCAGTTACTTTTAAGTACAGAGTTATTGTTGCTTCGGATGCTCAGTTAACAAAGCAGCAAATCAATGATTTGGCGAATGAATTTGCTTCAGCCGAAAAATAAAATAATTAAACCCGAAATATTATGAAACGAAGAAAATTTATTGAAATGTCAGCAAAAAGTGGAGTCACTTTCAGCGCCATGCCAACTATATTTCCAAATTCAGCATGGAAAGGAGCGAATGATCGTGTAAATGTTGCAGTTATTGGAATCAGGGGAATGGGACAATCACATATTCAGGGTTATCAGGGACTTGAAAACGTTGAAGTTACAGCACTTTGTGATGTCGATGAAAATCTTTTTGCCGAAAGGGTGAAAAAGCATTTTACAGATAAAAACCTTCGCGAACCCAAATTATACAACGACATGCGAAAACTTTTCGAAGATAAATCCATTGATGCCGTGTCGGTTGTAACTCCAAATCACTGGCATGCACTGGCCGGTATTTGGGCAATTCAGGCAGGTAAACACGCAAGTATTGAAAAACCGTCCTGTCACACCATTCATGAAGGAAAAATGTTGGTGGAAGCAGCAAAAAAGTATGGTAAAGTTGTACAGGATGGTGCGGAACAACGAAGCAATCCATCGGCACAATCAGCTGTTAAATTCATGAGCGATGGTAAACTTGGTGAGGTTTACCTTGCAAAAGGGTTGTGTTACAAATGGCGCGACTCTATTGGAAAATACCCCGATGGATACATGACCGAAGATGAAAAATATGCAAGCACTGTTGATAGTAATTCGTGGATCGGTCCATTAACAAAAGATTATATGAGTCGTGTGAATTACGATATGTGGCAGGGACCGGCACCGGCAAAGCCATTTAACCGGAACAGATTTCATTACAACTGGCACTGGCACTGGGACTACGGAAATGGTGACATGGGAAACCAGGGCGTTCACGAAATGGATGTTGCACGCTGGGGTTTAGGTGTGAAAATTCCTTCAAAAGTAAGTACCATCGGGGGACATATTATGTTCGACGATGACCAGCAGACACCAAATACGATGATGGCGTTATTTGAATTTCCAAACCCGGTTGGTGGTGGTGATAAAAAGAAAATACTTCAATTTGAAGTAAGGCATTGGATGTCGTACCCTGAAGGAAACCTGGGTTCTAGTGAAAACCTTGCAAATACATATATGAAAAGTGCTGCAAACACTGTTGGAAACATCTTTTTTGGGTCAAAAGGCTACATGCTGAAAGATGTTTCGGGGTGGCAAACATTTATGGGAAAAGAAAGAAAGCCGGGAGAATCGGGCAAAGGAGAAGGAGATCATTATCAGAATTTTATAAATGCAATCAGAGCAAACGATCAGAAAATGCTAACTGCCCCAATTGAGGAGGGATTTTATTCGTGTTCACTGATTCATTTGGCAAATATTTCGTATCGGCTGGGTAGAACTTTGAATATTGATACTGAAAATTTCAAAGTCATTAATGATGAAGAAGCAAACCGGATGTTTACAAAAAATTACAGGAGTCCATATTTATTTCCAACAACCGTTTAATTACCAGTACAAATTGTCCCATATATAGCCAGTTCCCTAAATTTGATTCTTAAAATGATAATCAAATGGTAATTAGAATTAATTAGAAATATTTAATAAGTTTCATAAAACTAATGGTTTATTTTTATAGTTTCTTAGAAAATAATTTTTGGTACGTGTCTTGCAGTATGCTCAAAGAATTTTGCAAAATATTAATAATGGATATAGTAAGCAGCACAACAAAAACCGATACAAACACTAAAAATAATTCAAATATCAGGTCAAATAATTCATTTGAAGTTGTAGTTATTGAGGATAATCAACTAACAAATACAATTTTGAGCCGAGCTTTGGAATCTACAATTAAATCAATTCAAAGTTTAATAAACTTACCCGTAAACTTTTTTAGTTTTCATAATGGGAGTGACTATCTTTCCTATTTGCAAAGCAAGGATTTTAGTAATGTAAGACTTATTGTTTTTTCGGATTTCCACCTTGAGGATGATATGGATGGTGGTGAGATTCTGAAAATTACCAAACAAAGGAAAGCTGATGCTTCAGTTATAATCATGTCCGACTCTTCAAATGAGCAAATCTGGCTTGATGCTGTTAAAAATGGAGCATATTGTTTTCTTCCAAAGAGCAATAAAATACCAATTGTTTGTTCTGAGTTGTTATTTCAAATGGTGGTATAAATTGAATTGGTCACCTGATTTATCAAACCTTAATAAATTATTCCCTTTGTATAGAAATTAGCAGTATGTAGATTTTATCAATGCGATTTCAAAAAAATCTTTTTAAAAGCTAGCTTAATTATTTTATCTTGTTTCATTTGTTTTGCACGGCTTTAGAGATATAATTGCATTTTCTTGTTGAATATATATCGTTTGGTATTTCATTAATATTGGTAATATTTGTTGTACACTTATAAACCAATAATATATGAATCGACGTGATTTGCTAAAATCAGCTTCAGTTATAGCGGTAGCACCTCTCTTATCGTCCTGGACGTATGACATTTCTGAGGTGGACAACAACAATCTGCATTCAACCACAAAACAAATCCTGCGTTTTGGCGATGATCGTGACTGGTTTTTTAAACACCGTTATGGCATGTTTGTCCACTGGGGATTGTATTCAATTCCTGGCTGGCATGAGCAACACCAGTGGAGAGCAAGGGTCGAAAGAAGTCAATATGTAAAACTTGCAGAACAATGGAACCCCGTAAAATTCAATCCGGAACAGTGGCTCGATTTAATGGAAGAAGCTGGAATGAAATACATTACTATTACTACAAAACATCATGACGGATTTTGTTTATGGGACACAAAGCAAACAACTTTTAATACAATGAACACCCCTTACAAAAAAGATGTAATTGGTATGATGGCTGATGCCTGTCATAAACGCAATGTGCCGCTTTGTTTGTATTACTCAATAGCCGATTGGAATCATCCAAATTATCCAAACGAGGGTCGTCACCACGAACTTCCCCCACAAGCGCAAGATTCACCAGACTGGGGAAAATATATGGACTTTCTGAAAGATCAGGTGCGGGAACTTTGTACAAATTATGGTGAAATTCATGGGTTTTGGTGGGATATGAATGTGCCGCTTTATAAAGATAAATCCATAAATGCCATGATTCGCCAACTTCAACCTAAAGCAGTAATTAATAACCGTGGTTTTGATGAGGGTGATTTTGGTACACCAGAACGTGATTATGATAATAATGCAAACGAAGTTAAGAGTTTTGAAAGGATGACCGAAGCTTGTCAATCAGTTGGAATGGAAAGTTGGGGGTACAAAAGAGACGAGGATTATTATACCGACCGGCATTTGATAGCCAGTATTGATAAATACCTGGCCCGCGATGCAAATTACTTATTAAATGTTGGTCCAACCAGTGAAGGGATAATTCCACCGCAATCAACTGAGATTCTTAAACGGATTGGCACCTGGAAGAAGTTGGTTGACGAGTCGTTTTCTGATGTTGAATTTAATCAAGGTTTGACAGAAGCAGCAGGTGTGCTGACAACTACGCGGGATAACATTTTATATGTACACCTGAACAAGTTACCTGTTGGAAATGGGATAAAATTGAAACCGATAACTGTTGCCCCTCAAAAAGCAATTTTACTCAATACCGGCAAAAGTGTTGACGTTTCAGTGAATTTGTGTCCCAGTGATCATGCAACACAACAACCTTATTTGCGTTTGCGCAATCTTCCGGTTGATGAAATGTGCAACTCAGTAATGGTCGTAAAACTTGAATTTGACAGATCGCTGAATGAAATCACAAAATCAGAAAACAGCGATAGTGATACGGAAATGGAGAAATGATAATTGATTACCGTTTGTAGTACCAAAAAACCCAAAGTGATTCCAACAGGTTTTTAATCTTTTGTTTCTGGGTAGCGATGACTTTGCTTCAGACAAAGATGTAAAGATTGGTGTTGGCCTCTATCTTAGTTCAGTCCTCAAAAACTTCTTTGATACTCAGGTGCGTCTCTACGGTCATTAAAAGAACGACATCTGAAAAAATATCTTTTAACTGACCTTCCGTCCGCTAGCTCCTGAAGCGGTTGATGGTATAGTAAAATGTATGCTCATCCCAAAAAAAAGGCTGAACTCTTTCGAGACAGCCTCATTTACTTTACAGAGACAACAAACATGAAGAAAGGTAGAGTCTCATTTGTTTTTGCAAAGCGGGAAACGTTTTTTTTTACGCTTCTCTTGTTAGGCTTGCAAATATTGCGAATAATTGGAGTACCATAATTTTACTTTTTAGTTTCTTTTAATAAGTTTCGCTGTTTTTATTAAATTTTTTGTTTCATCGAAAACGTTTACGAAGTAAATTCCTGATTTTAAGTGATCTGTCGATATTATATTTGATGGATAATTAATTATTTCTACCAATTGCCCCAAAGAATTAAAGATTTTAATCATTCCCAATACAGACGTGCTATTGATATTTATTTCGCTTGAAAAAGGATTAGGGTAAATAAGAATCTCGTTTTTTATTTCATTTAAATCAGTAATTACACCCGTTCCAATGATGACATTGAAATTTATCTCATGTACAACCTGACCTTCATTTGTTAAGATAACAGATGGTTTTTCTTCAAGTGTGAATCCAGGTATTTCAACAAAAATCTGAAATTCGCCTTCTGGTATATTTTTAAAAGCATAATAACCTTCACTATCAGTCGATGTATAATAAGAGGCAATAGAATTGTCTTTCTTAAAAAGCATAACTTTTGTGTTTTGTAATGGGATGCCATTTCTGATATCCATTTTGATAAATCCATTTTTATTTCCTGTAGTTTGATAAATAAACCCTTCAATTACAAAATTACCCTCTTCGAACACAGAATCAATAGGTTGGCAAATGATTGTATCTGTATGAATCGAATTATTGGTTACTTCAATAATTTGTGCATCATTCCATTTTGTTTTATTTCCCAGGTAAGTAGGAATAAAACTAAAACTATCTGTTGCAGGAACGGCCAAAACTGTCCATCTCCCAGCATTTACCTTAAAATTTAATGACGAAAAGACTGAAATGGGTTTAACTGATTGTAGAGTGAACTGTCCGTCAATTTCAGTATAGAATTCGTAATTAACCAGTGAATCCGGAATTTTTTTGTTATTCAGAAAGGATGTAAGGTTAATTTCACCAGTTTGGTTTGTTACTTCTATTATAATAGAATCTTTAGTTGAAAACAATTTACTGTCACTAACAGTCAGCTCAAAAATGTACAATAGATTTTTGTTTACTTCAGGAGCAGTAAAAGTTGGTTTTTGAACTGTAGCAGAGCTAAGTGTAATTCCGGCAGGAGCGGTCCAATAATAGGTTAGGCTGTCCTTGTCTGCATCAGAGGAAAGACTTCCATCTAAGGTAACAGTTTCACCTTCATTTACTGTCTGATCAACTCCGGCATTGGCAACAGGAGCATTATTGACTTGCTTAACTGTAACCACAACATGATCAGCAGGCGAATCCGCTATACCATCGTTAACTGTTAGTGAAAAAGTAAATGTTGTGTCATTGACTACTTCAGGAGCAGTAAAAGTTGGTTTTTGTGCTGAATCAGAGCTAAGTGTGATTCCGGCAGGAGCAGTCCAATAATAGGTTAGGCTGTCCTTGTCTACATCAGTAGTAAGACTTCCATCTAAAGTAACAGTTTCACTTTCATTTATTGTCTGATCAGCTCCGGCATTGGCAACAGGAGCATTATTAACTTGCTTAACAGTAACCACAACCTGATCCGCAGGCGAATCTGCTATTCCATCGTTAACCGTCAGCGAAAAAATAAACCTAGTATCTTTTGTTACATCGGGTGCTGTAAATGTAGGGGAGGGGTCGTTTTTAGAATTCAGCACAATACCATCTGGCGCAACCCACGAAAAAGAAAGAATATCGTTATCAGGATCATTTGATTGTAATCCACTTAGTTGCACAATTTGATTTTCAATTACACTTTGGTCTTTACCTGCGTTGGCAACCGGTATTTTGTTAACCTGCTTAACAGTGACAAAAACAGTATCGGGATTAGAAATGAAACTTTCATTGCTAACAGTCAGGACAAAAATTAATTTCGTATCGGAAAAAACTTCGGGTGCTGTAAATGAAGGCTTGATACTGGTTGAGGAACTTAATATGATTGGGGTTGGAGCAGTCCAAAGATAAGTCAATGCACCATTTTCCAAATCAGATGATAAAGAGGCATCCAAAGTTGCCATTGTACCCTCTTCTATTATTTGATCTGGCCCTGCATTAGCTATCGGAACCAGATTTAATGCACCTATCCTGGAAAAATCTTTCCACTGGCCGGCTGTTGCGTACAAACTTTCTGAACCAGTCGGTACTAATAATTTACAAGTTGATTTATCAATGCCAAAGAATACATCTATTTGTGAACTTAAATCAACAGGTGTTGGGTTTTTGACAAAAAGAGTTGTCAGGCCCGAACAATTGTAAAACGAATAACTTCCAATTGAAGTAAGTGTCTGAGGCAATGAAAGATTAGTCAGACCGGTGCAATTCTCGAATGCCCAGTCTTCCAATTTGATGAGTCCATCAGGAATATCAATCGCTGTTAAATCGGAGCAATTATAAAAAGCATCAACTGCAATTGTGGAAACGGTTTTGGGGATTACGAAATCTCCGCTGGTGGTAGGAGGGCAATAAATTAATTGCGTTTTATTTTTATCATACAAAACACCATTCAGACTTGAATAACCGGGATTATTTTCATCTACCACAATATAACCGGTTGCAGCAATAAATACGCCTTCGCCAATTGAACTTGTTGAAGCCGGAATATTAAAATTAAGAATCTTTTCGCACGAATAGAAGGCAAATTCACCAATTGATTCGACCAGTGGAGGTAATGAAATGTTTTTCAATTCATAGCACTGATAGAAAGCGGCATTGCCTAATGTTTTAACCGATTCGGGCAAATTGCACGTTACTAACACCGAACATTGCCTGAAAGCCCCATAGTCAAGCATGGTTACATTAGAGGGGATTTGTATTTCAGTCAGCTTATCACAAAAGGCAAAACTGAGATACCCAATTGTTGTGAGTTGTGAATTTGCCCTAAAAGTAACCTGAGTCAATCCATCACAATTATTAAATGCGCTCCTGCCAATGGTTTGTGCCGATGAAGGAATGCTAATCACAGCCAAACTCATTTTATTGTAAAAAGCATTTTGTGGAACTTGATTTGCCGGGTAAGTGATATTCCCTGTACCAGCTGTTCCTTCGGTACCTGTATATTCAGCTATGGTTACTTCACTTAGATCAATCTCGATCAACGGTATTAAATCCCGCATGGTTTTGAAGTCGCGAGCATCGATGTTGCCGGTAAGGGTTAGATTGGTTATAGTGCCGAGTTCAGTACTGGTAAGTAAATTAATTAAAGTTCCTGAAGTTGAAACCTCGACTGTTTTACTTGTACCGGTTATAGGTAGGATTTGTGTAAAATCTTTCCACTGGTCTGCTGCTTCATACAGGCTTTCGGAGCCAGCCGGAACATAAAGGATACAGGTAGATATATTTAAATTATTAAAAACACCTTCCTGTGAACTTAAATCAATTGGTGTTACGGCATTGGCGTAAATAGAAGTCAGATTTGCACAACCAGAAAAAGCGTTCATCCCAATCCAAGTTACTGAAGGAGGTATAAAAATAGATGTCAAGTTCGAATTATCCATAAAAGCACATTGCCCGATCGAACGTACGGATGAAGGAATAATATAACTTCCTGTTTTGTAATTGGTGCAAGCATATACCGTAGATTGATTTTTATTGAACAGAACTCCATTAAGGCTCGAATACATCTTGTTAATTACTTCAACATTAATAGAAGCGTTAGTTCCTGCAAAAGCGCCATATTCGATTAAAGTAACCGATTGAGGTATATTAACTGTGGTTAGTCCGGTACAACCAGCAAAAGCCCATGACTCAATTGTATTTATGGAGGAAGGAGATTGGAAAACTAAAGAGGACAAACTGCTACAATTTAAAAAAGCATTATTTTCTATTGAGGTAACAAATTGGGGAATGCTAATGGAGACAATACTTGTGCATCCACTAAAGGCAGCTTCTCCTAAAGATAGTAATGACGATGGCAAATTGATGAACTTAAGATTTGTGCAATCGGCAAAAGCGCCAGCATCAATAGAAGTTAGTGATGAAGTAGATTGAAATGATACAAAATCTAATCCGGAACATTCTTTAAATGCCAATTCTCCAATTGAAGTTACAGCAGATGGGATTGTCAAGGAATTTAAACCATTACAACCCAAAAATGCTCCATACGCTATATTGGTTACTGTTGAAGGAATTTCGATAGAAGTAAGAACAGATTTTTGCATAAAGGCTAATGTTGGTATTTCATTTTCAGGATAAGTAATGTTGCCATAACCTGTACCTCCAGTTCCTGTATAAGTCACAATAATAGCACCACTCAAATCCACCACTGCCAATAAAGGCATATTGTCGCGCATGGTTTTAAAGTCGTGGGCATCAATGGGGCCGTTTATAGTGAGACTGATTGTTGTATTTAACTCATCTGCAGTCATCAAAGTAGCTAAAGTCCCTGGAGTGGAGGTATTTAAAACTTTTTTGATTTCACCCAAAGTGGTTGCAATATGCAAAAAATCTTTCCAATATCTGGCAGTAGCATATTTGCTCTCTGAACCAACCGGAACATAAAGTGTACAAGTGCTTTTATTTACACCATAAAAAAAGTCGAAAGGTCCATTAGCTGAAATAGTTTCCTCAGGAGGGGTTTGTGGATCGGCATAGATTGAGGAAAGGGCGGTACAATTTAAAAAAGCGCCAGTTTCAATTGTGGTAACGCTTGCCGGTATTTTTATAATTGTCAGCTTTGGGCAGTAACCAAAAGCGTTCTCACCAATTGATTTTAACTGATCCGAAAAATTTATTGCTTCAAGATTTCTGCAATTGGAAAAGGCGCTACCACTGATTGAAGTAAGGTTTTGTGGCAAGTCTAATGAAACAATCCCATCACAATTTTGAAAGGCTTGCGTTCCAATTGAAATTACCGACTCAGGTATGTTAAACGATGATATTCCAGAACAAAATCTAAAAGCATTGATTCCAATTGCCTCAACATTTTCAGGAAAGACAAATGTCTTAATATTCACCAGTTCTTTATGGGTTGTTGTGTTGTAAAAAGCATAATCAGGTATGGAATTTCCAGGATAGGACGTTACAAATTCACTTGTACCTTCAGTTCCACTATAAGATTGAATTTGTACATTACTTAAATCAATACTCTCTAAAAGAGGCATGCTTTCACGCATCGTTTTAAAGTCGCGGGCATCAATGTTACCTGTTAAAGTAAGTACTATGGTGCTGTTAAGCAACTCGGGGGTTAGAAGATTTACAAGTGTACCAGGTGTTTCAACGTTAATTGTTATTTCTCCGGGTATAACAATGTTCTGAAAATCTTTCCACCCGGTGGCATTACTATATAGACTGAGCGAGCCTGCAGGAACATATAATTTGCATACAGTTTTATCAATACCTTCAAATACTGTCGTGGCAATGTTTAGGGGTTTTGTATGCTGCACATTGATTGATTTTAACCCTGAAAAGTTACTAAAACCATATGGCCTTATCATGAATACAGTTGAAGGAATAATTAATGAGTCAATCGTATTGCAATCGTAAAATGCGTATTCACTAATCACTCCGATATTATCTGGTATTAAAAAGCTGCCAGAATAATAATTTGTACATACTTTTAAACTTTGCCCGTTTTTACTTAACAACATACCCTCATTTGCCGAAAAAGCAGGGTTATCTGGTGCAACTTCAAATACTGCTTTTGATCCGGCAAAATTCTTTTTGCCTATGGATGTAAGGGATGCAGAAATTTTAACAGAAGTTAATGAAGAACAACGATAAAACGCATAATCTTCAAGGGAAGTAACAGAACCTGGTATTTCAATTGATTCAAGAGAACTACAACCTACAAAAGTCGATAATGCGATGGATGTTATTGATGCAGGCTGCTCAAAAGTAACAGATTTTAAGCCCACACATTCCTGGAAGGCGACATTACCAATGGATAATATAGTTTTTGGAATTGTAATTGACTCAAGCGATGTACAATTTGAAAAGGCCCCCATAACAATATTTGTAACGGATTGAGGTATTGTAATGCTTTTAATTCCGGATTCTGTAAATGCTGAACCTCCAATAGTAGTTAACGAAGCGGGTTGTTCAAATTCAACTGATTCCAATCCAGTGCAATAAAAAAATGCTTCAGTCAGGTTTATTACTGTTTTAGGTATTTTAAAGTGTTTTAAATTAGTGCATCCATGAAAAGGAGCTCCAGTAATAGTTGTAATTGAAACTGGCTCTTCAAATTGAATTTCAGCCAAATTTGCACAACTATGGAAAGAACCATTAATTTCAGTTATTGACGAGGGGATTGTAAAACTGATTAAACTGCTGCATCCATAAAATGTCATACTACCAAAAGAAGTTAAAGCTGAGGGCGACTTAATTTTAAATTCAGATAATGCGGAGCAACTTTGAAAAGACCTGCCGATTTTATTTATGGATCCGGGTAAAAAGATAGATTTCAAATGATTATTTTCACTAAATGTTCCGTCAGGGATTTCATTGCCATCAATCGATGTTTCACTGATATCAATGCTTTCTATTTTTGGCATATAGTTCATCATATCCAGGTCAGTTTTATTGATTGAACCTGTAACAGTTAATTGGGTAACAGTTAATTTTTCATCCATTGTAAGGAGATTAGCAAGCTGTCCGGGTATTTCAACTGTAATTGTTTTTGAAACCTGAGCGGATATGCCAAATGAAAAGCATATTAAGACAAAAAGCGATAGTATTTTCTTCATGGAATTGATTTTTAAGGTTTGTGGTCAAATATATAAGCATAAAACATAATAAAATCAATTGATGTAACAACCAATACATTTGGTGTAACGAACAGTGCATTTTGATGCATAAACCGAAAAAATAGTGGTATTTATTCCCATGAAAGGAAAGTTTTACTGCTAAAATTTCAGAAGAGGTGTTGCTTTTATGTGGTTTTTAAACATAAATTTATGCACTTCAAAGTTGTGATATGATGTTTTTCAAATTAATCATAATATTCTTATTTTTTGTTGTGAACCTGACAGCCAGCTCACAATTTACACATCCACAATACAGACAATATACATTGCGCGATGGACTATCACAAATGCAGGTAATCAGTATGTTTCAGGACAGCCGGGGTTATATTTGGGCGGGAACCAAAGAAGGTTTGAATTGTTTTAACGGTGACCAAATCATTAGTTTCGATGAAAAGGATGGACTGGCCAGTACATACATACAGAAGATAACAGAAGATTTTGAGGGTAATATTTGGGTTTCAACCCGCAAAGGTTTCTCACGTTTCAATGGGAAAACTTGGAAATCTTTTACTCTTGAGAATTTTTATGTGGGATATGTAGCACCAATGCCCGATGGAAAGGTGTGGTATTTAGCAATTGATCGAAATTATAAAGCACTCTTTGGATATCTCGAAAATGATGAACTTCACGATCAGTTGGAGCTTTTGCCTGAGTTGGATAATCCGGACGGGGCGGAAATCGCTTATTGCAAAGCTAGTCAGACTCTCATTTTTCATGACCGGCACAATCTATTCGAACTTAAAAACGGGGTTGTAAAAAAAATACATCAAGCTAAAGAAAACCTTTACTTTGAATTGCAAGACTCTGTAATTCTGTTTCTGGAAACGAATCAGAAGGATTTTGTCAACCTGTTTGAATACGAAAAGGGCAAACTCAATGAACTTGCCAGTATCAGAAATGGCAGGTTGATTGGTGAAAATCACAGTACCAGTGAATTTGCCTTTTTTCCTCGTTTAGGAGAAAACCCATTATACTTCATCAATCCAGATACACTTATTATCAACCCTTTTCCCGAAATGCACAAATCATGTTGTCTTACCGATAAAGATGGACAATTCTGGATTGGTACTGAAGAAGGGCTTTACCGGATTCAATCTAATGGGTTTGAAACCTACAAACGGGAAATTTTACCGGCAATTTGGTCGATTTTGGAAGATAGTAATCAAAACATTTGGTTTGCTTCTTATAATTATGGATTGAGGAAATTCAACAGAAAATCTTTGACTACTTTTTCGGTGAAGGATATCGAAAAACATGGTCTGGAACAAGAATCCCAAAAATATGGCCTTAATTTCTACTTTCATCCGTCTGTTGATAAACGCGGAACTTTGTATTTTCCATTCAACCCGGGAATTTTAGCTTATGATGGAAAATTTTTCAAAATCAATGACAGGATTGGTTGTCTGACCACATTTTATGACCACGACCGCGATTTACTGTGGGGCGGTTACCGTTTGTTTGCGGAGGTGTATAACAAAGAACATAAACTTATCAGAACTATTGGTCAGACTGAAGGATTAGGGTTAAATGGCTATGTGGCAACAATTGGAAAAGATATAAATGGACATTACTGGTTGGGCGGATTTACAGGACTTTGCCGTTATAACTGGGACTCTAAAAAGTTCGAAAATTACAACAGGGATAATGGTCGGTTACCTGCAGATGGGGTAATTTCAAATTTTAATACTCCAGATGGACGCACCTGGTTTGGCAGCACTCACGGCTTACTTTACTACGACGCCAAAACCGAGTCGATTCGAAAAATTGAACGTGAAGAAATTTCTGGAACTGTAAATTTTGTTTCTGCAATTGATAGTACCTGGTTGGTATTTAGCCAATCTACCGGCATTTATCTGATGGATTTAAAAAAATTCAATCGTTCCGGAGCTATCGAATTATATTTCTTCAATGAGAACAATGGATTTTTAGGTATTGATCCCGGACAGGATGGCGCGATGGTTGATTCGAATGGGAATATTTGGATGACTACAAGTACTGAAGTGGTGAAACTGAATCCAAAAAAACTGAAACTGCAAAAAAATTTCAGCGCAGTAAGGTTTTTCGGTTTTAATGGAGAGCGACTCACGTTTAACGATGAAATGGTTGAACTACCCCGCAACCAAAGGTCGGCCATTTTTACTTTCGATGCCATTTGTTTTAATCGCCCAAGCCCGGTAATGTATTCATGGAAATTGTCAACGGATACTGTTTGGTCGGCATGGCAGGTGGAGAACTATGCTTTTGTTTCCAGTCTAACTGATGGTATGTCAGAAATTATGCTTAGGGTTAAGTTTCCGGGTTTGCCCGATACAAAGGCCACATCCAGCCTGATGGTTAAAGTTCGTGTGGCTGTTTGGAAACAACCCTGGTTTTTTCCCACATTGTTCGGTTTATTTGCCTTGTTGTCAATTCTGGGATTTGTGTTGTTTTTGCATACACGTACCCAAATGATGATAACTGCAAGACAATCGAAAGTTTTTCAGGTACAGGCCATTCAGTCGCAAATGAACCCGCACTTTATTTTTAATGTTTTGGCTTCGTTCCAATCTATGATTTTGTCATTTCAATCTGAAAAGGCGAACCAGTATCTTGTAAAATTAGCAGGTCTTATCCGTGGTTTCCTCGATGCATCAACGGGTTCAGCAAATTTACAAAACAACATAAATTTAGAAAATAAACAAACGCTGCAAAAGGAAATTGAACTCATCAATGGATTTGTCGAATTTCAGCAATTGATTTACCCTAATAAATTTGAATATATCATTAATATCGATTCTGCAATTGACCCGGAGCAGGAAACAATTCCACCAATGATTCTCCAGCCCTTTGTTGAAAATGCTATCAGGCATGGTCTTCTGCCAAAAAATGGTGTCGGAATATTAAAATTGGAGATAATCCGGAAGGAAGAAAAAGGGTTGCGGATAATTATTGAAGATAATGGTATTGGAATTGAAAAAGCAGGCCGGATATTAACAGATTCACCTTTTAGATATGAATCGAAAGGCACAATGTTGACCTTAAACCGAATTAAATTATTGAACGAGCTTGGGTATAAGATTACCATCAATACCGAAAGCTCTGATAAAGGAACAAAAATTGAAATTACAATACTAAACCATGAGCAGCGAAATTAAAGCAATTATTGTTGAAGATGTTGAAAGCTACTTGCTAACTATTGAGAATCTGGTATTGGAAGTGGCCCCACACGTGAATATTATCGGAAAATCGACCACACTAACCGAAGCGGCGCAACTGATAAGGAAGTTAAAACCCAATGTTATACTGCTTGATATTCAATTCGAAATGGAAGGAAAAACTGCATTTGATATGTTGAACGAACTTGAGGCAACTAATGACCTGAAATTTCAAATAATTTTTATCACAGCCCATCAGGAAGCCAGGTATTATGCGCTTGCTTTTCAGTTTAAAGCACTTCATTTTGTTGAAAAACCTATCGACAATGAAAAATTGAAAGAGGCATTTCAAAGGGTAAATGTCAATATTGAAGCTGGGATTGATCCAATTGTCGCTAAATTTGGTGAAATTCATAAAAAGATGCATACGGTTGGACCTATTGATAGAATTGTTGTAGAAGGTAACCTTTATTCAGAATTTATCTGTATTGATGAAATCTCAACGATTGAAGCTTCCGGACGATATTCCACGCTATGCCTTACAAATGGTCGGAAAATTATTTCATGTAAAAATTTAGGCGAATATGAAAAACAACTTTCATCTTTTTCAAGTTTTATCCGAATTCATAAAAACCGAATAATTAATTTTAATATGGTCAAACGTTTTTCAAAAAAAGAGCGAATGATTGAATTGATAGAACCACAAGGGAAATATTATGCTTCAAAAGAGCGGTTTAAGGATTTTCTTTTACTGACCGCTCAAAATGAAAAGTGAATGAAATCCGTACTTAAACTTTTCAAATAGTTATACTTTTAATCTTCGGTATGTTTAGTTTACAGAATTTGATACATCAAAATTTTGTAAGTTTGAAGACAACTTTAAACCGATGAAAAAATATTTAATTCTTTTATTTCTGTTCCTGTTTCTGCTGAACTTAAATCTTTTTTCAGAAAATAATAAATTGATACGTGTGTTGATTTTAAGCGGTCGGAACAACCACGAATGGCAGCAAACAACTCCTGTTTTGGCTAATATCCTGTCAGAATCCCAAAAATTTTCAATAAAAATTACTGAAATGCCCGACACACTTACAAGTGCTGATTTTTTGCAGGTTGATGTTATTCTTTCAAATTGGAATTCATGGCCTGAGAATGATTTGCGATGGCCGGTAAAAACAGAACTGGCGCTTCTTCAATTTATTGAAAACGGAGGAGGATTTGTAACCTTTCATGCGTCTTCATCGGTTTTTTACAATTGGCATGAATTTCAAAAAATTACTACTGCAGCATGGATTATGGACACAACTTATCATGGAAAACCATCAGAAACAAAAATTACGATAACCAATAAAACACACCCGGTTACAACAGGAATAATCGATTTTGATATTTTCGATGAGTTGTGGATAAATGCTGCTGAAAACCCAAAATTCGAAGTGTTGGGAATTGCATCGAACAAGGAAATAGCAGAATCCGGAATTAAACCACAACCTGCAATTATGGTTGCCCGTTATGGAAAAGGCAGGGTATTTCATACAATTCTTGGGCACGATACTTTTGCGATTCAAAATCCCGGATTTAAAACTTTAATAATCAACGGAACCGAATGGGCTGCTACTGAAAAAGTAGCACAAGTAAGATAAAAACAAAAAATAAAATCAGCTACTATGAAAAATCACCTATCGAGAAGACATTTTTTAAAAACTTCCACAACCGGGGTTGCTGGATTAATAGCAATTCCAACAATTATTTCATCGTGCGCAAAAGGTGCAAACGACAGGATTTTAATCGGTCACATTGGAGTAGGTTCGCGTGGACAGGATGAACTGGTGAATTATTTTTTGCCTTTGGAAAGCTCTTTTCAGGCTGCTTCCTGCGATCCATTTACTGACAGGCGTGAAAATGTTGCAAGTCATATTAATGCATTTTACAGGGAAAAAGGAATTAAAGCGCCCGGATGCAAGGCTTACCTTCGGTTTGAAGAAATCCTCGAAAGAAGTGATATTGATGCTGTTCATATTACAACTCCCGACCACTGGCATGTTCCGCTGGCTATTAAAGCTGCCCGGGCAGGAAAACATATCATGCTTGCAAAACCACTCGGATTAAGTTATTCCGATTATAATATCCTTGAAAAAGAACTGATTGCCAATAATGTGAAATTTCATTACGGCACTCAGCAACGAACACTTGAACACATGAAGTTGGGTATAGACATGATTAAAGAAGGTTTAATTGGGGAGATTGAGCGCATTGAAGTTTGGGCGCCAGGTTATAATCCTGTTGAATCACCGGTTTGCAATGAAGTTCCGGTTCCGGAAACATTTGATTACGATCGCTGGACAGGACCCGCGCCGTTAAATCCATATTGTCCTGATCGTGTAACAAATAATGGTTCATGGTTTCAATGGGATTACAGCATTGGTTTCCTTGGAGGCTGGGGCGCACACCCATTGGATATAATGATTTGGGGAATGAAAGAAAAACTGAACGGAAAATATACTTGTGAAGGAACCGGTGGATTTTGGCAGCCGGGTGGAATATATAACAATATCAGAGCATGGGATATAAATATTGAGTATGAGTCGGGGATTAAATTACACTTTATAGATACTGACGGTGCAAACAGTTCGGGCATATTGAATCATTTCCCTCTAAAAGATGGAAATGGCACTACTTTTTATGGCTCCAAAGGTTGGATTTCGCTTGGTCGAAATTCAGCACAATCCGATATCCCGGAAATCAATTCGAAATTGAATGAAAAGGAAGTAAGGGGTGAAAATAATACTATGGGACAACTGTTTGTTGATGTGGTGAAAGGAAATGCTCAGGAAGCTTGTCCTTTGGATGACGCCATTCTTTCGGACACGGTAAGTCACATGAGTAATATTGCTATTCGTACCGGTAGGAAGATTAACTGGGATCCTGTTGCAGGTGAAGTAGTTGGAGATACTGAAGCAAACAGTTGGTTTTATCGGCAACACAGAGAACCATACACGGTTTAAATTCACATCATTCAGGAACTCCGGTTAAACATTCACCTGATGGTTAAGTTTGGTTGGTTAAATGAAAAACCCAGTTGAAACAAGAAATATAGCAGCAAATTATCCTGAAATTGCTGAAAGTTTAATGCCACATTTGGGAAGAGGAAAATACAGGGCATTGTAACTTTGTTTGTGTATTTTTTTCAATTTTATGATTCCCATTTCAATTTTCATTTTGACGTTCTTCGTTAAATAATCTTCCCTGCCAGGTTTCCCTTTCTGCCAGTCGTTTTTCAACCTTGGCAACGAATTCAAAGTTTTTTAGCCCCCATTGCGGTGCAACGACCATTTCGGCTGGTGCTTCGCTAACAAAGCGTTCAAAGATGATTTCAGGGTTTAGTAATTCGAGATAATCTACTACCAACTCGATATACTCGTCAACAGTAAAAAGATGAAAATTCTCCGGATTGGCTGCAAATTGTTTTTCGAAAACAGTTTTTCTGTGAATTTGGAGTTGGTGTAATTTCAGGTTTTTGACGGGCAATTTTGAAATTACATGTGCTTGCTCCAGCCAATCCGCTCTGTTTTCGCCCGGTAAACCCAGAATTAGATGCGCACAATTATTGATTCCTCTTCTGGAAGTTTCTTCAATTGCCCAAACTGAATCGGCAAATGTGTGTCCGCGGTTTATTCTTTCCAACGATTTATCGAGATGCGATTCAAGCCCAAACTCAAGCATCACATAAACTATTTTCCCAAGTTCCTCCAAATAATCAAGTAGTTCGTGTGTTATGCAATCAGGCCGGGTTGAAATTACCAAACCTACAATTTTTGGGTGCTGAAGTGCTTCTTCATATAACCGTTTCAAATCATCAAAAGGTGCATAAGTATTGGTATATGCCTGAAAATAGGCAAGGAATTTCATCGATTTGTATTTCTTCGAGAAAAAGGAAACTCCTTCCTCGATCTGAATCGAAACACTGTTTTCAAGATTTGTGTATGATGGTTTAAACGTTTTGTTATCGCAGTAAGTGCATCCACCTCTACCTTTTGAACCATCACGGTTGGGACAGGTAAAACCCGCATCGACAGATACTTTTTGTACTCTTTCAGAAAACTTATTCCTGAAATATGTCGAAAAGTCGTTGTATCTTTTATTATGTCCCCACACAAATTCCTTCCCCATTTTCCTTTAATATTTTAAGGTGCTAAAAGTAGGTAAAATTCAGTGGTGCAGGAAAACAGGGTTACAATGTTGAAAAAAAGATTAAAACTTTAATCATTCATCACCTGTTTAGCTGTTTGATATTGAAATAAGATTTATAATTTTAAAAACATCATAAAAATTACAATTCATGTTTTCTACAAAAGACAAAAAGCAGATTGAAAATCGTGGCAGTGAACTGCATACCGTGTTGGTTCAAATAGAAAGTTTTAAAACAGGATTTCCTTATTTGCAAATAATTGATGCTGCAACCGTTGGGAATGGCATAATTCGTTTAAACGAAACCGACCTGAAAAAGTCAGTTGATTTATTTGAAGAAAAGGTTGCTCACGGAATAAGGCCTTTAAAGTTTATTCCCGCATCAGGAGCCGCCAGCCGCATGTTTAAGGATTTGTATGAAGCACTTGATTCCTTTGAAAAAACGGGTTCCATCGATAAAATAAACCAAAACAAAGGTGCAAAACAATATATTGACGGGTTTGAAAAATTTGCTTTTACATCTGACTTGAAGTCGGTAATCAGGGAAAATGGCGGTGAATTAAATGAGAAAAACAAAATCGATTTTCTGTTAAACGAAAAAGGGTTGAATTATGGTTCATTGCCAAAAGGTCTTTTAAAATTTCATAAATACGAAAATGGTGAATGCACACCTTTTGAAGAGCATCTTGTTGAAGGCGCAGCTTATGCTAAAGACGGAAATGGCAAAGTGAGGCTGCACTTTACTGTATCGCCTGAGCATCAGCAGGGATTTGAGGATTTGTTGAAGGACATAATCGCAAACTATCAGGAAATATTGAATGTTAATTTCGAAATTGAATTTAGCCAGCAAAAACCTTCGACCGATACGATTGCTGTTGATATGAAAAACGAACCATTCAGGGAAAATGACGGTAGCTTGCTATTCAGACCGGCAGGGCATGGTGCACTCATTGAAAACCTAAACGACATAAATGCAGACATAATTTTCATTAAAAATATTGACAATGTTGTTCCCGACAGATTAAAAAAGCCTACTATCGACTATAAAAAAGCTTTGGCCGGTGTGCTGTTAAAAACACAGGAAAAACTGTTTTTTTATCAAAAAGAGTTAAATGAAAAACATCCGGTTGCCCTCGACAGTGCATTTTTAGCTGCTGCCTCTGCTTTTCTTGAAAATACTTTAAATACAAAACCCGAATCAAGCCAGTATTATACAGAAAAGGAACAGTTGTATCATTATTTGAAAGAAAAATACAACCGTCCGTTACGTGTTTGCGGGATGGTGAAGAATGAAGGGGAACCAGGCGGCGGGCCATTTTGGGCAAAAAACAGCGATGGTACAGTTTCGTTGCAGGTAGTTGAAAGTTCTCAGATTGATGTTGAAAGTGTACAGCAGCAGACCATGGCAAAACATGCAACACATTTCAATCCGGTAGATTTGGTATGTGCTGTTAAAAACTATAAGGGCGAAAAATATAATCTTAATGAATTTACTGACCCTGCAACAGGTTTCATATCAAAAAAATCCAAAGACGGAAAAGACCTGAAAGCGCAGGAATTACCGGGCTTATGGAATGGAGCCATGAGTAACTGGAACACACTTTTTGTTGAAGTGCCAATTGAAACTTTTAACCCGGTAAAAACCGTGAATGATTTAATGCGGGAACAACACTTGGGTTAGTTTTTCATTATATCAGTTGAATTGTTAATTTTGCAAACTGAATTTTGAGCATATGATGGAGGAAAGGGATAATTACTGGGACGATGACACACTTGAAGCGGTGAACCGTTTTAAAAAGTCGTTAATTTCGGGAAGTAACAAGTATTTTGATGTTTCCGAGTTTGAAGCAATTGTTGAACAGTTACTGGATGAAGGTGATATAAATGGATCTGAGATTGCTGCCAGACAAGGTATAAAAATTCATCCAAATGCTCTGCCACTTCAACTTAAGTATGCCCAGATTTTAATTAATAAGGGACATTACGAAAAGTCGCTGAAATACCTGCAAACCGCTGAGAAAGTTGACTCTGGTAACCCTGAAGTTCACCTTTTGAAAGGTTCTGCCCAGTTGGTAATGGGTAAAGAAACTGAAGCACTTATGTCCTTCAGAAAAGCTATTAAATTTGCGGGGTCCGAAATAGATGATATCCTATATCAAATTGGGTCAACGTATGTGCAGATTGGTAATATACCAAAAGCAATAAATTATTTTGAAAGAACGATTAAAGTAAATCCTTTCAACGATTTGGCTTTGTACGATTTGGGGTTCTTCTACGATCAGGAAAATCGAATGAAAAAGAGTATTAAATATTACAACGAATATCTTGACATTGATCCATTCAATCAATATGTTTGGTTTAATCTTGGAACGGTTTACAATAAAACCGAAAATCATGATAAAGCCATTGAAGCATACGAATTTGCTTATGCTTTAAACAGTGAGTTTCATATGTCGCTGTTTAACATTGGAAATGCACTTGCCAATGCAGAAAAATATGAGGAAGCCATTGTTAAATACAAAGAATTCCTGGAAAGCGAACCGGATAACGATGAAGCTTATTGTTATATCGGCGAATGTTATTTAAACATTGAAGATTATACTAAATCACTGTTTTATTATAACCGGGCTATTGACATTAACAAAGACAATGATACAGCATGGTTTGGGATTGGTTTGATTTTTTGGATTGAACAAAACTTTGAAGCAAGTATAAAATATATTAACAAAGCCATAAAACTTGACGAACTCAATTCGGAATACTGGCTTACCCTGGGAAAAATCAATAAAGATTATAACCGCAAACCAAATGCAATTTCAGCAATAAAAAAAGCTTCGCTTATTGAACCTGAAAATATAGAAATCTGGTTTACCTGGGTTGATGTCTATCTTAAATTCGGTGAAATTGAAAATGCAACTAAGATTTTAAGAAAGGGTATTGAAAATAACAACAATGCCATTTTAAAATATCGGCTTGTTGACTTGTTGCTGGAACAACATAAAAAAGACGAAGCTTACGAGTTGCTTTCCTTCGCGCTTATGCAGGATTTTAAACAGGTTGAATCCCTGTTTGAAATGAATCCGAAGTTGAAAAAAAACAAAAAAATAATTCAGTTGGTGAATGATTTCAAAAAATACGGTAGGAAATAAAAGAAGTCGTTCAAAAACAATTCATGTTATAAAATCCAAAAACAATTTTAAAATATTTTAACCTGAAAATTTTAGGGTTATATTTTTTAGTCTAAAATAACCAAAATAGCAAAAGATAGTTTAATGAACAGAACAGCAAAAGAATACTCATTAATTACGTTAAAGGGAATAGCTATGGGGGCTGCAGATGTAATTCCAGGTGTTTCGGGTGGGACAATTGCATTTATCAGCGGTATTTATGAAGAACTTATAAATTCAATTAAATCGGTTAACCTTAGTTCATTAAAATTGTTGCTCACGGGTAAATTTGCAGATTTTTGGAAAGCAATAAACGGTTCGTTTTTACTCAGTTTGTTTACAGGAGTTGCAATCAGCATTATTTCACTTGCAAAAGGATTAAAATATTTGCTCGACCATTACCCAATTTTGGTTTGGTCGTTCTTTTTTGGATTGGTGGTAGCCTCGGCAATTTATGTAGCCCGTACGATTACAAAATGGAATCTGGCAACAATTATTTCCGGAATTGCGGGAATAATTATCGCTTATTTTATTACAATTATTACTCCTGTTGAAGCAAACACTACTTATTGGTTTATTTTTCTTTCGGGTGCTATTGCCATTTGTGCAATGATTTTGCCCGGAATATCAGGAAGCTTTATTTTGGTACTACTGGGTATGTATAAATTCATACTCGAATCGGTTAGTGAATTCAAAATAGCCGTTATTCTTACCTTTTTGTCGGGAGCCGCAATCGGAATTGTATCGTTTTCGAACGTACTTTCCTGGCTTTTAAAGAAATACCACAACCTCACCATTGCAATGTTGTCAGGTTTCATGGTTGGTTCGTTAAATAAAGTGTGGCCATGGAAAGAAGTTGTTGAAACTTTTACCGACAGGCATGGTGAGATAAAACCGTTGGTTGAAGTAAATATTTTTCCCGGCACCTATGAACAAATTACAGGAAACAATGCTTTTATGATTGGAGCAATTGTACTTGCAATAATTGGATTTGCCCTCATTTTTATAATTGAAAACATAGCAAATAAATTAAAGAAATGAAGAAATACGGACTAATTGGATTTCCTCTGACCCACTCGTTTTCAAAACGATATTTTACCGAAAAGTTTGAAACGGAAAACATTGTTTCGACTTATGATAATTTCGAAATCGACAATATTTCAAAGTTTACGGAAATCATAAAAAACAACCCTGAACTGATTGGTTTAAATGTTACTATACCATATAAAGAACAGGTAATCCCGTTTCTTGATGATTTAAACGAATCGGCTAAAGAAATCGGAGCTGTAAATACTGTGAAAATTGTTCGCAGTGGTTCAGATGTTCGTTTAAAAGGTTTTAATACTGATACTTATGGGTTTGAAACTTCGTTAAAACCTTTGCTCAAACCACATCACAAAAAAGCGTTGATACTTGGTACAGGCGGAGCATCAAAAGCACTTAAATATGTTTTAAAAAAATTGGGAATCGGGTATATTTCAGCATCAATTGAAGAGCTGAAAGAAAACGAAATCAGGTATGAAGACATTAATGAAGAAATAATCAGGGAACGACTTTTAATTATCAATGCAACTCCGCTTGGTACTTACCCAAAAGTTGAATCCTATCCGAATATCCCTTATTTGTATATTACTGATAAACATTTGATGTTTGATTTGGTTTATAATCCTGAAATTTCGGCATTTTTAAGAAAAGGAATTGACATGGGTGCTACAACAAAAAACGGATACGAAATGCTTTTGCTTCAGGCAAAAAAATCATACGAAATTTGGAATGAATAGTGGTAATTCTTTTGGTGACAGGAAACCAACAAAAATATTGTTTGTTTGCCTGGGTAATATTTGCCGTTCGCCCAGTGCTGAAGGAATATTCAAACATATTGTAGAATACCGGGGGCTTGCCAGATTATTTGAAATCGATTCGGCAGGTACACACGCATATCATGTTGGTGAACCGGCGGATAAACGAATGATATCACATGCTTCAAAACGCGGTTACAACCTCACCAGTATTTCGCGCAAATTCGATCAAAATATCGATTTTGATTATTTTGACTTAATTATTGGGATGGATGATGAAAATATTAGGGTCTTAAAAAGCAAAGCTCGCTCTAATAAAGATCTTCAGAAAATCCACAAAATGACAGACTTCAGGAAAATATTTAAATACGATGAAATTCCCGATCCGTATTATGGTGGAGCGGAAGGATTCGAACTGGTTATTGATTTGCTGGAAGATTCCTGCGAGGGAATATTGGAAAAGCTGGTTTAATCATTAAAGTAACAGTTGTTATGTCTTCCAAAAACGAATTTGGGTGCATAGCTTGTCATATAGAAATGAAAACCATCCCGCTATTTTAAATGGGTTCACCCCATTATTCAAAATGATATAGAAAAGTGGCTAAGACTTCGTATGCCGGTTTTTTCTGACCCTCGATATCAACAATTATTTTAACAGTTACTTTAGCAATACCGCGTAGATTTTTAATTTCGTGAAGAATTACATTTGCCCTTATTTTATCGTTCACCAAAACCGGTTGCTGAAAACGCAAATTCTCAATACCATAATTCACAATCATTTTCACATTGCGAACGTCAACCACGTTATACCACATGTATGTTAGCATTGAAACGGTGAGATATCCGTGCGCAATTGTACTTTTAAAAGGTGACTCAATGGCTGCACGCACCGGATCAGTGTGTATCCATTGAAAATCGAGAGTAGCATCAGCAAATTTGTTTATTTGTTCCTGTGTTATGGTTATGTAATCCGAAACTCCAATTACCTGCCCCTGCAAGGCCTCAAAATCTGCATAATTGTTAATGATTCTTCTTGCCATTTAATTTTTCCTTTAACTCGTGCAAATTAATGCTATTCACTTGGGAATATCGAATTTAAAGCGAAATGAACCCTGATTTAACGATTATTTTCGAAATGTAAACTGACTTTTAAGCCCGAATGTTCTATTTTTAAATTCAATCAAAATCAATTGTAAAATTTCACACCTTTGCCCCTGAAAAATGACAAATATTAAAAGCATATTAAAAAGTACAACTTTTCTGGCCATTTTAGCCTGCTGGCTGTGGTCAACTGCTTTTGCCAACGTAAAAATTGGGTTACAGTATAACGCACCTTTTCAATTTGCAGGGATTCGTTTTATTATCTCAGGGATTATTTTGTTTATCTATTTTGGTAAACCAAGGATAATTTACAATGAATTTAAAGCTTACTGGAAGTTCATTTTACTTCTTTCAGTTATGCAATTTTCCGCACAATATGCTTTTTTTTATATGGGGATGAAATTTGTTCCGGGTGCGCTTGGTGCTATGATAATTGGTTCATCGCCCTTGTTTATTGCGGTTGTTGCTCACTTCATGATGCACAACGATAAAATGACACCTGTAAAAGTAGGTAGCATTGTAGTAGGAATATCAGGAATTGCCATAATAACTCTGGGGCGTTCAAAAGTGGAAATCAAGAACGAATTTGAACTTTTAGGGATTGGGTTGTTATTTATGAACAATATTTTTTCAGGTTTCTCAAATGTAATGGTATCGAAATATCAAACAGGAAGGTCTCCACTTGTATTAAGTGCAACTTCACTTTTTATTGGTGGGTTGATGCTTTTTATTATTGCAATCCCTGTAGAAGGAATTAATTGGGGACCATTTCCTCCGGTTTATTATTTCTCGCTAGGTTGGCTGAGTTTTTTATCGGCAGCTGCTTTTGCTATTTGGTACACTTTATTGCAGCGTCCGGGTGTAAAAGTTTCAATTTTAAATATGTGGAAATTTATTATTCCTGCTTTAGGCGCCGCATTAAGCTGGATGTTGATCAAGGATGAAAAACCCGATTGGATTTCGGTTGCCGGAATGCTTGTGATTACACTTTCGCTGGTTTTGCTAAATTATGCCAACCGGAATTACGCCGGAAAGCGCTTGTAATACCGATTGTATTTTTGTTTTCAAATTCAATATTATTTAATTGATGCAATTTTCAGAATAATTATTTAATGCAATTCTATTCTTCCAGAACCAGCAATTCTATTTTCCTGAAATCTGTGTTGTGGCTCTCTGCCTGTAATGAAATTGTTCCTTTTGTAAGCATTTTATCGCCATATAAATTTAATAATTTATCATAAGTTGCATCGCGCGGATCGAGTTGCGGCTGCTCATAATGCATCACTTCTTCACCGTCAACAAAATGTCGGATTATTTGGTTTCCATGCACTTCAACTTCCACTGAAACCCAATCGTCGCCATTGTAGGTTTTTGATTTTGAGACGATACAATGTTGTTCAATCAAAACACTGTCCATAACAACATTGGTTCCGGGTGTACATAAATTCATGGTAGAACGTTCGCCGGTTCCACTGCCACCAAGCAACTGAACTTCAATTGAAGTTGGAAAATCCTGGTCCAAATCCATCGTTTCGGCGGGTTGGCCATGAATCATCAAACCGTTGTTGCGAAATGCCCAGCCGGGTCCGTTTTTAACCTGATCGCCCACAAATCTGTATTCAACCCGCAAACGGTAATGAGAAAATTCTCCATTGTAAAAAATATGCCCGAATGCACCGTTCCACTCTTCCCAGTTTTCATACGAAACCCTCAATATCCCTTCTTCAACCCTAAAAGTGTTGTTGTAATTATCGCCCAGTTCATGGCCTTTGAACTTGATTTGCCAATTATTCAGATCTTTTCCGTTAAACAATTGAATCCAGTTTTCCTCCGCCGATTTTTCAACAGCTTGCTCGGATTTTGGTTTCGAATTACATGCTGAAATCATTATTACTATCGCGAGTAAAAAAGTTTGGGTTGAAAATTGAATTGTACGCATTTTGATTAATTTTTTGAGTTATAATTTGATTTAGATTATTTGGAAAGTAAAAGTAAAAGAAAATTGGGATTGTTTGACAGAATATAAAAAAATGAAATAGATTTCAGGATTGATCTGAAATCGGTTGATAAAAATTAATCCATTACATTTAAAATATTCTTTTCACTTATTCGTCATTCAGATTATAGGCTGATGAGAAAAATGGAGATACAAGTGGCACAACCGATAAATATACCTGAAATAGTAAAATCATACAGTGGCAGACTAGCCGGGTTTATTCGCAAACGGGTAAAGCGAATGGAAGATGCTGAAGATATCCTGCAGGAAGTTTTTTTTCAACTTACTGAGGCAAACCGGATGATGAAACCTATTGATGAAATGGCTTCCTGGTTGTTTACTGTTGCTCGTAACCGGATAACAGATATGTACAGAAAAAATAAACCTGAACTGTTACCCGAATTTTATACCGATGAAGATTTTGAAAGGTTAGGCGAAACGTTGGGTGAGTTGCTTGCAAACAATGGCGAAACCCCCGAAACTGAATTTATCAGATCTTTGGTTTGGGAGGAATTGGCTGCTGCTCTTGCTGATTTACCACCTGAACAAAGAGAAGTTTTCGAGCTGACTGAATTTGAAGGTTTGCCTTTTAAAGAAATTGCGCGTTTAACCGGTGCACAGGTTAATACACTGATTTCGAGAAAAAGGTATGCGGTTTTATATCTCCGCGAACGACTCAGTTTTTTGTATGACGAATTAATTAATTTTTAAAATTTAATATCATGAAAACAATGATGTACCGTAGAAAATGGATTTTTATTGTCCCGTTAATTTTTCTGGCTATAGTTGGTTTTGGTTTTATAACAATGGCGTTGTGGAATGTTTTAATGCCCGAAATTTTTAATTTGCCGGTAATCGGTTTTTGGCAGGCTGCCGGATTGTTGATTTTGGCGAGGTTACTTTTTGGTAGCGGACCCTCAAAATGGAACAGAAATTCAACCCACATGAACCCTGAAATCCGCAATAAAATCAAAAACATGTCACCGGAAGAAAAGAAAGAATTTTTCAGGAATATGCACTATCATCGCAGCAATTGGCATAGGGAATGTTTTGATAAAAAAGAACAGGACATAAAAGATAAAAGTGCTGAATAATATGATTCAGTTGTTTTAATTTAAAATCCAGTGGTTTATCAATGAGTTTAAACTGCCGGATTTTTTTTGACTTTTGAGTATTATTTAAATCTCACTAAAATTTGCAGATAATTGGTTTTCTGTTGAACCTTTCCAAAGCTGTTTAGTTTTAGTAACTGAATTTGATAATTCAAAAATGACTTCACAATTTTTTAAGAAACATTTGTATTTGCTGGTTTCCTTCGATATTTTTTTTGATTTACCTCAAATGCACAGTTTTTGGTTTTCTTTGCAAACTAAATTGATTTTACAACATTGAATGGGACGGGAAAGAAAAAAGACCACTACCAAAAAAGATAAACCCAATATTTTCGGTTTGTTAAAACCATATAGGGGTTTGATTGCTTTGCTGATAGTTTTTGCTTTACTCAGCAACGGGGCAAACCTGGTTATCCCTAAAATTATTTCAAAAGGTATTGATACTTTCTCTCAAGGCAGTTTTAATATTAAAACCATTGGAATTGAGTTTTTTGGGGTGAGCATGTTAATTTTCATTTTTGGATATTTGCAAATGATTGTGCAAACTTACGCTTCTGAAAAAGTTGGTTTTGATCTGCGCAAAAAACTTTCCGATAAAATTTCACGACAGAGTTTTGCTTTTATTCAAGAAGCCAATCCTTCGAAACTGCTTACAAATCTAACTTCCGATATAGATTCAATAAAAACTTTTGTTTCACAAGCCGTTACTTCCATTGTTTCTTCAGCGTTTATGATTATTGGTTCCAGCGTTCTTTTGCTGATGATAAATTGGAAGTTGGCAATTCCTGTACTGATGATTATTCCGCTTGTTGGCGCAACTTTCTTTATTATTGCCCGGAGGATAAAAGTTTTGTTCAAACGCGGTAGAGAAGTTATCGATTGGTTGAATAAAGTAATCAACGAAAGTATTTTGGGAGCGTCAATTATCAGGGTTCTTAACTCGCAAAACTCTGAATACCGCAAGTTTTTGGATGCCAGTTCCGAATCGAGAGATATTGGCATTTCTATTGTCGCACTTTTTGCTACACTTATTCCTGTAATCAATTTTGTTGGTAACCTTGCAACACTAACCGTTTTGGCGCTTGGCGGTCATTTTGTGATTTCCGGAAGCTTGTCGCTGGGAGATTTTGCGGCTTTCAACAGTTATATAGTTATCCTTATTTTCCCAATTATCATTATTGGCTTTATGAGCACTATAATTGCACAGGCTGCGGCTTCGTATGAAAGAATCGATTCGGTTTTGAAAGCCACAGAAACAGCAGATACCGGCACACTCGATAAACCCTTGTCGGGAAAAATAACATTAAAGAATATTTCAGTTTTCTATGACGAAAAACCAGCACTGAAAGATGTCTCCATTTCAATAAAACCAGGCTCTCGAACAGCAATTATTGGACCTACTGCTGCCGGTAAAAGCCAGTTGCTTTACCTGCTGACCGGGCTTGTAAAACCCAACGAAGGAGTACTTGAATTTGATGACACAGATATTAATGATTTTAATAAGGAAGCATTTCATAGCCAGATAGGTTTTGTTTTTCAGGATAGTGTTTTGTTTAATTTGAGCCTCCGCGAGAATATAGCTTTCAGCGATACAGTTACCGATGATTCGTTGAGAAAAGCCATTGACAATGCAGAGTTGCGAGAGTTTATGGAGTCGTTGCCAAACAAGTTGAATACTGTGGTTTCTGAACGGGGAACAAGCTTATCGGGTGGTCAGAAACAACGGATTATGCTTGCAAGAGCACTTGCGTTAAACCCAAAAATTTTATTGCTCGACGATTTCACTGCCCGTGTGGATCCGCAAACAGAAAAGAAAATATTGAGTAATGTTTTAACGAACTATAAAGATTTGACACTCGTTTCAGTTACACAGAAAATTGAACCTGTGAAGGATTTCGACCAAATTATCCTTTTGATGGAGGGGGAAGTTATTGCAGCAGGAAAACACGATTTCTTGCATTCCACATGCCCTGAATATGTCCAGATTTATGAGTCGCAACAAAGTACAAACGTTTATGAACTACAATCTTAATTTCGATTCAGAGGAAAAACAAGGGGAAAAGCCGGGCTTCAGCTCGGTAAAAAGTCTTGTGGCTCATGCAGTAGAAGAAAAGAAAGTGCTGTTGGTTGCTTTTGTGGCAATGGTAATTACTGCTGTTTTAAACCTTGCAGGACCAATCATAATTGGTTATACCGTTGATAATTACATACAAACCAAAAAGTTTGACGGTGTACTGCTTTACAGCGGTATTTTGCTCGCAATGTATATTGTTGCACTGTTTGCCGGATATTTGCAAACCAAGCTCATGGGAAATGTTGGCCAACGCATGTTGTACACGCTAAGAAATTTGGTTTTTAGTAAATTACAGGAATTGCCTTTCGACTTTTTCAATCAAAACAAAGCGGGCGACCTGATTTCGCGCATTAATAATGACACCGATAAAGTAAACCAGTTTTTCTCGCAGTCGCTGATGCAGTTTATCCGTGTGATTTTAATTATGATCGGTGCGGGTATTTTTTTACTGTCAATACATATTGAATTGGGTTTGGCAACACTAGCCCCGGCAATATTGATTTTGGCTTTCACAAAAGTAATGTCGTCATGGGTAAAAAAACAAAATGCGATGAACCTGAAAAGTACTGGAAACCTCAGTTCAGAAGTACAGGAAAGTCTCAATAATTTTAAAGTTGTAGTGGCATTTAACCGCCGCGATTATTTCAGGAAAAGATTTGAGGAAGTAAACCGCGATAATTACACAACTTCAATAAAAGCAGGTGTTGCCAACAACTCCTACCTGCCTGTTTACACGCTGCTATCAAATATTGGTTTATTGATTGTGTTGGCTTTTGGAATCCATTTTATTTCAGTTGGCCAGTTCACCATTGGTTTGTTGATCAGTTTTATTGCTTACGCCAATAGTTTTTATGGCCCGTTGAGGCAACTGGCTTCATTGTGGGGAAGTTTTCAAGTGGCTTTGGCGGCGTGGGATCGTATTCGTAAAATACTTGAACTGGAAAACAATCTTGTTCAGAAAACCGGCGAAAATAGGGTAGAAGTGGATGCCGATTCAATACTTACTTTTAAAGAGGTTTCATTTTCGTACCCCAATGGAACAGAAGTTTTGCACAATATAAATTTCACTCTGCGACGGGGAAAAACCTACGCATTTGTCGGTCCAACGGGTGGTGGTAAAACAACAACTGCTTCGCTTACAGCCAGATTGTATGATCCAACAAAAGGGACAGTTGTATTGGATGGTCGTGATATTCGTTCATTTTCTCCGGAGGAGCGGGTAAAGAAAATTGGTTTTATCCTTCAGGATCCTTTTCTTTTTAGTGGAACAGTGAGTGAAAATATTGTTTACGGAAATGAAACGTGCAAAAATTACAACCACGAAGAAATGGAAAAAATGATCCAAGATTCAGGATTGGAAGGTTTGCTCCAGCGTTTCGAGAACGGTCTCGATACGAAAGTTGATATTTCAGGTGACGGGATAAGTTTGGGGCAAAAACAACTTATTGCTTTTATGCGAATTGTTTTACGCAAACCCGATTTGGTGATCCTCGACGAAGCCACTGCAAATATTGATACAGTTACTGAAAAGTTGCTGGACGAAATTCTGCAGAAACTGCCACCTACCACTACAAAACTTGTTATCGCACACCGCCTGAATACAATTGCCAATGCCGACGTTATTTATTTTGTAAACTCGGGAAATGTTACCCGTGCAGGTTCACTTAATGATGCGGTTGATATGCTGATGAAGGGGAAAATGGCGAGTTGATTCCAATTTGCTTCACAAATTTCGGTTAAATCAAACCAAATCTAATCGATCGGGGTTCATAATGTTCCCTACTGAATTAAAATTCATAAGAAAATTATTCTCTTTCTGTCAACTTATTAATCAACTTTAATTTCGTTTCAAACTCCAAACAATAAAAAAGGGAATTATTGAGTGACAATGCCATCCAATAATTCCCTTATCAAATCTATTTTTAAACCCATTTTACAGGCCCTGAAAAGAAATAGATTTATACCTTCAACACAATTCTATATCTTGCTTTCCCTTTCTTCAAATGTTCAATAGCTTCATTCACTTTTGCAAGCGGAAACTCTTCAACCATCGGGTAGATATCGTGGCGAACACAAAACTCAAGCATAGTACGAATTACTGCAGGACTTCCAATTGGACTGCTACCTACCGTTTTTTCACCTACTAAAAGTGTAAAGGTAGGTATGGCCATTGGTTCAAGCACAGCGCCAACATTATGAAACCGACCTTTTGGCGCAAGAGCCACCAAATAAGAATTCCAGTCGAGTGTTACATTGGTTGTATTGATAATAAAATTCAAACTTCCGGCAATGCTTTCCAGCTCTTTGGGATCTCTTGAGTTTATAACTTTTGTAGCGCCCATGGCAAGAATTTGTTCCTTTTTATCGGGGTTCGAACTAAATGCAACCACTTCGCATCCCCATTTATTCAGGAATTTTAATGCCATGTGTCCAAGTCCGCCAATTCCAATTACCCCAACTTTATCAGTGGGTTTAACTCCTGCCAGTATAATTGGGCTGAATACGGTTGCGCCACCACAAAGAAGTGGTCCTGCCTTTTGCATATTAATTCCTTCCGGAAGCAGGATTGCGGAAGACCAGTGGCATCGTACTTTATCGGCAAATCCACCATGACGGCCTACAATGGTACCCTCGCCTTTTTCACATAAGTGATGATTCCCTGTCATGCACTGTTTGCAATGCATACACGAAGCCGAGCTCCAACCCAACCCAACAAAATCTTTAGGTTTTAAGTTTTTTACTTCGCTTCCTACAGCAACTATTTCGCCTATTATTTCATGTCCGGGAACAATTGGAAATGTCGTCATTCCCCAATCGTTATTTATCATACTTAAATCGGAGTGGCAAATTCCGCAATAGTGAACTTTGATATCTACCTGGTCGGTTCCCAAATTGGGTAAATCGTATTTGAAAGGACTTAGTTTTCCTCCCGGTTCACTGGCTGCATAAGCATTTACTGATGTCATATTATTTTTTGTTTTAAATTGAAAATATTATTTCTATACAAGATAGTTGAATAATGAATTAAATACTATAAAGTATTTATTTATTATTGATTTTTATGAATTTGGGACAAGTTTAAGAATGTTAAACTAAAAGTTAGAAATTGATACAATCACATTGTATTTAACTTCAGTCAAGTCCAAATGCAACAATAGTATTTCCTTTCGGAGTGCCAAGTTTTTCGCCACCACAAGCCAGCACAATGTATTGTTTGCCTTTAATATGATACATTGCCGGTGTGGCAAAAGATGCTGCCGGAAGTTTGGTTTGCCAGATAAGTTTTCCGGTGAACCTGTTAAAAGCCCTAAACATTCCATCTTTTGTACCCGCAATTAAAAGCAAACCATTTTCTGTAATAATCGGACCTCCGTAATTTTCACATCCGGTTGGATTTACATCCTGATCGGGGAGGCCAGGTGTTATTCCCAACGTTGTTTGCCAAATGTGTTGACCTGAATTCAAATCAATTGCAGTAAGCGTTCCCCAGGGAGGTGAAATGGCCGGCAATCCGCTGTCATCGAGGAATTTATTGTAGCCTGTGAATTTGTATAAATCCTGCTCAACAGCCGATATATGAGCTGAAGTTTCTTCAGTTTTTTCAACACCAAATAAATATGCCACCAAATGTTCCTTTTCTTCTTTTGTTATAAAAGGAAATCCGGGCATTTTTCCTTTACCATTGTTGATAATTTGAAGCATATTTTGCTGTGTGATTTTTTTGGAAATTAAGGTAAGATCGGCATAACCACTTGCCGCATTTCCAGTTCTGTTCTCACCATGACAAACACTGCAATAATTTTTGTAGGCTTGTTCGCCTAAAGAAATCTGAATATTTGTATCATTATCAGATGCTGAATTATTCCTTTCTTCCATTCGTAAAAACCATGCCATTTCGTTCGCATTAACATATAAAATTCCGTTACCCGGATCGGCACCGGCTCCGCCATATTCTGCGCCACCATCATAACCGGGCAAAATCAAAACATTATCTGTGCCAGGTGGGGCAAACAATCTTTTATCTGAATTTTTGAGTATTCCTCTAATTTCTTCCTTGTTATTTGCATACGGACTAACATCATTTTCAGTTAAATCGTGTGCTGTCCTTGCAAAAGGCAAAGGCAAAGAAGGTAATGGCTGAGTCGGCCATGCTTCCTCTCCGGTTAAAGCGGAAACAGGAGCGGATATTTCATTAACGGGAAAAAGCGGCTCGCCAGTTTCGCGGTTAAAAACAAAAACGTGGCCTTGTTTTGTGATTTGCGCGACTGCCTCAATCTGCTTTCCGTTTTTTGTAACGTTGATCAAATTTGGTGGAGCGGGTAAATCCCTGTCCCACAAATCATGATGTGTTGTTTGATAATGCCACTTGTATGTCCCGTCAATTGCATTGAGAGCGAGTAAACAATTGGCAAAAAGGTTGGTTCCTTTTCTGTTTCCACCATAAAAGTCGGGCGCTGCTGAGCCAAGCGGAATAAAAATAGTTCCCGTTTTTTTATCAAGTGCCATACCGGCCCAGTTGTTTACTGCGCCAACATTCGTGTTTTTGTAGGCATCTTTTGGCCAGGTTTCATAACCAGTTTCTCCGGGGTGGGGGATGGTGTGAAATGTCCAGACCAATTCACCTGTTCGCACATCAAATGCCCTGACATCGCCCGGTGCAGCGCCTGCATCTTCAGCAACACGTACCGGCATAATTATCAAATCTTTGTAAATTGTTCCCGGTGTGTTGCTTGTAATATACTTTTCTTTTGCCGAATCCGGCAAACCGGTGTGCAGATTTACTTTTCCGTTTTCGCCAAATGTCAATATTGGTTTTCCGTTGCTGGCATTTAAAGCAAGTAAATTTTCGCCAATGGCATAAAAAATACGTTTGTCATTCCCATCTTCCCAATAAGCAACGCCACGACTAACGCCGTTTGATGAAGTTGAATCAGAAAATAACCATAACTCTTTTCCGGTTTCAGCATCCAGCGCAAAAGCTTTTAACCCGGCAGTTACGCCGTAAACAGCGCCATTTACCATTATCGGATTCATTTGCATTTGCCCGCTGTCGGGGGATAAATATGTCCACGCAATTTTTAGGTTTTTAACATTGTTTGTGTCTATTTCAGCAAGGGTTGAAAAATGATTTCTGTCTGGACCACCCAGGTATTCAGTCCATGTATTGTATTGGTTATTGGATTTTGGCAAACAGGAGTTTACTGACAAGAGGATAAAACCAGGGACTATAAAGAAAAGTAGTTTAGTATTCATTATTTTTTGATTTCAAAGAAAATAGATAGAACATGATTTTGCATTTACAGATCAAGAAAAAAGTATTTAAATTAAAATTCTTCACTTAATTTGAGAAATTAAAACATTAAGAATTAAAATGTTGTAACAAAGAATCTGTAACTAATGTTGATGAATTTAACAATATTAAGCAGGCTATTCATGATTTAGCCATTACTAATAAAACTATTAACCTATCTGTTAACATTATATATTGATTACAAAATGCTCCCGCTATCGTTCAATCCTTTTCTTAATTACAATACCTCTTAATAATATTATATGCCCCATAAATTCCGAGTTCACCGGCACGGCTAAGGTCGAGAGCGCCGCCTTCGAGATCGTCCATATAAATTTTTGTAAGACCGCGGTTAAAATAGGCTTCGGCAAATTCGGGTTCAAGTTCAATGGCATGGTTTAAATCTTCAATGGCAGTTTTGTATTCGCCAAGCCTGATATTAATAAATGCCCTGTTGAAATGCCCAAAAAAGAAAGACGGGTTTAATGTAAGTGTTGTTTGATAATCCTCAAGAATCTGTTTGTAATCAAGGGCAACTGGTTCATTGTTTTTGCCCGCATTATCCAGGTTTTTTTCGCCAATTTTCACACTTAAATCAGTATGGGTTCCGGCAAGCATTTCAATTTCTTCCAGCATTTTATAGCGGCAATTTGCCCTGACAAAAAATGCAACACATTGTTTGCTGTCCATATCAATTGTCCGGTTTAAATCATCAAGTGATTTGTTGTAGTCGCCGGTCAGACTGTAAAAAATTCCACGGTTCAAATAATTGTGGCTGCTTTGCTGAATCCTGATTTTCTCGTTAAAAAAGAGGATGAAATTCTCAAAAACATTTCTGTAGCCTGCATTCGATTTATTTGAAATCGTGAGTAACGGATCGTAATTGTTTTGCTCGTTTATTTCGTTTATTGCCGAGTTAAAATATTGAAAACGGTCATAATCGACTGCATTTTTTTCAAATGCCGAAATGATGAAAATGGGTTGTAAATCAATCACGATGTTTCTGTTTTGCACAAGTCCGTCATCAACTTCTTCATCATCGCCAGGCAATTCACGCGAATCTTCAATCATAAGGTTCACCCGCCTTTTGTTTCTGTTATTATCAGGTTCATCGTCATCAAAAAAACTTTCCTCTTTTTCATCGCTTTGGTCATCGCTTCCCGAAACATCGTTTTGAGCTGTTGCCTGGTTTTGTTGATTTTGGCTATTTTGAACCGAATCCTGTGGATTTTGATTTGGTGATGCAGTACTTCCCTGATTGTTTTGCTGATTTTGATTCGACTGTTGGTTTTGCTTCGACAACGGATATCTTTGATTAAATGCCTGCTTTTCAGCATCAATTCTGCGGCTTTCAATATCGAATTTTGGATTCAGCTGGGCTGCAATATTGTAATCGTTTTGATAACCCGGGAGTTTAAGTATTTCGCGGGCCATGGCACGATTAAAATATGCGCTTGCCATTTCGGGATTTAATTGAATGGCCATATCGTAATCCATGATTGCTCCCGCATAATCTTCGAGTTTTTGTTTAACAATTCCCCGGTTATTAAAAGCAAGCGCATTTTTAGTGTCGAAGTTGATACACTGGTCATAGTCGCGCAACGCAGAAGCATAATCATTCAGCTCAAAACGTGCGATACCGCGGTTTAAATAAGCACCCGCGTAATGTGGCCGGATTATAATTACTTCGTTCAAATCCTTAATTGCACCTTTTATGTCGCCACTTACTATCTTGGCGTTGCTGCGGTTCATCAGTGCGTATGTCGATTTTGGATTCACTCTAAGCGCCTGGTTATAATCTTCTATTGCACCCTCAATATTCTTTTGGGCCAGTTTTGCTATCCCACGATTGTTGTATATGTTTTCATTGTCGGGGTCAAATTCAAGTGCTCGATTGTAATCGGCAATGGCTTTTTTGAAGTTTTTCAGGTTGTGGAAAGCCATTCCACGGTTCATATATGCCTGTGGATAAAAAGGCTTTATGTCGATGGCTGTGTTGTAGTCGTTAATTGCTCCACGGTAATCTTCAAGCTGGTGTTTGGCAATTCCCCTGTAAAAATAAGCTTCGGCCAAATGTGGTTTGAAACGTAAAACAATGTTGAAATATTCAATGGCCCCTGTGTAATTCCCAATTTGTGTGCGCGTTTGTCCAACCCGCATATAATGGTCGATATTCATTTGTGCCTCTGCCTGAAAAAACAAGGCTGACAGAAAAAATATTGTAATGATTCTTTTCATTCTTTTTAAAACTGAGTTGACAAAAATAGCATTTTACCTCTTTAGCTTCTGTTTTGATTAATTTTATTTAACTTTTGCCTCAAAATACCTGAATTTATGTGTAAAAGATGTAATTGGAGTACAAGTAATCAAATGATGATTAAGTACCACGATGAAGAGTGGGGAGTGCCGCTGCATGACGATCGAAAACTGTTTGAATTCTTTGTACTTGAAGGTTTTCAGGCTGGTTTAAGCTGGCAGATAGTGTTGAATAAAAGGGAAGGTTTTCGTGTAGCTTTTGACCATTTTGATCCTGAAATAGTTGCCAGGTATGACAGGCAGAAAATGGATGAATTGATGAATAATGCTGCAATTATCCGAAATCGGTTGAAAATTGCCGCCTGCATTAACAATGCACGCTGCTTTCTTGAGGTGCAAAAGGAGTTTGGTAGTTTTGACAAATACATTTGGAAATTTGTGGATTACAAACCAGTAGTTAACAGTTTTAATGAAATGTCGGAACTTCCGGCAAAAACTCCACTTTCCGATAAAATTTCAAAAGACTTGAAAAACCGGGGTTTTAAATTTGTAGGATCAACTGTTATTTATGCCCACATGCAGGCCACCGGAATGGTTAATGATCATCTCACTTTTTGTTATCGTTATCAGGAGATTAACTCAAAATAATAAAATCAAGTTTTAACGGTGTTACTCTGACAAGGAGGTTTCAACCAGCACAAATTTGATTTAATTCTGTTAAAAAATTGAAAAATAAGGGGATGGGAAAATTTATTTTCTATTTTTGAAAACCATTAACAGATAGGGAATTAAATAAAAATTTACAATGGAGTTGCGTGCTTTTTTAACCGTATTTTTTACGGTGATATTTACAGTTTTAAGTTTTGCTGATAATAACGATAAGGGCGATAAAACTGTTCCTTCAACGGCTTATGTGTTTGAAGAAGAAATAGTTTTGCCAGCCACAGCGGTTAAAGATCAATATCGAACAGGAACTTGCTGGTCATTTTCAGCTTTGTCATTTCTTGAATCGGAAATGCTGAGATTAGGAAAACCCGAAGTTGATTTTTCAGAAATGTATATTGTACGACATACTTATGCTGAAAAAGTAAAAAGATACATTCGATTACACGGCGAACTAAATTTTTCTCCCGGTGGTGCTTTTCACGATGTAACAAATGTGATATCCCAATATGGTATAGTTCCTGAGTCGGTATATACAGGTTTGAAAGATGGTCAGAAAAAACATGTTCACAATGACCTGGATAATGCTTTGGTGCAAGAGGTAAAAGGTATTGTAAATAACAAAGAAATAGATTTTAAAAAAGTTATTACCCAAACTGTTGATTCAACCCTAAACAATTTTCTTGGAGAAATTCCTCAAAATTTTGAATACGAAGGAAAAAATTATACCCCTCAAAGTTTCGCAACTGATTATGTTGGTCTGAATATGGACGATTATATCGAAATTACATCTTATACACATCATCCATTCTATTCCAAATTTATATTGGAAGTGCCCGACAACTGGTCATGGGATGAATTGTATAATGTTCCGATCAATGAGATGGAGGAGATAATTGATTATTCGCTTGAAAATGGTTTTACAGTAGCCTGGGCAGCCGATGTAAGTGAAAAAGGTTTTGTCACAAGTAACAAAGGTTTTGCTGTTTTGCCTGTAGCTCCATCTGAAGAAATGAACGATGCGGATATTGCAAAATGGTTGGCAATGACCGACAAAGAAAAAGACAGAGAATTATATAAACTTGATAAACCTGTAAAAGAACTTGAAGTTACACAGGAAATGCGGCAAACTGCTTTCGATAATTACGAAACCACCGACGACCATGGAATGCACATTATTGGTATGGCAAAAACAAGTGACGGGAAAGTTTTTTATAAAGTGAAAAATTCATGGGGTGACTATAACAAACACGACGGCTATTTTTATGCTTCAAAACCTTATGTTGGTTACAAAACTATGTCGTTGATGGTTCACAAAGATGGTGTACCTCCGCCAATACGCGAAAAATTAAAGCTTTAATGAAAAGCCCCTCAGACTATTCTGAAGGGCTTTTTTTTTATCTTTGGAATCCAATCTAATTCGCTATTATGATAAACCGGATCTTCTATTTCTTAATCCTTATATTTCCTTTATTTGTAAATGCACAATCGTCAGACAATGATGCAAACTGGTGGAATGAACTTCATGGATGGCAAGAGGGTGACCCCGGCTGGCGCAACTGGATTAAAATTACTCCGGGATATTTAGGTCCAAATGCCTTGCCGATACCCGAAGTAAAACGAGGTTTTATCAAACCAAAAACTGAATTTGAAATCACCGCCTCAAGCCATTTTTTAAAAGGAGATCCAACCCAGGATATTTCAGGAAGGTTATTTGTACCATTTGCCCAAAGCCGCATTGCGGTTGAATTATATGGTGTAATTGTTGAACATTTTGCTTTTTCAGAAGAAATTAGAAATGAACGTTTTGCCCGGATTGAAGATGGAAAAGGATTGGCAAACGGCGATTTATATTTTAGCACACTCATTCAACTTGTTAAAGAAAAAAAGTTCCCAAACACGTTGTTACGAATGACATGTAAAACCGCATCAGGCAATCAATTTAAAGGCGCCCGTAATTCAGACAGTCCAGGTTATTTCTTTGATCTCAGCTTTTCAAAAAATTTAGGAAATACTGAAACGGGTTTGTTTCGCCCGTTTGGATTGGGAGGTTTTTACAGTTGGCAAACCAACGATGAACTGAACCTGCAAAATGATGCATATCTGTACGCACTCGGAGCTGATTTTGAGCGCAATAATCTATTACTTTCTGCTTCATGGTCGGGCTATTCAGGTTATAAAAATGAACGTGACAAACCAATGCAATTGAATTTTGAGTTACGGAAAGATTTTAATGGAAGGGCTTTTCGTCTCCAATATAATCACGGTTTACGCGATTTGGAATATAAAACATTCAGGGTTTCGTTTATCTGGAAATTTAAACCCGTGATATAATTCTTGTTTATTATCAATCGGTTTTGGTTAACTTTGCTGATTCAAAAAAAACATCTTTTTCTGAAAATAAAATAGTTGATATGATGAAAAAACTTTCGCTCGTAATATGTGTATTTAACGAAGAAGAAAACATAAAACCCCTTGCCAATCAGATTATAGCTGCCCTAAACAACATTAATTTTGAAGCCATTTTTGTTGATGATGGTTCAACCGACAAAACACGCGAAGAGATTGTTAGTATAAACGATGAACGCTTTATTTTAGTTGAACTAAAGAGAAATTATGGCCAAAGTTCGGCATTGCAGGCTGGCATTGACCAGGCTCAGGGCGAATATGTGGTTTTACTTGATGGCGATTTGCAAAACGACCCGGCTGATATACCCATGATGCTGAAAATGATGGAAGTTGAAGAGTGGGACATGGTGGCTGGTGTGAGAGCCAACCGCAGGGATGGAATGTTTTTACGCAAAATCCCTTCTAAAATTGCCAATTATATGATCCGGAAATCTACAGGAATACATATGAAAGATTTGGGCTGTACCTTAAAGATATTTACAAATGAAACCATAAAAAGCATCCACATTTACGGTGAGCTTCATCGCTACATTCCGGCCTTGATAGCTTTGGAAGGGGCTACGAAAATTACCCAGGTGGATGTAAACCACAGGCCACGCGAATATGGCAGTTCGAAATATAATTTAAGCCGCACTACAAGGGTTATGAGCGATTTAATATTGATGGTTTTCTTTAAAAAATACCTTCAGCGACCGATGCACTTTTTTGGTGCTGTTGGAATCGTTACATTGGGAATTGGCGTACTGATTAATTTATACATGTTCATCCTAAAGATTTTTGGTCACGATATTTGGGGGAAACCTCTTTTATTACTAGGTATTTTACTCGTTATGGGTGGGATTCAGTTTATAACCATTGGAATTATTGCTGAATTACAAATGCGAACCTATTTTGAATCGCAGCACAAAAAACCTTACCGTGTAAAACGGGTTGTACATACTAAAAAAAATATTAACTTAAGGTTGTTTTAAATTAGTTCTTTTTCAGCGGTTTATGGCGTGAAAATTGTGAGTGAATACCGGTTAAGTTAATGTTGTAAATTCAAAAATCATGAAAAAAGAAATTCTGTTTTCCATCGTTTTATCAATTGCTTTATTGTTTTCCTTGAATAGTGTTGCACAGGAAAGGCTGATGAACGGACGTGTTTTTACCTTCGACAGTATTCCGCTGATAAATGCCAATGTTGAAGTAAAAAGCACAAAACAGGTTGTTACTACCGACACGTTGGGTAATTTTTATGTTTCGTGTTTGCCCAAAGATGTTTTGAAAGTATCGGCAAGTGGTTTTAATACTGAAAAAGTTAAGGTAAAACCAAACACAAAACTGGCTTTAGTAAACTTAAATTTAAAACCGGGTGAAAAAAATCGCGAAATAGCAATTGGATATGGGCATGTAAAAGATTCAGAGAAACTGAACGCAGTTGCAAATTTAAACAGCGGCGACATGGATTTTTCCCAATATTCAAACATGTATGAGCTTATCCGTGGCCGTTTTGCAGGAGTACAAATTGTCAACGGTGAAATTATTATACGCGGACAGAGTTCAATAAACAGCAGCAGCGCAGCATTGATAGTTGTTGATGGGGTTCCTACAAGTAACAGCGTATTGAGTTCAATTCCACCGATTCAGGTAAAAAGCATCAATATTATCAAAGATGGCAGTTCTGCAATTTATGGTTCGCGCGGTGCCAACGGTGTGGTTTTAATCGAATTGAAAAAAGGGGGCGATAAATAGACTTGGTTATTTTAAATGTAATTATTCGCTTGCTTCCATAGTTTTGACCGAACCCTCAACCAAACGCATTACTTCTGCCAGCTCTTCTTTTGTGAAATGACGGTATTTTCCAGGCTTTAGATTGTTCAGTTTGATGTTCATAATCCGAATTCTTTTTAGTGATTTCACTTCATAACCAAGATAATCGCACATCCTGCGAATTTGCCGGTTGAGGCCTTGAGTGAGTATAATATTGAATGTAAAATCATCAATCTTTTTTACCGGGCACTTTTTTGTGATAGTATCGAGAACAGGGACTCCGTTACCCATCAAATTGATAAATTCGCTTGTGATTTTTTTATTCACTGTAACTATATATTCCTTTTCATGGTTGTTTTTCGAACGCAGTATTTTGTTCACAATATCGCCGTCATTGGTCATAAAAATAAGGCCTTCACTGGGTTTGTCCAGCCTGCCGATTGGGAAAATCCGCTCAGGATAATTAATGAAATCGATGATATTACTTTTTATTGAAGTGTCGGTAGTGGAAGTTATTCCAACTGGTTTATTAAAAGCAAGATAAATGAGTTTAATATTATTTGTTATTTGAATTCCATTCACAAAAATTTTATCCGCTTGAGAAACTTGCAATCCTAACCCTGCAACTTCACCATTTACTTCAACTTTTCCTTCCTCAATCAATCTGTCGGCTTCACGACGCGAACAGTAACCTGTTTCTGAAATTGCCTTGTTTAAACGTGTTGTTTCCATTATTTGCAAATATAGGGAAAAGGTCAAAGTTTAAAATTTTCAATGGAGGGTTTTATGTTTGTATAATCCCGGAAACTCTTCCTGATAATTTTTTATTTAACAGTCAATATCCTGTTTTTGTTGGTCAATTTTACACAATTCATTCCAGCGCCAAAAAGTTGAATGTTGATTATGAAATGTCAGGAGCGGGAAACAATTATCCCGAAACAAGAATCAATTAGTTAGGAGCAAGAAACACTTTGTAATTAGGGCTTGCTGAAAAACTTAATGTTCATTTTATATTTCGGTGCTCTGCACCTATAATTTGCTTAATAATTTGTTTTCTACAAAGATTTCGCCACTCTGTGGCTTTTTGATATGGTGCAGCGCACCAAAATCTTTGTAGCTACAATAATAAAATAAATTTAAAGGTGCATCGCACCGAAATATAAATGCAAGGAAATAGTTTGTATTTCAAGAATAACATTGCATTTGATGTGAGAAATTTAATCATAACAGATTGAATCATAAAGGAATTTTAAATTTTCAGCAGACACTAAGTAGCAAGAAACACTTTGTAAGTAGCAGGAAACAAAATGTCAGGAGCAAGAAACAAGTTTGATGGGAACAGAATTTAAAGGAAATATGTTGCTGCCCTATGTTATAACCATGGGAGAGAAATCATTTATCCGTTAAACCTGTTCTGAAATTCCTGAATCAGGATATCAATTTCAGCGCCAAATACGGTTTTGGCATTTTCATATGTTTGGTTACCAAAAAAGATATGGAACTTTTCTTTTCCGAATTTTTTAATCAATTCCTCAACAAATAAGCCCGAAAGCGGGTAAGTTAATTCCTGCGGATATTTGCCCCAGTTGGCCCAGATATCGTTTATATCAATTTCAAGTTTATTTGTCAGTAACCAGGTTTTTACCATTTCTTCCCTGTTGTTGTTGGAAAGGTCGAAACAAACAGCAGTTCCTTCATTGATGAGGCCTGTCTTTTTCAGCATTTTGCCCGAATAATTCGATATAACATGGGTGAGCTCATGTCCGCGGGTTTGCTGAAAATTTAAATGAATTACACAAAACTGCGGATCGGCGAAGCCGCTGCCTGTCTTAAGAATTTTCATTGCATCTTCTCTTGATTGCCACACAAATAAGTCGATCTTTTTGGGTAATGTGCTCCCAAAAAAACTATTGACAGTTTCAAAAGCTTTTTCGCGCGACTGCATAAACAACTCCATTTCACTGTCGCTCATATTTTGAAAATGAAACCTGATATGTTCGGTTTCACTGGTTTTCCAGTTGTCGAAAAAAGAGTCGAAGCCAAACAGCAACCAATTTCGATTGGCATATTTTGTGGCATTTGCAGTTATATTGAGTTGCATGGCTTTTTGCAGTGCAGCTTTTGAGTTTTCGAGATCAGAAAGCATAAAATAAGCCGATCCCAGGTATCCTACCGACCATGCCTGTCGCCAGGAGTTGTCATTTTTGGCAACATATTTTAAAAAAGGAATTGCATCTGCCGGTTGTCCAATATCGACCAAAGCCCTGCCCAGCAAAGCATTGTAATCCATGTTTTGCGGATCGTCTTTGATGAATTCCCTCGCTTTTTCGATGGTTTTCTCAAACTCCATTGAATTATAAAGTTTTGATAGTTCCTCTGTTTTCGGGTTTTGTGCCGAAACTGAACAGGTAAAAAAGGTAAAAATCACAAGAAAAAAAGAAATTATTGTTTTCATGGTATTTTGGTTTTTGTTAATTGATTGAATTTCTTCTTTTTGATTCTTATCCTACCCCTCGTTTGCAATGAGGGGTGTGTTGAATCGCATTTTTAATGCTAAAAGTACAAATATTAAAAAGTTGAACGAAAGAAAAGTTGAAACTGAGTTACAAACTCAAAACAGCTTCCCCCTCGTTGCAAACGAGGGGGAGAGAGGATTAAATTGCAAACGAGGGGGAGAGAGAGGAGCGGCGATGTTTTTTCATTTTAATTTCGGTGCTTCAGTTTTCAAACCATCCTGAAAATGAATAGCTTTTATAATTTCTCCGTTTTCATCAGATTCAAATTTAATTTTTGCATTTACAGCCATCCAGAAAAATTCAGTTTCAGAAAACGGGAAAAGCTCGGCTTCCATTTGGTCTGATAATTTTGCCCAAAGCCGGCCATCAATTTCGCTGATTGTTAAAATACCATCATCGCCATAATCGTAGTTTCCGGTAATGTCACATAATTCAGCAGCCGATAATTTTATTGGATCAATTTTCGGAGCTTTTATCAATTCTCCATTCTGGCTGTGAATGGCATATATTTTTCCGTTTTGGGTTTCGAATTTCAATCCTGCATCAACAACCTGCCAGATAAGTTCATTTTCAGCAACCGGGAAAATTTCCAACTCCTGCTGACCCGATAATTGTGCATACAAACTGCCATTTCTTTCCGACAAAGAAAGTACGCCATCGTTTCCATAATCATAAAAA
>JBGSMW010000052.1:0-2722 GCA_041739985.1 Draconibacterium sp. | reverse complement strand
AGTAATTATGTTTGTATGATTATATGATTGTTCGTTTTTTATATTTGTTGCATATTTTTCGATTGCATTTAAGTCAAATAAATTTTTTTCGGTGGCTCGTTTCATAATAATATTAATTAAGTGGTGCAATTATGTCTATTGGTTTTTTGCTTTCAATCTTCTCCCAATTCTTCAAGAGCTCATCTTTGTGTAATTCCATCCATTCGAATATAAGTTTCAGTGCTGTTTTAGGCATTTTCCCTTCGATAATACCCTCATTGATAGTTATAATAGCTTTGAAGTCCTGGTATTCAACATGTATGTGAGGAGGATTATGTTCATTATAAAACATTTTAATTATTATCCCATAAAATCTTGAAATCTCTGGCATGTTAATATTTTAAACAGATTACTATTACAAAAATACAAAAAAAAATGAAATTAAAAATATTACGAATGTCAATTGAATGCCATAGTATAATTTAATAATGGCAAAAGTAATCATTTGAATTTGAAAATTATTATATTTATTCATTATCTTACCAATTAAGCTTTTTGAATAAGGTTCAACTTAAGGTCACAACCTCATAAAGTAAAAGGAACATCTAAAATCATAAGCTTTTTTTAAACACAAGCAAACGTGACAAAAAATCCATAAACATCTACCCATTTATAACTTTTTGGTTTGGTAATATTTTGGGTATTATGTTTTAACTTTTTAAAAACGTAAATAAAATTCACGTTTTTTATTTTACGCTGCAATGCTTAATTCATTCATAATAAGCTTCATAGCCTCATTTATCATTGAATATGCTTTTTCAATTTCTGATGGATTTTCTGAAAGTGCTTTTTTTGACATTTCAGTACTCATTGATAATAAAGGGTTTATAAAATAGTGCTGATTAAATAAGGAGTAATACAACCACACGTATCCTTCTTTCGTAAGTTCGTAGTTATTAGCGTTTTTACTCTTTTTTATCGCTCCCCGTTCTCTTAGTTTTCGTAGTTCATACGCAATTTTTGCAGTTTTTGGATTTCCCTTCATTTGAACGCGTATTTGCTTGTTTCTAAATCCATAAACCACATTCTTGTCGTCTAATAAAATACGAAAGAGTTCCAACTGTTGTTCATTTCTCAAATCTGGTGCAGCTACTCTCAATCCCTTTTCTGTTACAATAGCTTTTTGATATTTTTGATATATCTCAGTGTCGATAGATTGAATGTCAATATCAGAGATAATATCAAAATAGCGGCTGTTGCATTTGAGTCCATACCAATAATATGCCTGCAAATGACAGGCTTGCTTTTTGAGCTTTAACCCGGGCAATTCCGGATTGTTGATGGTGGTTTCGACCCGCAGCAAACAGCCGCTTTTATTGTAACATTTTATGGAGTTTCTTTCCAACCAATGTTTGATACATGCCTGTACTTGGTACTTGTTTTGTGTACTCTTACTGTTGTCTACTGATTTCGACAATCCGAATATCTCGGTTAACCTATCGGGTTTCCCAATAGTATGGTGTTTTTGTAACAGGCGTTGGAAAAATGAGGTGGCAAATTTTTCTGATTTGAATATGATGTTGCTTGAAATTTCTGTTTGATAAGTGTACCATTGATGTGTAAGTAGTTTCGAACGGGTTGAGCGTGTGCCTTTATCGAAGCGAAAAAATGTATCCATCCAATAGTCGATACGGTTGAGCGCAATGCTTGGTTGAAATTTTTCAACTAATTCTTTCAACATCTCCACATTAGAAACCTGCACAAAAGAATTGTCCTTCATTTTATAATCCAAGCCTTGAATATCGAACTGCTGCTTGATATAGTTATGCCCGTTCATGTAAAACTCGCACACAAATGGCATATAGCTCGCAACTTTTAGATAACACAAGCCCAATTCCTTGTCGTGGATATAAATGTAGTACTGACTTACAAATTTATTACAGGAATACATTTTCAAACAATCCCCTCCACTTTTAGTTTTCACTGTTTTGTTGGCAAATGTCCGTGTGCTTTCAGTGGCTTTTATGATACAAATTACCTTGTCCGTTTTCTGTTTCTTATTTATCTCGCTTGCATACAACTCTTTTACAAAATCTTGTTTGGAATTGTATTTTGACTTTTCGTCTGCACTCCACCAATGGATGGGAACTTGAATTTGGTCTGCGGTTTTCTTTATATGTGAGTTAAGTTGATCGGTTATGCTTTTTAGTACGCCATTGGTGTGAGTTGTAAATCCCAGATTACGCAATAATTTGATAACACTTCCTTCCACGAACAAACCTGGCAAGTAACCACGAAATAAAATCCGATCGAAACTTGAATAACTAAATCCAATATGCTTGTCTAATTTTGTATGTAAAATGCTTGTCACCTCTTATGCTTGTTTTGAATTGAACTACAAAGATAAAAATTATTCTATGAATGGCAGAAATTGACCTTTAGGTCGCTATATTATTCTCCAAAATATTTTTCAATATTGTTACAAAGATACTAATTTTTATTTTAACTGCATTCTTGTTTTTTTTCGCATGGGGTTAAAACCCCACGCTCCCATATCGGTCATCGCTACGCGATTGGTTGGATAAAGTCGTGACCTATTTTACCCCTCACGCATTGTTCAATTGCCGGGAAAATCTTTTTGTTTTATCCATTCAACCGCTGACAGGGACTTCGTCCGCTGTCAGGGTTTTTCCCGAAGGCATTTAGCTTGTTTCTTCCTGTTTCCAGGCTTTGGGTCATTATT
>JBGSMW010000025.1:0-18369 GCA_041739985.1 Draconibacterium sp. | reverse complement strand
TTGCCTTGATTCATGACTTTGTGTTAATAAAGACGCAAACCTATTCAATCAAATCGTCACGCACTAAAAAGGCTTTTAACTAATAGATAATCAATATTTTCAAAGAACAATTTTTATTTTTTAATGGACACTAATGATATTTTATATAAATAGGGGATAATAATTTCTATTCCCAATTCAAAATAATTTTACCGCAATTTCCTTTTTCCATAATTTCGAAGCCTTTTTGAAAGTCATCGGCAGGGAAGCGGTGGGTGATGATTGACGAAATATCAAGACCGCTAGTCAGCATCATTTCCATTTGGTACCATGTTTCGTACATTTCTCTCCCATATATTCCTTTGAGCGTCAATCCTTTGAAAATAAGTTTGCTCCAGTTGATTTGAGTATTTTGCGGTAAAAGTCCCAGCAAACTTATTTTTCCACCGTTGTACATGTGGTTTACCATATCGTTAAAAGCGGCGGGTGAGCCCGAACATTCCAATCCGATATCAAATCCGGCAACCATTTCATGTTTGGCCATGGCTTCTTTGATGCTTTCTTTGGTCGGGTCAATGACGCGTGTTGCACCCATTTTTTTCGCTAAATCACGGCGATATTCACTTAAATCGGTACCGATAATATTTCGTGCACCTGAAAATTTGCAAATTGCTGCTGCCATTGCGCCAATTGGACCGCCAATACCGGTTATCAGCACATCTTCGCCAAGTAAAGGAAATGAAAGCGCAGTATGCGTTGCGTTGCCAAGTGGATCCATAATGGCCATCATTTCATCGGAAATGCGGTTGTCAATATGCAATACGTTTTTTGCAGGTACTGAAATGTATTCAGCAAAACCACCATTACGGTTAACGCCAATTCCGATTGTATGGTCGCAAATGTGTTGGCGACCGCGCCGGCAATTTCGGCAAAAACCGCATGAAATATGGCCTTCCACGGTAACTCGTTCCCCTACTTTTACACGGTCAACTTCCGACCCAACTTCTACAACTTCTCCCATGTACTCGTGACCGATTGTTACAGGGGTTTTTATCGTTTGTTTCGCCCATTCATCCCATTTGTATATGTGTAAATCGGTACCGCAAATGGCAGACTTTTTTACTTTGATTAATACGTCGTTTGGACCAATTGCCGGAACCGGAACTTCTTCCATCCAGATTCCTTTTTCGGGTTTACTTTTTACTATTGCTTTCACTTCGATATTATTTTAAAGGTGCAAGTTAAAACAAAATACAAGTTCAAATTATAACTAAAATCAGGATTTTTATTCTTATGAATTAAGCTAAAGAGTCAGTTAACAATTAGATAATTAAAAGATTATATATTTTGTTCGGTTAAATATTTTTGAGAAATGAATTTTATTGGATACCATGATGCAAAAAAACCGATTAGCAAAACAACCACAAAAATCAGCATGATATCAGTAAATACAATTTGAACGGGATACCCGGTAATCAGGAATGTTCCATTATTGGGGAACGAAATTATTTCGAATGTAATTTGAAGCCAACATAAAACCAAACCCAATAAAGTTCCCGTAATGGCACCAACAATTGAAATCAGCCAGCCTTCGAAAAGGAAAATCTGACCAATTGTTTTTGAATCCGCACCCATGCTTCGTAAAATTAAAATGTCCTCTTTTTTGTCGATTATAAGCATCGACAAGCTACTTAAAATATTAAAAGAGGCAATTACAAGTATGAAAACAAGAATTAAATAAGCAGCCCATTTTTCCGATTGCATCGTTTTATAAATCAAGTCGTGTTGCTGGTATTTGTTTTTCACGTGAAACCCGGTACCCAGAATTTTTTCAATTTCCTTTTGTATTTTTTTGACATTGATGTCGCTGGACAAGCCAATTTCAACCGTGGAAACTTGTTGTTCGCTTTCGAATAATTCAGCAGCAAAATTATGTGAAACGATGATGTATTTTGCATCAATTTCTTCCAAAACGGCAAAAACACCGGAAGGAAAAATGTAATTATGATTAATGGAACGAGCGGGATTTACAGAAATCTGCTTTCCTTTTTTGGGCACATAAATCAATAATGGATCAGTAAATTCAGGACGGATTCCCAAATTATATGCTACTCCCTGCCCAACTACCGTATAATTAATGCCTTGATTTTCAAGTATAAATTTACCGTCTATAATCAAACTGTCGATACCTGTGTATTTTGTGTAATTCTCAGGAACACCTTTTACAACGGCGGGATAAATCTGTGTTCCATATTTTAACAAGGCAACTTCCTCAATTATTTCCGCATAATGAACAACACCGGGTATATTTTTTATCTTTTCAAATTCGAATTCCTGGGGATCGAACATTTTACCTTCAACCGGGCTTATTTTCAGGTCGGGATCGAAACTACTGAAAAAGGTATCAATTAAACTTTGAAAACCGTTAAAAACTGAAAGTACAATAACCAGCGCCATTGTACCAACAATAATCCCACCAACCGAAATAGCTGATATAATGTTAATTATATTTTGTTTCTTTTTCGAAACTAAATACCGACGTGATATAAACAAAGGTAAATTCAATGATTCGCTTTTGGAATTAACCGATTATTTCAATTTAAAATTGAACTCCGGTTACGATTTAATGAGTTTATTGATATTGTCAATATAATCAAGGCTGTCATCAATGTAAAATTCCAATTGGGGAATTACGCGCAAAGATTTTCCGAGTTTTCTACCCAGATCACCTCTTAACTGCTTATTCATCAGTTCTATCTCATTTAAAATTTCGGTACCATATTCTGATGGGAAAATGCTTAAATAAACCCTTGCAATTCCAAGATCCTTTGTGACCCTAACAATGGTTACACTAATTAATTTCCCTGTAAATTTGTTTTTATTTACCCGCAACAATATATCAGCCATTTCTCGTTGAATAAGCCGTGAGATTTTATTTTGTCGTGTACTGAGTTCTTCCATTCGATTATTCTTAAATCTGTTAAAAGTCTCAAAATTACAGAAAAAGCACGAAATGGACACGATTATTATAATTAAAGGCTAAATCAACGGGGCAAAAATCTAAAATCCAATACATTGTATTTATTTACTTTTCACCAGAGTTTTTAAAAGCATTTTGCAAATCTTCGTCAGGCTTAATAATATTGTAGTTTTCCCAAAAATCGGGGTCGTAATTGTTAATCATTTCAACGAAAACATCACGTAAGCTGAAAGATTCATCCCTGTCGAATTTTTTGAGTTCAGTGTTATGGATATCGGTAATTAACAAATCAGAAACACTGTAATATTCTGAATTTATCTTGTCGTTTCTACTTCGTACTTTAAACTTTACTGATGCTTTTACGTTTGCCAGATGCCATTTTCCGTTGTATTGTTGATAGTTGGCCTCGTAATTGGTAAAAGAGGGTCTGGCTTTCACTCCTTTTGGTTTCTTTTTAATCATTTCACTTTCGGCATTTTTCAAACCGTTTTTCGTGTAATGAAAACTGACATGAACAATCGCAAATGTTTCACGATGAACAAATATTTCACCTACAAAACCATTTTCGTTGAAGTCACCAATTGGTTTAAATTCAAGTACATATACCGGATGTTCGTTATACAATATTACCTTTGATATATTATAATCATACAAATTCTGATATTCTTCATCAACAAATGTTTCAACTGTTTTAACAATATCAAGTTTGGTAATGGTAAACGGGCCGCCCTGTAATTTGAAATTAAGCCATTGAAAAGGTTTAACATCGGGGCTGCGACGGCCTTTGATAATCCGTACCAAATCGCTGCGTGTTGTATTAGTATATGGCGCTTTCAAAATTTCAATTACAGCCTCTGAAATATTGATGTATTCATCATCTTGTTTGATTGTTTCGCGGTAAAAGGCGGTCATTAATTTAGGATCTTCACTATAATTTTTGGATAAATTTTTCCTGATATTTTCCAACAATTTTTCGGGTGTTGTTGCAACAACTTTTACCTCTTTTATCCTGATAGAAAACGGATACATTGTAATAATATCTTCATCAAGGATTTCATAAGCAGGAATTAAAAGTTGAACGAAACCCATGCAGGAAATAACAACTGTATCGCGTATAAAGTCGGGATGGATTTTTAAAAGAAAATTTCCGTCAACATTCGAAATAGTGCCAATAGGTTTGTTAAGCAATGAAACAGAAGCATATTTTATGGGTTCTTCTTTTTTGAAGTCAACTATTTTTCCTGAAAGAAAAAAGTATTTAACCGGTATTGAATCAATTTTTATTTCTTCAGATAATTTGGCAGCATTATTTTTCGAAATAATTATCTGGTTTTCCAATTCGGTCAATTTAAATTCAGCAGGGGTAAAAATTTGATTTAAAACAGTATATAAAGATTTATCACTGACTTCGATGCTAAATTTTTCATTTGGATTAAGAATCGATGCATCATATGAAAAATAAACACCGGCTTGCCAGCTAATTTGGTCGAGGATTGAATTGAGCGGTTGATTTTTTTGGCTAATCGTTACCCGGGTTTCAAAAACAGAGCCATTCTGCTGCTGTGCTTTTAAAATTGTTGACAGCAACAGAATGGAAATTAATATTACAAATTGTTTTCTGAACATTAAAAAAGCTTTTTCAGCTCAAATGACGTTTCATGCTCTACGCCATCGCGCAAATATTTAACTTTTATTTTTTTGTTTTCCTTGCTTTGAAGCAACAGGTTAATATCGTTCAATTCCATTGTGTTATTACTATTGTTGTTGAGCGACAAAATCTGGTCGTTTTCCTGTAAACCGGCAAAAAAAGCGGGAGAATTTTCTCGAATATTGGTAACGGTAAAAACAGGTAACCCGGGCATCGGATTTATAATTTCCATACCGCTCATGTTGTAGTTGAATTCGTCTTTAAATTTATGGTTTGGGCGCAAAGTCAGCCGGCTGTTTCTGTAATCTATTGTAACATAAAACCGACGAAGGATTTCAGCGCCAATAGTTCCGTTTCTGTCGTTTGAAGTCATTAACTGGTCAATTAACTCCGAATTTGGGAAGGCAACAATGGGCTGCGGCAATATCAGCGGACCCACCCAAATACCTTCAATACGGCCTTTTATACCAAATAAATCACCACTCAATCCACGGCCAATAAAAGTTTCGATGTGTTTTTTAGGAAAGTGAATACGCTCATCCGATTTCTCTGAAAGCCAGATTGCATCACTTGCGCCCGTGTCAACCAAAAGCTTTACTGGGACTTTTGTCGAATCATCAGTAATAATTTCAGTGTTAACAAAAGGTTTGTTTCCATCGAAATTCAATGGCATGATAATGTCTTTTCTTCGGTCGCGGTATTTGTAGTACTCGGGTTTATTCAGCGTTATTTTTTCGTTAATGTAATCAATTTCAACAATGTAATCCTTAAAAAGATTGAATCCAATTAACCCATGTACCGGAATTCCCAAAATATGTGATATCTGGAAATTTTCATCAATAATCATCTGTACTTCCTGATTTCTTGCAGTTAAACCGTTCATGCTCATTGTGTTGTTGGCCGAACGATAGGCTGTAAGTTCTTCGCCTTCGCCTAAACCTTTAATCTGAACTGGCATTAAATAGTTGAGGTTGAGCTTATTGATAAATGGTAGTTCGGTAATAATAGGATACCTGACACCCGTGTCTAATATGAAATTCAAAGTATCAGATTCATTGATTGTAACCGGGATAATTATAAGATTACTGGATGATTTGAATTTGATTGTGATCGATTTACTACGTTGATTATCAAACAGAAATCCTCTATTGTTGGCATAGTATTGGCTGGGATTCTCACTGTAGTCCATACTTTTTTCCAGCGGCACATAATCGCGCACAACCAAAATATTATCCTGTATTTCGAATAACAGGTAATAATCTTTCATCAACTTATCAAGCACAAATTTGATTGGCTTGTTCGAAACGTTCATACTGATTTTCTTGTCGGCCAACATTGTTGAGTTGTATTTGTAGTCGATATTCAGGTACTTACAAATTTTCTCAATAACATTTGTCAATGATTCGTCTTCGACCGAAATACTGATATTCTGGTCAAGTGCTGCCGATTTTGTATCCTGGGCATATTGCATTTTAGGAACAAATACAAACACGAAGACAGCAACCAGCAACGATAGTTTTATATAATTCAATTGTGTTTTCATCTCATTTTTGTTTTTAAATTTTCATTTGTATTTGATGTAACCCACTCACAATAAATGTTATCTACAGAGAATACGTTACATGCTCATTTTCTTTTTAATTGTTTTTATGGTTCGAAAAAGTGTAAAGTTCATCATCAACCGATAGATTGAGATTAAATGTAAGGCTCACCACATTTAAAATAAAATCAATTGGTTTTTTGTCGAATTGGGCATTTAATTTTAAGTCGTTAAGCTCGGGCTCCAGTACTTCAATATTCACATGATACGTTTTTTCAAGGCATTTGAAAACTTCATTTAAAGGAACTTCTGCAAAAACAAAGTCATGCGTTTTCCAGGCTAAATAATTTGGATCTGTGTTTTCTGACTTTTCCGGATTGTTGCTGTTGTTTGAAAGTGTGCCTTTTTCACCGGGAGTTAAATAAATTTGATTCCCGATTGAAAGTTCATCCGTAATTTTACTGATAACCTGTACTTTACCGGTTTTTACCACAACTTCAACCGATTCAGATTCAGGATATGCTGAAACATTGAAAGAAGTTCCAACTACTTTTACCTGTGCATTTCCGGCATTGATGATAAATGGTTTTTCAGGATTTGGTTTTACATCAAAAAAAGCTTCACCTTCAATTGTAACTTCTCTTGTGTCTCCTTTAAATTGTTTCGGGAAAACAAGTTTAGAGTTGCTGTTTAACGCAACCACCGAACCATCGGGCAAGGTGTATTCGTTTATTACCTGGTTGGGTGTAGAAATAATTTCGCTGAAAACTTCGGTTGTGTGATTTCTAAAACCAATATAAAACCCGGCTGAAGCCAGGAACACAGCAAAAATAATTACAGCGGCGTATTTATAAAAATGTGCTATAACCTCCTTTCTGACTGTTTTGTGTTGAATAATTTCCATTTTAGGTTTATTCAATTTTGCCTTCACGTTTTTAAAGGCGCTTACTGAATCAAATCTTTCTGTTTTGTAGAAAGTGTCAATAGTATCGAGCATTTTCCGGCTTTGCTCCAGTTCTTCCCGGTTTTCGACCGAATGGTACAACCAGGCTTCCACTTCCGATTTTTCAACAGGACTTGCTTCATTGCAAAGATGTTTGGCCAATAAATCCCTGTTAAAAAATTCAATGTTCTTTTTTTCTTTCATGATACTTAATTGACAATTGTATCTGATTATACCCTGAACCGGACTTTTAGTTTCTGCTTAAAAAAATGTAAAAAAAGTAGAATAATTTTTCAATTTATCACGTAACGTTTTAAGCGCCAGAGTCATTTGAGTTTCAACTGTTTTTATCGAAATATTTAATTTAACTGCAATTTCCTGGTATTTTAATCCATCCTGACGGCTCAACCTAAATATTTCTTTGCGTTTTTCGGGTAGTGAATTGATACTTTCTTCTATTTTTTTGGAGAGTTCGATTTCAGGAAAACTATCGTCATCTGAATAACTATTTTCTGTTTCAGAAATCACTTTTTGGGCATAACGATTTTTGGTCTTATTGTGCTGGATATAATTGATGCAAAGATTTTTTATCGAACGGAAAAGATAGTTTTTGATGGAGGTTTCAATATTGAGGTGTTCCCTTTTTTCCCAGATTTTTACAAAGAAATCCTGTACAATTTCTTCGGCGGCCGGATCATCTTTTAGAATTTTTGTTGCATATAAACATAAGTGGCCATAATATTTATGGAAAAGGGTCTCATATGCCTTTTCATCACCTTTTTTTATTCTTTCAAATAAATGTATTTCATCAGCTGGATTCATAATTTACTTGCTCAGTCAGTATTGGCTAAGTTAGAAAAAACTAAATCCTTGTGAAAATATTCTTATATTATGTTTATTGGAAAATGTCTGTTTTGTTAATCCGATTATGCTTCTTATTTTGCGCAACATGAAATCAGAAAAAACCAGGATCGAAAAGAAAGAAACATGGAAATTTCCACGGGCGTTTTGGGTGGCTAACACAGTTGAACTGTTTGAGAGGGCTGCCTATTACGGCGTTTTTATTGTAATTACACTTTACCTGTCGCGTATTTTGGGTTTTGGCGATATTGAAGCTGCAGCCATTGCAGGTATTTTTCAGGCGATGCTTTATTTGCTTCCAACTTTTGCCGGTGCTTATGCCGATAAAATCGGTTTCCGTAAATCTTTGATACTTGCTTTCGGGCTTTTGACTTTGGGCTACGCCGGAATGGGTTTGTTACCGACTTTTTTCGAAGCTTCAGGATTGGTTAAATATGGCGATAAAACATTATTTAATGGTTTGGATACCTCCTCAGCAAGATATGCAATTATACCTGTAATGGCGTTAATTGTGCTGGGAGGAGCGTTTATCAAATCAGTTATTACCGGCACAGTTGCCACAGAAACTACAGTAAGTAACCGTGCACGTGGCTACAGTATATTTTATGCGATGGTAAATATTGGCGCTTTTTCGGGCAAGACAATTGTAAAACCACTGCGCGAAGCAATGGGAAATACAGGTTTGATCTGGATAAGTTACTTCTCTGCCGCCATGACTTTAATTGGATTGATTGTGGTATTTCTGTGGTTCCATAATCGTAAATTGGTAGGTGAAGGAAAAACCATCAGCGAAATTTTTGATGGAATGATTAAAGTGCTTACCAAATTAAGGTTACTGTTTTTAATATTAATAATCACGGGTTTTTGGATGGTGCAACATCAAATGTATGCTACAATGCCAAAATATGTTTTACGTCTTGCTGGAGAAGGTGCTTCACCGGAGTGGTACGCCAACGTTAATCCGCTGATTGTGTTTACAATGGTCGGTTTTGTTACCCATTTTATGCGAAAGCGAACTGCACTTTTCAGTATGTCGGTTGGCATGTTTATCATGCCTGTTTCAGCAATTTTTATGGCTGCCGGTAATATGTTGCACGGTAATATTTTAGGAATGCACCCGGTTGCTTTTATGATGGTTGTCGGGATTGCTTTTCAGGGTTTTGCCGAAACATTTATTTCGCCCCGGTATTTAGAATATTTTTCATTGCAGGCTCCAAAAGGCGAGGAAGGTATGTATCTTGGATTTAGTCATTTACATTCATTTCTTTCATCCATTTTTGGATTTTTAATGTCGGGTGTTTTGCTTGATAAATATTGCCCCGATCCACGTTTGTTTTCCTCACACCAGGAGTGGGAATCGGCAGCAGTTCATGCACATTATATCTGGTATTATTTTGTTGGAATAGCTCTTGTATCGGCTGTGGCATTAATTATCTACGGACGGGTTGTAAAAAGAATTGACCGGAGAAAACAAATTGCAAATTAATTTTTTGGTAATTCAACCGAAATACTTAGTTTTGCGAACCAATTTCAAACAAAGGAATTTGCCCGGGTGGCGGTCCCGATATCCCGATAGCTATCGGGGACGGGAGGCAGACGCGGCAACTTACAAGAAAAAGCCCGGGTGGCGGAATTGGTAGACGCGCTGGATTCAAAATCCAGTTTTCGCAAGAAAGTGCGGGTTCGATTCCCGCCCCGGGTACAGAGAACGTCTGATGATCGATTGATTGTCAGACGTTTTTTTTTGAATACAAATAGAATTTCGGTTTTTAAATTAAGCGATACTTTTAACCTTTAACTTTAATCAAATAAAAAAGCAGTTACTTTTTGTGTAACTGCTTGATTTTTAAGTGGGCCCACCTGGGCTTGAACCAGGGACCACCTGATTATGAGTCAGGTGCTCTAACCAACTGAGCTATAGGCCCTAAAAAGTTCAAAGTTTAAAGTTCAAAGTTTCGAGATGAAACGTTAAATCTTTTCTTCGAAATTCGGAGTGCAAGTTTACAACATTAACCGAAATTACACAAATATATTTTCCGAAATTCTGTGCCGATTTCTACGAATATTAGCACCAACCGAAATAATATTTGATTTGAACCAATTTCAACTAAATTTGCAGTCTGTCAAATAGGAATGTTTGCTTATACAGAAGAGCGGAGAGATCGGGCTCAGCGAAACTCTGGCAACCATCCATCCGTCAGTTGTGGGATGGAAAGGTGCCAAAACCCGGCCGGAAACGGAATTATAATTTGAACACAATCATTTTAAAAGATGCAAAAAACAAAATCGTACGAAGAGATTAACCTGAAACTAAAATCAGGTAAAGCGGTTATTTTGACTGCCGAGGAAGTTTCAAAAATGGCGCTCGAATGTTCACCCGAAGATATTCTCGAAAAGGTGGATGTGGTTACTACGGCTACTTTTGGTGCAATGTGTTCGTCAGGTGCAATCATTAATTTTGGGCATGCCAGTCCGCCCATCCGGATGGAAAAAATAAGGTTAAATGGCGTTCCGTGCTACGAAGGATTGGCTGCTGTGGATTCATATATTGGTGCTACTGCCTGTGACCCCGATAACCCGTCATACGGAGGTGCTCATGTAATTCAGGATTTACTCGAAGGAAAAGACGTGTTGCTGGAAGCCTGGGGAAAAGGCACTGATTGTTACCCGCGGAAGCACATTCGCACAAAAATTAATATCAGCACAATCAACGAGTTTACGCTTTTCAACCCACGAAATGCTTACCAGAATTATAATGTTGCTGTGAATTCTACTAAAAAAATGATTCACACTTATATGGGAACTTTGTTGCCTAATCTGAGGAATGCGACCTATTCAACTTCGGGCGAATTAAGTCCTTTGTTAAACGACCCCGGATTTCGGACAATTGGTTTGGGAACCCGAATTTTTTTGGGTGGAACGCAGGGTTTTGTTGTTTGGCCAGGTACACAATTTAATACTTCGAAACAAAAAAATGAGTATGGTATCCCGGTTTCAAATTCGGCTACAATAGCCGTTATGGGCAATTTAAAAGAAATGTCACCGGAATATTTACAGGCGGCGTACTACGATAAATACGGAGTAAGTTTGTTTGTGGGAATCGGAATACCTATACCAATTCTTGATGTTGAAATGGCCCGAAGAGTTTCAGTGAACAACAGTCAGATTGAAACTTCGGTGCTTGATTACGGAACGGAAGGAACTCCAAAACTTGGGCAGGTTACATATAGTGAACTGCAATCAGGAACAATAAAAATTGGGGGACAAAAAATTCGCACTGCACCTGTTTCGAGCCTGTCTAAAGCACGCAAAATTGCCGATGAATTAAAAAAATGGCTCCAAAACGGGCAATTTGAAATAAGTAAACCAATTCAAATGTTCCCCAAAAATACGTCGTTAAAAAGTTTAAAAGAAATGGAGGCCGGCAATGATTAAAAAACGATATATACTGAATTTCCCACCCGACAGTGGTGACAAACCTTTTAGTTACCACCTTGTAAAAGATTATGATATCCGCATAAATATTCTGAAAGCAGAAGTTTATCCGGGAAAACGTGGTAGCCTTCTCCTTGAACTTCAAGGGAAAAAAGACAATATTGAAAAGGGTGTTGAGTACCTCAATAAACAAAATATTATTTGCGAATCGCTTGATAAACGTATTCATTTTAAGGAAGAAAAATGTATTGATTGTGGTAATTGCACAGCAGTTTGTTTTGCCGGATCACTCACTATGAACCGTGATTCATGGAAACTGGAATTCGACAAGGAAAAATGTGTAGTTTGTGAATTATGTATTCCGGCCTGTCCGTTGCATTTGTTTGAGATTGATTTTAGATAATTTGAAAATGAATTTTGGTGTAATGACACTTTAAAGAATGAATCAGCCTTTTAAAAATTTGTTTGGAGGATTTCAACCACGCACTTACCGCTCGCAATTCAATACTTTAAGATTTGCCGGATTTGAAGTAGCACACCTTGAAACCGATTTGTGGATTGGCGTTAATCCTGATTCTTTTCAACCCGAAATGAAAACTGTTGCTTTTGATAAAATTAAAAGTTTACGCGGAAAATTAGATCAGTACATTGCAAACGAACCGTTTTTCAAAAAAAGCCTGAACCCTTTTCATCCCTCTGAAATTGCTCCTAAAGAAGCAGTTGAAATGGCGGTGGCTGCAGAACAGGCTGGAATCGGACCTATGTCAACTGTAGCCGGATTATTTGCACGCGAAGTTGGCGAGGCACTTTTACAAAACTTTTCGATAGAGGAAATGGTTATTGAAAACGGCGGCGACATATACGTTCTTTTAAAAAATGAATTGGTACTTTCAGTTTTTGCGGGTGAATCTATTTTGTCGGAACGGATTGGACTTGTAATTCCACCTGAAAAAAACAAACTCGGAATTTGTACATCTGCCGGAACTGTTGGCCCGTCATTGAGTTACGGAAATGCAGATGCAGTGGTTGTAGTTTGCGAGGATGTTTTGCTGGCAGATGCTTTTGCCACGGCATTCGGTAACAAAGTAAAGTCGCCAAACGATGTTGAAAAAGTTATAAATCAATCTGAAAAATATCCGGAAATTCTTTCATTATTAATTGTTTGTGAGGATAAAGTTGGAATAAAGGGGGAAAATGAAATCAGAATTCTCAAGTAAGATATTAATATAATAAAAGATGCAATTAAGCTCAGTATTTCCTTTCTTCAAATCCCCCTTGCAAAGAGGGTTGGGAGGAACTCCCCTTTAGGGGAGAATTGAAGAAATAAAAATTGTGTAAAATTGAAAAAGACAGCTACAAATTGACAAAGATTATGACAAAAAAAGACATACGTACAGAACTCAATACCCGTGTCCTCGTTATGGATGGTGCAATGGGTTCACTCATTCAGGAATACAAATTAACCGAAGCTAATTACCACGGCGAGCGTTTAAAGGATTTTCCATACGATCAAAAAGGGAATAACGATATTTTATCGATTACACACCCCGAAATTATTATCGAAATACATACGAAATATTTAGAGGCGGGGGCTGATATTCTGTTAACCAACACTTTTAATGCAACTCCCATTTCGCAGGCAGATTACCATACCGAAGAGTTTGTTTACGAAATGAACAAGGCTTCGGCAACACTTGCGAAAACTGTTGCTGATAAGTTTACGGCACAAAACCCGTCGAAACCGCGTTATGTTGCAGGCTCACTCGGACCAACCAACAAAACACTTTCGTTATCACCCGAAGTAAACGACCCCGGTTACAGGGCAGTTACTTTCGATGAAATGAAAGCTGCTTATCGCCAGCAACTCGAAGGACTTTTGGATGGCGGCGTAGATTTAATTTTAATCGAAACAATTTTCGACACGTTAAATGCAAAAGCAGCTATTTTTGCTGTCGAAGAAGCGCTGGAAGCCCGCGATATTAGACTTCCTTTAATGATTTCGGGAACAATTACCGATGCAAGTGGACGTACACTTTCCGGTCAAACCGTGGAGGCGTTTTTGAACTCGGTTTCTCACGTCGATTTGTTGAGCATTGGATTAAATTGCTCACTTGGTGCGACTGATTTACGCCCTTACGTAAAAGAACTTTCACGAAAAGCACCGTTTCATATCAGTGCTCATCCAAATGCAGGTTTACCCAATCAGTTTGGCGAATACGACGAAACTCCTGAAATGATGGCCGGATTCTTACAGGATTATCTTGATAATAATTTTGTAAATATAATTGGAGGTTGTTGTGGTACAACGCCAAACCATATTCATGAGTTTGCCCGGATTGCCGAAAAGGCACAGCCACACAAAGTTGTTAAACCCGAAATTTATACGCGTTTAAGTGGGTTGGAACCCGTTACACTTACCGAAGAAACAAATTTTGTGAATATCGGCGAGCGTTGCAATGTTTCAGGATCCCGAAAATTTGCACGGTTAATACGTGAAGAGAGATTTGAAGAAGCACTTTCGGTTGCGCGGGCTCAAGTTGATGAGGGTGCACAGGTAATCGATGTAAATCTCGACGATGCGATGCTCGATGCAGAAAAAGAAATGGTCCGTTTCCTGAATTTGTTAATGGCTGAGCCCGATATCGCGAAACTTCCTGTTATGATCGACTCATCGAAATGGAAAGTCATCGAAGCCGGATTGAAATGTTTGCAAGGTAAAGCAATTGTAAATTCAATCAGTTTAAAAGAAGGAGAAGAAAGTTTTATACAACAGGCTAAAGTAATAAAACGGTTTGGTGCTGCGGTTGTTGTAATGGCTTTCGATGAAGTGGGGCAGGCTGATAATCTCGAACGTCGCAAAGAAATTTGCAGCCGGGCGTATAAAATCCTCACCGAAAAAGTCGGGATTCCGCCGCAGGATATCATTTTCGACCCCAACATTTTAACCATCGGTACGGGACTTGAAGAACACAACAATTATGCTGTCGATTTTATTGATTCAGTGCGGTGGATAAAGAAAAATCTGCCATACGCTAAAACAAGCGGCGGAATCAGCAATGTTTCATTCTCGTTCCGCGGGAACGATGTTGTACGCGAAGCAATGCATTCGGTTTTTCTTTATTATGCCATAAAAGCCGGGCTCGACATGGGAATTGTGAACCCCGGAATGCTACAGATTTATGATGAGATTCCAAAAGATTTGCTTGAAAAGTGTGAGGATTTAATTCTGAACCGTCGTCCGGATGCCACTGAAAAAATGCTGGAGTTTGCCGAACAACTTAAAACAGGCGATAAAAAAGAGGCAAAAAAAGATGAATGGCGCGAACTGCCTCTCGAAAAGCGCATCGAACATGCACTTGTAAAAGGTTTTCCTGAATTTGTTGATGAAGACATGGCCGAAGCCGTAAAAATATACCAACCGGCTTTAAATGTGATTGAAGGTCCGTTGATGGACGGGATGAACGTAGTTGGCAATTTATTTGGCGCCGGAAAAATGTTCCTTCCACAGGTAATAAAATCAGCCCGGGTAATGAAAAAGGCTGTGGCATTTTTGTTCCCGTATATTGAAGCCGACAAAGCAAAATACAAAACTGTTGACAAACGGAATAAAGTGTTGATGGCAACCGTGAAAGGCGATGTGCACGATATTGGTAAAAATATTGTGGGTGTTGTGCTGGCCTGCAACAATTTTGATATCATTGATCTGGGTGTTATGGTTCCTACCGAAAAAATAATTGACACAGCTATTAAGGAAAAAGTGGATGTAATTGGATTGAGTGGACTGATTACGCCTTCTCTTGAGATTATGGCCGATGTAGCCCGTGAAATGGAACGCCGCGGACTTGATATTCCGATATTAATTGGCGGAGCAACTACATCAAAAATACACACAGCAGTTAAAATTGAGACTGAATATTCGCATCCTGTGATTCATGTTAAAGATGCTTCACTTGCAGTGAATGTCGTTTCAAACCTTATTGCAAAAAATCAGATATATCTTGATGCGATAAAAGCTGATTATACCGAGATCCGCAGCTTTCAGGCAAAACGAAAACCCAAAAACTACCTTACTTTGGAACAGGCCAGAAGAAATAAATACAAAATAAACTGGGAAAATACGTCAATTTACAAACCCAATTTATTGGGCATAAAACAGTTAATCGACTATCCTATTGCGGAGTTGCGTGAATATATCGACTGGACTTTCTTCTTTATTACATGGGGTTTAAAAGGTCATTATCCTCAAATTTTTAATGATGGAGAACAGGGCGAAGCAGCTAAAAAATTGTATGCCGAAGCCAATGAATTTTTAGATGAAATTATTGAAAAGAAAATGTTGAAGGCCAACGCAGTAATTGGAATTTGGCCGGCAAATGCGGATGGTGATGATGTTATATTATATGAAGATGAATCACGTCAAAAGGAAATTGGCCGGTTTTATCATATTCGTCAGCAGGAATTAAAAAAACCGGGAATCGCCAATTTTTGTCTTTCCGATTTTGTTGCGCCGCTTGAATCGGGTAAAATTGATTATTGTGGCGGTTTTGTTACTACCGGTGGAATTGGTATTGAAAAATGGAAAGATGCCTATCGGGCTGATAATAATGACTATAAAGCAATCATGCTGGAAGCGCTTGCCGACCGACTTGCCGAAGCTTTTGCCGAATTACTGCATCTTCAGGTTCGAAAAGATTACTGGGGTTATGTACCCGATGAAGACCTTACCCAGGATGATTTACTTAAAGTAAATTACCAGGGAATTCGCCCTGCACTGGGTTATCCTGCTTGTCCCGAGCATTCTGAAAAGAAGAACCTTTTTGACCTTTTACAGGCCGAGAAAATTGGGGTTACACTTTCAGAGCATTTTGCTATGTACCCAAATGCTTCGGTTTCAGGCGAGTTTTTTGTCCATCCCGAATCGCGTTATTTCAGCCTCGAAAAAATTGGAAAAGACCAGGTGGAAGATTACGCCCGGCGAAAAGGTGAAACAGTTGAATATATCGAAAAATTTATGCCCGCCAATTTGAATTATAAGTAGAGAAATAAAGGTACTACGCATTTTTAATTGGGATTTTTTAGAAGTCGAAAAATTGTTTTTTACCCTGAAAATCTAAAGTCAGACTTTAGATTTTCAGGGTAAAAATTAATGCCTTTTGGCAATTTGGTTATTCATAATATTTGGTTTTTTATAATAAGTGCGGGTCCAGTCGGTTTTCAATATGGAGCCGAAAAAAGTCATCCGGCATCTGAATCTACTTCGCAGGGATTATTTTTAATGGTAGGACAGATTTCAGGGATTATTTTTGTTTTTGGGTTAAATCAACTTGGGGTTTTGACGGTAATGATAGCATTTGTTTTCATCACGGTTTTCAAAATTTTCCTAAGCACACGTTTAAAAGAATCAATGAGTAAGTTTCTGTTAAAAGGGAAAAGAAATCAGTATAAATTAATATTCCACAACCATTTTGTTTGAACCCTCAGGAAAACGCACTTTTTTGTATTTTTACGGCTTCTAAATAAAAAATAAATGAAAAGTAAAAAAGGTAACATTTGGCACAAAATACTGTATTTCATTCTCGGAATGCTTGTAATGCTTGGTCTTGATATGATTTTTCAGTTCAACAATTCTGTTGAAAAAGGTGTAACCCGCGAACTCAACAAAGCACAAAAGAAAATTGAGGATACATTTAAATAATTGAGATGAAAGTAATTGACATAATAAAAAACGCAAAAAGAACTGTTTTTTCTTTTGAACTTTTACCACCGCTAAAAGGGAACGATGCAGGCAAATTGTACCAAACCATTGAAAACCTGACTGAATACGATCCAAAATATATAAACATTACAACACATCGTGACGAACTTGAATTTAAAGAATTGCCTGATGGTACGATAGTGAAACGTACTGTTCGGAAAAGGCCCGGAACAGTGGCAATTGCTGCAGCTATTCAATACAAATTCGGAATTCCGGTTGTACCTCACATTTTGTGTGGCGGGTTTACTAAAAGCGAAACCGAACATGTTTTAATCGATTTGAATTTTCTGGGGATTAAAAATGTTTTGGCACTTCGGGGCGATGGAACAAAAAACCAGCATGTTTTTCAACCTGAAAAAAACGGCAACGCCAATGCTCTAGAGCTAGTGTTGCAAATGAAGGATTTGGGCGTAGGAAAATATCTTGAAGACGATTTGAAAAACAGCCTTCCTCTTGATTTTTGTATTGGTGTTGCCGGATATCCTGAGAAACATTTTGAAGCTCCAAATAAAGCACTTGATTTACTTCATTTAAAACAAAAAGTAGATGCCGGTGCTGATTATATTGTTACCCAAATGTTCTTCGATAACGCGGTTTATTATGAATTTGTGAATAAGTGCCGTGAATTTGGGATTACAATACCGATTATTCCGGGTATAAAACCAATTAATCTTTTAAACCAATTGACTGTGCTGCCGAAAATTTTTAGTATCGATATTCCGGATGAACTGGCCGCAGAACTTGCAAAATGTAAAACAAATGCCGATGCCGCAAGGGTTGGTACAGAGTGGGCAATTTATCAGTCGAAGGATTTGGTCGTCAACAATGCTCCTTCGTTGCACATTTACACGTATGGAGTTTCTGATAATGTAAAGGAAATTGTAAAGGCGGTATTTTAGAAAGTACAGCCCCCTCTAACTCCCCCAATGGGGGAGAACCGGAAGCTCAAAGGTCTTCATTACCGTTAATCGAGTATCTATTTCTCATTATCTAGGCATTTTCGCTAAATAAAAAATATATCCCTTTTGGTTAAAAACGAGAAGGGATTTTTTATGATAATTGGTTCGTTTTTGAGTTATGTTTTGGGCTCCATCAATTTTGAGGCTCAAAATTCAATTTTTTGGACATAATTTTCCCGGCAGGAGGTTTTTTTTGAAAATGGTATGAGGCTAAGCAGCCTTTTGGCCACTTAATTTTTCTTTTCTTTTGGTGGCAATTCTTTGTGCAT
>JBGSMW010000024.1:0-79261 GCA_041739985.1 Draconibacterium sp. | reverse complement strand
CTATAGCGGCGGGGCACCACCTCTTCCCATACCGAACAGAGAAGTTAAGCCCGCCAGCGCCGATGGTACTGCGTAACAGTGGGAGAGTAGGTCGCTGCCAACTTACCAAGGCCCGTGTTCTTCTGAGCACGGGCCTTTTTTTGTATATACATTGCAATATCTGTTTTTGTTGTTCGTTTCTATCAAAACATTTTCTTTATGATAAAAACTTCTACCTGGAAAATTAATTTTAGCTGGTTTTATCTTTCACTTTTAGGTTTTGTTTTGGTTTTACCTTTTTCTCAGGCTTTAGTTTCGATTTTCGGAGGTATTGTTTTGGGTGTTGCTTTACTTGAAGATAATTGGAAAAACAAAATCAAAAGACTTGAAGAAAATAAAATTCTACTATTTATTCCGGGTATTTTTTTTATTAATGTATTAAGTTTCATTTTTTTTTATAAAAATGGAAATTCACCATATGACCTTCAAAAATCATTATTCTTTCTAATAATTCCAACTGCATTCATCCTTGGGAAACCCTTAAACAGCAATCAAAAAAGATTATTGTTTTATGCATTTGCATTGACAGTTTTTGTTTCTTCATTAATAGCTATATCAAATTGGATTTTGGGTAACGAAACGGCCGATTTTGAGGTTCACAAAATAAGTTTGATTTCTCATATACGGTTTAGTTTTCAATTGATTTTGATTTTTTGGTTTTTCGTGATTGTTGTTCAGAAAAATTATAAAGTATTAAATATTAAATCAATAGCTGGTATTTTGTTATTAGCTTTCTACTTTCTTGCATTTATGTTTTTCCAACAGTCGTTAACTGGTATAATAGCCTTTGGGGCAAGCTTTTTTTTCTTTATCATTTACTATATTTTTCAAATTCAAAAAAAGTATCGCATAGTTTTACTTTCCATTTTGTTAGGGGTAATTGTAATAAGTTTTATGTATGTCGGATGGATAATATACTCTTTTTATGATATTGAAAAAGTAAACAAAGAAACGATTGACAAAACAACTATACTTGGAAATTATTATTTGCATGATTTTGATAATTTGGCGGTTGAAAACGGACACTATACCTACTTATATATTTGCCATGACGAAATGCGCGTCGAGTGGAACAAAATTTCTACAGTTAAATATGATGAAATTGGTTCAAGTGGATTTCCTTTATATGCAACATTGATTCGGTATTTAACTTCGAAAGGATTAAGAAAGGATGCCAGCGGAATCAAATCATTAACCCTTGTTGATATTCGAAATATCGAAAACGGAATGTCAAATGTTATTTTTCAAAATAGAAAATATTCTCTCTACCCGCGAATTTATCAAACTGTTTGGGAGTTTTATATGTACTCAATTACAGGTAATCCGAGTTACCAATCTTTTTCACAACGTATTGAATATTCCAAAGCAGCAATTTCAATAATCAAAAAAAACTTTTGGTTTGGTGTTGGTGCCGGAAACTGGAAAGAGGAATTTAAAAGCACCTATATCCGCAATAATTCAAAGTTGGAAGAGGGACTTTATGCCTCATCGCATAACCAATATTTAAATTACATGGTGAAATTTGGATTAATAGGTTTAATTGCAATCATGTTTTTTATAATATATCCAATTGTTAAAACTCAAGGCTACAATGATCAGTTATTTTTAATCTTTTTGGTTTTCCTGTTTTTTGCGAATTTCGCCGACTCCAACTTCGAATCACATATGGGTAGTTCATTTTTCGTTTTCTTTTATTGTCTGTTTCTTATTCAACCCAATGATTTATATTTAAATCTTTCTGAAAAATAATTTTGAGTTCACTTTTACTTGTTTTTTTAATCAAAATATTACAAATTGAAAGACTATTTCAATGTAGCATAGATTCTTTTTATTGATTTAAGCCGAACCTTTTTGTAATCTTCCTGTTTTGATTTTTATATTAAAGAAAAAAGTAAATGGAAAGAAGAAAATTTATAACAGTGGTAGGAACAGCGGCTTTAGCATCTCCGATATTTGGATCATTAACCTCAGTAGCTGCAAATGGTGGAGCATTTGAAGGTCATAAATTCCCGGAGTTGGGTTTTGCCTACAATGCTTTGGAACCATATATTGATGCACAGACTATGGAGCTTCACTATTCAAAACATCACAAAGGATATTACAATAATTTCATGACTGCCGCAGAAGGTACAGAATTGTTAAAAACTCCAATGGAACAAATTTTTGCCAATATCAGTAAACATTCTGCTACTATTCGCAATAACGGTGGAGGGTTTTTCAATCATACCCTTTTCTGGGAGAATATGACACCAACAAAAAATGCAATTCAAGCCGGTTTAAAAAATGCAATTGAAAAGGATTTAGGTTCTGTTGACGCATTTAAAGAATCGTTTGGAAAGGCAGCAAAAACTCAGTTTGGAAGTGGTTGGGCATGGTTATCAGTAGATAAAGGCGGAAAACTTTTTGTGTCATCAACTCCAAATCAGGATAATCCGTTAATGGATGTTATCGATAAAAAAGGTACACCTTTGTTATGTCTTGATGTTTGGGAACATGCGTACTACCTGAAATATCAAAATAAAAGAGCCGATTATGTCGATAATTTCTGGAATATAGTAAACTGGAATGTTGTCAATAACCGACTTAAAGCAGCAAATTCGAAATAATTGCAGTTTCAATTTATAAGTACTACTTGTACATTCATTCAGGCTTGTTACTTTTGAAAGATAAACTTTTTAAAAGATGAGCCTGAATTTTTGTTTTATAGGTGCTGGTAATCTTGCTACGCAACTTTCAAAAGCTTTGAAAAACAAAGGTTTTGGAATAAAACAGGTTTACAGTCGAACCGAACAATCTGCAAAAAGCCTCGCAGATTCTCTTAATGCAAATTACACAACTTCAATTCATGAGATTGATAAAAAAGCCGATATTTACTTTGTTGCTTTGAAAGATTCGGTTGTTGATGAAGTTTTATCACAAATTAATTTTGAAAACAAACTTGTAGTGCATTGTTCCGGAAGTCTTCCACTTTTCACTCTTAGTCGATATACTAAAAACACCGGAGTTTTTTACCCGCTGCAAACATTTTCAAAAACCGGGGATATTAATTTTAGAGAAATCCCAATATTTATTGAATCAAATTCAATTGGAAATGAAAAATTATTGCAACAAATTGCCAGTGAATTATCTGATTCAGTAATCGTTTTAAATTCTGAAAAAAGGAAATCGCTGCACATTTCAGCAGTTTTTGCGTGTAATTTTGTAAATTATTTTTATACAGCTGCTTCTGATATTTTAAAAGATAAAGATATTCCATTTGAAGTTTTAAGACCCTTGATTCTTGAAACTGCGAAAAAAGTACAGCGGTTTGAACCGGAAAAAGTACAAACGGGTCCGGCAGTTCGTTTCGATGAAAACATAATTAATACGCATTTAAATGAATTAAAAGATTTTGGTGACTATCAGCAATTGTACAAGTTAATTTCTAAAAGTATTTTTGATCGGTATAATAAATAAATTATGGCATTTTTTAAAGATGAACTTAAAAATATAAAGGCATTTATTTTCGATGTTGATGGTGTTTTGTCGAATGATACTTCGCCTTTAAACGAAGATGGAGATCCGGTTAGAACTTCGAATGTTAAAGATGGATTTGCAATCAGAAATGCAGTTAATTTTGGATTTCCAATTGGGGTAATTACGGGTGGTAAAATAGAGAGAGTAAAGCTTCGTCATGAAAAGCTGGGTGTAAAATATTATTACGATAATGTTCGGGATAAAACTGAGTGTTTAATGGATTTCTCAGAAAAAACAGGAATTGATCCCAAAAACATTTTATATATGGGCGATGATTTGGTTGATTATAAAATTATGACAGTAGTAGGAATCCCTGTGTGTCCAAAAGATGCGGTTGCTGATATTAAAGCCATTTCAAAATACATTTCAGATAAAAATGGTGGAGAAGGTTGTGTTCGTGATGTAATTGAGCAAACCCTGCGTGCCCAAAATAAATGGTTTACTAACGACATGCTATTTAATAATGCATTTTAAATGAACTGGTTACCTGATTATAATTACATTCTCGCTTCAAAATCACCTCGAAGACAGGAGCTTCTGCGATCGTTAGGGGTTAAGTTTCATGTTATTACAAAAGAAGTTGAAGAAAAATATCCTGATACTCTCTACAGGGAAGAAATTTCTGTTTTTTTGGCAGAACTAAAAGCCAAACAATTTTTGAACAATTTAAAGGAAAATGATTTGCTAATTACTGCGGACACAATTGTTTGGTTTAAAGATGAAGTTCTGGGAAAACCCGGAAACAGGAACGAAGCAATCGAAACACTTCAAAAATTAAGTGGACATGAACACCAGGTAATTTCGGGTGTAAGTTTAACTTCAACCCAAAAACAAAAGTCATTCTACTCAATTTCAAATGTAAGGTTTAAAAAACTTTCGATATCCGAGATAGAATATTATGTTGATGAATTTAAACCGTATGACAAAGCCGGTGCTTATGGAATTCAGGAGTGGATAGGATATATTGGAATTACAAGTATCGAAGGTTCATTTTACAATGTTATGGGTTTGCCAATCCAGCAACTTTATACTGAAATTCAAAGCTTCTGAAACCATGATATGATAAGGTTTCAGAATTTGAGGTGTTTCAAAACAGTCAATAAAAACTTTTTATTAAAACCCTTTTCGTATATAATTCGTAAATTGATACAGACAAAACTAAAATCAATATTATGAATTATCCAGTAAAACTAATTGCGTTATTTTTTCTCGCACTTTTATTATTAAATGGTTGTAATAAAAAACAACAGGAATCTGTTGAAATTGGTCTTTTAATTCATTCATTCGATAATGAAAGGTGGGAAAACGACAGGGATTTTTTTGTTAAGAAAGTCCAGGAACTTGGAGGTACTGTTAAAGTTGAAACTGCTGACAACGATGCCGGCAAACAACTGGCACAGGCAAAAGAACTACTCGCCAGCGGAATTGACGTTTTGGTAGTGGTCCCCGTTGACCAGTTTGCAGCTGCCGAAATTGTTAAAGAAGCTCATGCCCGCAATGTGAAAGTAATTTCGTATGACAGATTGATCAAAAATTGCAAACTCGATTATTATGTTTCCACGGATAACGTAGAAATTGGAGAAATGCAAGCAAGTTATTTAACCAGAATTAAGCCGGTAGGGAAATATGCACTGATTGGTGGAGCCAAAGGTGACAATAACAGTAAATTCCTATACCTCGGACAAATGAATGAACTTGCTCCCCTGGTTGAAAAAGGTGATATTAAAATTGTGTATAATGAATTTACTGAAGAATGGGGCGAAAATGAAGGATACGAGCAAGCAAAAAAGATTTTAAAAATGAATAAGGATGTAGATGCAATTATTGCCGGCAATGATGCAATCGCTATGGGAGTAATTAAGGCATTACGTGAAGAAGTTCCTGAAGGCAATGTGTTGCTGGCAGGAATGGATGCCGATCTTCAAAATCTTCAGGAAATTGTAAAAGGACATCAAACATGCACCATTTATAAACCATATGAAAAACTAGCTTCAACAGCTGCTGAACTTGCCGTAAAATTAGGTAAAGGGGAAGAATGTGAAAGAACGTTTGAAACCATGAGCAATGGAGAAGTACTTGTACCTTCGGTTTTTCATGAAGGTGTGATTGTTAACCGCGAAAACCTAAAACTTACTGTTGTTTCAGAGGGTTATCAAAAAGAAGAGGAAATTTACAAATAGTCAATAAGTTTTAATTTATAATTATTTAGGTAATTGGGGAGAATCTGAGGGTCAGGTCTCCCTTTTTTCTATATTTATGAAGCTTTTGTTTTAAAGAAATTTTGTTAGACAATACTTTTGACAAAAGTTAAATCAAGTTATTAAGTTTTACTGAACTGAAATTTTTAATAAACCGATATGAACACAACTTCAAAAATAAAATCAAGCGGGGTAAATTGGTTAATTGCATTGCTGAAAGGTGTAATGCTGGTAATTTTTGGTATTTGGCTTTTAAAATCGCCATCCGAAAATCTATCAAAACTCAGTATATTTTTTGGCGTCCTGATTATAATTGGGGGACTGTTGGAGGTTGCTCTGGCAATTAATAATATACAAAAGCAAAAAAAGTGGGAATGGGCTTTAACAAGCGGTATTCTCGATCTTCTTTTGGGAGCTTTTCTCGTTGCTAACCCGGCATTAATCTTATTATTTATTACAATTTTTGTAAGTATTTGGCTTTTTATTAGAGGTGTGATTTCGATCCGAATAGCCCTGATTCATAAAAAGACCAACGATTCGAATCATAACTTCAGTTTAGTTTTGGGCATAATATTGATTTTATTAGCTGTAATATTTGTCCTTCATCCACAGGTTTTCGGAATAACTATCGTATTCTGGACTGCGCTGTCATTCATTTGTCTTGGAGTATTCCGAATTATACTTGCTTTCAAATCAATTTAAATTTAAGTGCCATTCCTTTTAGTAGATGATGTAATCACAAATATTTGTCATATAATTTTAATCTCTCTTAAAATTCATTTTACTTTTTTGAAATAAATAAAGTTGAAAATGAATTTGGATTGTTAAATTGCAAAACCAACTTTATTAATTATAAACTAAACTTTTATGTAATGATAAAAAAAGGATTTCTCATTTCTGCAATTTTCTTGTGTGGTTTTATTACCAATGCACAACGTGTGGGTTCTTCACCAGAGTATATTAAATCATTAACTTCTGAATGGAAGGGTGAACGTTTCCCTGATGGACGACCAAAAGTGCCCGATTCAATTCTTGAAAGACTGAAGAATATTTCCATAGAAGAAGCCTGGGGCGTTTTGCGAAACAAGGGTTTTCAAAACCAGTTTGAGGGAGACTGGACGATAATTAACCCGGAAGAACCGATGACAGGTCGGGTTGTAACTGCACAATATATGCCTCTTCGTCCCGATATGGAAAAGCACATTAATGAACAGGGTATTGCTGAAAACAGAGCGCAAAAAGGTGGAACCAATTCCTGGCCAATTGATATTTTGCAAAATGGGGATGTATATGTAGCCGACAGTTATGGTAAAATTACCGACGGTACTTTAATTGGTGATAACCTGGGGAATTCAATTTATGCAAAATCACAACGGGGTGTTGTATTTTATGGTTCAGTTCGCGATCAGGAAGGTTTATCTGAAATTAATGGTTTTAATGGTTGGATTAAAGGTTCTGATCCTTCATATATTCAGCAAATGATGCTTACTTCAATCAACGCGCCAATTCGCGTTGGGAGAGCAACAGTTTTGCCAGGTGATGTTGTTCTTGCTAAGAAATATGGTGTAATTTTTATCCCTGCATATTTAGTTGAAGACCTTGTAATTACTTCGGAAGTTACAGCTCTGCGCGATGAATTTGGTCATCAGCGACTCAAAGAAAAAAAATACCTTGCCGGCGAAATCGACAGTGAATGGAGCGAGGAAATAAAAAAGGATTTTCTGAACTGGTTGAATAATTACCCCGGAAAATTACCAATGTCGAAGGAGGAATTGGATAATTACATGAAAGAAAGGAATTACTAATTAACAACTAATTTTTTAAATCATGAAAAGTGTAATACAGCAAATTGCTGATCAAAATAAAGAGCGTGAATCAGCTCAAAAAGAAAGTGTTTTAGCTGAAATAGCAAATCCTGCAACAAACAATAACCGACGTAATTTTCTCAAAAAAACAGCTTTGGGAGGTATGGCAATTGGCGGATTGCTGGGTCTGTCGGTTGAAGATACAATTGCACAAACTACATCGGGAGTTTCACGGGCATCCAGTCCATCTGATTTAAAAATAACCGACATGCGTTATGCTGTAACAACAGTTCTTGGTCAAACTGCCATAATCCGTATTGATACGAACCAGGGAATTTACGGTTTGGGTGAAGTACGCGATGGTGCTGATGTTCGATATGCATTAATGTTGAAAAGCCGCATTCTTGGTCTGAATCCATGTAATGTGGAAATGATTTTCAAGATTATAAAACAATTCGGAGGACAGGCAAGACAGGCTGGGGGGGTTTGCGCTGTTGAAATGGCGCTTTGGGATATTGTAGGAAAAGCATACGGAGTTCCGGCTTACCAATTACTGGGAGGAAAATATCGCGATAGTATCAGATTATATGCCGATACACCTGAAGGAAGGTCTCACGATGAACAAACGGAACGTATAAGGTATCGGATTGAGGAGCAGGGTTACACCTGGTTGAAAATGGATTTGTCCATCAATTCGTTAAAGGATATTCCGGGAGCTTTGGTAAACCACGAATTCTGGGATGGTGCATCCGGCCAGTACGACCTGCGGAATTACATGGGATATGGCAACACAAAGCATCCGTTTACGCAAATACAAATTACAGAAAAGGGACTTGAGGAACTATGCAAAATTGCCGAACATACGCGCGAACACATTGGCTGGGATATTCCAATATCGACCGACCATTACGGGCATTTCGATTTAAACAATGGCATCAGGTTAGGAAAGGCAGTTGAAAAGTACCGCCTTGCATGGCTGGAGGATATTGTTTCATGGGAATATACCAACCAGTGGAAAACAATTACCGATGCATTGGAAACCCCAACAACTACAGGAGAAGATATTTATCTGCTGCAATATTTTAAACCGCTCATTGATAATCATTCGGTTGATATTGTTCACCCCGATCTGGCATCTTCCGGCGGACTTCTGGAAACCAAAAAAATTGGTGATTATGCCGAAGAACATGGAATAGCAATGGCTATGCACCAGGCCGGCACCCCGGTTTCTTTTATGGCAAATGTGCATTGTGCGGCAGCTACCCAAAACTTTTTGGCACTTGAACACCATTCGGTAGATTTGACCTGGTGGGAAAGTTTAGTTAAAATGACCGATGGAAATCCAATCATCAAAAAAGGGTTCGCCCCGGTTCCCGAATCGCCGGGGCTTGGGATTGAATTAAATGAAGACGTTGTTAAAGAGCATTTACACGCAAAAGATAAAAGCTTTTTCGCACCAACTGATGAATGGAACGAAAAACGTTCGCATGACAGAACCTGGAGTTAATTTCATAATTTCAACCGGAGAACTACAAACAATTTTAAAATTGCAGGTAGTTCTCTTTTTATAAATACAATATTCTTACATCAACCTTTATTTCCAAAATAACTACAAACTGCAACTTCATGAAAAAATTTAACGGTTTCAAAATCCTTCTGGTTTTTTCCCTGATTTTTTTAGCACTTTTTTTATTCTACGCATTTTCCGGTAAAATTGACAAAAGTGGCCCGTTGCTCATTGCTTTCTTTTTGAGTTTGGCAATTGCAGTGCGTGGTTTTTCAACTTTTAAAAGTTTTTCTTACACAATTTGGATTTTTACGGCTGTTGCAGCCTCGATGTTTTATCCACAGTATTTTAGTTCCTTCGGGAATTTTCAGTTTAAAATTCTTATTGTTCCGCTTTTACAAATCATCATGTTTGGCATGGGTTCACAAATGAGCATGAACGATTTTACAGGTGTTATAAAAATGCCTAAAGGAGTAATTATTGGTGTTAGTGCACAATTTCTTATAATGCCTTTGGTTGCTTATATGATTTCGCTCATTTTTGATTTTCCGCCCGAAATTGCAGCCGGAATTATATTGGTAGGTTGTGTTCCAAGCGGATTAGCTTCAAACGTAATGTCGTATATCGCACGCGCAAATCTGGCTTTGGCTGTTACTATCGGTGCAATTTCAACATTGCTTTCCCCAATTATTACCCCTTTTCTGATGAAAATTCTTGGAGGACAATTTATAGAGGTTAATTTCTGGAGTATGATGCTCGACATATTAAATATGATCATTCTGCCGATTGTAGCAGGTTTTATTTTCAACCTTTTTAATGCCGGAGATGAAAAGCTTCGTACGAAAATTAGACAGCTCAGCATTTTTTTCGTTGTTATTCTGTTAACCAACCTCGTTTTTCTGAAAGCTAAACATGCCGGTTTTGATGCTTTTGCAGTTGCAATGTTGAAATCATTGGGATGGTTTTTCTTCCTGCCAATGATTGGTGCAATTGTACTCCGTCATTTTCTGAAAGGCGACAAGCGATTGATGGAAAAAATCCTTTCCATGTTATCGATGGTTGGAATTGCGGTGATTATAACCATTATAACCGCTGCCGGGCGCAACAGTCTTTTACAGGTTGGAGCCTTGCTTTTAGTAACAAGCCTGTTGCACAATGTTGCCGGATACTCGCTTGGTTATGGAGTTTCGTGGTTGTTTGGTATGCCCGAGAAAGATCGCCGAACCATTGCTCTTGAAGTAGGAATGCAAAATGGTGGGCTGGCTTCGGGGCTGGCACTTCAAATGGGGAAAATTGCTACAGTTGGATTAGCTCCTGCCATATTTGGCCCACTAATGAATATTACCGGTTCTGTGCTTGCCAGTTGGTGGAGAAGTAAACCCACAGAAGAGGAAATGTTATAAACTGATTAAGGACTAATCAAAGTTGAGATATTTCAAAATATCCGCACCTTTTTCATGTGTAAAGATTTTTACTGAATTTGATGGTAAAGATTTTACAAGGTCATTAAAATCATAAAAGGGAAAACTTCCGGGAACCATGTTAAATGCCGGTTTCGGATCATAATATTCAGTTTTAACAAGACGGATATTTGTTTGCAAAGGATTTAACAATACTATTTTTGCAAACGGATTTCTTAGTGCAGCAAAATGCAGAACTGTCGATTCCAGATTTTCTCCTGAAATTATTTCAATTTTATTATCAGGGAATTGTTTTTGAACAAATTGTACAAGTATATCAAGTGCTTCCGCCTGAATTCCCGGAATATTTTTACCAACTAAATTTGCTCCGAATGTGTAATTGAACGGCACATTCTGCACAAAACCATCGCCTCGAAAACTTGAATCAGATAATTCACCGATGCCCGGTAAATCAGCAGAAATAATAGTAAATCCGTTGTTTACAAATTCGGAAAGTAAATCCGCTTTTAAAACTTCTTCTTTTCCATTTTGTGAAACCCAAATCAGGTTTTTTGTTTGTGTTGAACCCATTTTTGAAATCACAAAAACCGGAAGTGCAAAATCTTTTTTATCATTTTCAAGAAAGTATTTTTTCACTTCGAAAACCTTTTCATCCATTTTTCCGGTGAAAACAGCGGCAGTTAATTTTCGTTTAAAATCAATTCCGGATAATTCGGCAATTTTTTCTTTTAATTCATCTTGTGAGATTTCAATCTTTTTAAAATATTTCTGATTCAAACTAAAAACAGTTTCGCCTTTCAGCGAAGTACCTATTTGTCCTGACGGGGTGCATAAAAGTTCATCATATTTAAATGGGGTAATTTCCAAATCATTACTTTTTCCCGGAAGTTGCAATTGTTCCTGGAAAAAAGCATAAAGTGTTTCCCTGTTGTTTTTTGTCGATTCGTGTTTACCAAAGTCTTCGGTAAACTGAATATTTTCAGGTTGCCCAAATGCAAGGTAAGATTTCTGTACTTCGGCAAAAGTTTCGCGCGCGCCCTGCTGACTGAAAAAGTCGTGAGTAGTTGTAATTATCAAAGCCGGTTTTGGTGCTCGAATATGCAGAAAATCAGCGTGGTCCATTCCTTTTTTGATAAAATTGTACGGGTTCTGTTCTGCGTCCTGTGGCCCTATGGATTGGAGTAATCTTTTAAAACTTGTAATATAACATTCGGGTGCAGCCGCGTAAATCCGCTCGTCATAAGCGGCAATCAGCGCCGACTGTGTGCCACCTCCCGAACGTCCGGTTATTCCAATTCGATTCATGTCAACTTCAGGTCGGGTTTCAAGGTAATCAATTGCACGAACGCCATCCCAGATAAAATAATCGGAAAGCGAAGTTCCCGTTAAAAGTGTTTGAACTCCTGCATATGAATGTTCGGTGGTGGGGCCTTCAACTTTCGATTTTCCGGTTTCTGCATCAACATATTGCAATCGCTCGCCCTGACCGATTGGATCGAAGGCAAAAACCACAAAACCTTTTTCTACCAGGTTAATCATTACCCGCTGGTAAACTTCGCTGCGAAATCCCAAATCAGTGTGGCCCGAAAAGTAAATTACAGCAGGAGCCGGTTTTGTCAGCTTCTTCGGGATAAACATGGCTGCGGTAACATAAAATCCGGGGTGCGACTCAAAAATGATTTTCTCGACAGTGAAATTTTCGCGTTCCAGTTTGCCGGTAACTTTTGCGTTCAGTGGTGTTTTCTGAAATTTTACAAGCGAAGCGTCAAATTTGCTTTTCAGTTCGTTTTGGTAGTTTGTCCATTCTGCTTTGGTGACAAGGTTTTTAATTTGTTGTTCCCGCTGTTCCAGCAACGTAAATGCTTCATCAGTAATTATTTTATACAATGCCTGGTTGTTGTTTTGGTATAAAATCCATTGCCGGTTGTTGCCCGCGCTATAAAAAACCGATTTTGAAGGTTCTTGGGCAAACAGTTTAATTACAATTAAAATCAGAATTGAAAAAACAAATGCTATTCGTTTCATTGGTTTCAATTTTAGTAGTGATTGCTAAAGTTAAAAAGGGTTTTAAATATTGGTGTTAAACATGTTTGAAAAAGTGAAAGAAAGGTTCTTAAGTTTTCTCGAGACAACATCAAAACTGCTAGCCAGATCAATAATATTCCTTCCTTGGTTGAATAAAGGAAGGCATAACTGCGTTTTCTGATTGTATTATTAGTGCTTTTACTTCCAATCTCTAATGCTTCAATCTTCTTTGTTTTTAGCGTTAAATATATCATAATGAGATAAATATAGGTATATTAAAGCATGGAAAAAAACAAATACAATATTATGTTATTCTAATAAATTAATATAGAACAATAGGAAGTATCTGGCTTTAACCACGAAATGGTGTCATGATCATTTCAGCTTCGCCTTTTAGAAATATACGTTACCATAAAACAACAGAAGCCTGTAAAACAAATCGTTTTACAGGCTTCTGAAATTATTTTGCTTATATCTAAAATCTATTTCTTTAACTCAAACGCCCTGCTTTTTGATTCATCTGCAGTGGGGAAATCATTGGGAATTGGGATGGTAACTTTACCTGTTGCCGCCCACTCAACTCCACGCAAAAAGGAAAAGATAAAACCAACACTTTCGCACGAATAATCGTCGTGGCCAAGTGTTGTATGAAAAATACGTCCTTTACCATAAGTGAGCGCCATTAACATGGGTTCGTGCCTGTCGGTTGGCGCTTTACCCGACATATCTTTACCTGTTGCCAGAATGATCATATTTTCGCCCGGGCCGCGCAATTTTGCATAACATTCGTCTTTAGCCGACAACCAAACCGCTGGCATACCTTTGGTAATGGGGTGATCGGGAACACGAACTGTTACAGGAACAATATGTTGCGGACCATGCGCTCCGGCGCTACCGGGCGAATCATCGCGTTTTAGTTCACCTTCGTTGGTGTAATATACATACGGTCCGTTTTTTTCATTGCGATCGCCCCAACCGCCAAGTCCAATCATTTTGTTGTACTCCAGCCAGTCGGGAAAAGAGTTGTCGGCTGCATGAACAGATACAAAACCACCACCGGTTTTCATAAAATTTTCGAGCGCCTTTTGAGTTGACACAGGCCAGTCAGCTGCTTTCCAGCCAAAGTTGGAAACCACAACATCGTATTTCTTAAATTTTGGTGCAAAATTGGGGTCAGTTTTTGGCTCCGGTAAATCCTGAGTTTCCCCAACTCCTGCCAGGGGTAGAAAAGCTTTTTCACGTTCAGCTTTCCAGGTGAAAGCGGTGCGGTCGATATCAACTGTAAACAAACCTGTTTCTTCGAGGTATTGTTTCATCATAATTGTCGATTTTGGCCACACTTCGTGGTTGTTTTGCCCGTCAACAATCAGCACTTTTATTTTTTTTGCTTCGCCCGAAAAAGTGAAAATCATTATTAAAGATAATGCGAGTAAAAACTTTTTCATAATTATTTTTAGTTTTAATTTTTATTCTTTTCTATGCTGTATTTGTTGTCCATTAGATAACACTGTCCAGTCTAAAGACGTTGACAGGTTATTGGCAGGTTATTGGCAGTCATTCCTTGTCAATGTTTTAGCTTCTGACATCGTCGCCCATTTGCACTAAATCACTGAACCCTGAACCTGTAACTTGCAACCCGCAACTTGTAACCTGTAACCCACAACTCTATTCCTTCTTCCACCCAACCTCTTCCAACCCGCTATCGAAAGTCAGTTTCCGTGCCAAGACAAAAAAGAAATCGGACAAACGGTTGATGTAAATTATTGTTTCGGTACTTACTTTTGAGTGTTCGGCAAATTGCAGAATTCGTCGTTCTGCCCTTCTGCAAACAGTTCGTGCAACATGACAGTGTGCCGCAGAAAAATTTCCGCCAGGTAAAACAAAATGGTTTAATTCGGGCAACTGACTTTGATATTCATCGATGGCAACTTCAATTTCGTTTATGTTTTCTGCGGTTATTGAAAGGTTTGCTGTAAATGCTTCTCCTTTTTCGTCGGATGCCAGCAACGAACCGATATTAAACAGTTTGTTTTGAATTTTGTAAAGTGTTTCTGTCACGTTTCCAGGTAATCCCGATGAAAGTAAAACACCGATTGTTGCATTTAATTCATCAATTGTACCGTACGCTTCAAGCCTCAAATCATATTTTTTCACACGACTTCCACCAACCAATCCTGTTGTTCCGTCATCGCCGGTTTTTGTGTATATCTTCAATTTGTACTTTTTAAAATTAATAAATTGGATTTGGGTTAATTTCATCTGATTCTACTTCGCCGTCTTTTAAATGAATAATCCTGTGGGCGTGCATTGCAATATCGTGCTCGTGTGTAACCATCAACAACGTGTTGCCTTTTCTGTGAATCTCGGCAAAAAGTTTCATTATTTCCTCCGAAATTTTGGAGTCTAAGTTTCCTGTTGGTTCATCGGCAAGTAAAAGTGCAGGACTGTTTACCAAAGCGCGTGCAATGGCAACCCTTTGTCGCTGACCGCCCGAGAGTTCGTTGGGGCGGTGTGTCATCCTGTCCGCAAGCCCCACTTCAGTCAATGTGTTTTCTGCCATTAGTTTGCGTTCAGCTTTTCTTTTTCCTGCGTAAATTAATGGCAGCATCACGTTTTCCAAAGCTGTATTTCGGGGAAGTAAATTAAACACCTGAAATACAAAACCAATTTCAGAGTTTCTGATTTCGGCTAATGAATCGTCGGTCATCCGGCTCACATCTTTCCCGTTCAATACATACGTTCCGCTTGTGGGTGTGTCTAAACATCCGATGATATTCATCAGAGTTGATTTTCCCGAACCCGAAGCACCCATAATCGCAACATATTCCCCTTTGTAAATATCAATGGAAACGGATCGTAAAGCGCGGACAATTTGGGTTCCTACCTTATAATTTTTTACGATAGACTCTAAATGGATAATTTTGTGTTTCATGAATATAGATTTAAAATCAGCACAGCTTTTATTGAATTGTTTCTGTTTTATATGACGTAAAAATCGGATAAATATTTTTAATCTTTTGTACAAAACCTGATTTTCTTTTGTTTTTTAAGAATTTTAACCAATTATTATGGAAAGTAGAAACTCGATTTTATATGGAGACCGAAATAGAATATTCACCAGGATGTGTCTGCTTTATTAACATTTTTGAAATTGAAATTTAAAATCCTATAAATCGACTTTGAAAAGGAAGTTCAAAATATTGTAATTTTCATTTTTAAGTATATTTGTCCTATGTCCGAATTTCTTGATCAGGAAATAAAATATCTCCCCGGTGTTGGTCCCAAAAGGGCTGAATTATTATACAAGGAGTTGAAAATTAAAACTTTCAAGGATCTGATTTATTACTTCCCTTTCAAATATATCGACCGTACAAAGTTTTACAAAATCTCGGAAATTCATGTACAAATGCCGCTCATTCAAATCAGGGGTAAAATACAGTCGTTCGAGATGGTTGGCACGGGAAGCAAACAACGATTAACCGCAAAATTTTTCGATGAAACCGGAAGCATTGAGTTGGTTTGGTTTAGTGCAATAAAGTGGCAAAAAGAAAACCTCAAAATTAATACTGAATATATTTTATTTGGTAAACCGTCGGAATTTGGTGGCAGAATTAGTGTTGTGCATCCCGATTTGGAAACCGAAGCTGAAAAACAGCTAAAACCATCGGGACTTTTTCAGGGGTATTATATTACTTCCGAAAAAATGAAAAACACTTATGTAAACACAAAAACAATCAATAAATTACAACTTACGCTTGCCAGTCTGGCCAAAGGAAAAATACCGGAAACACTGCCCCGATATTTAACCGAAAGATTAAAACTGATTCCGCTTGAAGAAGCATTAATCACGATTCATAAACCTGAAAATACCCACGACTTAAAAAATGCAACGTTCAGGCTGAAATTTGAGGAACTATTTTTTATACAACTGAAAATACTCGCTTTAAAACACCACCGCGAAAACAAAAACAAGGGTTTCAGATTTGCAAATGTGGGCTTTAATTTCAATACTTTTTTTTCGAAATTTTTGCCTTTTGAACTGACAGACGCGCAAAAAAAAGTTATAAAAGAAATCCGGCGCGATTTAAACCGGAACATACAAATGAATCGCTTGCTACAGGGCGATGTAGGCAGCGGAAAAACGTTGGTTGCATTAATGACAATGTTAATTGCCATCGACAATGAATTTCAATGTGCTTTGATGGCTCCAACTGAAATTCTGGCACAGCAGCATTTTTACTCGATCTCGAAATTCCTGAACGGGATGGAAGTAAAAGTTGCATTGTTAACCGGATCAACAAAAAAGAAGGATCGGGTAGTTTTGCATGAAGCGCTTGAATCGGGGAAAATACAGATATTAATCGGCACACATGCTTTAATTGAAAATGTTGTGGTTTTTAAAAATCTTGGACTTGTGGTTATCGATGAACAGCACCGTTTTGGAGTGGCACAACGCGCAAAACTGTGGCAAAAAAATGATATGATTCCACCACATATTCTGGTGATGACTGCAACGCCAATACCGCGAACACTGGCTATGACAGTTTACGGCGATTTGGATGTTTCGGTAATAGATGAATTGCCACCCGGAAGAAAACCAATACAAACCATGCACTATTTTGAAAACCGGCGGCAACAGTTAAATAATTTTCTGCGGCTTCAAATGGAAAAAGGCACACAGATTTACATTGTTTACCCGTTAATTTCAGAATCGGAAAAAATGGATTTGAAAAATCTGGAAGAAGGATACCGGCATGTTACCGAAGCTTTTCCTGATGTGAAAGTGAGTATGGTTCATGGTAAAATGAAACCTGTGATTAAAGAGAGCGCCATGCAGGCTTTTAAAAATGGCGAAACAAAAATTATGGTTGCAACAACTGTTATCGAAGTTGGCGTTGACGTGCCAAATGCTGCAGTTATGGTTATTGAAAGCGCCGAAAGATTTGGTCTTTCACAATTACACCAGTTACGCGGCAGGGTAGGGCGAGGTGCCGAACAATCGTATTGCATTTTAATGTCTTCGTACAAAATTGGCCATGAAAGCCGCAAACGTTTGGAAACAATGGTTCGAACAAATGATGGTTTTGAAATTGCTGAAGTTGATATGAAATTACGTGGTCCCGGCGATATCGAAGGAACCCAGCAAAGCGGCATCGGCTTCGATCTGAAAATATCAAATCTTGCAAAAGATGGTGAAATTCTGCAGCTTGCCCGAAATGTGGCTACTGATGTTCTGGAAAAAGATTCCGCGCTACAAAACGGCGAAAACAGAGTTTTACTGCATACTTTATTGGCTTCAAAGCAAACTGAATTTGACTGGAGTTTAATAAGCTGAGAAAACGGAAAATCATTTATGAAAAGTAAAAAACCAAAATCAAAAAAGGAAAGCAATTTCAAACCTGAGATTAAATATTTGTGGTTCAAAGGCGGAATTCTGATTGCGGGATTAATCTTTGCTTTTTATTTCCAGACTTTTCATTTCGATTTTGTGAATTGGGACGACCAGGTAAATGTTTACGAAAATGAAAATGTAGTAAATTTCGATGTAAAGGGAATTTTTTCTGATCACGTTATCGGGAATTACAATCCACTTTCAAATTTTACGCTGGCAGTTGAATACCTGGTTGTTAAAGAAAGTCCGGGTTTGTACCATTTCAATAATGTTTTGCTGCATATTATCTGTTCATTGCTGGTTTATCTGCTGATGAAAAGATTGGGAATGTCGTTTTTTGCATCGTTTCTTGCAGCATTATTATTTGGTATTCATCCCATGCGGGTTGAATCGGTTGCCTGGATTACCGAGCGGAAAGATGTGCTTTTTGGGATGTTTTATTTGATATCGCTTTTGCTGTACATTTCATATTATAAAACAAAAAGAGCAGTTTATTTTATATTTTCTGTTTTGGTTTTTATACTGTCGCTGCTTTCCAAAATTCAGGCGGTTGCCTTGCCTTTTTCGTTGCTTTTAATTGATTATTGGTTTGAAAGAAAACTGACTTTGAAAATTGTTTTCGAAAAAGTTCCATTCTTTTTATTATCACTGATTACAGGTTTAATTGGTATTTATTTTCTTCGCCAGCAGGGTTCTCTTGAAGTTGGAAATATAATGCCCGTTTTTCAACGCCTGTTTATCGGCAGTTATTCGTTTGTTGTATTTATTGTAAAATCAGTTGTTCCATTTCAAACGTCAGCTATTTACATATTTCCGGCTGAATTGTCAGCCATTCATTATTTCAGTATGTTGCCGGCGTTTGCAGTAATTGCTATTGCAGCTGTTTATTTTAAAACCAAAAGGTTTATAAGTTTTGGCATTTTGTTTTTTACATTGAATATTGTTTTTGTGCTTCAGGTTGCTGGTGCCGGACAAGGATTTTTAGCCGACAGATTTACTTATATTCCTTATTTGGGTTTGTTTTTAATATATGCAGTACTTTTTGAAAAGCTGTTGGTGAAATTTCAAAATCGAAAAGTGTTGTTTTATTCGGCACTTGTAATTTATCTTTTACTGATTTCAGTACAAACTCTTAATCAGATTAAAGTATGGCAAAACAGCGAAACGCTTTGGACCGATGTGATTAAAAAACAACCAACTGCAGTGCTGGCCTACAACAACCTTGCACATTATTATATTCAACAAAAACAACCCGATAAAGCGCTGGACAATTATAATATTGCAATCGAACTTCAACCTGAAAAAGCACAAACCTATAATAACCGGGGGAAAATTTATTTTGAACGTGGCGAATTTGACAAAGCTTTGTTGGATTACAACAAAAGTCTTTCACTTGAACCGGAATATGCTGATGCTTTGGCAAACAGGGGTGCAGTTTATGGAGCAACAAAACAATTGGATAAAGCGATTGAGGATTTTACAAAAGTCATGAAAATCGATCCGAAAAATTTGGACGTAATATCAAACCGCGGTTATGTTTTTTACCAGCAAAAAGAATTTGAAAATGCTATTTCCGATTGTAAATTGTATCTTCAGTTTAAACCGAAAGATACCGAGGTAATCAATCTGAACGGTCTGTGTTATGCGGGTTTGAATGATTTTGATACAGCAATTCTCGAATACAGCAAAGCAATACAAATTGAACCTGCAAATAGTCTTTTTTATATCAACCGGTCGTTTGCGTTCAACTCAAAAGGAGATAAAACCACAGCCTTAAAAGATGCTCAGCAGGCTTTAAAACTTGGATTGAATGTGGACGAAAGTTATCTCCGTTATTTAAGTGAAAACTAATTCAATAAAACTATTCTTTAATTTTGTTGTTAAAATTGTTAAGTTACATTAATTAAACCTGTTACGATGAAAGCAAAAGATTTTACCCGACGTGATTTTATTAAAACCACAGGCGCTGTTACTGCAGGCGTTTTACTGGCACCAACAGTTGCATGTACAAGTTCACCTTTTGATTCAAAAGGATTGCCAACTACAGTTCTTGGCAAAACCGGAGTTCGTATCCCAATCATGATTTTGGGTCTCGGTAGTCGTTTTATGGCAATTGACGAAGATAAAGGTTTGCAAATTCTTGAAACTGCTTTAAACAGTGGACTTTATTACTGGGATACTGCAGCCATTTATAAAAACGACCAGCAATACAGCGAAGAACGGATTGGGAAAATTTTAAATCCAATACGAAATAAAATATTCCTTTCAACAAAGGTGAGTGACAGAAATGCTGATGACGCCAAAAGAACAGTTGAAACAAGCCTGAAAAGGCTGAACACAGATTATATTGACTTGTACCAGATTCACAGCATAACGACTGAAGATGAAGTTAAACAATTTGGGGCTGCTGACGGCGTGCTCCCGGTTTTACAAAAATTTAAGGAAGAAGGCGTTATCAGGCACATTGGGTTTACAGGCCACACTTCGGCAAGTGCAATGAAACTGGCTGCCGAAATGTACGATTTCGATACAATGCTGATTGCCATGAACCACCAGCAAAAAGATCAGGCTTTTGAGGAACAACCGGTTCCGTTTGCAGCATCAAAAGGTATGGGTGTTTTGGCCATGAAAGTTATTCGTCCCCGCGAAACTGTGAACGGTTTAAGTGCCGATGATTTAATAAAATATGCGCTCTCTTTAAAAGGTGTAACTGCAGCCGTTATTGGCACCGACAATGTTGAAGTTCTTCAAAAAAACATTGAGACCATAAAAGCTTTTAAACCGCTTAGCGATGAAAGGATGAAAGAATTGCATGTTGCACTCGATCCGTTTTACAAAAGTAAAAGACTACCGTGGATGCAAGCCGGGTATTTTGACGGAATGCACATTGCGTGAAAATGTTGCAGGTTGCGGGTTACAGGTTGCAGTATTCCATCTGTTTTTACGCAGTTGTGATCAGATGGAATCCCTAAAAGATTCAAATTTCAAATGAGTTGAAGTTCAATTTAATTATGATATAAATATTTTAAGAATCGTCTAATCTCAATCAGCAATTTTTCCGGAAACAACAAGTTGCGCGGTTTTAAATGAAAAATAGCGTTGGGAAATGTAACTGTAAATCACAACTATTACTGTTGTAACTCCCTTTGAAAAAGTTGCATACCAGCCAAAATACTCAACAAATATTTTCAGAAATACATAATTCAAAATTATGGCGCCAAAAACTGTAAGGCCATAACGGAAAAGCTGGATTCGCCCTTTTAGTTCTGATGCATTGAAAGTTACATATTTTGCAAGTATAAAACCTGTAAGAAAAGTAATAGGGAAAACCATTAAAAAAGCAGCTATGTAAGCGCTGATTGCAATAAAACCGAGATCAACAATCTGCATATCCAAAATGTAACGGTAGAAAATAAAATAGAGTGTCAAATCCAAAACTGTATTTAAACCACCTGTTACAGCATATCTGAAAACTTCACGAGGAATAAATTGCAGAAAAGGAAAGTGAAACCAATCAATTATACGAATAACAATATCCCGGATATTTCGAAGAAATTGAATCATTAAATGTCTGTTGCTTTTTGTATTGTAAAGAAACAATTTTTAGAACAAATAAAAAAAAGGAACATGATTTTATGAATCCGGCGGTTTACGAAGTTGCTTTTTTAAAGCCTGGTTCTTTTTTGATTCAAGTCGTTTTAATCGTGAAGCAGCAGTTGGCGTTGATTTTAAGCGTTTTTTCCGCACCGTTAAAGCCTTTTCAATCAATTCGAAGAATTTTTCCATCGCTTTTTCTTTGTTATCGAGTTGGGTGCGACCGGTTTGTGATGTTATAATCAATTCGCTTTCAGAATTAATCCTGTTTTTAAGTTTTAATATAATGCGGTCTTTTTCTTCATCAGAAAACAGTCCTGAATTTTTAACCGAAAAGCGCAATTCAACCTGGGTATTCACCTTGTTCACATTTTGCCCGCCCGGACCACTGCTGCGTGTGGCAGTGAAGACGACTTCCGTTTCAAGTTGTTTTTTTATGGCTTCTTCAAGTTTCATTTTACCCGTTTTTACTCAGCTGCTCAAGCTTTTCCTGATGAATTATATCAATATTTTTCCCATTCAGGATTACAATTCCTTCCTTTTCGAATTCCTTCAGAAATTTAATTGCACTTTCGGTTGAAATTGAAGCAAAATCAGCTATTTCCTGACGCGATAAATTTTCAAAAATATTTTCATCCAAAAATTCATCCTGTGATAAATAGAGCAGGGCAGAAGCCAGTTTGCCACGCATTTGTTTGTAGGAAAGGTTTTTGATTATTTCAATTAAAAGCCGTTCGTTCCGGTAGTTTTTTGAGGTAATCTGAAGTGCAAATTCGGGGTTATTCAATAAAGCATCTTTGAGGCTTTCTTTTTCAATCATGCATACTTCAGCGTCAGTAATTGCCTGGGTTGAATAGCTGTGTACTTTTTCTCCAAAAACGGATGAGAAAGCCAGGAATTCGCCTTTTCGCGCAATTCCAATATTTATCTGTTTATCGTAACCGGTTTGTACATATACTTTTACCATACCGGAAACAATATAAATTACAAAAGGAGCAAAAGCACCCTGTTTGAAAATGTTTTCACCCCTCAAATAATTGATTTTTGTTTTGTGGCTCTCTAATATTTTCAGATCTTCCGGAAACATTTGCCCAAAATCTGATTTGTCATTTTTCGATTCTGCCATATCTGTTTTTCTTTACGATTTGCAAAATTATCAAATCATTCTGTAAAAATGGGGATAGGGTACAAAGTTTAAAGTTTAAAGTAGAAAGTTAAAAGTATATAGAACCAATGCAAATTGCAATTTGCCGTTTAACATGTTTAATATACAATATCCGGCAACAAGTATTATGTTACCAGTAATTTGTATCATTTGACAGGAAAAAAACTAAAATAAAACAGCTTGCATACTGTTGAACTCCAACAGCTTTTTCTGTGTGAGAAGTTGAGCATACTTTATCTTTGCAACAACAAAACACAACAAATGAAACGTGTAGCAATACCAATATCAAATAACAAGTTGAGCGAGAATTTCGGAGAGTGCAATTATTACACAATCTTCGAGGTCGATAATAAAATCAATTCAACAAAAACTACCTTGTTGCCAGATGGTATTAATTCTGCCGACCTACCCCGATGGTTAAAAGGCGAAGGAGTTACCGACGTTGTTACCTACAAGATAAATCGGCAGATAGTCAACCTTTTTGTAGCCGAAAAAATCAATCTTTTCCTGGGAATCTCAATTGATTTGCCTGAAAATATTATAGACGATTATTTGCAGGGTAAACTTGTTTCCGACAAAAAAATTATAGAGGAATTAACACAATAAAAAATAAATATTAACGAATAAAAATTTGAAGTCATGAAATTATTAAGAACAGGATTACAGGAAATTGAAACAGCTCAGGAGTTGGAAAAATTTATTTCGGAAAACGAAAATGTAATGGTTTGTTGCGGCCGGATGGGACCAATGTGTTTGCCGGTTTACGATGTCATGGAAGAGCTTGAGGAAGAACGCAGCAATGTAAAATTCAAAGTAATGGCCTTTGATAATCCGGAAGCAACTGTAATTAAAAGCGCCCCTGAATGTCGCGGTTTTATGGGTTTGCCGTTTACAATGTATTACAAAAACGGTAAAGTTACACACGCCACAAGTAGTATTCAAAACATGCAACAGATAACCGGAATTTTAGATACACATTTCGGAAAATAAAATGGATTGAAAATCCAAACTCTTCAACAATTAGTTATGGAAGAAATTTTTGATGTAATAATAATTGGTGCCGGTGCGGCAGGATTGACTGCCGGAATTTATACTTCCCGCGCAAAATTGTCAACTTTGATTTTAAATGAAGGTGCGGTTGGCGGACAAATGGTGCTGACAGAAGAAATTGCCAATTACCCGGGAGTTGAAATAATTAAAGGTTATGAACTTGCCAACACAATGAAAAACCAGGCAAAAAATTTTGGGAGTAAGATTAAATCTAATATAAAAATTTCGAAATATAATTTTGAAGATGAAGTAAAAGAAATCGAATTGATTGACGGTAGATTGTTCAAAGGCAGAACAATAATTTTAACTCCCGGCGGTCGGCCAAGATCTCTGAATATTGAAGGCGAAGAGACGTTTAAAGGGAAAGGAATTTCGTACTGCGCTACTTGTGACGGCGACTTTTTTACAGGAAAAGAAGTGGTTGTTGTTGGTGGAGGAAATTCGGCGCTGGAAGAGGCAGTTGCACTTACAAAATATGCTACAAAAGTCACAGTCGTGCATCAGTTCGACAAATTTCAGGCTTTTGAACACGCCATTCAGGAAGCAACAAAAAACCCGAAAATTGAATTTATTATGGAATCGGAGCTTCGGGGTTTTTATGGAAATGGTCAACTGCAAAAAGTTACAATTGAGCATTTGCCATCGGGTAAAACAAAGGAGCTGAAAACGGATGGTACGTTTATTTTTGTTGGATATCAGCCCAACACCGAAAGTCTTGCTGGTCTTGTTGATCTAAATAATCGCAGTGAAATAGTGGTAAACAGCGAAATGAAAACAAACATAAATGGAGTTTTTGCTGCAGGTGATTGCATTAATAAACGATACCGGCAAGTTACAACTGCTGTTGCAGAAGGAACAATTGCGGCATTAAGCGCTGCTGAATATTTGCGCTAAAATTTTTTAAATTTTCATAACCCAAAAACCGGGTTAACTTTGCAAACTTTTTAAAACATAAATATGATTACTGAAAAAGTAACGGTAAACTGGCTCGAAAATATGGCATTTGAAGCCGAAGTGAACGGGCATAAAATAATGTTGGATGCTTCAGAAGCTGTGGGTGGCGAAAATCGAGGTCCGCGTCCAAAACCACTGATGCTGGTTGCTTTGGCAGGTTGCACAGGAATGGACGTAATTTCAATTCTTAAAAAAATGAGGGTAGAAGTTGAAGCTTTTAATGTGGTTGTTGAAGGTGATTTAACAGAAGAACACCCCAAACAATTTTCGCAAATGAGAGTTGTTTATGAATTTAAAGGCAAGGATTTGCCAACGGACAAACTCGAAAAAGCAGTGAACTTGTCGGAAGAAAGATATTGTGGAGTGAGCGCCATGTATAAAAAAGCGTTAGGAATAACAACTCAAATCAGGATAACAGAATAAAATCAGAAATATGTCAATTACACTTATTATTATTTTAGCAGTGGTGGGTTTACTAGTAGTTTTAATAACTGTAAACTACTTCAGGATGAAAAATGTAAAACCAGTTGAAACCAGCAAAAAAATTGTAACGCTGGGTAACAAAAATTTCAAGCTGGCGCTCAAAAAGGAGGTTTTGCTTGTCGATTTTTGGGCACCCTGGTGTGGCCCGTGTAAAATGGTTGCCCCAACTTTAAACGAAATTGCCGAAACTGAGGAAGATATTACAATCGGCAAAGTGAATGTTGATAACAACCAGGATTTGGCAAAAAAATACAAAGTTCGCAATATACCTACAATGGTTATTTTCAAAAATGGGGTAGAAGTGGGCAGAATTATTGGTGTTAAAACCAAAAAAGCTATTTTAAGCCAGGTTAGAAGCGCTGTTGCAGGTTAAAATCACTGAGTTATTTTTTATTGGATTCAATCCGTACATTCACAGTTGTGATCGGATGGAATCCTTATTGAATTTGGGATTTTTTAAGGATTCCATCTTTGAATTGATAAATCTTCGGATAATATTGATTGATTGTTTATTAAATTAACTAAAAAGAAGGAATCCAATCTTTACCAGGTAATCATTATAAGCTTATTTCAATCCCCACCGGACAATGATCTGACCCCATGATTTCATTTAAAATAAATGCGCTTTTTACGGAAGGAATAAACGACTCACTTATCAAAAAGTAATCAATTCTCCAGCCTACATTTTTTTCTCTTGCTCCGGCGCGATAACTCCACCACGAATAGACTTCCTTTTTATCTGGATAAAAATATCTGAAAGTATCAACAAAACCATTTTGTGTAAATCGATCCATACCATCTATTTCAACCTGCATATAACCCGCATATTTGTTGTAATTGGCTTTCGGGTGAGTCAGGTCAATGGGTTTGTGCGCCACATTAAAATCACCGCAAATAACAACAGGCTTTTCCAATTCAAGTTTTTTTAGAAAGTTGAAAAAATCCAAATCCCATACTTGTCTGTAATCCAATCTTTTCAGCTCACTTCCTGAATTTGGGACATATACGTTCACAAGGAAAAATTTGTCATATTCAAGACATAAAACGCGCCCTTCATTATCATGATCGGTTATTCCAATATTTCGAAAAATATTTACCGGTTTTGTTTTTGACAGAATTGTAGTTCCTGAATAACCCTTCTTTTCGGCTGAATTTGAAAAAATGAAATAATCATTTATATCTGCCAGAGTTTCTGCAACCTGGTCATCCTGGGCTTTGGTTTCCTGAAGACATAAAATGTCAGGAACCATTTGAATGAAGTCAAGAAAAAAATTCTTTTTTGCAACTGCCCGTATTCCATTTACATTCCACGATATTATTTTCATTATAGTTTTTTGAGGGGAATATAATGATTTCTAAAAATTATAGAGAAACAAATTTTAACACAAATTAATTTTATTTTTTAAAATGCATGAAATGAGTACTTTACAGATAAATAAAATAATTGTAAGAACATATTTGAAAGGAAAGCGTTTAATTAAACTGATTTGTATTAAGTGAGACCAGTTATTCTAAAAACAATTTTTTTTATATGAATTATTCAGAAAACCATGAAACTATTGTGGAAATGGAACTTCAAAACGAACAAAAACCATTTGCAGAATTTATTGATGAGCTGAAAGCCAAAATGAAATTGGTTTTCCACAACCGAGCTGATATTGATAAATTGAGTTTAACACGTGGATTACCACCATTTGCTTTACGCGAAATTATGTCAGTTAATCCGCTTTCTACGGGTATTCCAAAGAAATACGGTGGCCGTGGTGGTTTAATGCACGAAAATATTGGTTTACTTGCAGCAGCTTCGTATGAATCACTGGCTTTATCTCTCACTTTTGGAATAAACTCTGCTCTGTTTTTGCAACCCGTTGGAAAATACGGACAGGAAGAGGCAAAAAAGGCAGTTTTCAAACGCTTTATCGAAGAAAAAACTATGGGCGGTTTAATGATTACTGAACCCGATTATGGTAGTGATGCTTTGAACATGCAAACTTTTTATACTGAAGATACAAGAAATGCTTACTTAAAAGGCATGAAACACTGGGCAGGTTTAACAGGCTGGGCTGAATTCTGGCTGTTAACAGCACGCCAGCAAACCGAATCAGGCAATTTGCAGCGCGATATCGATTTTTTTATTTGTGATGTAAATGCTCCCGGTCAGCAAATTGTAGTAGAGGAGTTCTATGAAAATCTTGGACTTTACATGATTCCTTATGGTAGAAATGTTATTGATGTGAAAATACCACTTGGATATAAATTACAACCCCATTCAACCGGGGTAAAAATGATGCTTGATTTACTGCACCGAAGCAGGATGCAATTTCCCGGAATGGGGATGGGATTTATTCAACGCATGCTTGATGAAGCAATTGCACATTGCCAGCAGCGTTTTGTTGGCGGCAAAAGTTTATTTGGCTATGATCAGGTTCAGCAGCGTTTATCCAAATTACAGGCTTCTTATACTGTGTGTTCCGCCATGTGCGCCAACAGCAGCGAAAAAGCTGGTATTGATGTTGATCTTGTACCTCATGGAATGGAAGCCAATGCCGTTAAAAGTGTAATAACCGACTTAATGCAGGAAGCTGCCCAATCGTTGGTGCAACTTGTCGGAGCTAAAGCGTATCGGATAAATCATATTGGTGGACGGGGAACAGCTGACAGCAGGCCATTTCAAATTTTTGAAGGTTCTAATGATATTTTGTATGCACAAATCTCAGAAGGTTTAATTAAACTTATGAAACGTGCGAAAGAGAATAACCTATATCAGTTTTTAAAGAATTTCGACCTTTCAAACATGGCTTCTGAGTATATCAAGGAATTAACAAACTTCAACCTTGATTTTCAGATGCAACAAAGAAAACTTGTTGAACTGGGTAGGGTTGTAGGACGTGTAATTTCATTGAATCAAGTAATTGACTTAGCAAAAAAAGGGTTTCCTGAAGATTTAATCGAAGGTGGAATTACAATGCTCAAACAAGATATTTCGAAATTGATTTCCACTTTTTCATTTGGCAACAATTCCGAAGTTGTTGAAGGTTACCAGGAGAACAGTTCTTGGTTGAATTATGTACGTGTGTAAAAGAAACTTTTATTCTGATCTTTATTACTCAAATCTTTCTGCCTGATACTCATTAAATTGCTAATTTTAAATCATGCGATACTGAATAAAATAAGCCTTTGCAGTAATCAATTGCAGAGTTTATAACTACATTATAAACATATTTTTATTGCATTATATTTGAACTGCAATGTGTTGTGAGTTAACTAATTTACAAGATTCATAAGTTTTCAAGAGATTTCAAATTTGTCAGATTTTTATTAAAAAATAATCTCAAATTGAATATCATAAATTATGACAATCTGTTGTATTTTTGAGCCAAATTAAATTCAAAAAAAATGAGCGACGAAAAGATAATATTTTCGATGTATAAGGTGAGTAAAACCTACCCGCCAAATAAAACAGTAATAAAAGACATTTCTCTTTCCTTTTTCCTTGGTGCAAAAATCGGGATCATAGGTTTGAATGGTTCCGGAAAATCAACATTAATGAGAATTATTGCCGGTCAGGAAAAATCGTTTAACGGTGAGCTGGTTTTTGCTCCGGGATACACAGTTGGTTTACTCGATCAGGATCCTCAGCTTGACGAAACAAAAACTGTCAAGGAAATTGTTCAGGAAGGTGTTCAGGAAACTGTTGATACATTGAAAGCTTACGAAGACATTAACCTGAAATTTGGATTACCGGAGGTTTATGAGAATCCCGATGAAATGGACAGGTTGATGGCTGAGCAGGCAACTTTGCAGGAAAAAATTGATCATTTGGATGCCTGGAACCTCGACAGTAAGTTGGAACGGGCAATGGATGCCTTGCAATGTCCACCTGATGATCAGCCTGTTCAAGAACTTTCTGGCGGAGAACGCCGCAGGGTTGCGCTTTGCCGTCTTTTACTCCGCGAACCGGATGTACTGCTTTTGGATGAGCCAACCAACCATTTGGATGCGGAAAGTATTCTCTGGTTGGAAATGCACCTTGCACAATATAAAGGAACTGTTATTTGCATCACGCACGACCGTTATTTCCTCGATAATGTGGCAGGCTGGATACTTGAACTCGATCGTGGTCAGGGAATTCCGTGGAAAGGAAATTATACTTCATGGTTAGAGCAAAAATCAAAACGATTGGAGCAGGAAGAAAAAACCCACTCGAAACGGCGTAAAACCCTCGAACGTGAGCTGGAATGGGTACGAATGTCTCCAAAAGCACGACAGGCAAAATCGAAAGCGCGTTTGGGAGCCTACGACAAAATGCTGAACGAAGATGTAAAACAGAAAGAAGAGAAACTTGAAATCTATATTCCAAATGGACCTCGTCTTGGAGATAAAGTAATTGAAATGGAAGGAGTTTCAAAAGGATATGGTGAACGTATTCTGTTTGAAAACCTTACCTTTAGACTTCCACCTGCCGGAATTATTGGAGTAATTGGGCCCAACGGTGCCGGTAAAACCACATTGTTTAAATTGATTATGAAACAATTGGAAGCCGATGTCGGAAAAATAGATATTGGCGAAACCGTAAAAATCAGTTACGTTGACCAAACTCACAAAGCAATCGACCCAAATAAATCGGTTTTTGAAGTAATTACAGGCGGTACAGAATCGATTATGCTTGGCAATAAACTCACTAATTCGCGTGCATATGTAGGTAGATTTAACTTTACAGGCTCCGATCAGGAGAAAAAATGCGGAGTGCTTTCGGGTGGAGAAAAAAACAGGCTTCATCTGGCGTTGGCTTTAAAAGCTGAAGGTAACGTACTTTTACTCGATGAACCAACAAATGATATTGACGTGAACACGCTCAGGGCTTTGGAAGAAGGTCTTGAAGGCTTTGCGGGTTGCGCTGTTGTTATTTCTCACGACCGCTGGTTTTTAGATCGGATTGCAACACATATTCTGGCTTTCGAAGGTAACTCTGAAGTGTATTTTTTTGAAGGTTCATTCTCCGATTATGAAGAGAATCGTAAAAAACGATTGGGAAATGAAGCCCCAAAACGGATAAAATACAAAAAGCTGATGTAGTTTTTTCAGCATATAAACAAAAAAACCGCTCCGGTAAACTGGAGCGGTTTTTTTATTCACCAATACAATCAATTATAATACAGCTTTACAAGCATCAAGCAATGTCTGAACATTTTTATTTGAAGCATCCAACGCTTTTGCTTTTTCCAGAATTTCAATTGCTTTTTTGAACTCTACCTGAGCTTTCTCCACTTCAGCGGTGTATGCAGGTTCATCTGTTTTCAAAGTTCCGGCATTCACTTTTTTGTTTGCCTCGCCAAGAATATCTGCTCCTGCTTTATACAATTCATTACCTTCAGATACATATACATTTGCCAGAGCTGGTCCAATTTTCTCATCGCCAGGGAATTTTGCAGCTCCTTCTTCCAGGGCTGCTTTATACTCTGCATTTTTATCCTGTTTCTTTAAAACTGCTGCTTTGTAAAAAAGTGCTGTTTCACCTTTGTAACCGTTTTCTACCGATTTTCCAAACAATTCAACTGCTTTGTCAAGCATGTTCCCACGATAGGCAGCTATACCAGCGTTGTAAACCAGCGCCTCAGTTCCTTCTTCCGAAGTTTCTATAGCTTTTTCAAAACTTGCAACTGCATTTGTATAGTCTTTTTTATCATTGTAAGCCAATGCTTTATATTCGTGGCTTTTTGCAACATTTGTTCCCACTTCAATGGCCATGTCGAAATACTTAACTGCTCCCTCCAGGTTTTCAGCTTTGTAGGCTGCATAACCAATGTTGAAATTAATTGACGCGTCAACCTGTACATCACCAAGATTACTCATAGCTTCATCATACAATGTATATGCTTTTGCATAATCCTGCGCTTTCATCGCTTCCTGCGCCTGATTCAATTTCTCTGCTGCATCCTGGGCGTAAGTAAAAACCGAGAAAACAACCGCCAACACTAAAAACAATACCTTTTTCATTTTTAAATCTTTAATTTAATTAATTTCTTATTATACTTTTTACACTATTTTTTATAGTTCCCAAAAATAACAATTATGAATTAATTTCCTAAAACTTAACTGTAAACTTTAACAACTTGATTGACAAAATGTTAAAAAAATAAAAGAAGAGATTGATTCTCTTTGTTAAATTTTTTATCATTCTATGGATTAAACATTTCAGGATTCCAAAAGTTTAAAATGCTTTGAATCATTTTGATACGGTTTTTCGCTTCAATATTTTCCGGGTCAATCTGAATAATCCTTGAGTAGGCATTCATTGCTTTTCCCCAGTTTTGGAATTTCTGGTCTAATTTTCCTGAAATCATCAAATATTCAACGGTTTCTTCGGGCTTTATTTCTTTGAAAAGAATTTGTGCTTCTTTTGATTTTTCGGCGTTGAAAAGCTGTAAAACATGGTCTAATTTTTCTTTGCTCATTTCTTTGTCTTGCTACTTGATGCAGGATGTTGGACAACTTTATGTGTAAAAATACGATCTCAAAATTTATCCAATTTCCCTGCGAATTTAAATGTTAAATCATAAAGCAGTTGGCTGGCATTTTCCATGGCAAATTTCACTGTTATCGATTCGTTCATAATACTATAAACACCATCAAATACCGCTTCAACTTCCTTTTCCACCAACCCGCCAATTGCAAAAACAGGTTTATTTTCTTTTTTTGCCCATTTCGAAACGGCAAACGGGGCTTTGTTATTTAATGTTTGCGCATCAAGTTTTCCTTCGCCGGTAATTACAATATCAGCCCATTTAACATGTTCATCAAATTTTAAAAGTGACAAGACATAATCAGCGCCAGGAACAATTTCTGCATCAAAAAATGATAAAAGTGGGATTGAAATACCGCCAGCAGCGCCTGTTCCTTTAATTTCGGAAATATTTTTTCCTGTTATCATTTGCAGAATGTTTGCCCAGTTTTTTAACCCGTTTTCCAATTGCACAATCATTTCCGGTGTTGCTCCTTTTTGCGGGCCAAAAACTACGGCTGCTCCATTTTTGCCCAAAAGTGGATTGTCAACATCACAAATTATTTTTATCGAAATATTAGAAATATTTTTAGGAATAGTAATGTCAGTTACTTTTCCCAAACTTTTTCCGTTGCCTTGCAATTCATTCTCTTTCTCATCAAAAAAATGAAAACCAAGTGCCTGGATCATACCCATTCCACCGTCAACCGTGGCACTTCCGCCGATTGCAAGTAAAATTTCATTAACACCTTTTTTGATTGCATCGGCAATCAATTCGCCGGTTCCAAACGATGAAGTTTTCATCGGATTTAAGTCGTTTTTTTCGATGAGTTTCATGCCAGATGCCTCTGCCATTTCAATGATTGCCGTTTTTCCCGAAATAAAATATTGTGACAGGATTTTCTTACCGAAAGGATTTTTAACATTAACTTTTACCCTTTCCGCGTTTAAATTTTTTGCAATTATTTCGCCTGTTAAGTCGCCGCCATCGGCAACAGGAACTTTTTGTATCTTAAATTTTGACGAATAATCCAAAAGTGCCTTCTCTACTATGTCGGCAAAGTCGAAAGCGTTAAGGCTCCCTTTCATCGAATTTGGTGCGATCAGAATATTCATTTTTCACCACGTGTTACGGATATTACGCCTTTTGCTTTTTTTAGTTTTTGGATTAAAAACTCAAGATGATCAAGGCTGTAAACAAGGATTTTTAGTTTTCCTTCAAATTTTCCTTTATCAGATTCGATATTTATCGAACGCATTTGTGTGCCAAGGTCTTTCGCAATGATATGTGTAATTTCCGATACGATTCCTTCTTCATCTAATCCCGAAATATGCAAAGATGTTAAGAATGAACTTTTATTGGTTGTGTCGCGCCATTTTGCTTTTATGATACGGTAAGGAAAACGTTCTTTCATTTGCGGCGCGTTGGGACAGCTGTTCCGGTGAATTTTTATTCCTTCCCTGATTGTAACAAAACCGTAAATGGAATCGCCAAAAACCGGGTTGCAACATTGAGCGAGTTTGTAGTTTACATTTTTTAAGTTGTTGTCAATAACAAGAAAATCATCGCCACTTTCAAAATTCAATTCTTTTACCTCTTTTTTGGGAAGTAGTTCCTCTAATCTTTGTTTGGAACTAACCTCTTCTTTTTCAGTAAAAATTGATTTAATATCCAACGGATCAATTTTTCCGGTTGCAACATCATAGTAAAAATCCAGCGCCAGTTTGAACCCGTATTTCTTTAACATTTTACGGATTCCTTCATCTGTTAATTCAATTTTCCAGTTTTTGAATTTTCGCAAAAGAATCTCTCTGCCCTGGCCACCCATTACTTTACGTTCCTCGTTCAAGCTCGCTTTTACACGGTTTTTTGCCTTCGAAGTAACAAGAAACTCAAGCCAATCCATTTTGGGCTTTTGGTTGTTCGATGTATCAATTTCAACATGATCACCGTTTTTAAGTTTGTGTTTCAGGGTTACTTTAATTCCATTTACTTTCCCACCTGCGCAAGTATCACCTAAACGTGAATGAATTTCGTAGGCGAAATCGAGCATTGTGGCGCCGTTTGGTAATTTTCTTAAATCGCCTTTTGGTGTGAAAACGAAAATTTCATCGTTATAAATATCTGTACTGAAATGGTCGATAAAATCAACAACATTCAATTCAGGGTTTTCAAGTATATTTCTGATTTCTGCAAGCCATGAATCGTAACCTGATTTTTCTTTTCCCCCTTTGTATTTCCAGTGAGCAGCAAGTCCTTTTTCTGCAACTTCATCCATTCTTTTCGTGCGAATCTGTATTTCGACCCATTTTCCCTGTGGCCCCAAAACTGTTGTGTGGAGCGATTCGTAGCCATTTGATTTTGGAATTGTAATCCAATCGCGCAAACGGTTTGGGTTTGTTTGGTATTCTTCAGTTACAAATGAGTAGGCGGTCCAACAGTCTGATTTTTCATCTTCGGGTTTCGAATCCAATATTATTCGAATTGCAAATAAATCCATTACCTCGTCAAATGAAACATCCTTTTTATTCATTTTATTGAATATGGAGGAAATAGATTTTGTTCGTGCCTTCATTGAAAATTTGAAACCTTTGTTTTGGAGTTTCTTTTCAACGGGTTTTACAAATTCAGCAACAAAATTGGCGCGCTCAGTTTCAGTTTCTTTCAATCTGTTAACTACATAATTGTAGGCTTCAGGCTTTTGATACTTTAAACATAAATCGAGCAATTCAGAGTTTACGGCATATAATCCCAGACGGTGGGCGAGTGGAGCGTACAAATATGCTGTTTCGGTAACAAGTCGTTTTTGGCTGTCTGCATCGTACACATCAAGGTTTCTCAATACCTGCAGTCGGTCAGCTATTTTAAGTATAATTACACGAACATCACCGGCAAGGGCTAAAAGTAGTTTTCTGTAATTTTCTGAATGTAAATCGACAGTATCAGTACCCAACGCGTTTATTTTTGACATTCCCTCCAAAATTGAAAAGATTAGTTTACCAAACGCTTCTTCAATTTCTTTTTGAGTGGCTTTCTTTTCTAATCCGGCATACATAACATTATGCAACAACCCGGCAACAATTGAATCAGGTCCCATTCCAATTTCCTGCGCAATAATGGTTGCAACTTCAAGTGAATGAGAAATAATTACTTCGCCATGTTTAAATTTGTTTTCTCCAACAAAAGTGCTTGCAAACCGAAATGCTTTTTCAATTCTTTCCAAATCATTTGGTTCCCAATTAAATTGACAAATTGAATTGAGATTATCATATCGGGTAAATATTAGTTCCTGAATATTCATAAATTGCTTTTTTATGACCTATATAACTTTCCGAAGATACAGAATGGCCATGATTTTAAATATGGAACTTTCTATAAAAACGTCAAATTCAAAGAGAAATAAATGGTTTCATAATATTAGCTCTTCCAACAACTCAATATACCTTTCGATACCTGAAATGATTTCACTTTTATAAATAAACTCATCCGCAGTATGGGAACGAGCCGAATCGCCTGGCCCCATTTTGATTGACGGGCACGAAATAATCGCCTGGTCGGAAGTGGTTGGCGAACCATAAATATGAATTCCCTTGCTTTTTGCCAGTTTAGCAAAAGGGTGATTTTCCGAGATTCCGGAAGAATTGAGTCGTAAAGAGCGGGGTTTTACTTCTGAACCAATCAAACTGGCAATAATTTCAGCCGCTTCCTTGTTCAGATAGTGCTCATTAGTGCGCACATCCACAACGAAATGGCAAACATCAGGAACTACGTTGTGCTGCGAACCGGCGTCAATCATTGTAACCGATATTTTTACATCACCCAACACTTCTGATGTTTTATCAAATTTGAAATCACGTAATTTTTGAATGTCGTCAATAGCTTTGTAAAGTGCATTTTCACCTTCGTTTCTTGCAGCATGTCCCGATTTTCCGTGAGCGTAACAATCCAAAACCAATAATCCCTTTTCCGCAATCGCCAGTTCCATTTTGGTTGGTTCGCCGATGATCGCAAAATCCACCGGCGAAACTTCCGGATAAACGATTTGCATTCCCCGTAATCCAGATATTTCCTCTTCAGCCGATGCTGCAAATACCAAATTGAAAGGCAAATCCCCGCGATCATAAAAATGAATAAAAGCGGCAAGCAAAGCAACAAGCGGTCCACCGGCATCGTTACTTCCCAGTCCAAAAAGCTTGTACCCTTCCTCAATTGGCGAAAACGGATCTTTTGTATATCCTAAGGCCGGGCGAACTGTATCAATATGTGAATTGAGCAGAATTGTTGGTTTTTCTTTTGTAAAATATTTACAAAACGCCCAGGTGTTATTTTCTTTTGTTTCGAAAGGAATATTCTCTGAAAGTAGAAAATCACGCATCACTTTTGCTGCATTTTCTTCTTCTTTACTAAAAGAAGGGGTTGATATAAGAGTTTTTAAAAGTTCGATATATTTATTCATAGTTATTCAATTGCCTTATTTCAAAACTTCCACCTCATTTTCACCCACAAATTATCGCCAAGCTCCCACCATTTGTCAATTGCTGAACGGGCTACTGAGTTGGAATAATCGGTTAAATATTCGCGGCTAAGTTGGGTTTTGTTACCATTTCTTAGGTTCATTTTATCCTGATTTGATAGTTCCAGGGCTCTTTTTTCAACAAAATCAAGTTCTTCAAAAAGCTTGTTTTCCTGCTTTGCAACTTCTGGTTCAAGTGTTTCTTTTCCAATTTTCCAGTTTACCATAGCCAGCCGGTTTGTACGTCGAAAAGCCCACAAAGCCGATTCACGGCTGAAATGATCCTGCCCGCAAATATTAAAACTCTCAGGTAAGTTCAGGTTGCCGCAGTAAACAGGAAATCTCGGGCTTAATTGTGGAACATCGAACCCAAAAAACAAACGGCCACCAATTTCATCGGGCAAATCATCACGCAACTGTGCAACCCAGGAATATGCACAATATTGGACTGAAACCGGACGGTTCCAAACCACAATATCTTTATGCAGTGCGTTTAGCAAATCCCGTTTTTCAGTTGCCATAAAAGGATGAGCCGCCGGACTAACAATTGTATCAATCACAACGTTACTATCGCTGTCTTTTCGTTTTGACGGAACTTTCAGGTTTCTTATCATTTCCCATTCTGTACTGTCATAAGTTGTGCGGTACAAATCCAAAACCTCCCTGACATTTATTTTCTTTTCAGGTTTCACTGAAAAAGGAAGTTCAGAACTATCGTATTTCAAATTTAATCCCGGGGCAAGTTTGTTGAAAATAAAGTATTCACGGATGTTAAATGGTTTTTCATTTCCACCATAAGCTTCCCAATATTTAAAAGGTTTTTCTCCATCCCAGAATTTAAGTTTCCTTGCAACTTCAAAAACATTTTCAGAATACATAAAAAAATCGGGTTGATCGGTTTTTATTTCAGCAATACGGCAAATGTTAGCCGAAATCCCAACATGATCATCAGGAATGCGCTGTGCCGCCCAAACACCACCAATTTTATCAGGGCCTTCACCAAAAATTTCCATCTGCCACACTTCACGTTTATCAGCAATTGTTATGCATTCTCCGGCATCTCCATAACCATATTCTTTAATTAAATTCCCAATTAAAACAATTGCCTGGCGCGCAGAAGTGCAACGCTGGAGTGCTATTCGTTCAAGTTCTTCAATCAAAAACAGGCCATTTTTATTTTCAAGTTCTTTCCTTCCGCTGATTGTGGTTTCGCCAATTGCCAGTTGCTTTTCGTTGATGCATGGATATGCCGTGTTTAAATATGCAAAAGTGCTGTCTGCTTCAGGTATTTCACCTTTTAATTCCACTTTATCCATGCTCCATGCGGTGTGAGTGTGCATTGTTCCCCAATAAACTTTGTGGGTTGTATCGCGTTCGAATTTTTGTGCGGGCACAAATTGCAGCCAGGTTCGGTAATATGCGTCACAGGTGTGGGCAGTAATTACCGATCCATCATCGGTTGCCATTCTTCCAACCATTATACTTGTGCAACTTTCCCTGTAATTTTCATCTTCAGGTTCCTGCGAAAAACCGATTGAAGAAGTAAATAACAAAATAAAAAAAAGCACTTTACTGAAATATAATTTGATGTTCATCTTTATTTGAAAAATATGTGATTTTCAAAAGTAGAATTTTTACAAGAATTTGACAGTAAAAAAAAGTCCTGTCATATTTAAATGACAGGACTTTTTTGAATGATCAAAACCAAGACGGTAATTAGCTCAATAATTTTGAATTACTTTTTAGCTGTTTTCAAAGCTTTTTCAGCATTGATCCAATCACTTTCCGGTGTACCAGCTTCTCCCGATGCCATTCTTGCATTGTAGATTTCTTCTGCTTTTTTACGTATATCGTCTTCGGTAATTGCTGGTTTAGCCTTAGTTGTTTTTGCTGCCGGAGCCTTCTTTTCAGCGACTTTTTTTGTTGTAGTTTTGGTCTCTGCCGGCGTAACTTTCTTTGTTGCCATAATTTTAATGTTTAAATGTTGTTAAAATTCAGTGCAAGGATAATACTTTTTTACTTACTTAATTTACAATAGCTTATAATCTCATCATTTCAGTGATACGTTTAAAATTAAGTTAATATACTGATTACTAAGATAGAATATTTTGATTAATTTTTCTTCCGTTTTAACATTGAGTTAATCTTGATTTGCTTGTGTTCGGTAGAATAAAAAGAACCATACTGAAATAAAGTTTGTTTCACGGCATTATTTTTTGCAGAAAAATCTACCAACCCAAATGCAAAAAAATTAGAAGTATTTATTCAATTAAATTTTATGAAATCAATCACACAAAATGTAGTTGTCTTTTTGTGGGTTGATAACTAAAACCGGCAGTTTTCCTGCTCTTTTTATAATTTTCTTTTCTGGCAAACCAATCAGCCAATCAAGCGGGGTAATTACCGAACTTCCTAAAATTATAAGCAAATCGCTATCCGACGAAAGAGCCAGGTCAAGCGCTTCAAATGAGTTTTGCAAACTCGATTTTGTTCCCCTGAAAATTTTGTGTTCAATTTTGAATTTTTGAAATAATTTTCGACCTAATGCTACATTTACAGCAACCTGTCTTTGTGAATCTTTTACTTTGTCGGATGCTGCAACCACTACAATAGTAGAAGAGTTAAATCTGCCGAAATAAGAACTCCAAAGCAAACTGTCACTATTTTCCTTTCGCAAATCAATGGGTAAAATTACTTTCTTAAATTCCGAAAGTTGATTTTCTTTTTCATCGACAAAAAGAAACGGGACCGGACTTTCTGTAACTGAAGTGGCATATTTTTTAAATTCACTTGCACCCGAAATCAATAAAATTGCTTCAAAATCATCAGCTAGTTTATCCGGTAAATCATTTAAACTCTGCGATATTAACAGCGTTGAAATTTTTAAGCTGGATAATTCGCTTTTGATTGGCTTCAAATAATCGGAAAGTTTTTCTTTTAGAATTGTTTTTTCGTGTTTCTCTTTTTTCGAATAATTGTAACACAAACAAAGTTCTTTATTAAATATATTGGCAAGCCGAATACCATTTAATATCAGGTTTCTATCGGTTTCTGCAAACGATAGCAGTACTACTATTTTTTGATGTTTGACTTCTTCCATTCAAACTTTTATTTTTAACGACAAAACTACTTTTAATTGAACTTTGTCATTATTGGTTGATACAAAAATGGTTAATTTTAACGGTTCAAAAAATCAGATACATGATAAATGAAAAATTGCTGCACCCAAAAAGCATTGCAATTGTTGGCGCTTCAAATAACATTTCAAAACCAGGAGGCAAAATTGTTAAGAATTTAATTGACAATCAGTTTAAAGGAAATTTGTATGCAGTAAATCCCAATGAATCAGTTATACAGGGAATTCCTTCATTTTCATCAGTTGAAGAATTACCTGAAGTTGATTTGGCAGTTTTGGCAATTCCGGCACAATTTTGTTTGCCTGTTATTAAAATTCTTACCGAACAAAACGATACAAAAGCATTTATCATTATTTCTGCTGGTTTTGGTGAATTTAACGAAGCCGGAAAACAACTTGAACAGGAAATTGCAGAAGTTGTCAACAAACACAAAGCCTGTTTAATCGGCCCTAATTGCATTGGAGTGATGACACCTGAACATGCCAGTGTTTTTACTACACCCATTCCAAAACTCACAACCGACGGGTGTGATTTTATTTCAGGGTCGGGAGCAACGGCAGTTTTTATTATCGAATCGGGAATTCCCAAGGGTTTGCGTTTTGCCAATGTTTTTTCAGTTGGAAATAGCGCTCAAACCGGAGTTGAAGATATTTTGGCTTATCTCGATGAAAACTATGAAGATGGAATTAGCCCCAAAGTAAAATTGTTGTATATCGAAAATATTGAAAACCCCGATAAGTTGCTTTTTCATGCATCATCACTCATTCGAAAAGGGTGTAAAATAGCTGCAATAAAAGCAGGAAGTTCGAATGCCGGAAGCCGGGCAGCTTCGTCACACACGGGAGCACTCACCAGTTCCGATGCAGCTGTTGATGCGCTTTTCCGTAAAGCCGGTATTGTAAGATGTTACGGGCGGGAGGAGTTGACAACAGTTGCCTGTGTATTTATGTGTAAAGAACTTACAGGCAGAAAATTGGCAATTATTACCCATGCCGGCGGCCCCGGAGTTATGCTCACTGATGCTTTGGAAGACGGAGGTTTAAAAATACCTCAAATAGAAAACTCTCCGGCAAAATCAGCTTTAAAAGATAAGTTGTTTGTGGGGTCGTCTGTCGAAAATCCCATTGATTTTTTGGCAACCGGAACTGCTTTGCAACTCGGCGAAATTATTGATGCCTGCGAAAATGATTTTGAAGTTGATGGGATGGCAGTAATTTTTGGAAGTCCGGGTTTGTTCCCTATTGGCGATGTGTATGAGTTATTAAATCTCAAAATGAAAACCTGCAGAAAGCCAATTTACCCGATTTTGCCATCATTGATAAACGTAAAAGATGATGTTGCGGTTTTTTTGGCACAGGGAAATGTGAATTTTCCGGATGAAGTACTGCTTGGGCGTGCTCTGACAAAAGTGATGAAAATCCAGGTTCCATCTGAAAACGAAATTGTTGTTGAGGGAATAAATATTTACGAAATCAGAAAGATAATCGATAATGCAAAAAGTGGTTATCAATCTCCCGAAATTATCCATCAGTTGCTTGATGCGGCAGGAATTTCAAGGGTGAATGAAATTGTTGCAACCTCTGAAACCGAAGCTGTTTTGGCTGCAAGCAAAATAGGTTTTCCTGTTGTAATGAAAGTGGTTGGGCCACTGCACAAAACTGAAGTTGGCGGTGTCATTCTTAATATTCGAAACACAGAACAGGTAAGAAAAGAATTTCACCACTTATATGGAATTGACGGGGCAGAAGGCGTTCTGATTGCACAAATGGCAACAGGTCTCGAGTTGTTTCTTGGTGCCAAATATGAGGAGAAATTCGGACATATTGTGCTTTGCGGTATGGGAGGAATTTATGTCGAAGTTTTGAAGGATGTTGCATCGGGACTTGCGCCACTTTCGCACAACGAAGCAAAATCGATGATCAAAAGCCTGAAATCATACAAAATACTGAAAGGTTACCGCAAACAGGGTGGGGTAAACATTGAGAAATTTGCCGATATTATTGTGCGGCTTTCAACATTGTTGCGCTTTGCTACCGAAATCAAGGAGTTGGATATCAATCCTTTGTTGGGGAATGATAGGGAAATACTGGCTGTTGATGCAAGAGTGAAAATAGAAAAGTCGGAAGTTAGTGGTCGGAAGTCGGAAGTTTGACGTTGTGTTTCAATGTTTGATATCAATTCAAAAGATCGCCCCCACAGCCATAATTAGAGTTTTTTTGGTAACCATTTGTTCTAATCTCAGTATATTTGAGTAAAATACCAAAAATGAGAAAAACATAAAATTTCCAAAACTCATGAAAAAATTTACAGCTATCCCGAAATTATCAAAAGTCCTTTTTTTTGTATTGCTGTCATCCACACTTTTTGCGCAAGAACCTCTCGAATTATTAATGAAAATCGACAAAGGGTTACCACCATCTGGTTTAAACGGAAGCAACCTTGGTGAAGTTATTTCTTTTGTTGGCGATATTAATAACGATGGTTTTGATGACTGGGCAGTTGGCTTAGAAAACGCCGTCGATTATGAAACAGGTAAAAGAGGGAAAGTATATATTTACTTTGGAAGCGATGAAATTCAAAATCATAAAACCCCTGATGTAATTCTTTCAGGGTGTGATAAAAATTTTCCTTTTGGCAGATATATTGAACCAGCCGGAGATGTTAATGGCGATGGTTTTTCAGATATTTTAATAGATGGTTTTGGTGAAATTTATCTCTATTACGGAGGGAAAGAAATAAGCAGTGAAGCAGATGAACGTTTTCCACTCATACCAAATAAAGAATGGGGTGTGTTTTCTATTTCTACTGCGGGTGATGTAAATAACGATGGTTTTGATGATCTGATAGCTGGGAAAAGAGGTTTCGCATATATCTATTTTGGTGGAACAAAAATAGATACAATTCCTGATTTAAGACTTTCAGAAGGAGATGAACAAGATTGGTTTGGCTTTGAAGTTTCAAATGCAGGAGATATTAACAATGATGGATTTGACGATGTAATTATTGGGGCAAGCCAGTTTCCTTTTGGAAAAGGTAAAGTATATGCATTTTTGGGTGGATCTGAAATGGATACCGTACCGGACTTGATATTAAATGGGGAATATTTGGATAGTTCTTTTGGTAATTCTTTAGCATGTGTCGGGGATTTGAATAACGACGGCTTTGATGATTTTTCCGTTGGTGCTTACCGTGTAAATAAAGTTTATATCTATTTTGGAAGTGCATCCCTTGACACAATTGCAGATGTTACTATGTTTGGAGAAGAAGCTTATGGTTTGGGTGACATTAATAATGACGGGTTTGATGATTTTAATGTTAGAAATTGGGATTATAAGGATGATAATGGACAATTAATGCCTTTGATACATTTAGGAGGAAACGAAATGGGCAGCATTGCAGATTTTATATTGCCAGACATTGACAGAGTTGCAGGGGCAGGAGATTGCAATGGCGATGGTTTTTCAGATGTTTTAGGAAGTAACTCAAAAAATGATGAAAATGGAGTGGATGCCGGTAAAATATCAATATTTAAAGGTTCATATGCGTTCGATACCATACCCGATATATTTTTCTATGGCGAAGCTGCCAATGAACATTTTGGATCGCTTGTTTCAGGTGCGGGAGATTTAAATAATGATGGTTACAATGATTTTATTATTACTTCGAGTATAGAGCCATATACAGAGAGTTATGGTTATATCAATGTTTATTTTGGACGCGATGTATTAAATACAGAACCTGATTTAAAAATTATTGGCGAATCGGAAAATTATAATTTTGGCGAAAGTGTTGCACTTGCGGGAGATGTAAACAGTGATGGATTCTCAGATTTAATTGTTGGGAGATTTCAACCTGCTGCAGTTAAAATCTATTTGGGAGGCAAAGCAATGGACACCATTCCCGACATTGTTTTTCAGGGTAATGAATCAAGTATAAGTTTTGGAAATAATGTATCTTCTGCCGGAGATTTTAACAACGATGGTTTTGATGATATTTTGATCGGTGAATATTTAAATTCTGCAAATGGTACGCAATCAGGGCGTACTTATCTTTATTATGGAGGAATTTCAATGGATACCGTTCCTGATTTGATTTTCGAAGGCGAAGCAAAATTCATCTTATTTGGTGAAAAGAATGTGTGTGCGGGGGATTTAAATAATGATGGTTATTCTGATATAGTAATATCAGCTCCCGGGTATGATTTAGAGAATACAAATACCCGTGTAGGCAGGGTTTATATTTATTTTGGGAATTCACAAAATGACACAAAAGCGGATGTAATTATAACAGGAATTGAAAATTATGGAATAGGTTATATATCTGCTGCGGGTGATGTAAACAACGATGGATATGATGACCTTATGGTAAGTTCTCCCAATCAAGGGGCTGGACCACGCATGAGTTATGTTTATATACATTTTGGAGGTGAGTTAATGGACTCTATTCCCGATGTAACCATTGCTAAAGACCAATTTGCTTTTGGTTATGCTTTATCTAATGCCGGCGATTTAAACAAAGATGGATTCAATGATATAATTGTAGGTGATGAATTTGCAAATGCTACAATATATTTGGGAGGTTCAGTAATGGATACTATTTCAGATTATTCAATAAAAAGTGAAAGTTGGTGGCATGGAAGTAGTATTTCTTATTTAGGTGATATAAATAAAGATGGTCATTCCGATTTGATTATTGGCGATCCCGGTTCGAATGCAGTGGGTCGGAATATGGGGCGTGCTTATATTTATTCAAGTACAACAAAAAATACAGGAATAAAAAAGGTGCTAATTGAAGAAAGGGATTTGGGGCAAATTTATCCCAATCCTTTTAAAACGGAAACAACAATTTCATATATCTTGCAAAAAACGGAAATGGTTTCAATTGTAATTTACAATCTTGCAGGTCAGAAAATTGAAACACTTGTAAACGAAATTCAAATCCCCGGAAAACATGAAATTAACTGGCGACCAGATAATTTACCCGCTGGAATATATTTGTGCAATTTGAAATGTGATGAATCATCGGAAACCACAAAAATAGTTTTGCAAAAGTAAAATTGCCAGCTCAAGTACTAAATCTCTAAGTATTTTTTGAGGTGATTTTTTATTGATCTATTTCTACCTTCACTCCAAAAATTAATTAAATTTGTCCATCGTGTTCGTACACGGAGAATTTTCTAAACCACTATTTAATAACTTAATGAACATTAGGATGAGAAAAATATCAGTTTTATTTATTGCAGTATTTTTACTTGGCGGAAATGCTTTTGGTCAGAATGATGGTTGGACAAATTTGTTTAACGGCAAAGATTTAAAAGGCTGGAAACAGTTAAATGGCGAGGCAAAATACGAAGTTGTTAATGGAGTTATTGTTGGCACAACAGTTCTAAACACACCAAATTCTTTTCTTTGCACAGAAAAAAATTATTCCGATTTTATTTTCGAAGTTGAGCTGCTTGTGGAGGAAAACATGAATTCGGGTATCCAATTCCGCAGCGAAAGCAAAGCCGACTACAACAATGGCCGTGTACACGGTTACCAATGTGAAGTTGATCCTTCAGCCCGCGCATGGAGTGGGGGCATTTATGATGAAGCTCGCCGGGGCTGGCTGTATCCGCTTGATTTAAATCCGGGTGCACAATCGGCTCTAAAAATGGGCGAATGGAATAAATACAGGATTGAATGTATTGGAACTTCAATAAAAACCTGGCTAAATGGCGTTGCCTGCGCACATGTTATTGATGATATGACTCCCTCTGGTTTGATTGCTTTGCAGGTGCACGGAATTGGTGACAGAAAAGAATCTGAAGGACACCAGATAAAATGGAGAAATATTCGTATCAAAACTGAAAACCTGAAACCCTCACCATCAGAAGGTATTTACGTTGTAAATCTGTTGCCTAATAATTTAAGTGAAGCAGAAAAAGAACAGGGATTTGAGTTACTTTTTTATGGCAAAAATCTGGATAGCTGGAAAGTTGCAGAAACAGGCGAGCCTGTGAAAAAAGGATGGGAAGTAATCAGCAACGAACTTACTTTAAATGCAAATAAAGAAGTTAAAGGTGACGGTGATATCATTACAAAAAAAGAATTTGGCCCGTTTGAGCTGAAGTTCGATTTTAAACTCACAGAAGGAGCAAACAATGGAATAAAATACGGAATAGGAAACAATGGCGCTCACATAGGTCTTGAATACCAAATTCTTGACGATGAAAAACACCCTGATGCCAAACAAGGTGTTGTGGGAAACCGCACTCTCGCATCACTTTATGATTTAATTCCTGCAAATAAAGAAGGTAGGTTTGTAAAAAAGATTGGTGAATGGAACCAGGGCAGGATTGTAGTTTATCCCGACAACACTGTTCAACATTGGTTGAATGGAAGAAAAGTGGTGGAATACAAACGGGGCGATAATATTTATAAAGCGCTTGTAGCACGAAGCAAGTATGCAGATTATAAAGATTTTGGAATGGCTTCACCAACGCCAATTCTGCTTACAGATCACCATGATCAGGTATTTTACAGAAGTATTAAAATAAGAGAATTATAATCATGGCAAACAGAAGAAATTTTTTGAAAGCAACAGGACTAGGAATTGCGGCAGCAAGTCTTCCTGGATTAGCAAATGCATCGGTTTCATCAACTAATGTTTCAAAATCTGAGTTTGGTTTTCAACTGGGTGTAGCTTCTTATTCTTTGCGCGAATTTACACAGGAACAGGCGCTGGATATGACATTACGGTGTGGTGTTAACCGAATTACATTTAAAAGCATGCACTTACCGCTTGATTCTGATAAGGCCACAATTCAAAAAGCCGTTGCTCTTTGTAAGCAAAAAGGTATTACACTTTATGGTGGCGGGGTTATTTACATGAAAACAAAAGAGGAGGTTGATCAGGCTTTTGAATACGCAAAAATGGCGGGAATGGAAATGATTATCGGAGTGCCAAATCATGAATTGCTCGATTATGTTGAAGGAAAAGTAAAAGAATACGATATTAAACTGGCCATCCACAACCATGGTCCGGGCGATTTGGTTTACCCAAGTGCTGAAAGTGCTTTTGTGCTAATAAAAAACCGTGACAAACGAATGGGACTGTGTATTGATATTGGTCATACCAAGCGCATTAATCGTGACCCGGAACAGGATTTAAAAGATTACTTTGACAGGGTTTTTGACATACACATAAAAGATGTTACTAAAGCAGAAAAGGTCGGTTCAACTTGTATAATCGGACGAGGTGTTATTGATTTTCCGTCCTTTATGAAAGCAGTAAATAAACTTGCTTACAAAGGAACACTTTCTCTGGAATATGAAGCAGAGGGAAAAGATCCACTGCCCGGAATGATGGAATCATTTGGCTATGTTAAGGGAATTTTGGCTATGATGTAATGAGTGTTGCAGGTTACAAGTTACAGGTTTCTGGTTAGGGATAATGTTGTCGGCATCACATCTTTCATTATCAATCTAACTTGTTTGAATAAAACACAAAAGATTAATTGAATAAAAAATAAATTTAAGAACTAATACCAATACTAAAAAATATGAGTGCAAATAGAAGAGATTTTCTGAAAAAAGTTACAGCCGGTGCTGCAGGAATAGCGGTAAGTAGCTCGGCCATGGGAATGTCAGCAAAAAGTTATGGCCGCATTATCGGCGCCAACGAAAAACTAAATGTGGCGATCATTGGACTTGGCCGCCGTTTGGGTGCATATTACGAACCTATTTCGATGAAAGAGAACAATGTTGAATTGCTGTATTTATGCGATGTTAAGAAAAGTCAGCGCGAATCGGCAGCACAGAAATTTTCGAAATATATTGATTATAAACCGAAGCTGGAAAACGATATCCGCAAGGTAATCGACGACCAAAATGTGGATTTGATTTTTAATGCCACACCCGATCATTGGCACACTCCAGGTGCAATTTTGGCGATGAAAGGAGGTAAGCATGTTTACCTTGAAAAACCCTGCAGCCACAATATGAACGAAAATGAACTCGTGGTTGCTGCCGCCAAAAAATATAACAAAGTGATTCAAATGGGCAATCAACAACGTTCATCGGGTCACACGCAGGAAATTGTAAAGGGAATTCATGATGGAATAATTGGTGTGCCTTACCGGGCAGTTGCATTTTATCTCAATACCCGTGGTGAAGTGCCATTGCAGAAAAAAGCACCTGTACCTGAAGGACTTGACTGGGAATTATTTCAAGGCCCGGCACCACGTCGCGAATATACTTCGGAAACATGGGATTATAACTGGCACTGGTATGGTTGGGCTTACGGAACAGCAGAAACCGGTAACAACGCAACGCATGAACTCGATGTTGCACGCTGGGCGCTGAACGTTAACCTGCCTGTGAGAGTGGATGTTGAAGCCGGAAAACGTCATTTTTTCAGCGATGGCTGGGAAATGTATGACACCATGTATTCCACCATAAAATTTGCCGGCGATAAAGTTATCAATTGGGATGGCAGAAGCCGGTCAGGTCAAAATACCTACGGACTTGGTGATCGTGGTACAATAATCTACGGAAGCGAGGGAACTGTATTTGTCGATCGCGGTAAATATATTTTATATGACCGTGCCGGGAAGATTTTAAAAGAAAGCAAAGGTGAATCAAACGAAGCAGGCACTGCTCTTGGCGGCGGCGGAGACATGACTACCGGCCATGTAATTAATTTCTTCGAAACCATCCGTGGAAAACAAAAGCTAAACGCACCAATTGATGATGCAACAAACAGTCAGGCTATGGTACATTATTCAAACATAGCCTACCGCATAGGAAAAGGTTTTGACATTGACGATAAAACCGGTCGAATGTTTGATCGCGAGGCAATGCAACTCTGGAGTCGTGATTATGCACCGGGTTGGGAACCAACGGTGTAGAGATCGCATTTAGAATTTGAATGAAAATTGAAAGTTGGGAGACGGAAGTCAGGAATTAGGTGCAATTTTCCTGACTCCTTTCTCCCGTTTTTTTGTACTATTTATTCGTTTGATGTTTGCCGGGTTGGTAATACATTTAAGCAGCGGGAATCGGGTGGTTTAAAATTTTCAAAACAAACAATAACTGCATTGATTTGTTAAACACAACTCACCATAGAAAGAAAAAATGCAAATTAATGCAGCTATAAAAAACCGTTGGAGTCCGAGGGCTTTTTCGGATAAACCTGTAACAAGTGAAATGATAAATCTTTTGTTTGAAGCTGCTCGCCGGGCGCCTTCATCACGAAACGAGCAACCCTGGAATTATTATTTTGTAAGGCGTGAAAACCAAAATGTGTTTGGTGATTTCCTGGGTATTTTAACCGGGAATAACCCCGACTGGGCAAAAGAAGCACAGGTATTGATTATTTCAGTATTAAAAAAGAACCTCGATTATAAAAACCTTCCGAATGGGAAAGCGCTTCACGATATTGGGGCTGCCAATGTTTCCATTGCTATTCAGGCAGCCGAAATGGGTTTACAGGTGCATCAAATGGGAGGATTCGACAAGGAGAAAGCGACAACTTTCCTGAAACTTGATGTTGAAAACTTTGAGCCTGTTACAGTCATTGCTGTTGGTTTTCCTGATGAAAACAGACCGCAGACTGATGATATGATTCAAAGAAAAAAACAGGCTGAAACGCGAAAAGAAATAAAGGATTTTGTTTTTGAATTGAAATAATCATTTCTTTTTCTGCCACATCCTTTCAATAATCAAATTATTCGCTATTTATAATTGGTAAACTTCCCTTTATCAATACATGTAACGCCATTACCCGTTCCTATCCACACGACACCGGTATTGTCAACGACTATGCAAAGCACATTATTGCTACTCAATCCATCAGCTTCTTTATAGGAGGTCCATTCAGAACCATTAAAAACTGAAATGCCTCCTTGTGTGCCAAACCAGATTTTACCTTCCTTGTCGGAAGCAATTGCCTGAACAAAATTGTTTACAAGCCCATTTTCTATAGTAAAGGCAGTCCAGTTATCCAGTGAATTCTGACCAGTGTGTCTTGCCACGCCCATATCAGTGCCAAACCATCTTGCACCATCAGGAGCTATTAAAATACTGTAGATTTTATCGGAAGGTAAAATCATCGGGCCCCACTGCGCCAAAACGGAAGCACCTGAAATTCCATCTACCTCATTGCTGAAAACTCTGGCAACTCCGGCACCGTTGGTTCCTATGTAAAGTGTATCACCATCTGAATCTGCAGCCATTGATAAAACAGGAAATTCCTGGAATAGAAATTCAGGATAGATATCTTCATAATCAGGAGTCAGCCATTTGTCGGTTTTAAATGCCGAAATACCCTTATCTGTTCCAAACCAGCGCAGCGGACTTTTACCAACCGATATTCGCAGTACATTGTTACTTGTTAACGGAGTATTTGAACTATTATATGAAGTTGCTCCTGAAACTGCATCTATTGGCAGTGAAGCAACATTTGCACCTTTTGGTGTGGCAAGCCAGATTTCTTCTCCATGGGAATTTTTTTCAAAAGCGATTCCTTTAATATCAAGCGATTCTACCTTGCTGTTCTTATTTTGCAAAGTCCATTTTTTTCCATCAAAACCAACAATTCCCGCTTCTGTTAAAAACCATTTGTTATTGTTACCATCAACAACTACGGCACTAAACATTTTAGCAGGTATTTTCAAATCCATTGTTATGCTGTTTTGATTACCATCATTTATTTCGACATTCACAGCATTAACATTCGCGTCTTTAAAATCACTGAAATACGCTTCATTTTGTCCAATTTCAGAATGCTTTTTACTTTGATCTGAAATTCTATCATTACTTTTTAGTTCAGAAGAATAAACAGTTACAAATTGTTTTTCTGAAAAAGATGAAGTACTCAGGCAAACAAAAACAGTAAAAACCAAAAAGATTGTTTTGAGTTTGGATTGATGATGAACTTTAATTTCCATAATTACAGTATTTTAAAGAATTTAATCAAAATTATTAAAACCAAATTCAAGGGGTATAACATCGGGAAAGCCGGAAAAACATAGTATTAAATACATCAATTTTTCTGTAGCTAAAACAAAGTATTTTGCTTCGGAATTAAAGTTACGGAATTTGAGTGAATAGTCATTGCTAATTTGTAAACGAGGATTTTCTTTTTGTGCAAAACTTAAAAACTTGCTTTTAATAAATTCGAAAATAAGAGAATATGCTTTGTTCCAATCTGATAATCAACCGGATTATTAAAATTTCACATACATTTATTTTTGTTCCTATGTAAATTTCTTTACCTTTAGAAGATAGTTTTTATCAGTTTTAAACTGATACCTGTCAAAAAACATAAAAATCAACATTACTTTTTGCTCTTTGTTTGTTTTGTTAAAAGTTGAGTGAAATAAGCCAGGTTTATTCATTTATATTTTAAAAATAAAGTAATGAAAAGACGTGATTTTATTAGGGTATCCTCCGCAGCAGGTGTAGCTGCTATTGTAACTCCGGGTTTTGATGCTGTGGCAAATTCAGCCTGGTCAGGTGAAGAAGGTTTCGACCTTCATCCTTTTATAAAAGAACACCCTGAAGCAGTTTTTATAAATCTTACATCAGTACAGAATAAAGTCGATTCAAAGGGAATTCATGATGCAGCATTTAAGCTTGCAAATGAGATGTTTGTTAAAACCTCAAATGGTGAAGGTTTTCCAAACACAACCAAAATAACATGTAAACCCAACTGGACATGCAATAATTATAATGATGAAAGCAAGGTTGCTCAAATGGGCGTAACTACCGACGGAAATTTTGTTGAAGGATTTTTAAAAGCAGTAAAAACAAAAGGACCAAAGGAATTTTATTTGAGGGAATGTGCCTGTTCAAACCTTTGGGAGGCCAATGGCTGGACAGCAATGGCAGAAAGAAATAATTTTGATCTGCGTGATCTGACATCAAAGGATTTCTGGGATCTTGGAAAAGATGATATTATTTTTAAAGAAGTTGATGGAAATGTTTTTAAACAAGTGGCATTTATGGCTCCAATGACAGCGCCCGATACTTTTCTTATAAATATTGCAAAATTCAAAGCCCACATGATGGGAATTACGGCTTCCATTAAAAACCTGCAAGGTATTACAGCAAAGAAATTTCACAGCTACTGCGGGGGGCACTACAATATTTTTAAAACTTACGATAAACGATATCACGAATTTTTTCAGCCCGATTATATGCAAAGAATTGCTGAACTGCATCAGAAACACCTGAACAGTGGCATTCCACGCTGGAAAAGTAAAATGGACAGGCCTCCATACGGTGGGGGTATGTTTATGGAACAGTGGGTTCAAAGAATGCTTGATTCATACAGTATTACTCCCACAGGTATTAATATCGTTGAAGGTATTTACGGTCGCGATGGCGATGGTTTTGCCAATGGACCGCATGATGGAAAAGGAATGGATTTTATGAGCAATAATATAATTTTTGGGAAAGATGCATTCAGGGTTGATATAATCACGCATTGGCTGGCCGGCCATGAACCCGGAAATTTTGGGTTGTTTCATATTGGAATTGAGAGAGGCCTTTCGGATGTACTTGACCCCAATGATATTCCGGTTTATCTATGGGAAAATGGACAGGCAAAACTTGTAAAACTTGATTCACTTAAAAGAACACCTCTTTTAAGCTATTACCTGAGAAGAAATTATGACGGGATGAATGAAGACATGTTTCATATGTGTGACGAACCTTTCGACTACGGTTCCTGGAAAATGGGTAAATCATCACAAAATGTTACTCCTGATATTCGTGCAATTGGAACAGATTCAAATGATCATGTTATAATGGAAGTTTCTGTTCCTGAAAAAAGTGATGTTTATGTTGATATTCTGAACCGGCATGGAGATGTTGTATGGCGCATGCATGCTCCTGATCTGGAACCAGGCAAACACCAGGTAGTTTGGGATGGTTTCTCGCAACCCGGCATGTACAATATGTATGTTAAAGGTATGAGTTGGGACGCCGAACGGGAAATGGTAATATATACATAAAGTGGCTTTAAGTTTACCTTTTAGCCTTTGATAAGATTTTTTTCAAGTATTTCCTTAATTCGATTTGCAACTATATCAACCTGTTTTGGTTGAAGTAAAACTACTCCCACATTTAACACATCTTCGCCACCTCCGGCAATAATGCTGGGTGTACCTTTATCCAAAGCTTTTGCAACTTCCTTAGGATTAATATCTATTTTGGTTTGATCCCAGCTTACCCTCATGCCGGGAAATGCATTTGCAGGTCCGGGATTAATTATAGTTTCACATTTTACTGATGGCATTTTTTCCAGAATTTTTGAAATGCGTTTAATCCTGCCAAGCCACTCCTGCCATTCGGCGTCATGATCTCTTTCCAAATAGGATTTTAGCGCTGCATACATACCAAAAATTTCTTCCTTATTAACTTTCATCGGTCTGCCAATGGGGCATTCATGCGGACTGCTGTTTAATTTGGCAGCTTCAATCAAATCTTTGCGGCCAAATAACAGTCCTGCACTCTGTGGACCCATAATCATTTTTCCACCTGAAAATGTAATCATATCAAATCCCATTTTTTGAAATTTGAAGAGGTTTTCAACCGGAGGAACATCTGCTGCCGCATCAATAAATGTGGGAATGTTGTGCTTTTTTGCAATTGCAACAAACTCTTCATGAGTGATGCTGTCAGGAACGCCAAACCACGAAATTGCGCCGTTAAAAAAAAGCGCCATCACTGTATTTTCGTTAATGGCATTTTCCATTTGTTCGGGGCCTTCAACTTCAACAAACTTAATTCCTGTATTTCGAACGGCCTGATCAAAAACGTAGCGGTGCGATTTTTGAATAATAACTTCGCGCTGCGATCCGGGGAGATTGGGCAGTTGCTTCATTTTTTCCGCATCGTTACCGGTTAGCGCAGCCGCAGTTCCCAAAACCAAAGCGCCGGCTGCACCCGACGTTACCATTGCTGCTTCACAATTGAGCATTTCGGCAATTTTAGTACCCGCTTTGTCCTGCAACTCATACATATTGGCAAAATCATGAGCCGTTGAATGAATCGCCTCCAAAACCTCGGGTAACATGAGTGAACCTGAGAGGAATGTCATTGTACCGCCAGCATTTATTTTGGGGGTTACTCCCAGTTCTTCAAAAAAATTACGTTTGGGAGCAGGAACCGCTGAAGGCGCAGCAAACAGGGATTCCATGGGAAGTGAAGCCCCGATTGCTGCCCCGGCTATCGGTAAAACTGACAAATTTTTAATAAGTTCCCGACGTTTCATAATATCTATGCTTTAGATATAAGCGATACAATCCATCTCAACCAGAGAATTTCCAGGTACTCCACCTTTTGCAACAGCTACAGTTGTGCGGACAGGAGGATTTTTACCAAACCGGCCTTTATAAACTTCATTCATTCCTTTGTAGTCGGCAATGTCATTTAGAAAAACCGAAACCTTTAATACTTTTTCCATTGACGAACCGGCTTTTATTAATTCTTTTTCCAATTCCTGAAGTACAATTTCTGTATGTGCTTTAATTTCAAAAGGTTCGGTATGTGCCCCTTTGCCGGCAACAAATACCATATTTCCAAGTTTGGTTGAACCTGAGAATAAAGGTACATCCTGAAAATCGGTTATGTTCGATGCAATTTTTTCTGCAGCAGGTTCATCTTTTGCTCCTGCAACCATTGCAACTCCTGTTAATCCCAAAAGGGATGCAAACATTTTCTTTAAAGCTGTTCTTCTTTGTGTTTTCATAGTAATTTTTTAAAAGTTGATAATTTATTATTGAAACAGAATTTTATTTTTCAAACCATATGATTAATGTTTATAGACATTTGCAGCAAGACCATTCAAATCCCAAACAATTTTTCCTGCACGGATTGTCAATTCAGCTTCCAGTTTTTGTGTTCCTTCAATTTTGTCTTCACCAACATCAATAAAACCGAAATTTCCTTTTCTAAGGCTAAATACAGCTACATCAGCTACGGTTCCTACACTCAAATTTCCGAGTTCAGGCCGGTTAATTATTTTGGCCGGATTCCAGGTCGAACGCAGAATTACGTCCTGAACTGATAAACCCATATTAAGAAATTTCGACATCAGGTTTGCCATATCTTTCATTCCGCCATTCATGCTGCCTATATGCAAATCAGAACTTATTGCATCAGGTAAAAAACCCTGTTCAATCGCTGGAATAGCCTGGCTCCACCGAAACGAGCCACCACCGTGTCCTACTTCGAAAATAATCCCTTTTTTTCTTGCTTCAAATACAAAAGGTTTCACTTTGCCATTTTCATCAACCACTGACTCCCTGCTGGTTAAGGAAGCATAACAATGTGCAAAAATATCGCCTGCCCGAAGATGCTTCATAAATAAATCTTCAATTGAAAGTGGGGGATTGGCACCTCCAAAATCAATCATTACAGGAAGATTAGCAAGTCGGCCTGCTTCTGCTGCACTATCTGTCGGAGCCCATTCATATCCGTCATAATGTGCCAGTTTAATGCCAACTATTTCAACGGGATTATTTTTTGCAAATTCAGCTGTTTTTTGGGCATTCATATCTTTTACATTTTGTTCAAACGGGCCTCCACGCATACCCTCTCCAACGATATTTAAAAAAGCAAGCACCCTGGTCTTCGACAAGTCGATTGTTTGTTTTTTAAAAACCGGGAAAGTACGCCATCCCGAACTTCCGGCATCAACGACAGTTGTAACACCTGCACGAAAAGTAAAACCGTCGGGAGCCACAGCATTCGGGCCGTTCATGTAATCCTGGCCTGCATTTGTTCCATAGAAAACATGAATATGCATATCAATTAAGCCTGGAGTTACATACATATTTTTTGCATCAATTACCTTTTTGCCCTCTTTTTCGTTAATGGTCTTTGAAATCAATGCAATCTTTCCATTATCAATGGCAACATCCATTATTTCATCTATTTTGTTCATGGGATCAATCAAATGTCCATTTTTAATTATAATATCATATGATTGTGATTTTGCTATACCAGTCGTCAGACCAAGAATAAAAACTATCAGTAAAAATTTTATTTTCATATGCTAAAGTTTTAATTGATTGTCATAAATTATCATGAATAATCCTTCGGTTAAATTGCTAAACGGAAGCATTATTCAGTTCCTCCTGAACTCTTTTTGCCACTACTTTTTCCTGTCCCGGTTTTAACATCCAAACCGTGATATTAATACTATTTTCTCCACTACCCATTACTGCTATTGAGGGATCTCCATTTCGTAATTTTTCCAAAAGTTCATCCTTTGTCAATTTTACCTTGTTGTTATCCCAGGAAATAGTCAATGTAGGAGTTACATTTGCCACCGGAGGAATTGTAATATGAGTTGTTACACCATCAATCTTTTTCGCTGCATTTTCAATTAATGCAACCTGGTCTTCCCACATTTTCCATTCTTTTTTGTGGTCGATGTTAACAAACTTTTCAAGGGCGATATACATTCCAAGAATTTCTTCTTTATTGACTTTCATTCCACGGCCAATATTTCCCCCGCGTGGTGGTGCGTTTAACCGGGCAGCGGCGATCAGATCTTTTTTCCCCATTAATATTCCGGCACTTTGAGGGCCCCGAAGTCCTTTGCCTCCCGATACACAAACGAGGTCGAAACCCATGTCATTAAATTTCCAAAGGTTTTCAACCGGTGGCAGATCTGCTGCCATATCAATCATTGTTGGTATTTTGTGTTTTTTACCCAGTGCCACCCAATCTTTATCCTGAATTTTACCATCCGGTCCTGCGTAATTGAGAAACCACATCATTGCAGTTTTTTCATTTACAGCATTCTCCAATTCTTCCACAGTTTCAATTTCAACAATTTTAACTCCTGTATTGGTTAACGCATGAACATAGGCATGATTATGGGTTTTTTGAACAATAACTTCAGATTTAATGCCTTCGAGATTGGGTAACTGTGCAACCTTTTTCATGTCCATTCCAGTAAGCACACCAGCTGTTCCCAGAACTAAAGCGGACCAGCAACCGGCTGTTACAGTTGCATCTTCGGCGTGGCAAATTGCTGCTGTTTTTGCCCCAACTTTTTCCTGAACTTCATCTATCATCGCAAATTTTTCTGAGGATGAACGAATTACATCAACAACTTCTTCGTGCATTATGCTTCCTGACATTGCGGTATAGGTGCCGGCAGCATTAATAAATGTGTTTATTCCCAGTTCTTTGAAAATATCTCTTTTTGCAAAAGAGGCTGAAACAGAAGAAGCAACAGGTGACTCAAATGGAATAACACCGCCAATAAATGCCCCGGATACAGGCAATAATGACAAATTTTTTATTAGTTCCCGGCGTTTCATTTTTTTAAAATTTATTAGTTTCGTTTACTTTCTGTAAAACTATTTATACTTAAAAAATGTGATGCATAAAGTTTTTTAACTGCTAATGTGCTTTGAATTTTTATTAACGATTTACTTTTTTTGCATTTTCCATTCACGACCAGGAGCATCAACACGAAAGCTTTCTATATTCCCTTTATCCTGAAGTGTAACATAAACAGTGCATCCGTCATCACCTCCAAATGCCACGTTGGTAGGCCTTTTACCAGCCAGTTGAACTTCCTGCAAAACTTCACCTGTAGGAGATACTTTTACCACTGTGCCCTTACCAAAACGGGCGATATACAAATTACCGTTTACATCACATCGCATTCCATCCATCACAAAATCGGGAAATTCAATAAGTAACCTTTTGTTTTTAACCTCGCCACTTTTCGACAAATCATAAGCCCAGACTTTAGGCGATGCATTCACATACAATATTTTATCATCAGGACTGACCTCAATTCCATTTGTTGCTCCCTGCATTGAATCCAATAAAAAAACTTTATTATTCTCAATTCGCCAGATGCGCCCTTTTTTTAATTTAAAATCCGGGTCGCTTGCATATATTCGGTCATTTTCATCGATGGCGATATCGTTGGGTTGGTTCATATCAGGCTCGTGTGCAAGAACTGTAATTTCTGAGGTTTTCATATCAACTTTAAGAATATTGTGCCCTGTATAATCTGCAATTAGCATATTTCCCTCACTGTTAAAACGAATTCCGTTTCCGGTACTTCCTTCGGGCAATTTTATGAATAAACCGGCTTCTCCGTTGGGAGTAACTTTTCCAATAGTTCCCTGTCGGTTAAAATTCACTGCATAAATAATTCCTGATTTATCGACTGCGGGACCTTCAATTCCCGATGTAAAGAGATTTTCAGGAGTTAAAACAGAAGATTTATATAAAACGGGGGATTTTGTTTCCTGAGCAAAAGTTGTTGTAACCAATCCGATTACAAAAAGGGGGATAAAAAATAAAGGAACCGCATATTTCATTTAATTAAATTATTAATAAAATTGTAAAATGACTTACGCTTCAAATATCAATTGGTTTACTTCAAACAGTAATTTCAGTTAATCCATCATAATAGGTGTTTTGGCTTCTTTCAAATATAAAAATTTTCTGTCACCTTTCCTTCATGTTATTTCTCTAATTTCAAATAAATCAGTCAAATAATGTCTATTTAGATTTATAAATCTGAAAGTTTTAATAATTACAGACCCGTGAATTGAAAAGAACCAGCAAACAGTCTTATTTCAATATCCCGTGTAGAATTTTATTTCGAAGCAATTTTATTACAGGACTTTATTCAATATGCTTAAATGTGAATTCGGAAATTGCATTTTTAAAAGAACAAATTCAGGAGTTTTTCTGAAAGAACAATCGCCACAATTACAGTTTTTATTTTTTCTTCTGCCACATCCTTTCAATATCTTCCAGCGAAACACCGGTAGTTTCGGGAACAAGTTTCCATACAATGTACAAATAGGGCAGGCACATTACTGCAAAAAGCAGAAAAACTCCGGCGGGAGAAAGTGTTGTCATTAACCACGGCGTGAGTTGACCGATCAGGAATGTGCCAATCCACAATGAAAAACCTGCTGCCGACATAGCCAGCCCACGCACTTTTGCCGGGTACATTTCGGAAAGTAGCACCCAAATAATCACACAAATGGAAATGGCGCACGAGAATATGTATAAGAGAATGAGCACAAGCAAAGTTACCGGCGGTACAACATTGCCCGATTTATTTAAAGTGAAATAAACTGCAATGAGAATGAGTGTAATCAACATTCCTGAAACACCGTAGTAAACAAGTTTCTTTCGCCCGATTTTATCGATAACAGCCATGGCGAGAATGGTGGAACCAAAGTTGACCGCACCCACAATTACCTGGTAAAAAAGTGAATCGCCTTCAGAAAGTCCGGTTTGTTGAAAGATGGATGGTCCGTAATATAAAACAGCGTTCACTCCCATAAACTGCCCGAGAATTGCAAGACTTACACCAATAAACAAAGCTGTTCGAAATCCCGGAAGTAAAAGGATTTTCCAATCAGTTTCCTTTTCCGATAAAACAAGGTTTTTGAGATCGGTAATTTGAATTTTTGCTTCTTTGTCGCCATAAATCCGGTTAAAAATATCCTGTGCTTTGTTTTCTTTTGCTTTTAAAACCAGCCACCGCGGACTTTCAGGAATAAAGAAAAGCATGACAAAAAACAACAGTGCCGGAAATGTTTCAGCGCCCAGCATTCCCCGCCAGTTTTCGCTAACCATAATTTTCTGCCACCAACCTGTTGATTGTGAAAATTCTACTGCACTTGAAGTGTATTCGTTAATGGCATAGTTTACAAGGTAAGCCACCACAAAACCGATTGTTATTGCCAATTGGTAAAGCGTTACAAGTGTACCGCGATATTTTGCAACCGAAACTTCAGAAATATACAAGGGCGAAATAACCGAAGCAACTCCAATTCCAAATCCACCAATAATCCGGTAAACTACCAATGCCGATATTGAATCAGAAAACATACAGCCAATTGCCGACATGGAAAACATGACAGCGGAAAGCAGCAATACAATTTTTCTTCCGAAGTAGTCACTCAGTTTTCCGGCAATGGCAACTCCTACAATGGAGCCCACAAGCGCGCAACCAACATACCAGCCGGTGGTAACGTCATTCAACCCGAATTGTGTGGCAACATTTCCAATTGTTCCTGAAATTACTGCTGTGTCATAACCAAACAGGAAACCGCCAAGTGCCGCAACAGCGGAAAGGAATATTACATAAGCGAGATTCTCGCCGGAGTTTTTCTTATTCATGATAGAATTTTATTATTTTCTTTTCTGTTAAAGCCGCACAAACTATAGATATAAATTTTAACTCTCCCTCATCTCCCTCTCCACACGTAGAGAGGGATGATAATGTCGCAGACGTTATCAGGGTGAGTAAAACCAACATAATATAGAGATAAATTCAGATGTAGTAGTTTGACGCTCTTTCATGTAGCTTTAAATATAAACAGTTAATCAGTTTATTTGATATCGAAGTAGTTTTTGTAACGGTCGTATAAATGCCCTGCCTGCAGGTAAGATGATTGCGGGCTCATAAAATGTGAAAATTCGAATGTAATCCCTTTGTCATATCCGGCACGCGCAGCAGCTTCAAGCTTTAAACGAAGTTTGTCGAATTTGATGGGAAAGAATTTGATTGGCATATCGCGATCAAAAGTTTCGGCATTTGTCCAGCATTTCATCCCGTATTTGTCGGCCATTTTTTTGTTTACTGAAAAGAAGGCATCCAACTCGTCATAATCAATATGTCCGTCCTGAAAAGCAACTGCATCAACCACTTCATGAATTCCGGCAAATATTTCGCTCCATTCGCGTTCATGTTCCTGCACCGAAACTGCATTTGCTTTTGTTATATCGCTGCCCGCTGCTTCAACTGCTTTTTTACCGTCAATCCAGGGCGAAATAAATGTTGGCAAACCGCCCGAAACATCTTTGCACTGTTTTCCCATGGCGTAAAAAGCACCGATTGCACCTTTTGTTTTCCGGCTGATTTCGCCGCTAATGTACCAACCCTGAAAACTTTTGTATTTACTTCCATAGTTCTTCCAAACCTCGTCGATTACATATTTATTTGAATCGATTTCCCAGCTTAAATCGCCCGTGTCCCAGTATTTCCCGGAATCGTACAAACCAAAATAGAATTTCAACCCTTGTTTATCAGCTAACCGCAGATACATTTCAAGTAAATCAACCGATGGTTTGTAGCAGTTGAATGTTTTCATCAGATATTCGGATGGATAGGTTATAAATTTCCTGTAGCCTGACCTGATCATTATCACTGTATCAATCCCAATGGCTTTCATATATGCAAAATCCTGATCCCACTCTTTTTCGCCCCAGTTTTGGTGAGGAATATCATGCGAAATTTCATCAAGAAAAGTCCCTGTAATTTTCAAACCTGCACCTTTGGGAACAATTAATTTATCTTCAATTTCTGCTTGTTTCTCCTGCTGAATTAAATTCCCTGAGTTTCCTGCAAAAGGAATTGTAATTGCTGCCATTCCGGTTACAGATGCTTTCTTAAAAAAGTCACGCCGCGTGTTCTGCATTTTTTGAATGTGTTTTATAGTAATTGTAATTATTCAGTTGCCAGACACAAGACAACAGTATCAAGTATCGAGAATCAAAAATCATTATTGAAATAAGAAATCTTGATACTGATATCTTGATACTTGATACTGATTTAGTTCAAACAATTAATGTTTTCCTGTTTCTCTTTCTTCCCAGCCACTTTTACCTTCATCGATAAATAATTCCTGAACCGTTTTCGAAACTCTGTCGTCTACTTCTTCAACCAAATGAACACGTAACGGATTCAAAAGTCGCGTACTCCATTCCAGAACAGGTTGATAAGGATTTTCTCCATCAGATGTTTCATAAACCAGGTAAGCCCATTTTTCGGCAAAATAATTCCCTTTCAGGGCAGGCACCATTTGCTGCATATTCGACGAAAGAAACGTGAGAGAAAGCGCCCTGGCCCAGTAAATCCATGGTCCCCCCGTAATGTATATAAACGGGTTTAAAAGTCTTTCGCGCGATTCAAGCCCGCTGTTTGAATAATCAAGCTGAATTCCGGCAAAACCGATTTTTTCCTTTTCGTTGTAAAACGTGATCCACGGAACATCGGCTTCCATTTTTAAATCTGTGAGGTCGGGCATATCTGTAACATCGTATGTAATTACCTTATTTCGAATCACATCGTACCAGGCGGCATGTGTCATTAACTCGCGTTTGAAAACAATTTCACCATTTCGCATGGCAATACAATTCATGGTTTCGTTTATCCGCAAACTGGTTGAACTAATAAAATAAGGAACATCGGGATAGAACTGGTAACGAACCGAAGCGTCAACTTCAGGAATGTCGCGTAAACTTCCCCATAATTCGGTAATTGCTGTTACAGGGCCCGAAATCAGATTTATATTTTGTGGCGGATTCCAGTCGGCGGTGTGTGTCCACGGTTTTGGAGGCGAGTAAATTTCAGGGTTCCAGTGAATTGCACCGTTAGTTTCCATCCGGTGAAACAATGGAAATTCAGGTTTTTCTTTCAATGTTAACTGGTCGAAATGGCCTGAATTGGGATGCAGCACGATTGAAATTTTTCCATTATCGACATTTATCCCAGGCATTTCGCCCTGGACTTTTAAATTGCTGTTATATACTTTTACCAATGCTTTATCGTTGTTGTAAAACACCAGGTAAACCTTGCTTTTATTTGCCTGAATATCGGCCAGGAATGCTACTCTCGCGCTTATTGTAGGCAACCAGATTGGCACTTCACGGGTAGGTTTTCCGTTTACATCGGGATCAAGTTTATCTTCAATCGTATATTTTTGCAAATCGTACACCTGACTTGGTACTTCGGTTAAAACATGCGTTTCAGGATCAACTTCAACAACCCTGATTTCGCGTTTTAAATCGAAGGCCTCATCAGGATAAAAGGCAAGAAGTACTTCAACTGGCTCTGTTTTTCTGGCTATTCCGGCAGTTTCTGTTACTACCACCGATTTGTAATTTTTCCAGGCCGGGTCGAAAACCGTAATATTCCCGGGAGCTTTCACAGTTTCTGTTTTAGTGAGCCACACATCATTTTCCGACGCTTTTATATTCTTTTTTATGCGAACCGAAATTTTAATTGTGTAATCTTTTCCTGGCTCCCATTTCACCCAACCAACCACGTGCAGGTTTTTATATAAGGTTGCGTCCTGAGACAAACCATATCCCGATGGCGGACGATGCGAAATTGGTGGCCGATCCATTTCTATTTCATCTTTTATGCGATGTAAATCGGTAGCTCGAAGTGTCTTCCCGTTTACTTCGGCCTGTACTTCAATAATCGAAGGTTCCGGCAACTCAAGGTCGGCAATAAAATGATAAAATGGAATTGCCGGAACAGGTGGACCAAGTTCAATGTGTTTAATATTCAGTTCTTTTGTAACCTCTTTTGCATCGACTTGGATAATAGCAAAAATCGAAGCCAGTAAAATTACTGTTTTAAAAAATGTTTTGTTTTTCATGTTATTTCAGTTTTGTTGATTTTATTATACCTTTTTGACGTTGTCAGGTCTGCGACGCTGACAAGTCGGAAAAACTTCTTCAAACCTGTCAACGTCATCGGACTGACAGCGTTACATAAACAAATAAGTATTTCAACGAACAGAAATTAAATTCCGTTTTCTAAGTTCATCAACCCCATTTTGCCATTTGCCACCACTTCCCCAAATATAGTAACTAAAATACATTGTGGTTTTTTGTACAATAGGAGTCCATGGTTGAAACTCAACATAATAATGGGGTGCTTCCGCATTGTCAGGATGATTCATCCACATGTGCAGAAAATGGGGCTGTGATACAGGAAATGCACCAATAAACGTGATATCTTCCATCGTGTCGTAGCCTGCATTCCAACCTTCTTTTGCATTAATCGCCTGTCCGTAATATTTTTCTGGTCGCATTCTGTATTCCTTTAACCCTTCCATAGTGGGAACTGTGAATACGTCCTCGGTCCAGTGTTTTTTACCAAGTTCAAGAATAGGTTGTGGTCCCAGCACATTGGCCTCCGGATTTTTAAAGGTCAGTTCAAACCGGACTTCAAGTAAGGGCGAATTGCCATATAAAGTAAATATCTTTTTAATGTGGTTGCCATAATAGTCAGCGTCCATTTCAACACGAACAAAATCGCCTTCACTTTTTATGATTTTAGCATCATATATTTTATGCGTTTCCATACTTGCCTGCCCCAGGAAATCTTCAAATCCGCCATAAGGATAGTAGCCGCGATCACGGAAAGGTTTTTTGTCGTTATAGGTTTTCTCAGGCCAGGCTTTAAAAAACAGATTATCGTTTTTGCTTTTTACAATGTACTCGATAACCCGTGCGCCGGTGCGAAGCAAAGTAACCTGCACCGAATCGTTTTCCATACGGTATTCGTTAATTCCGTCGCTGTTTAAATCAACTTCAAACAAATAATTTTTGCCTTTGGCTTCACCAACGCCCAATTGAGTTTTTGCTGTGCTTTCAAGTGCATTTACTTCAACTGTATAATCGCCCGGATTGAGTTTCAAATCGAAATGAATTTGCTGAAAAGTGGAGGTTTGTATATCTACATTTTGTGTTTGCTGAAGAACAGGTTTTTTCAGATCGTCTTTTTTGTAAACCGAAATATTCACCGGAAATTTGGTTTGTGCAGTATAGTTGTGCATGGTAACCGGAAACTCAACTTTAGGTGCATTGCCATAAAGTAACTGGTGAACAGAAATTGCGTGTGGTAAATCAAGCATTGCAACCGTACTTTTTGAAATTCCATCGCCCTTAAAATGAATGGCAATTGGATTTGTTTTCCCCATTGCTTTTTCATCAGGTTGAAGTGGAATAATTAACTGTGTCGATTCTTTTGCTGAAAGCGAAATCTGCACCGGCTCATTTCCATTTGTTTTTATTGCTGATGAGGTAACTATTTCAATTTCGCCTGAAAGATTGGTTGAGGCGTAGTTTTTTAATGTTAAAATCAAATTGTATCCGTCTGTTTTTGCCTCAATATCAAGATTATCTCCAAAATAGTCAGCCAGAAAATTCTTATCAAGGTATAATAATTCAAGTGTATTTCTAAATTTTGCAGCTCCCATCATTTTAGCTTCATCCAAAACTGCCACACTTTTTCGAGACATTATCGCATCCCAAATAGCTTTGTTTGTCAGCGGTTTTTCTTTTTCTACAAACAAAACCATCGAAGGAATTGCGTTCTCCAACAAAGTACCTGTTTTACTTATAAACGGTACATTTTCATTGTCAATCTGTTTCTTATTTCCTTCGCCTGCAATATAACCATCAAATTCAAAAGCATCGCTTGCAGGATCGTAAACCGGACGGAAAGCGTATCCTCCTTTTTTATGGGCAAAATCAATCCATGCCTGGTCTGTAGCCATGTCCTGAACCTGCAATCCATCGTAATCGCTGCAACCGTAAATTGGCGAAAATCCGGCATCCGCAACTACGGGAAGTTTAACTTCGTTTACCCAATTTTCAATTTCCTTTTTTGCCAGAAAATCCATATATCCGTCAAAAATGAACCATGAATTACCTTCGTTCATCCCCTTTCCAATCACTTCTATAGGGTGGCCGGGCGTACATGTAACACTTTTCAGTAAAGTTGCAGCGCCAAACCAACCTTTTTCAAGGCGGTATTCAGCTAGTAAATCGCTGGTTTGATCAATTAGTTTGATAAGTTTGTTTGTAAGTTCATCGGAATTGGAAGAGATAACAAATATTTGCCGATCGCCGTTAACAAGGCAGAAAGCTTTTATTGTTTCAAGTTCCGGGTCGTTATACTGATAACTTTGCAAATTTTTTGTCCATTCAAAAACCGGGGCGGCAATTTCTTCCATTTTTTTACCAAATTCCGAGTTTGGGGTTGTTGTAACAAGAAGATTTTCAGTTTTAATTTTATCTTCCACCTGCTGTGAAGTCGGATTCTGCATGACCTGATATTTTACTGACAGAAGTTTCGAAATAAAACCTTCCTGTATTAACAGTCCCGGCATTCCTAAATCTTCAGCAACATTCAATTTGCTTTGTAAAATTGTTTTCTGAACGCTGGGCACAGCCATTTTAAACAAGTTGCCATATCTATGCAATTCAGTGTAACTGTTTTGCCAGTGATTTGTGTAACCATTAAACTGTGTTTGATTTACAACACCTGATTTATTTGCAGAACCGGAATCTGAAATTTTAAAATCAGTAATTTTTTGTGCAAAACCCGATGGACATGCAACCAGGATTAAAACTGACAACAAGAAGAGTGTTTTATATTTCTGAAAATGTTCCATGTTTTGTATGGTTTAGATTGTTAAATAAAATCAAAAAGAATAGTAACAGGTTTTTTAGTTAAAGGCTACAATATACCTCTTTTGCAGATTCTGTGGATACAGAATTTTGATTTTCAATTGAAATTATTCTGTTCATTATTAAAAAGAAAAAAGGCCGCCACTCTGCCGGGCGGCCTTTATCATTTAGTTAAAAAACTAATACTAGAAATTTGGTCCACCTGTATCCCACCACAAGCGGGTGCTGATTAAATCAGGTCCACCAAGTTTGGTCGTTGCATCGGCAACACCTTCTTTGTTATTGTCACGTTCACCATTTACAAATGGCATTCGTTTTATAAACTCTCCAGCAGGAATTACACCCCAATCAGAATTACTGTCATTTTTGGCATTAACAGGTATTTTAGGATAACCTGTCCTGCGAAAGTCTGTCCATGACTCAAGTGAATTGGTAAAGTTATTGATCCACTTTTGAGTGATAATCTTTTCCAGTTTACGTTCGTTTGTATCAGATTCATTCCATGCAACAGTAATGTCAGTGCGGGAAGTAAAATTATTCTTTGCTTCTTTAGGATCGACGTAGTTAATCGGTTTGCTTGTATCATCGGCAAGGTATGCGTCAACTCCACCAGCGCCCCAATCAGCAAACGAAGCTTTTACACCATCTTCATAGTTTGTTTTTGCATCGCCTGCACCTGCCCAACCTCTAAGTGCAGCTTCAGCTTTCAAATGACAAACTTCAGAGTAGGTAAAATACCGCCTTGACGTTACTGATTTAAACGATTCATTAGGTGTTGAATAAGGTAAGCGTTGATCTTTTGCATCTAAAAATGCCCCACTGTGAATTCCTTTGTAAGGCCATTCAGGATGATCAGTGACCAAAGAAGCATCTGCTACCGGAGCAAAATAACTGGCAACCCTGTTATCTTTCATTCCTACCAAAAAAGATTCGTACCCGGCTCCCATACGGGTATCACCCCATTCAAAAGCAATTACGTTCATTGGCAATTTGTCGCCGTAAAGTGAAACATTAAAATTTTCACTGTTAGCTGCAATTAATCCTGCCGGATCACTCAAGGCTTTTTCTCCCTGTGTTTTTGCAAGTGCAGGAGCAACTTTAGAAATCCTGATAGCCAAACGTAAACGCATGGAATTAACCAGTTTGCTCCATTTAGCAACACTGCCACCGTAACTGGCATCAAACTTTGTCAAACCTTTATAATCTTTATTTGCGGCAAATACAGTCTGAATAGCATCGAGATCTGCAAATAATTTGTTATACAGATCAGATTCTTTGTCGTAAATATTGGCTTGTCCTGATACACCATAATTGGAATAGATTACCGGTCCGTGCCAAGCTGTGAGCTTGGAAATAGCAAGTACCTGCAACATTTTAGCCCATGCTGAGAATACTTCGTATCCTCCTTCATCGGCTTGTTTAACTACCTGAAGTGATGGGGACATTACACTTCCATAAATGCGCCCCCAATATGTATTCCACCTGATGTAATAGGTAGTGTTGTTTACACCTCCCACAAATGGTGTTGGAGTTCCCAAATTACGCATGAAATTATCGTGTACAAGATCCTCTTCAATCTGGTGTCCAAACAAATTGCTTAAAAAACCCTGAAAAGGTGACCCCAGAAGGTTAAAATCCTGCTCCAATTCCTCATCCGAAATTAGGTAATGATTTCTATTTGCCTCTTCGAAATTATCGGTGCAAGCCATAAATCCGAGAGTTAAAATAATTGCGAAAAATATCTTTTTCATAGTTCTTCAATTTTAAAATGTTATTTTAATATTAAATCCATAAGTCCTTGTAGCAGGTGTATTGAAGTTATCGAGTGACTGCGAGGCATTGTCTGTACTCATTGCCAACTCCGGATCATAAGGTGCTTTCTTGTATAAAAGGAACAAATTCTGTCCTACAATTGAAAATGTTAATCCGCTTATTTGATTTATTTTCGTTACATCAAAATCATAAGCAAGTGATAACTGGCTTACCCGAATATTTGTCCTGTCGTAAACATAAGGTTCAATAATACCGTTTCTGCCACCTGTTCCACCGCCTTCAGCATAGTAATCAAAAGCGCTTATCTGGGTAATGGGAGTGGTTCCTTTGATACCATTGATTTCAACATAGCCAATATCCCTGGCTTCGCCACTTCTTTTGCTTACTCCCCAACCATCGAGCATTGATTCAGTCTGGCTGACAACTTCACCTCCAAATTTTCCTGAAATAAGAAGGCCAATGTTAAAACGATCAACCTGAATGTTGTTGTTCCATCCAAGGTTCCAATCTGGTTCAAGATTTCCAAGGTATCCAACAGTCCAATCGTTCACATCATATTGTGTAGCTGTCTTCAATGGACGACCACTGGTTTCATCAAGCATTATTTGTCCGGCATCATTCCTTCTAAACTTGAAACCATACAGATCGCCATAAGAACCACCTGCCCTCAGGAATGTTTGATACCCTTCGGAAGAACCCATCCCAATTACACGATTCGGATTTTCAGGATCCAATGAAATAATTTCATTTGTATTCTTGTGGAAGTTAAATGCAGTTTTCCATGTAATTGTGTTGGTTTGCACCGGTATAAAATCAACTGTCATTTCAACACCTTTATTTACAATTTCACCAATGTTGATATTCTTGGTTTGATAGCGACCTTTTTCTTCCGGAGCTAAATCAACATTCAGAAACTGATTGGTGCTATTGTTACTATAGTATGTTAAATCAAAACCTACCCGTCCATTTAATAATTTGAATTCCAAACCAAGCTCGTTACTTGATATTAATTCAGGTTTTAAGTCTGTCCATGGTTGTCTGGTTGATTTATTGATACCCCCGAGAGCTCCCGATATTGAATTATCTGAAAGTATTGCATTCCAGGGCACTTCTTTTGCTGCCTGCGCAATTGAACCTCTTATTTTAAGGAATGAAATAAATTCGGGTAATGTAAATACATTACTAAGTAAAACAACTCCACCAACCGAAGGATAAAAGTAAGAAGCGCCATCGTCTGTTCCTATCAGGGTTGACGACCAGCCGTTTCGTCCTGAAAGATCAAGATAGAACATATCGTTATAACCCAAACTGACACTACCGTAAATCGATTGTAAAATTGTTTCGCCACCGTATTCATTGATTACAACATTGGTTGGATAATTTTGGGTTGAAAATACGTTTGGATATAGCAGGTTATTTGTTCCGTTGTCTGCACCCTTTCCAGTCCATTTATTTTTGGTGTAACTACCTCCCACAAATACGGTTACATTTAACTTACCAAATGTATTGTCGTATTTTAACAATGCATCGGCATAAGCTTTGGTATCAGTTCTGTCTCCGAAAACATATCTGCCGTTTTGCGATACATTGGTAACATTAGAACCTGCATAATCCTTCTGGGTTGAAGCATAGTCAACATAATCATATGTCCCCCTAACTAATAGAGACAATTGCTCGGTAAAACTGTAATCAGCTGTTGCATTGGCAATCATTCTTTGAATTTTCTCTTCCCTTGGTTGCATATTTACAATCCAGTAAGGATTACTCAAATGATGGTCAACAACATAGACATTTTGAACGTCCATGTTCCTTGTTTCACTAAAAATCTTGTAATTATTTTTATAATCCATCCAATCTCTTTCACGCGGGAAGTTATACAGCCCTGTCAAAGGGTTAAGATAATAACCGGCAACATTACGGTTTTCTATCAACTCCGACGCAAGCATCACATTCGAACCCAATGTTAATTTTTCGTTGAAAAGTTTGGTTGATTGTTTGAAAGAAACATTGTTCTTTCCGTATTTGTTATTTGGAATAATACCCGTTGCAGAAGTGTTGTTGTAAGAAAAATAGGCTGTGGTTTGATTATTTCCACCGCTTACTGTAACACCATTAATCAAATTATGTCCGGTTTCGAAGAAATCCTTCATCATTTGCTCTGAATATTTGGTTCCCCCTTTGGTAGTTGACCAACTTTCCTTAGCGCCATTCACTGCGCCGTAGTCAAACTGCAATTCAGGATAAACTAAAACACTTTCAAAAGTAGTTGTTGAGTTGATGGATACCAAAGTTTTACCAGCCTTACCTGTTTTGGTTGTAACAAGTACTACCCCATTGGCGCCCTGGCTACCATAAAGAATTGATGCGTTTAATCCTTTTAAAACGTTGATACTTTCAATATCATCGGGATTTAATTGCGATAAACCATCACCATTATCGGCTCCACCCCACATTCCGGGCTGTCCGCGTTTGATGTTCATAACCGGAATACCGTCAATTACATAAAGTGGTTCACTGGATCCACCTAATGATTTGAACCCTCTCAAAATAACCCTTGTAGAACCACCGGCTCCCGAAGCGCTTTTCTCGATTTCGAGACCGGCAGTTTTACCACTCAGGTTTTCCATAAAGTTGGTGCCCCTGGCTTTCATCAATTCCTCTCCATCAACCTGTTGCGATGCGTAGGTCAGCGTTTTTTTCTCCCGCTGGATACCGAGTGCAGTAACAACAACTTCATTGAGGCCAATGGCATCTGATTCCATAACAACATCAATGGTTGAACGGCTATTTACCGCTTCTTCTATATCTAACATACCAACAAATGAGAATTGCAAAACTGCTCCGGAACGAACCGATATGGTATATTTACCATCGATGTCGGATGTAGTTCCATTTGCAGTACCTTTCTCAACAATAGCTACTCCGGGAATACTGCTCCCGGTAGCATCAGTAACGGTTCCACTAACTTTGGTTTGCGCAATTGCACTGGCAAACGAAGCAAAAAGTAAAACCAGAATGAGATACAATCTTTTTCTCTTCATAATAAGTTTTGTTTTGTTAATAAATCCGATTTCAAAAAAATGTGGTTTAAAAATGAGTATGGTACATACATCAATTTTTGGTTTTGAACGTTTTTTTAGCATAAATTACAATTCAATTTTAATTAATAAATAAATTTCATTAATCATTTAATTTCGGATATTAGGTAGTTTAGTCGAATCAAGTTAAGCATATAATAAATACAAGTCAAATATTTATTAAAGCTTCAAAAATTGCATGTTATATTGAGTAAGTGAGGGAATATGACCTTTGAAAGTCAAAGCAACAATGAGAATTTGATAATAAAATTATAAAAAAAGTACTCTCCTTGTTTATGTATTAATACATTTTTTAACAGTTATTGTTAAAAAATGTTTTTTATAATTCAAAATAACAACATATAATTCAAATTGTTTAATAAATATTTTATTTATTATCATTTCCATAAAAAATTTGTTGTCTTTATTGTTTCAAAACGTCTGATTGGTTTATCAACAATTGTTGCAATTGCCCGAATTATAGAAATTTTAAGTTTGAAAATGAAAAACAGGGTCTGTAGTTATTTCATAGAAAAAGCCGGCTTTTCAGCCGGCTTTTTCTATGATCGTTAGAATTGTTGTTAACATGGAGCATTAGTTCCCCCGTTCGCTTTTTCGTGAAACCAGCTAAGAGGAAATGATGAAGGCCTTTCGAGAGGCAGACCATAAATGCGGTCGTAAACAAGGGAAGCAAGTACTCCCAACGAACGCGATACACCAAATAATACTGTGTAGAAATTATGTTCTGTTATTCCATAATGATTTAGAAGTGCACCACTGATTGCATCAACATTTGGCCACGGATTTTTTATTTTTCCAGTTGCTTCAAGAATAGGAGGTGCAACCCTGTAAATGGCATTTACCGTATTTATCAGTTTATCGTGCGCAATATATTTCTCGGCAAATTGCTGTTGAACTGTAAAACGTGGGTCAGTAATTCGTAAAACCGCGTGACCGTAACCGGGAACTACACGACCTTGTTGCAGGGTTTCTTCAATATAAGCAGCAATTTGTTCATCACTTGGCTCATCAGTGCCTATTTGCTCAATCATTTCATATATCCAGTTGATTACTTCCTGGTTGGCAAAGCCATGCAAGGGTCCTGCCAAACCGGCCATTCCTGCTGCAAACGAATAGTAGGCATTACTCAGAGCAGAACCCACAAGATGTGTCGCATGTGCAGAGACGTTTCCTCCTTCGTGATCAGAATGAATTACCATATATAACCGAAGTAATCTTTTTACTTCTGTTGATTCAAATCCCATCATGTGGGCAAGGTTTCCAGCCCAATCCAGGTTATGGTTTGCTTCAATATGTTTGCCTTTATGATACATTCGGCGATATATGTATGCTGCAATTCGTGGAAGACGTGCGATAAGGTTCATCACATCTTCGTACATAAAATCCCAATAGAATTTTTTATTAACCCCTGCACGATACGCTTTTTGGAAAACTGATTCAGGTGCCAAAGCAATTATTGCCGCAATAAACTGGGTCATTGGGCGACTATTTTTTGGCAGAGCGTCAATAACATCAAAAACATGTTGTGGTACATGTGAGCGGGTTGACCAGTCCTTTGAAAGATTTAGAACGTCCTCTTTGTCAGGTATTTCGCCAACTAACATAAGATAAAACAAACCTTCAGGGAGAGGTTCTCCTTCATCATCAATTTTTGGCAGTTTTTTCCTTAATTCCTGTATGGAGTACCCTTTAAAACGAATACCCTCATTTGCATCAAGTTTCGAAGTTTCGGTAACAAGTGCAGGTATCCCTTTCATACCTGAAAGCACCTGATCGATGGTAACCTGACCAAGGACAACATCTCCATGGTCTTTTCTAATCCGCTGAAATTCAGCATTGCATTTGATGGCTTTTTCGTAAAACCTGTTTTTAATATACTCCATTTTTTATAATATTAATTGATTCTTTTTAATGCATATTTTTAATAATCTCATCGGCAAATTCTGAGGTTGAAAGCAATGTTGCAGCTTCCATGTGTGCAAATAAATCAGAAGTTACACGGCGTTTCGAAAAAGTGTGTTCCATTGCGTCATAAACATGTTCAGCAGCTTCGTTCCAACCCATATATTCAAGCATCATAACACCCGAAAGTAACAAAGAGCTGGGATTGGCATTTCCTGTTCCGGCAATATTTGGTGCTGTTCCGTGAGTCGCCTCAAAAATGGCATAACCATTTTTGTAATTGATATTTGCACCGGGTGATATCCCAATTCCACCAACCATTGCCGCCAACTGATCCGAAATATAATCGCCATTCAGGTTCATAGTTGCAATTACCGAATGATCAAACGGGCGTAATAATGATTCCTGCAAAAAGGCATCGGTAATCACGTCTTTTATGATAACTTTTCCAGTTTTTTTTGCATCATTTAATACCTTTTCAGCATCCAAAAGCCCTTTTTCAGATTTAATTTTTTCGAATTGTCGCCATGTAAAAGTATCATTCCCATACTCATTTTCAGCCAAATCGTAGCCCCAGTTTTTAAATGCACCTTCGGTAAATTTCATGATGTTTCCTTTGTGTACAAGTGTTACCGATGGCAATTCGCGTTTAATAGCATATTCAAATGCCGCACGAATTAATCTTTCAGAACCTTCTTTTGAAATAGGTTTTATACCAAATGAAGAACTTTCAGGAAACCGGATTTTGCTGACTCCCATTTCGTTGATTAGGAAATCTTTGAATTTTTTAGTGTTTTCAGCACCTGTCATATATTCAATCCCTGCGTAAATATCTTCAGTATTTTCTCTGAAGATGTGCATATCAACCAACGATGGATAACGGATAGGAGAGGGGACACCTTTAAACCAGCGAATTGGGCGAAGGCAAACAAACAAATCAAGCGTTTGACGCAAAGCTACGTTCAATGATCTGATTCCTTCTCCAACAGGAGTTGATAAAGGACCTTTTATGCCGATCAAATATTCTTTAAAAGATTCTATTGTTTCATTTGGAAGGTGCGTCCCGGTTGCTTTTAACGCTTTGTCACCAGCTAAAACTTCTTTCCAGGTAATTTTTTTTGATGTTCCGTATGCTTTGGCAATTGCAGCATCTATTACTTTTTGCGTAGGTGCAGTTATGTCTTTTCCAATTCCATCGCCTTCAATAAATGGGATTATCGGAAAATCAGGAACTACTATTTGTCCGTCAACTATTTGTACTTTATTTGTCATTTTTCAAATCTGCAATTGCCAAAATAATTAATTTTTGGCTCGAAACAAGTTGTTTTATCAATTTAATTTTTTGCTCAGATTTTCGTTCAATGCCTCAAGGAATCCTTCTGTTGTCAGGTAGTGTTCCGGCTTGAGATTTTTCTCATATACAATAAGCGCCAAATCTTTTGTCATCTTTCCACTTTCAACAGTTTCAATACAAACTTGTTCTAATGAATTGGCGAAATCGATTAATTTTTGGTTATCGTCTAATTTTCCTCTGAAAGCCAATCCACGAGTCCATGCAAAAATAGATGCAATTGGGTTAGTTGATGTTGGACGTCCTTTCTGATGTTCGCGGTAATGGCGTGTAACAGTGCCGTGCGCAGCTTCAGCTTCCATTATTTTTCCGTCTGGTGTAACCAATGTTGAGGTCATCAAACCAAGTGACCCAAATCCTTGTGCAACCGTATCGCTTTGAACGTCGCCATCATAATTTTTGCATGCCCAAACATAACCACCTTCCCATTTCATACAGGCAGCTACCATATCGTCGATCAATCTGTGTTCGTAGGTTATTCCAATTTCATTAAATTTTTCTTTAAACTCGGTTTCAAAAATTTGCTGAAAGATATCTTTGAACCTGCCATCATATTTTTTAAGGATTGTATTTTTTGTTGAAAGGTAGAGTGGCCATTTTTTCTCAATTGCCTGGTTCATGCATGAACGGGCAAACCCAATAATCGATTCGTCGGTATTGTACATAGCCATTGCCAAACCGTCGCCTTCGAAATCAAAAACTTCATGCGATATTGCTTCGCTTCCATCTTCAGGTGTAAAAGTAATTGTCAGTTTCCCTTTTCCTTTAGTCAGGAAATCGGTTGCGCGATACTGGTCACCAAAAGCATGACGGCCAATACAAATCGGTTTTGTCCAGCCGGGAACAAGGCGAGGTACATTTTTACAGATTATGGGTTCACGAAAAACTGTACCACCTAAAATATTACGGATGGTGCCGTTGGGAGATTTCCACATTTTTTTTAGTCCAAATTCTTCAACACGGGCTTCATCGGGAGTAATTGTTGCACATTTTACACCCACGCCATATTTCTGAATTGCAAGCGCCGAATCGATTGTTACCTGATCATTTGTAGCATCGCGGTTTTCCATTCCCAAATCATAATATTTTAAATCGATGTCGAGATATGGAAGAATAAGTTTTTGTTTAATGAAATCCCAGATCACTCTGGTCATTTCATCTCCATCGAGCTCTACAACAGGATTTTGAACTTTAATTTTTTGCATAGTTGTTTTGATTTTTTTTAGCTATTTAGGATCGTATTCCTGATCTTTCAGTTCGAAATGTCCGGCAAAGTTTCAAAATTTGTTTCTAAAAATTTGCTGAAATGAATTGAGAATGACGTCCTTATAACTTTGAAATTGTTATTTAATTATTTTGTTTTTTTATTAAATTTAATGCTGAACCGGCTCTGAACCAATCGATTTGCTGATCATTGTAAGTGTGGTTCAAATCAATTTTATCTTTTGTACCATCTGCATGAGCTACTTCAACTGTAAGTGTTTTACCGGGAGCAAACTCCACTAAATCAATAAAATTGAATGTATCATCTTCCTGGATCAAATCATAATCTTCCTCATTTACAAAAGTTAAACCCAGCATCCCCTGTTTTTTAAGGTTGGTTTCGTGAATACGGGCGAATGATTTTACAATAACTGCTGTAACTCCCAAATGACGTGGTTCCATTGCTGCATGCTCGCGTGATGAACCTTCACCATAATTTTGGTCGCCAACAACAACCGTTGGTATTCCGGCTTGTTTGTAATTACGCTGAACAGCTGGAACAGCATCATATTCGCCGGAAAGCTGGTTTTTAACTTTATTGGTTTCGTTATTAAACGCATTTACAGCGCCAATCAACATGTTATTGGAAATATTGTCAAGATGACCCCGGTAACGTAACCACGGACCAGCCATTGAAATATGGTCAGTTGTACATTTTCCTAGCGCTTTGATCAGTAATTTTGCACCTGTAATATTTTTCCCGTTCCAGGGTGCAAAAGGTGATAAAAGTTGCAGCCTGCCTGAATCGGGAGAAACAGAAACCTGAACTTTTGAACCATCCACTGCAGGAGCCTGATAACCGGCATCCTCAACTGCAAATCCATTTGAAGGTAATTCTTCGCCAACCGGTGGTGTTAATTTTATTTGTTCTCCTTTATTATTTATTAACGAATCAGTTATCGGATTAAAGTCCAAACGCCCGGCAATTGCCAATGCAGTAACCAACTCTGGCGAAGTAACAAAAGCATGCGTATTTGGATTTCCATCGGCACGTTTCGAAAAATTTCTGTTAAACGAATGCACAATTGTATTTTTTTCTCCTTTTTCAGCTCCTTTACGCGACCACTGACCAATACAGGGACCGCAGGCATTTGCAAAAACTTTACCTCCCATTTTTTCGAATATCGAAATAAATCCATCGCGCTCAATTGTGTAGCGTACTTGTTCCGAGCCGGGTGTAATTGTAAATTCTGAATTGGTTTTAAGATTTTTTTCAACGGCTTGTTGTGCAATTGATGCTGCCCGCGAAATGTCTTCATAAGAAGAGTTGGTGCAACTCCCGATTAAACCAACAGAAATGTCAATTGGCCAGCCATTTTCTTTGGCAACTTTGCCAATGATTGAAATGGGTGTGGCACGGTCGGGTGTAAAAGGACCGTTTATATGTGGTTCCAATTTTGATAAATCGATTTCAATTACCTGATCATAGTATAAATCAGGGTTTTCATACACTTCAGGGTCGGCATCCAAATAGTCTTTTACAAGGTTTGCATGTAAGGCAACTTCTTCCCGGCCAGTTGCTTTAAGGTAGCGTTCCATGCTCTCATCGTAGGCGAAAATACTAGTGGTAGCGCCAACTTCGGCACCCATGTTACAAATAGTGCCTTTGCCGGTTGCAGAAATTGATTTGGCCCCTTCACCAAAATATTCGATAATGGCACCTGTTCCACCTTTTACAGTCAGGATTCCTGCAACTTTTAAAATCACGTCTTTTGAGGCCGACCAGCCACTTAGTTTGCCAGTGAGTTTAACACCAATTAATTTGGGCATTTTCAGTTCCCATGCCATTCCTGCCATTACATCAACCGCATCGGCACCACCAACGCCAATTGCAACCATTCCTAAACCACCTGCATTTACAGTGTGCGAATCAGTTCCAATCATCATTCCACCCGGGAAAGCATAATTTTCCAGAACCACCTGGTGTATAATTCCTGCACCAGGTTTCCAAAACCCAATCCCGTATTTATTTGAAACCGATTCCAAAAAATCATAAACTTCTTTATTGGCAGTTTGTGCAACTCCTAAATCGGTTTTACCGTCAACCTGTGCCTGAATAAGGTGGTCGCAATGTACGGTTGAGGGGACTGCTGTTGTTTTTTTACCTGAATTCATAAATTGCAGTAGCGCCATTTGAGCTGTCGCATCCTGCATGGCTACCCGGTCGGGAGCAAAATCAACATAAGCTTTACCACGCGGATATACTTCTGTTGTCTTTGAATCAAAAAGATGGGCATAAAGTATTTTTTCGGCATAGGTCAATGGCCGGTTGAGTTTCTTTTTTGCACTCTCAATCTTTTCAGGCAACTCTGCATATACTTTTTTAATGAGTTCTAAATCAAACATATTATCTATTTTTTTAAAATTGAATTATTAAAGGACAGTCGCAAAAATTAACAATAAAAATGGCTAAAAGTTGTGTCATTTAAAAGATTTTTGGTTTTTAAGGGCTTAAATATATAGATTATTAAATATGTTCAAATGTGGTTGTGCTTATTTAGAATGAATTAATAAATTGAAGTATAAATTTGGCCATCTATTGTTACTCAACATTTCTTTTTAACTCTTCTTTTAAACTGTCTTTCACCATTAAAAAATTCTCTTCCAGTTGTAACATGTTTTCAATAAAGAAGTTATAGATGTCAGGCCAGTCTTTTTTGCGATGCCAGTTAATATTATCAAGTTGAGTGTAAATTCGGCAAACTTCCTGTTTGTTATCTACACGTTGATGATAAAACTCCCAAATCAAACCTTTTGTAAAACCTTCTTCCACAATGACTTTGTAACGTTCAAGTATTTCAAATATTTGTAAGCGCCGATCTTCACTTTTATTTTGTAATTCAAGTATAACTTTTGCATTTTCACGATTGACATCAAAACGCAGAGCTACACCACGAATTTGTGTTTCATTCAATATCCATCGTTTCTTTTTAAAATTCAATGCTGGATGGGTTTCGCAATGTGTTTTAAAATTTTGCCAGAAACTTTGCCACAACTCTTTTACTTCTTCTTTTGAAAACATCCTTCGAGATTAAACTTAATTTGGGCAACAAGAAAATCAATTTTATTTACTTTTGAATGATTTCTTAAGTTCTAAATTTTGTTAATCAAAATAATCAATCTCTGATGGTAAAACTTTTTCTAATACTTTTTTTCAGCTTAATGTTTTTTGAAAATATGGCCCAATATGTTGAAGTTCAATATGATTATAACAACGTTGGTGATTATATTTTTGGGGCGAGCAACAATTCAAAAACACCGCTTTATTTAAATCTTATTTTCACAAGCCTTGAAAATACAAGTTTCACAGAGAATATGCCATACGTAAAAAAGCTTGAGCCGGGATATAACGGTTTGTTTACGTTACTCAGGGAATCTGATGCAGGCGCTCCATATTTTATTTTCGAAATTAAAACTTTTCGTTCAAATCCTATTCCTGAAATAAATCTTGATTTTCCCTACTTGATTCCTTTTGCACCGGGAACAGTTGTGAAACCCATAGATGTTCAAAATATCAATGGTTTTTGGGGTGCCGATGAACCAAAATCATGGAAAGCAACCGGTTTTAAAGCAAGTCAAGGCGAATCTGTTTATTCAGCCCGTCAAGGACAAATTGTAGAAATTACAGGTGAAGCCCGCAGTGGAGATACTAAAACCTGGTATAATGCATGGACGAATGTTATTACGTTGTTGCAACCTGATGGAACTTTGATTACTTATAAAAATGTTATCGACAGGGATAAAAATCTGAAAATCAACCAAATTTTGCAATCCGGGGATATACTTGGCGAAGTAGCACCAAACTCATCGGAAGTAATTCTAATGATTTATCATAATTCATTGAATTCAAACGACTTGCAATTTATTATTCCCGTGTTTGTTACTTCTCCCGGTAAAAATGAAATACTGAATTCTGCTTTAAATATAGAAGTAGTTCATCCAAACGAGATCAGGGGTTTGGAAATGACAAAAAAAGAACAAAAGAAATTACTGAAATAGGGCGGTCATACAGAGCGCTTAAAAAGCAGGAAGCCGTTCAAATTAGAATTTAAACGGCTTCTGTTTTTTATTTTGGCATTTTCGCTAAATAAAAAATATATCCCTTTTGGTTAAATACGAGAAGGGATTTTTTATGCTTATTGGTTCGTTTTTGAGTTATGTTTTGGACTCCATCAATTTTGAGGCTCAAAATTCAATTTTTTGGACATAATTTTCCCGGCAGGAGGTTTTTTTTGAAAATGGTATGAGGCTAAGCAGCCTTTTGGCCACTTAATTTTTCTTTTCTTTTGGTGGCAATTCTTTGTGCAT
>JBGSMW010000006.1:0-24849 GCA_041739985.1 Draconibacterium sp. | reverse complement strand
GCACCTGCCACCATCACCAAAAACAGCTTCAAGTTTGAAGAGGCCAAACGTGCCGTTGCAGTTATGGCCGACTGGTCTGAAGGATTAGGTTTCGGTATCAACCAGGCAGTATGGACCAATATCCAGAAAGCCGTTCCTGGTTCAGTATAAAATTAACGCCGGACTGCACACGCAGTCTGGCATTAACAATGCTTTAAAAAAGTAAAACATGATCGAATTTACCGACATCAATAAGAACCTTCCCAATGGTCAGAATATGGGCGGGGTGCAACAGGCAATCTATTTTTGCTATCATGCCGATGTGGAAACATTTCCTGCCAAACCTGTCAATCCGGAAACACTTGAAGCCAATGCGGCCCTGACGGGAAACATCATCATGAAAACAGGCAAACGCATGTTTAAACTGTACATCACTGACGATACCGGCGAATTCAATGTGGAATCGGTTGGCGAAGTTGACGGGAAATCATTTGTGCTTCACCTGAATTTCTTCCATCCGGGAATGCAAAGGACAATCCTCGGGTTTATCAACGCTGCCAAAAACGACAACCTCGTTTTTGTTGTAACGGATTCCGAAGGACAGCAATACGTGATGGGCGATGAAATGAGGCCTGCCGTTTATCAGGGCGCACCGGACGGTGGCGGGACAGGAAAGGAAACTGCAGCTCGCAAGGGAATGAGCTGTGAATTTACTTATAAAACAGGAAACGTTTACGTTTACTCGGGCACTGTGCCCCTTACCGTGGCTGCAAGCGTATAATCCGAATCCAAATGTGGAAGAAGTATTTCAAAGTTGTGAAACTGGTGCCTGGCGAAGTTGTGGTGCCGGGATACGGAACAATTGATTTTAGCAAAGACAACATTTCAGTGGAAGTGTGCCAGAAATTGTTTGAATCTGATTTTCCATATCTTGCCATTACCGAAGAAGGGAAAACCTTTCTCTATGGCGAGCCGGTTAAAGCAACTATTACTAAAAAAGCTAAGCTGAAATCCTCTCGCTTGAAGTAGCCTGAGAAAGTCAGCATCAAAACCAAAAGAGCCTGCGTGAGCAGGCTTTTTTTATGTCCAGACATTTCAAAATCAAATCTTTTTAACGTCCCCTTCGGGGTGATTATGGATGGCGGCGGTGCTTGCCCTTTTATCAAAAAGAAGTGATAAAAGCCCATCCACGCCGGCACGCCGCCATCAACAGCCCAAGGTACCAGGACTATTTGTTTATTGCAGTTTCGCCCACTCAACTGCAAGGCTCATGCTGAGCCAACAGCCAACAGTCAGTTGCACGCATACTACAGCCAACAGCCATTCACCTGCATAAGTGCAGGGCAAGCAGTTCAACATACACAAGTCGCTGCAACAGCCAACAGCCAAATGGTATATTGTTTGACTTGCAGCTTTGCTGCAACTATTAACAACAAAGGCGCTACCGCTTCTTTGTGATAAGGACTGCAATGCCGGGGGCGTCCGGCATTGCAGGGTTAGGACTGTCTTTATGTGGTGCTGCGTGGTGGCTGTCGTTGGTTCGCTGTGGTGGCTGTGATAAGTGGGATGAATATCGGGTGCGCTGTGGTGCATGGTGTAAATGAGTTTTTTGTGTGGTGCACCGTGGTGTGCTGTCCGTGGTGTACTGTGGTGCATGATATAAGTGGGATAAATGGTGTGCGCTGTGGTGGCTGTGGTGTGCAAAAGTCGTTCTGTGGTGTGCCGTGGTGGCTGTCATATATCAACTGTTTTTTTCACATTATTGGTGCAGCTTTGGTGGGGCGGGTCGGGGTGAAACCACTTTTACCGGCTTCGCCGGCACAATTTAAACAGCTAAAGCGCTGTTTAAATGTGATTTATGAAATCATTATTTACAATTTAATATCTTCTGAAAACCGCTTTTTTTTTGTAAAAAAAAAAGTGCACCAAAAAAACTCCGCGCCCATCCGATTTTATCCGAAAATAAAATTCAAAAATTCTATTACCAGTCGAATTATTTGAACTTTATTTTCGGATCGGATGGGTCGTTTCAGGGACCTCCCGCCTGTGGCGTGACCTGAAACTCGCTCCAGGTCTTGAAACCTGGCTGTTTTCTCTTGTCCTTTTGAATTGCGATTGGTGCAAATATATTGCACCAATAAATGACACCAATGCCGTATTTTTTTACACCATATTCTAAAATATTTCAAATAGTAAAAGAATTATGAATGATCAGCAACTTGAAGTTATCGCCTGGTGGTATGGCCGCAGGGATTATAGTTCCGGAATAGCGCTTCTATCGAGGTATTGCAGAAACAAAACCATTTTTCACACGCTTAATAAGCCGGGTAAAGAGAATTTTATCAGCTCTGTTCATAAACTTCATTATGAAGTCACAAAAGCTGTTCAACTTGACTGGCTTCGAATGCCAAAAGACCCTTCGCCTGATTTTCAAAAAGGGGAAAATATTCCTGCTAAAAATTCTCCCCGGGATTCAGCCCCGGCAGAAAAGAACAATCCTGCGGATACTCCTTTTCTTTTAGAGGAAGATGAAGAACCTGATGATTTTGGCCAATATCCAAAAGTAATACGCCGCTTGCTGTATGAATCTTCAAACCTTTACAAAAAAAGGAGCATGCTGCATGCTGATATGCGCGTAGTGGATGAAAACAATACTGAAAAAAGTGTTGCTCTCCGGAAAACTCTTTTGACAGATATTAAATCCATTTCAAAGAAGCTGGAATATTATTACTCTTTTACTGATGCCTACGAGAAGAAGGGTGTAGTTCCTGAAGAAGAAACTATCTGGCCGGCCGATAAACCAGCCGAACCGGAAGAACCCAAAACACTGGAGCAATTAAGGAAAATAAAGTGGTCGCTGCACCGCGATACTGCAAAAGACCGCTGCAAATTGCTTTACCAGCAACGAACAAAAGCTGAAAAGGAAAACCCAATGCCAAAAGGTCCAAAAAGGGAAGCAATCGAACAACGATTAAAACTCAGGGAACAGAAAATGGCAGAAATTGCAAAACAAATAACTGCCCTTGAAAATGCTGGTTAAAACAAAAAATATCATTACAAAAGTAATGGCTGCAGCAGAAGCCAGCACCGATAATAAACAGCAACCCGATGTTATTGTCACGGAACAGGTTGCCAGTGAGTTTGCCGATGATAAAACCAAAACACTGATTAAATCCATCGGCCAGCTTCAAAAAGGCAAAACCACCCATTATTACAGCTACGGAAACTTTAACCTGGTGCGGCTCCTGATTCACCTGCTTAAACAAACCGGTCCGGCCAATGTGTTTATGACCTCTTACTCGTTTTCACAAACGAGCATCGAGCAGTTGCTTAACCACCGCCAAAAAGGCAATATACTTTCCTTTCGGGTTATCGTTGACAACCGGGTTAAAACAATGAGCCCGATACCCTTTCAAATGCTCTCGACCGCTTTTGATTACCGCTGCTCTTCCATTCACGCCAAGGTTGCCCTTATCTGGAATGATACCTGGAATATCTCTGTGGTGACCAGTCAGAACGCCACCGATAATCCGAAGCTGGAAAGAGGAACGATATTTACAGATATTGAAACTTTTAACTTCGATAAAAACGCACTTGAAAATGAATTTCTCAGGGGAACAGCTTGAAGAAGTGGAATCAATGGCAGCATTATTTATGTCAGTTCAGGATATTATGATCTGTATTGAATTGCCGCCACATGCCGAAGAGGAATTTACTGAGATCCTTCAAACCGGATATACCCATCCTTTGTACAAAGCTTATCACACAGGCAGGCTCAGCGCGGAGATTGAACTTCGCCAATCAATCAAAATGGCTGCATTGAATGGTAGCAACCCTGCTCAAAACGCAATGTTACACTATAATCATCAATCAAAATTATGACCCAGAAATCACTCATGGAACAACCATCTGAGTTAATAAAAGCCCATGTTCTTGACCCGGCAAATTCACCTCTCCCGCATAATCACCAGGAGTTATTTAACAGGGCATTATCCATGTCAAAGCTGCTTTACAAGCACCCGGTATCGAGAAATGCAATTAAATTTCACATGGCTCAATATCCCGATATTACCTATAAAACAGCGTACAACGATTTGAATCTTGCCCGCGAAATCTTTAACAATTTTCAGACTTTCAATTTTGATTTCTGGTTTAACTGGACCATTAGCGATATCACTTCCAACATTGAAAAATGCAGGGAAAGCGGTTTGTCATCTGACAGAAAAATACTTGCCATGGAACATGCCAACCTTGCACGTATTCTCGGGAAACGCCCCGAACAACCTGTCGATCCGTTACGAAATGAAAAACACAGTTTTTATATCATGGTTTATATCGATAAAAAGCCGGTCAAACTTGATTTAAATGCGTTACATGAACTTCCAATAAACACCATTCAGGATTTAACCCGGGCACTGCACTCACACGATGAAATCGACGAACAGGGTGCCGTTGAAATAATGAACTCATGATAGTAGAACCTGTTGAATTAAATAATCCCCAGTTTCTTTCGGTTCTTTACAACGCTCCGAGCGAGGTTAATATTGAGGGTAGGGGAACAGGCAAATCTTACAAAATCGGTTGGGAAATGAACCAGATTGTCAGAAACATGCCCCGCTCTGTTACTGCCATCACCGGCAGAACCTTTGGCCAGATATACACACGGACCCTTCCTTCTTCGCTAAAATTCCTTGACACTATCGGTTATCAAAAGGATAAAGATTATGTTATTGGAACCAAACCACCAAAAGATTGGAATGTTCCGTATGAAAAAATCACTAAATTCGATAATTTCATAACTTTTGCCAATGGTACAGGTTTTCTATTGCTCTCGCAGGAAAGGGAAGGTTCAGCCCGTGGCCCTAACCTTGACAGGGAAATTGTTGATGAAGCAATTACCCTAAACAAAGAACGCTATGACCAGGAAGTTTCACCGGCCAATCGGGGAAACGAAGAACACTTTGGCAGGTTGAGCAGGAGACCGGTTGCCCAGCACCACGGTTTTCGTTATGTTTCATCAATGCCTTACGCTCAGGATCAAAAATGGCTGCTCAATTTCGGTAATTACTACCAGGAAGAAGCCGGAATATTCATTTTTGATATCTGGAACCGCATCGTAAAAATGCAGATTCAACTGATAGAAGCCAAACATTCCAATGATTCCAAACTTTTCAGGGATATCTGGAACGAAATTATCCGTCTTAAAAAACAAATAACACCTTTTATTTCCAAATCAGGTGTTCTCTTTATACTGGCAAATGCTTTCGATAATCTTCAGAATTTAGGCTTTTCTTACATTCTCCGGGAATACGAAAAGCAATCGATGCTTACTTTTTTAATAGAAATATTGAACTGGATTATCGACAAGGTAGAGGATTGTTATTATCATCTCGATTCGCAGAAACACATTTATTACGATGCTTATGATGATGAGTATATCAGAACGGTAGCTTCTGAATCAAATTGGGATATTTCAACGATGAACCCTGTGAATTGCAGATTTGATTTGGATTGCGACCCATCACGCCCACTCGAAGTTGTGCCTGACTGGGGTTCCAAAATCAATCTTTTTTCAGTAGGGCAGGAGCGAAACTTCAACTTTATAACAAAAATAGTTGAACCCTGCGATTGCTTTATTAACGAATTCTACAATAAGCCCCAGGAGGTAAACAAAGTAATGATCACCGACTTGGTTGATCAGTTCTGCGCTTATTACGAAAATCACCCGACTAAAAGGGTTTTGTATTATCGCGATAAGTATGGCGACAACCGACAGCCTAACGTCAAAAATTCGCTCTCATACAACAACCAGGCAATTGAACATTTTAAAACAAAAGGCTGGAAAGTTGAGCCAAGAAGTCACAAGGGAATGGAACCACCGCAACACGATAAATACCTGCTCTGGATGAATATCCTCAAAGCCAATGATCCCCGGTTCCCGAAAGTTCTGTTCAACGGGAAGAATTGCAAATACACACTTATTTCGATGAACAATACAAAAGTTATCGAACGTAACGGGAAATTCGATAAGGATAAAAATTCTGAACGCAACAATAAAATACTCCCTGAAGAGGCTACCCATTTCTCCGATGCAGTGGATAAAAGGATTTGGACGAAATATGGGAAAACGCTGTATTCGCATAGCTCTACTTATGTTGAGCCGAGGTTGTAATTGATTTTAGGTTCTGATTTCTATTTTATTATGGGAGCATGTCTCCTCCAGCAAACATTGATACAAGGCTAAAATCTCAAAAATACACGAATAGGTTTATTTTCCCTGAAAATGTGTATTTTCAAATTTTCTTCAGTGGTTTTATAAACCGAAAGGCAAAACCTGAAAAGCCGCTTATTACAGATTACCATGGAAAAACAAAAGTTCAAAAATCGGAATAATCTCGCTGAAGAAGCATTGCTTGAATTAAGGCAGCGAATTACGGAAGTTAACCCGGCCAATTTTGATATTGCAAACAAAGGAGATATTTTAAAAATCTTTCAGGTAGAAGGCGAACCCAACTGGGGTGAACGAAAAATTATAGTAACAAAGAGGAAAAAGATTCTGGCAAATGTACTGGCCGGGCAAAGGGAACTTCACTCGTTAACAAATAGCGAATGGAGTGATTTACTAAACCCTTCACCACCCAATAAACTTGTATATCATTATTTCAAAGTATTACATAAATCGTATAAAACAAAAGCTTTTGCCAGAGATAAATATTATTCAGCTTTTTCAGAAATACTGCAATTTTTGAAGGAGATGTGGGAGGCAAATCCTTTCAACCGTAACATTGAACATAAAGAAAATTGAAAGACAAAAGCTGGAATTTATTGATTCAGAATATTGATAAAGCCGCCAATTTAAAAACAGAGACATCTTGGGCAACCAGAATTTTCAGTCACAATTAATGTTTTACAAAACTTTTCGTTTGATTGCATTTGATTTTACTATTTTAGTTCCCTAAAACCAAAATCGAGCAAACCAGCCCACCAACAGGCATTGTTTCAAGTGGATTTTGGCAAAATAAGCAATTCGATATAATTTTTTAAACCCGGAATAAGTAACAATTTTTATGGCCAAAAAAAACGGAAACGGAGAAAACGAACCACTCGAAAAACAACTTTGGAAAGCGGCCGATAAACTCCGGAAAAATATTGACGCAGCAGAATACAAACACGTGGTTTTAGGATTAATTTTCCTGAAATACATCAGCGATTCGTTTGAAGAACTATTTGCCAAACTAAAAGCCGAAGAATCGCAGGGAGCCGATCCCGAAGACCGCGACGAATACAAAGCCGAAAACGTATTTTTTGTTCCGCAGGATGCCCGTTGGACCTACCTGCAATCGAGGGCCAAACAACCCGAAATAGGCAAAGTGGTTGATGATGCCATGGATGCCATCGAAAAGGAAAATGCTTCGTTAAAAGGTGTTTTGCCCAAAGTGTTTGCCCGGCAAAATCTCGACCCAACCAGTTTGGGTGAATTGATTGATTTGGTTGGAAACATTGCCCTGGGTGATGCCAAAGCCCGGAGCGCCGATGTATTGGGCCATGTGTTCGAATATTTTCTGGGTGAGTTTGCTTTGGCCGAAGGAAAACAAGGCGGACAGTTCTATACGCCGCGCAGTATTGTGGAGTTGCTGGTAAAAATGCTCGAACCCTACAAAGGACGTGTGTTCGATCCTTGCTGCGGTTCCGGGGGTATGTTTGTGCAATCCGAAAAACTGGTGCTCGAACACCAGGGGCGGGTAAACGACATTTCTATTTACGGACAGGAAAGCAACCAAACCACCTGGCGCTTGTGCAAAATGAACCTCGCCATTCGGGGTATCGACAGTTCGCAGGTGAAATGGAACAACGAAGGTTCGTTTCTGAACGATGCGCACAAAGACCTTAAAGCCGATTACATCATTGCCAATCCGCCGTTTAATGTGAGCGATTGGGGCGGCGATTTAATGCGTACCGACGGACGCTGGCAATACGGCACACCACCCACCGGAAACGCCAACTTTGCCTGGATGCAGCATTTTATTTACCACCTTTCTCCAACCGGACAGGCCGGAATTGTTTTGGCAAAAGGTGCATTAACCTCCAAATCATCGGGCGAAGGTGAAATTAGGAAAGCTCTGATTGAAGCCGGTTTAATCGACTGTATTGTAAACCTGCCTGCCAAATTATTCCTGAATACGCAAATCCCAGCTGGTTTGTGGTTTTTAAGACGCAACAGAAAGAATGGCAATTTCCGCGACCGAAGCAATGAAATCCTCTTTATTGATGCCCGGAATTTAGGATTTCTCATTAACCGCCGTACCCGCGAACTTTCTCAGGAAGATATTTCAAAGATTACAGATACCTACCACAACTGGCGAAACCCTGATGGCAACTACGAAGATGTTGCCGGATTCTGCGCCTCTGCTTCAATCGAAAAAGTGAGAGAACTGGATTATGTGGTTACGCCTGGAAGATATGTGGGATTAGCCGACGATGAAGATGATTTTGATTTTAATGAACGGTTTACCCAACTAAAAACCGAGTTTGAAGAACAGTTGAAAGAGGAAACAGAATTAAATCAAAAAATTATGGAGAACCTGAAAAAAATAAATCTTAAATAAATTTAACTAATTATCATTAACTATTTTCGTTAATCTTTTTATCTTTGTCGTGAAAATCAAATACAAAACAAATAAGTTAGAAAAACTATTAACTGAACCTAAGGAAATGCAAAAGGCATTTGGCACGATGGCAAAAAAGGTGAATCAAAGGATGAAAGAACTCTCAGCCTCCAATAATCTTGAAATTCTGAAAACCATTCCGGCAGCCAATTGTCACGAATTAAAAGGGAATAGGAAAGGAGAATTTGCCGTAGATATTTCAGGAAATTACAGAATAATTTTTGAGCCTGACCACAATCCTATCCCTGTTAAAGATGATTACAGTATCGACTGTATCAGAATTACCGACATAAAAATACTTGGAACAGAAGATTACCATTAAACCCTTGCTCGAAGGGAGAATTAAGACCACTTAAAACCGAATTGAAATGCGCTCCAATTTACAACTTCAAAAAGAACTACTATCTCCCCCCGGTGACACAATTCAGGAAACCATTGATACGATTGGTATGTCACAGGCTGAACTGGCAGAACGAATAGGCCGGCCAAAAGAAAAATTAAATAGTTTAATTAAAGGGAATGAACCCCTTACTTTAAAAACCGCCATTTTGTTGGAAAGGGTTTTAGGTATTCCGGCAAGTTTCTGGATGGAAAGAGAGAGAGGGTATCAGCTTGAACTTTCTAAAATAGAACAACAGGAATTTCTTGTAAATTGTGTCGAATGGACGGAACAATTTCCTGTCAAGGAATTAATAAAAATGAACTGGCTGCCCGATACAACAGACAAAGCTGAATTATCCAATTCAATGCTTAAATTTTTTAGTGTTGCTTCACCCGAACAATGGAACAACATTTATTTAAACGAAGCAGTAACAGCCTCATTTAAAATTTCACTTGCAAATACCCAAAGTCCTCAAGCCATTTCTGCCTGGTTAAGGATTGGTGAACACAAATCAAGACAGCAGGAACTGCCAGCTTTTAACAAACAGCAATTTCAAAACGCGTTAACCGATATCCGAACTTTGGTGGTTAATCAACCCGATGATTATTTGCAGCAATTACAACAACGCTGTGCCGGGTGTGGTGTGGCTGTTGTTTATACACCGTGTTTACCAAAAGCGCCAATTGCAGGAGCAACCTGGTGGAAAGGCAACAACCCTATTATTCAGTTATCGGGAAGATACCAAACCAACGACAGTTTTTGGTTTGCTTTTTACCACGAAGCAGGGCATATTATAAAACACGGTAAAAAAGAAATATTTCTCGAAGATGTAAAAGGAAGCCAGGTAGATGAAGCAAAAGAAAGAGAAGCCGATGAATTTGCCCAAAAACAACTTTTCCCTTCTGTTGCCTTAAATCGTTTAAAAGAAATTTTTAAACTTAAAGAATTTGATATTAAGGAATTTGCAGCCATGTACAACACCCATCCGGCAATAATTGTTGGACAATTGCAACACGAAAAGGTAATTCCGTTTAGTCGTTTTCATAATTTGAAGGTACCTATTACTATTTTTAATGAATGAAGAACTAAACATATCGACTTTAGAAACAATTGAGAACCGGATTTTTACCATTCGGGGTGTTCAGGTAATGCTCGACAGTCATTTGGCTGAAATGTATCAGGTAGAAACAAAAATACTGAACAGAGCAGTGAAACGTAATGAAGATCGTTTCCCGGAATCTTTCAGATTTCAACTAACCAATATTGAGTATGAAAACTTGAGGTTCCAGTTTGGTACTTCAAGTGAAGATTCTTTAAGGTTCCAAATTGGCACCTTAAACAAAGGGCGAGGACAACACCGGAAATATATTCCTTATGTTTTTACCGAACAGGGAGTGGCCATGCTGTCAGCAGTATTGCACAGTGAAGCGGCAGTAAAGGTGAGCATCAGGATCATGCATGCTTTTGTCGAAATGCGGAAAATGGTTTTAGGAAATGCCGCACTGTTTCAACGTCTCGACCGAATTGAATTCAAACAACTGGAAACCGACCATAAATTTGAACAGGTTTTTAAAGCGCTCGAAAGCCGCGAACAGCTACCCGAAAAAGGCATTTTTTACAATGGCCAGGTGTTCGATGCATGGATATTTATCTCCGACCTGATTCGCAGCGCTAAACAATCGCTTGTTTTGATTGACAATTACGTTGACGATACTGTACTTAATTTGTTTACCAAACGCAATAACGACGTAATCGCCACAATTCTTACCAAAAGCATCAGCAAGCAACTGATTACCGACCTGCAAAAACACAATGCCCAATACAGGCCAATTACCCTGAAAGAGTTTGCCGATGCCCACGACAGGTTTCTGATTATCGATGAAACTGAACTCTACCACCTTGGCGCTTCACTCAAAGACCTCGGCAAAAAATGGTTTGCCTTCTCGAAAATGAATAACAAAACACTGGAAATGATTAACCTCCTAAAAATTAAAATCAATGAGTGATAATATCTTAAACAGAGACTGGGAAAAACACATTGGTAATCCAAATAAGGTTTTTTACTGTGCTTTCTATTCAATAAAAAGAAATAAGGAAAAAGAGACCTGTTTCAAATACTTATATGATTATTTGGAACAGATTCCGTCTTTAAAGAAAAAGGAAGATTGGGTATTTAACCATATTTTCAAAACTAAATGGGACGATAAAGAATTAAAAAATGTTTCAATAGCCAATGTTTCAGCAGCAAAAGAAACTTTACACAGACTTTTAAAGCAAAATCCCGGTATAGATAATTTAGCAATTATTGAGTTATTAGTTGATTTGATATGTGACATAAGAGTTTGGATGAACAAGGTCGATCCAAAACAAGATTTCACCTGGCTGATTTCCAACACCAATGCAACAGATAGCCGGTTTTATTATACTGTTTTTCATAGTCTGATGTTTGAAGAAAAAGAACGTAGTAAATTAAATAGTGATGCCCGTTTTATTAGTGCAACTTTATTAATCAGACATACAATTGAACAGCGGATAAAAGGATTATTAGGTATCGATTATCTTGCTAATAATAACCGCCCTATTGGACTCTCATCTATAATTGAGAATGTTGGTAAACTTACCCTGTTAAAATATAAAAACGGAATTGATTTTAATAAAATATCAAAAATTAATGACTGGGCAAATCATTTTCTGCACCCGGGGATCAGACCTCACCCCTGGCAAATCGAATGGGCTGATGTCGAATTGGGAAAATGGTTTTTCAAAGGAAATACCTTAGATGAGAAATACAATTCTATTCATGCATCTTTTGAGACGGAAGATTTAAATTTACTAAGAGCGGAATTTGAAGAAAAAATTAAAATGAAATTTCCATCCTATGTAATTAAGTGGCACAACGATTCTGAAATACATATTAGCCAAAAACAATATAGAAATTGAATTTAATAGTTTATAAAACTGATGAATACAACGAACCAAAATGAACGATATATTTATATTCCTGAAAATCCTGATCAAGACAAAAAACAAATGAGTAAGTTGGATAATACACTTATGAGTTAATTAATAAACCAGAAATTTGAAAATGGAACAGATTCCTTATGAAATAAAAAACTTTTACCAACAGTTAGAGAATATTACCACCTTGGACAGATGGAATCTGACGGAACAGATAACAACTTTGAATGAAGTTTTTTCTCATGAATGGAATCAGGTGCTGGCAACAGAACAACTCTGTTTAAGGTTTGCATTAAATGAAGGAAAATTAAAATCAAGTTTTGTTACAACCACAAAAGACGGCAAAGAGGTTGGTTATCCGACACTAAATGACTTTTCTGAAGAAGCAATTAAATATTTGAAAAAAAGGTCAAACGAAGCCCGAAATCCAATCCTTATCTCAAGATACAATCATATTTTATTTGAATTGGAAAAGAACAGCAAGTTTGCAATTGAAGCAATTTCTGCATATAAACAACTCATTTATTTGATGCTCGAAGATGATTTTTATGATAGGTTTATACCTTCCGTTCAGGCTGTTCTGCGATTAACTGAACGAACTAAATATCAAGTAAATAATACCAAAAATGAATTACTTGAATTAGCTTTTAAAGAGAATATTGATATTTATAAGAAGCAAAGTATTATTAAGGAATTTATTGATAGTCCAATCTTTAAATCATACGAATTAAAATTTTATCCTGAATTGGCTTTGGAATGGATAAGTCAGTTGAAAAAAAATGACTACTACCAAAAAAAGGAAATACTTAAAAGTGCTTTAAAAGTTGCTATTAGTAATGGAATAAATAAAGAAATCTTCTATGAAAAGCTTGCTGAGAATGAAGATTTTGTTTTACAGCAGCATCTTGATGATAAAGATTTTATAAAACCCAAAATTTTGGGTGAAATAATGGCATATTATAAAAATGCTAAGAACTGGGATAAGTACGAGGAGTTTAATAAAGAATATGCGAGAGTAAAATCACTTGCTGAATTGTCGTTAATAGAAATACCCTTGGATGGTGATTTGCACCGTTTGATAAATGATGAGATAAACCGGAATTTAAAAACCATTCTTACCTGGGATTCAGATCGGATTTTTGCATATTTTTCTATACATTCCGATTTATTCCCTGATATCGAAACCATCATTTCTCAATCAAATAAGAATTATAATCAATCTTTTCTTCGCCATGCTACAAGTATGGTTTATGATATTAATGGAAACGTGAAAGCACTGACAGATGAAGAAGGTTTGGAACATGAGACACGTAAGAATTATCAAATTGTTTTTGCACTTTCTGTGCTACCAACTTTTATACGAACAATGCAAACTGGTGTGTTTAATTTCAAAATATCATACAATCATTTATACTTATACCTGATTCGAAATTCATGGTTTGGGCAAAAATTGCCAAAAATGAAATTAACAGCAAAAAAAGAAAATGAGACATACAACTGGCTTGATTTAATGGCTCCTGCATTGCTCAATTTTTTTATGCAACTCGAAGCATCTTTTTTATTGGGTTCCGAAAATCTATTTTCAAATTATGTGCTTGCCATTGATTCGCTGACCCTTAAATTTGAAGGGGCTTTGCGTGATTTCGTTCGTTTGCTTGGTGGCAGTTCGAGCAAATTTAAGAATGATGAAATAAAGGAAATGCTTTTGGAAGATTTATTGAATTCTGAAATAGCAAAAAAAGAATTTACAGATAATGATATCGCCTTGTTTAAGATGGTTTTTACCAATAAGGGAGATAACATTCGGAACAATGTAGCTCATTGTTTTTATAAGGCAGATGATTACCGCCTGGAAATGATTTGTAAAATATTTCTGTGCATTTTACGATTAGGCAAATACAAACTTAGACCGGTTTCTAAAAATGAGTGAGTGGAAAGAATATCAATTGGATGAAGTATATGTTTTTGCATCTGGTCTTTCTAAAAGTGCAGATCAATTTGGTTTTGGATATGGATTTTGCACGTTTAAAGACGTTTTTAAAAACTACTTCCTTCCTGAAAAGTTATCGAGTCTGGCTAATACATCAGAAAAAGAGCGTAAAAGTTGCTCCATAAAATTAGGTGATGTTTTTCTAACAAGAACGAGTGAGACCCAGGAAGAACTAGGAATGAGTTCAGTCGCCTTAAAAGATTATCCTGAGGCAACATTTAATGGGTTTACTAAACGACTACGACCGAAAGGGTTGATTAAAGTCAATCCAGAATATGCAGGGTATTATTTCAGGTCGCCTGGATTTAGGGCAAATGTAACAAGCATGTCATCAATGACAACAAGAGCTAGTTTAAATAACGATATGCTTGCCGCTTTAACAATTAATCTTCCCTCTCCAAAAGCACAATCGGCAATTGGTAGTACCTTAAAATCTTTGGATGATAAAATAGACTTACTACACCGCCAAAACACCACTTTAGAAGCTATGGCCGAAACGCTTTTTAGTCAATGGTTTGTAGAGGAAGCGAAGGAAGAATGGAAAACGAAACAACTTAAAGAAGTAACGGTTATTGGAATAGGAAGGACACCACCAAGAAAAGAATTTCATTGGTTTTCTACTGACTCAAATGATGTCAAATGGATTTCAATAAAAGACATGGGCAACGGTGGTGTTTTTATTTCCAATACTTCCGAATATTTGACAAGACAAGCAGTTAAAACATTTAACATACCAGTTATACCAAAACATACCGTTGTTTTAAGTTTTAAAATGACAGTTGGAAGAGTAGCTATTACAACAGATGAAATGCTTTCTAATGAAGCTATTGCGCATTTCAAATTCAACAAAAACACGCCGTTCACTAAAGAGTATCTTTTCCTTTTTTTGAAAACATTCAAGTATGAGTTACTTGGTAGTACTTCTTCTATAGTAACTTCCATTAATTCAGCGATGATCAAAGAAATAGAGATTATAATTCCTGACTCTCAAACGATGAATGAATTTAAAGAACGAACCGTGCCACTTTTCAAAAAGATAAACCAAAACCAAAACCAAATCCGCACCCTCACAGCCCTCAGGGATACTTTATTGCCGAAGTTGATGAGTGGGGAGGTAAGGGTTGAGATATAAAAATGCAATTATGGCCAAAAGAATTAGGAAACTTTACTCTATAAAAGGAGAACTTTTAACAAAGTCGAGAGAAGCTATGCTTTGCTCTGTCCAAATTTTTAATAATCCCAATATTGTTTTTAAATCTGAAAGTTTTATTGTTCTTGTGACTATTTCATGGACTTATTTACTACATGCATATTATAGAGATCAAAGGATAGATTATCGTTACTATCGACAAGGGCCCAACTCAAAAAAATATGATCGTACAGCTCGAGGTGCATACAAATATTGGGAACTTGAGAGATGCTTGAATGATGAAAATTGTCCTATTGATAGAGTACCCAAGGAAAACCTTCGATTTTTAATAGGTCTAAGACATGAGATTGAACATCAAATGACAACAAAAATTGATGATTATTTAAGTGCCAGATTTCAAGCATGTTGTCTTAATTACAATCATTACATCAAATCATTTTTTGGACAAGAATATGCTATTGATAAGTATCTATCCTTTTCTCTTCAATTTTCTTCTATATCTGAAGAACATGCCGATCAATTAAAAGAGTTTTCTGATTTACCAGCAAATATTTCACAATATATAGGTGAATTTGATGATTCAATTTCTGAGGATGATTATAATAATCCACAATATTCATACAGGGTTTTGTATGTGCCTAAAACTGCTAATAATAAAGGTCAGGCAGATAAAGTTATTGAGTTCATAAGTGCTGATTCACCTGAAGCAGAGGGATTAAATAGAGAATATAGAATAATAAGGGATCGTGAAAAACCTAAGTTTCTACCAAGTGCTGTAATTGAAACAATGAAAGAAAAAGGGTTTAGCCGTTTTAGTATGCATACTCATACTTGTCTTTGGCAAAATCTTGATGCAAAAGCAAAAGGGAAGGGACTTGGGGTTCAGGTAGCCAAAACCTGGTATTGGTATGAAAACTGGATTAAGGAAGTAGAAAAATACTGCATTGAGAACAGAGCAGAATTAGTTTAAATTGAATATCTCTCATCAATGACAAAAATAACTGAATCAGCTATCGAACTTCTAGCCATCCAACGCCTCGAATCGTTGGGTTATCATTATCTGTATGGACCAGACATTGCCCCGGATGGACATTCACCGGAAAGAGATTCATTTGAACAGGTATTGTTACTCAATCGGCTGAAAACAGCCGTTCGAAAAATCAATCCGGCTATTCCGGCAGATGCTCAAAATGAAGCCATCAAAGAAATTCAGCGCATTGCATCACCCGAATTACTGGCCAACAACGAAACCTTTCACCGGTTGCTTACAGAAGGTATTTCGGTTACCAAGCGAGTTCAGGGTGACGACCGTGGCGACCGGGTTTGGCTCATTGATTTCAAAAATCCACGGAACAATGAATTTCTGGTGGTCAATCAATTCACTATTGTTGAAAATCATCAAAACAAACGCCCCGATATAATTCTGTTTGTAAATGGTATTCCATTAGTGGTAATCGAACTGAAGAATGCTGCTGATGAAAAAGCAAACGTTCATTCAGCATTCCGGCAAATTGAAACTTACAAAGCCATCATTCCAGGTCTGTTTACATATAACGGGTTTAACATTATTTCCGATGGTCTGGAGGCCAAAGCCGGATCGTTATCAGCCGGTTTCAGCAGATACATGGCATGGAAAACTGCCGATGGAAAAACCGAAGCCTCACACCTGGTAAGTCAGTTGGAAACCCTCATTCAGGGAATGTTAAATAAGGAAACCTTGATTGACCTTATTCGGCATTTCATTGTCTTCGAAAAATCGAAGAAGGTTGAGCTCGCGAAATCCCGAGACGAAGGAATCGGGAATGATTCAAAAACCGGAATAACAACCATTTCTACCGTTAAAAAATTAGCAGCCTATCATCAATATTATGCCGTTAACCGTGCAGTAGAATCCACAATTCGGGCAACCGGCATAAATCTCCCTCCTTTGGAAGGGAATTTGGCAGAAGAATCCCCGGAAAGTTACGGTCTGCCCGGAATAAAAAATCAACCTGTTGGCGACAGAAAGGGTGGGGTAGTGTGGCATACCCAGGGAAGCGGAAAATCCCTTTCCATGGTATTCTACACCGGTAAAATTGTTTTGGCCCTGGATAATCCAACCATACTTGTCATCACCGACCGAAACGATTTGGACGATCAGTTGTTTGACACTTTTGCTGCCTCAAAACAATTGCTTCGTCAGGAACCTGTTCAGGCTGAGGATAGGAATCAATTAAAAGATTTACTGAAAGTTGCTTCGGGTGGAGTAGTATTTACAACTATCCAGAAATTCCAACCCGAGGAAGGAAATGTGTATGAACAGCTTTCGGATCGTAAAAACATTGTGGTTATAGCCGATGAAGCCCACCGAACGCAATATGGTTTCAGTGCAAAAACCATTGATGCCAAAGACGAACATGGGAATATAATTGGAAAGAAAATCGTTTACGGTTTTGCCAAATACATGCGCGATGCATTGCCCAAAGCCACTTACCTTGGTTTTACAGGTACGCCAATAGAAAACACCGACGTAAACACTCCTGCTGTTTTTGGAAACTATGTCGATGTTTATGATATCGCACAGGCTGTTGAAGATGGCGCAACTGTACGGATTTATTACGAAAGCCGGTTGGCAAAAGTAAACCTGAGCGAGGAAGGTAAAAAATTGGTGGATGAATTGGATGATGAACTTGACCAGGAAGATTTAACCACCACTCAAAAAGCCAAAGCCAAATGGACTCAACTGGAAGCCCTGGTTGGAAGTGAAAACCGAATCCGGAATATTGCCTTAGATATAGTCACGCATTTTGAACAAAGACAGGAAGTTTTTGAAGGGAAAGGGATGGTTGTTTCCATGAGCCGCAGAATTGCTGCCGACCTGTATCATGCAATCATAAAACTTCGTCCCGAATGGCATTCTGATGACTTAAACAAGGGTGTAATTAAGGTGGTAATGACTTCTGCTTCATCTGACGGCCCCCAAATTGCGAAACACCACACCACCAAGGAACAACGAAGAACATTGGCCGAACGGATGAAAGATCCGGAAGATGAATTGAAACTGGTAATTGTTCGCGATATGTGGCTGACTGGTTTTGATGCACCAAGTTTACACACCTTGTACATCGACAAACCCATGCAGGGACACAACCTGATGCAGGCCATTGCAAGGGTTAACCGGGTTTACTTAGACAAACCGGGTGGATTAATTGTCGATTACCTGGGAATTGCTGCGGACCTGAAAAAGGCACTTTCGTTTTATTCCGATTCAGGCGGAAAGGGTGATCCGACCATTCTTCAGGTACAGGCAGTTCAACTTATGCTCGAAAAACTGGAAGTAGTTTCGCAGATGTATCATGGGTTTGCATACGAGCATTATTTTGAAGCAGAAACGTCACAGAAACTTTCACTGATTCTGGCGGCTGAAGAACACATTTTAGGGCTCGAAGACGGAAAAAAACGATACATTAATGAAGTAACGGCGCTCTCCAAATCATTTGCCATTGCTATTCCGCACGATCAGGCAATGGATGTCAAAGACGAAGTCTCGTTCTTTCAGGCAGTAAAAGCCCGGCTTGCTAAATTCGACGCAACCGGTTCGGGTAGAACAGATGAAGAGATCGAAACTACCATCAGGCAGGTTATTGATCAGGCTCTGGTTTCAGAAAAAGTAATTGACGTTTTTGATGCGGCCGGAATTAAGAAACCTGATATTTCCATTCTATCTGAAGAATTCTTGCTGGAATTGAAAGGGTTGGAACACAAGAATGTTGCACTGGAAGTTCTGAAAAAACTATTAAATGATGAGATTAAATCGAGGGCAAAAAAGAACCTTGTGAAAAGCAAATCACTAATGGAAATGCTCGAAAACTCAATTAAACGATACCATGCCAAGATTCTGACCGCTGCCGAAGTCATTGATGAACTGATACATTTAAGCAAAGAGATTGTCAACATGGACAGCGAAGCCCGGCACATGGGCTTATCCGACTTTGAATATGCTTTTTATACCGCTGTTTCCGACAATGACAGTGCAAAAGAACTTATGGCTAAAGAGAAATTACGTGAATTAGCCGTGGTTTTGACAGAAACAATCAAGCAAAATGCCTCAATTGACTGGACAATTAAGGAAAGCGTAAAAGCCAAACTCAAAGTTGCTGTAAAACGTATACTTCGCAAATATGGCTATCCACCTGATATGCGAATGCTTGCCACCGAAACCGTGTTGAAACAGGCAGAGTTAATTGCTGAGGAGTTGATGAATGGTTAGCAAAAAGAACCCTGTTTTTATGTTTTTGTTTAGGATTTTTGCTTCTCACTCCGCTTTAACACAGACAAAATAGTTGATCGCTTTCCGGAGCTGGCAATGGTAAAATGAACTCCATTGCCTGTTTTCGTTATAAGACTAAAACCGGGAAACAAGTACTTCGCACACCGCTACCGCACGATTGCATCGTGGGGTTTAATAAAGACACTTCACCACTATTTCAATTACAATTAACCATATTATTGATAATGATAATGTCAAGTATCTTGCGCAAGATACTTGACAATCTATTTTAAATACTTACTTTTGTGAGTACATAACAGATACTGGTTTTACTCATGAAGGTAGCAGAGAAAATAGAAAGAAAAATAAAACGGATGCCTGAAGGTACTACGTTTAAATATCAGCAACTAGATATTGAAGCAAAGGAATATGGTGCAGCAACAAAAGCTATTGAACGTGTAATCCGGAAAGGAATAATTAAACGGGTAACAACCGGGGTTTTTTATAAACCCAAACAATCGGTTTTTGGCGAGTTACGTCCATCTGAAACTGAAATAATAAAACCATACCTGTTTGAGCAGGGTAAGCGAAATGCATACATAACCGGAACAGCATTGTATAATAATTTAGGGTTGACAACACAAGTACCCAAAACGGTTAAAATTGCAAGCCGGAGTAAACGGATATATATTAGCTCGGGCAGCATTAAAGCCAAACCGGTAAAAAGCTATGTGGATGTAAGCGAAGAAAACTACTATCTGCTTGAGATTTTGGATGTATTAAAAGACTTTACAAAAATCCCTGATTTGGATAAAAAAGGAGGAATCCTTTTTTTACAGAATAAATTGAGAAGTATAACCGACAAGGAAATCAACAGGTTAATAAATTTTGCACTTCAGTACCCACCTCGTGTCCGTGCATTTCTTGGAGCACTGCTTACTGATATTACGGGATTGGAAAACAACTCATTAAAACAAAGTGTAAATCCACTTACCACTTACGATTTCGGAATAAACAAAGAACTATTGGAGACAGCACCAAACTGGAATATAAAATGAGATTACACGAAAACAAAGAACTTTTTCGGGATGCTGTTTTGGCTACATCTCAACTAAAAGGAATTCCTGAAATATACATTGAAAAAGATTACTGGGTAACTTTTGCTTTGTATCATATATTTCATTCAGAAATGGCCAAAGAAGTTGTTTTTAAGGGGGGAACTGCACTTTCAAAATGTTATCGGTTAATCGAGCGATTTTCCGAAGATATAGATGTGGTAGTTCTTCATCACGAGGGAGAAAATGACAACCAGTTAAAGAAAAAAATCAGGACTGTTGGAAAAATTGTAGAATCAGTTATGCCGGAGATAGATGTTCCGGAAATAACAAACAAACGGGGAAATATTCGAAAAACGGTGCACCAATATGAAAAAACTTTTAAGGGTAATTTCGGACAGGTTCGTGAACAGATTATTTTTGAAGCTACCTGGCTTGGAAGTTCTGAGCCGTTTACAATTGAAACCATAAATTGCTATGTTGCTGATATGATGGTTGAAAACAATCAAAAAGAATTGGTAAAAGAATATGGTTTGGAACCTTTTGAACTCCCTGTATTAAGCAAGGAAAGAACCTTGTCTGAAAAAATAATGAGTCTTGCCCGGTTTTCTTTGCTTGAAAATCCGTATGAAAGTCTGTCCAATAAAATTCGTCATATTTATGACATTCACATGATGTTAAAAAATGAAGAAATCAGAGCATACTTTGAAAGTGAGGGTTTCGATAAAATGATGATTACAGTTGGTAATGATGATGTTATTAGCTACAAAAACAATAATGAATGGTTAAAAACACATCCTTCCGAAGCTCCAATATTTAGCCAACCCGAAATAACCTGGGAAAATATTAAATCTCCATATAAAACAACATTTAGTGAATTGGTTATTGGAGATTTGCCCAAAGAAAAAGAGTTAATTGAGACTTTAAAATTAGTTTATTATCGGTTACGGAAAGTCCGTTGGGAAATTCAATTTCCTTAAAATTGACTATAATGATGTGATTATTGATTCCTGTAATTTAACGGTTCAGTTTTTTGAGAGTGTGTAAATTTCGAAAGTGTTGGCCGTAATTAATCAAATGCTAAATCATATTTACATATTAAAAGATTCTGTGATGCGCTTAAATGTGAAATTCAATACTTCGTTTAATTTTCCTGCAAAGTTTCCCTTTGTGAAACATTTTATTTATCTTTGATTTATATTTAATGAGAGTTCATTTAATAAAAAAGCAGTCGATTGAAGATTATGTGAGTGAAAATGCCCAAAGCAGGGTGGCATTTGGTGCCTGGGTATCAATTATTAAGCGGGCTGAGTGGGATAAACCTCATGATATGATAACTACTTTTAACAGTGCCGATATTTTGGGGAATGGTTCGGAAAGAGTGGTGTTTAATATTGGTGGTAACAAATACCGGATGATTTGTAAATACTATTTCGGGGAAACAAAGGTTCATTTGTTCGTAAACTGGATAGGCACGCACGCAGCATATACAAAACTCTGTAATGAAGGTAAACAATATACGGTAAATGTATATTAGAAATTAAAATTAAAAATTGAAGAAAATGGAAGCGTTAAAATACAGCATCATCAAAACAAAACAGCAATACAATAATTATTGTAATTCGCTTGAGGAATTATTGGCTCACGATAAAAAGGATTTGTCGGATGAAATAGAACTGCTTACCCTGTTAATTGAAAAATGGGATACAGAGCACAATTCATTTAATGAACTTAATCCTGTTGAATTGATTAAAGCTTTGATGGAAGAAAACAACCTGAAATCAAAAGATCTCATTGGAATTCTGGATTTGTCGAAGGGAACTATTTCAAAAATATTGAACTATCAAAAGGGGCTTTCTAAAGAAACCATCCGTCGGCTGTCCGATTATTTCAAAGTTTCACAGGAGGCTTTTAACCGTTCGTACAAATTGGTAAATGAAGTAAACAGGCATTTTCGGAATGCAAGTCTTATGAACACAAAAAAAGAACTTGGTAACAGGGTTTCAGTTTAATATTAAACTTTCAGGTTTAAAAATACTTCCCAGAAACATATTTGCATTTCTAAAATTTTTCTTCCCCATTCATCCATTTACCGCTCCTCAATCTCAGAAAGATCCACACTCCACTAATTTATTGCAAAGATATTGATCGCACCCCGGAACGGTCAAGGGCAAACATGCGCCCTTGACCGTTTTTCTTTGCGGGATGCGCCCTTGCCCTAATCCGGCGCTGCTCAATATTGTGGTCAATAAATTAACCGGGTGTGCCAGACAAAGTCCGTCCACCGACGGATACCAATACAAGACTGCAGGGCAGCAGCACAAACCATATTATGATACATGATTGCACTAATGGCGAACTTGATAAGATCAAAGCTTTCGCCCGGGAAAACCACCTCGCAAGAGAATTCGTTTCCACATTCCAAAGATTCAAAGCTTATTCTAAAAATGGCTATGAAGTTTTTCTTTACCCTGACTATGCTCCTCAAAGCCTTTATTTTGAGAAAAAATTCAATGGCAACTTCAGCGGCAACGGCGGCTTTATCTTCCATGGTGTTCACGATGGCGGCGGAAACGGTTCTGCACCCTCTTTCTCTGTCAGCATCGACAACAGTACCAAATCACGTTGGAGTATTCATACTTAATATTTAATAAGATGAAACCAATTTTCAGCCTCGATGTGCCATTGTTCTACATTGAATTCTACAAAACCGAAACTGATCGCCTGATGGATATTTCAGAAACCGGATATGAAACTATTGTAGGTTGCCTCGCTGCAATTGAACGGGAAAAGAAAGATATCAATGATTCTGAACAACAGGCTTTAACTGAATATGAAGCACAACTTAAAGATTTTGTTCTCGACATTGATACTTCAGACAAACCTCCAGTACTCCCAAACTTTAACTCCTGGCGATATGATATGAAACCTTACCGTTATCTCAGGGGCGAAGATGGATATAATGAAGTTAATAATTAAAATAACCGGCGTGCCAGATGCCATTACAAGTCCCCAGGGCAGGGGCTTTTTCAAATGAATAAAATCAAACAAAAAGATTTTGAAACTTTCCTTAACCAAAATTCACCGGAGCAAGGTTCCGATAACTGGATTATTGGCGGTACTATCAGGATGGCCGATATGTGGCGAAATACATACGGCTCTGCGCTCAGAAAGCACGATCCCATTGCTTTCAATGTTGGCTTTAAAGAATATGAAAGAAAACTTAATACAAAAATGTAATGAGATACTTTGTAAAATTTCACGATGGTTGCCAGGCTAAAAATAAAGCACAATCAACTGCTCTCGGAATCATGAGAACTTATGGCTCTGTTTTGTTAAGTAGCGATACAGCTCTGGCTAATATTGTTTCTGACATGAAATCAGTAATCGAAAAAGTTAATATTGCCAACAGGCGTTGTGGTGACATTTCCTTCAGCTCTTATATCAAACATGATGGCCGTTCAAACACGGTCAATATTTCCGATATCTGCTCCTTCTCATTCTATCCGGTACTTTCTGATTTAATTGTTCCTGAAGATGAAACAGAGAACGAAAAGTTTAATCCTCAAACTGAAAATGTATTCAATTTTTAAAATAAACGGCGTGCCAGACAAAGTGCTGACTAATTCGTCAGTATGCCAATATAAGTCCCCAGGGCAGGGGCAAACAAATATGAAATATGCTTTCTACGAAGATCCTTCCCACGGTTGGCTCAAAGTTCCCGTTGAAGAAATCAAACAACTTGGCATCACACATCAAATTTCACAGTGTAGCTACATTTCCGCCGACAGGAAATTTGCCTTCCTTGAAGAAGATATGGATGCAGAAACCTTCCTAAAAGCCGTTGTTATCGCCGATTGGTTTCCAAATACCACATCGGTGAAAGCAGAAATGAAATTTTACCACACAAATTCATCAAGCTTTATCCGAACCCTTGATTCCTTTTCTGTTTTTCTTGAAAATGAAATTCCCCCTTTTCAATCCAAAATATTTAATTTTTGATGCCATGGGATATTATTATAAACCAACTCAGATGACTAAAGGCGAATATACCAGGTATATGTGCGACAAGATTGAAAATGCCATAGGAATAACAGGAACTGCTTTTTCTTACGATATACTTTCTGTTCCAGTAACCGAAGAAGATAAAGTTTTCCGTAAATCATATTCCGAAATTTTACTGGTAATGAAAGATCGCGGCTATAAAGTTTGGGGAACTCCACCTGAAGGCAACATTTGCAAATTGCATTTCAGCAAAGATTAAAAAAGAGGGGGTTTCGCCCATAGCCGTCAACCTAAGGAATCTGGATTAGTCAAATGATTCAGATTCTTTAATTATTTCACTATAATATAGGGGGGTATGTGAAAGTGCAACCTTACCTGTTGAAAGATCATTGGAAGATGTTTTTAATTATGAAGA
>JBGSMW010000110.1:0-146371 GCA_041739985.1 Draconibacterium sp. | reverse complement strand
GGCTCTTATTCCACTTGGTAAATCATATTGCTCACAAGTTGCTCCTCAGCATTGCTTGTTTCCCCTTCTGATTTACAATCGTATTTTAAGAAATAATTTTATCAATTCCACCAACTATTTTTGTCACCATTACCCTTTTTTAATCTGTGAAAATCCGTGAAATCTGTGGTTAGATTCTTTGTTATTCTTGTAATCTTATTTTAATCCACGTTTCTCAAGAAGCGGTTCAATTGAAGGATCTTTCCCACGGAACTTTTTATATACTTCCATTCCTTCATCCGCACCCGATTTGGCAAGCAATTCCCTGAATTTTGCCGCCAGTTCAGGATTGAATAAATCGCCTGATTCTTTAAATGCATTGAACGCGTCAGCATCAAGAACAGCAGCCCACAAATAAACATAGTATCCGGCAGAATATCCGCCTGAGAAAATATGCGAAAAATAGGTACTTCTGTAACGTGGAATAAATTCAGGTATTAAACCGATTTTATCCATTGCTGCTTTTTCAAAAGCATTTACATCAGCAATTTCAGGATTAGCAGGTGTATGATAATCCATATCCAAAAGTGATGCTGCAACATATTCCCCTGTTGTAAATCCCTGGTTGAAAGTGCCGCTTTTTTCAAGCTTTTCAATCAGCGCATCAGGAATCACTTCACCGGTTTGGTAATGTTTAGCATACACTTTCATTACTTCAGGTTCGGCAGCCCAGTTTTCCATAATTTGCGAAGGTAATTCAACAAAATCCCTCGGAACACTGCGTGCCGTACGATCATACAAGCCATCGGCAAACAATCCGTGCAGCGCGTGGCCAAACTCATGAAAAAATGTTGAAACTTCATCGAAACTCAACAAAGCTGGTGTATCGCCGGCAGGACGTGTAAAATTCATAACAATTGAACCAATTGTTGGAATGCGTTCACCGTTACGATATGTTGCACTGCGGAAACTTGTTGACCATGCTCCTACTCTTTTTCCGTCGCGCGGATGGAAATCCATATACAAAACACCTAAATACGATCCGTCAGCTTCCTGAACTTCATATGCTTCAGCCTCAGTATGGTATGTTGGCAAATCATCGCGTTTAATGAATTTCAACCCATACAATTTTTCAACAACATAAAACACTCCTGCTTTGGCATTTTCAAGACTCATATAAGGTTTCACCTCATTTTCATCGAGGCTGAATTTTTGCATTTTCAGTTTTTCGTTGTAATACCACCAGTCCCACGATGCGAGTTTGAAATTGCCGCCTTCTTTATCAATAATCGCCTGCATTTCTTTCACGTCCTGTTTAGCCATTTTTAATGCCGGATCCCAGATTTTTAAAAGAAAATCATTAACAGCTTGCGGTGTTTGAGCCATATTTATGCTGATTTGGTATTCCGCGTAATTATTGAAGCCCAGCAATTTTGCACGGTCGTCACGCAGTTTTACTATTTTTTTGATGATTTCCTTGTTGTCGAATTCGTTGTCGTTATCGCCACGCATAAAATAGCCGCGATACAGTTTTTCGCGTAAATCACGATTTTGTGCATAAGTTAAAAACGGTAACATACTTGGTTTTGCAAGCGTGAAAACCCATTTTCCTGAATCACCGGTTCTTTGCGCATCAATCGCAGCTCTTGCAATTACGTCGGCTGATAAACCTGCAAGTCCTGCTTCATTGTCAACCACCAATTTGAAGTTTTTGTTGGTTTCGGCAAGCAAATTTTCACCGTATTTTAAACTCAATGACGATAATTCGGTGTTAATAGCTTTTAGTTTTTCCTGATCTTCGGCAGAAAGATTGGCGCCGTTGCGTTCAAAATCCTGGTAAATTTTTTCTACAACACGCAACTGCTGGTTGTCAAGTCCAGCCTCTTTTCTCTTATCATAAACCGCTTTTACCTTTTTAAACAAATCGGGGTTCATCGAAATTGCATCCCTGTGTTTTGTCATCATCGGCGAAATTTCACGGGCGGCCGCCTGCATTTCATCGTTTGTGTTTGCGCCGTTCAGTGGGCTAAAAACACCTTGTACTTTATCCAGCAATTGTCCCGATTTATCGAGCGCCAAAATTGTGTTTTCAAAATTTGGCTCTTCGGTATTCGCTACAATAGCATCAATTTCAGCTTGATTTTGATTGATTCCTTCAGTAATTGCAGGCACAAAATGCTCTACTTTAATTTCATCGAATGGCGGAACTCCAAATGTGGTTGTCCACTCCTTAAAAAACGGGTTTTCCATATTCGCTGTGGTTTCCTTTTTCTGACTTGTGCATGAAAACAGCACAAATCCGAAAACAAATAGTATTAAAAATGGTTTTTTCATACAATTAACAATAAGTTGATTTATAATTTGCTTGCGAAAGTAATGAAAATTAGTTTTTTAGTTATGATTGATAACCATGTTTTGAGTAATCCCACTTTTTCCCCAAAAAACTTTACTTTTGTCGGATTCAAAAAATAGCAAAAAGCATTCAAAATGAATATATCGTACACGTGGTTAAAAGATTATATCGCACTGGAACAATCGCCCGAAGAAATTGGTAAAATTCTAACTCAAATTGGGTTGGAAGTTGGTGGAATTGAAGAAGTTGAAACCGTAAAAGGCGGAATGAAAGGTCTTGTTATCGGTGAAGTGGTTACCTGTGTGCCACATCCAAATTCGGACCATTTGAGCAAAACAACAGTAAATATTGGCAAAGCCGAATTGCTGGATATAGTTTGTGGCGCACCGAATGTGGCTGCCGGACAAAAAGTGGTTGTGGCAACGGTTGGCACAACATTGTTCATGGGAAACGATGAGTTTACCATCAAAAGATCAAAAATCAGGGGCGAAGTTTCGGAAGGAATGATTTGTGCCGAAGACGAAATTGGGATTGGTACCGATCATGCCGGAATTATTGTTTTGGATGAAAACGCGAAAGTGGGCACCGATGCAAAAGACTATTTCAAAATTGAATCGGATTGGGCAATTGAAGTTGACCTTACCCCTAACCGGATTGATGCGGCATCGCACATTGGTGTTGCCCGTGATCTGGCGGCTTATCTAAGAAAAACACAAAACATTCAACTTAATCGGCCATTGGTTAACGGTTTTAAAGTTGACAATCACAACCTTACAATTCCTGTTGAAGTAAAAAATCCGGAAGCTTGCCCACGTTATTCGGGAGTTACAATTTCAGGCGTCACTATAAAAGAATCGCCGGAATGGTTAAAGCAGCGGCTAAAAACAATTGGGCTATCACCAATTAATAATGTTGTTGACATAACAAATTACGTGCTTCACGAAACCGGGCAACCTTTGCATGCCTTTGATGCAGCAGCAATTCAATCGGGAAAAGTAACAGTTCAAACTTTGCCAGCGGGAACCAAAATGGTTACACTTGATGGAACTGAGCGAAAACTCGATGAAAACGATTTGTCGATTTGTAACGAAAACGAACCCATGTGTATTGGCGGCGTTTTTGGCGGAATTGATTCTGGAGTAAGCGATTCAACAAAAAATATTTTTCTTGAAAGTGCTTATTTTGATTCGGTTTATATTCGGAAAACTGCGCGCCGGCATGGGTTAAATACAGATGCTTCATTCCGTTTTGAGCGTGGAACCGACCCAAATGGTGTAATTTATGCCCTGAAACGTGCAGCTCTTTTAATTAAGGAAATTGCGGGCGGAACAATTTCATCGGAAATTGTAGATATTTATCCTGAGCCTGTTGCCGATTTCAAGGTTGGAGTTAGCTACAGTAATATCAAACGATTGATTGGCAAAGATTTGGGAGAAGAAACAATCAAAAACATATTAAACTCTCTCGAAATAAAAATCGAATCGGAAACCGAAACCGGGCTTTCACTTTTGATTCCACCGTACCGTGTTGATGTAAAACGTGAAGCTGATGTAATTGAAGAAATTCTGCGTATTTATGGTTACAACAATGTTGAAATTCCAACTCAGGTAAACGCATCATTACAAACTGCCGAAAAACCCGATCCCAATTCAGTGCGGAATTTAATTGCAGAAATGCTTACGGCGCAGGGATTTAACGAAATTTGGTCGAACTCGCTTACAAAAGCAAGTTATTACAGCGGTTTGAAAAATTACAGGGAAGAACAAACAGTAAAAATATTAAACCCGCTGAGCGCCGACCTGAACGGAATGCGGCAAACGCTGCTTTTTGGCGGTTTGGAAAGTATTGTTCACAACGCAAACCGGCAGAATAAAAACCTGAAACTATATGAATTTGGCAACTGTTATTTCTATAAAGGAACTGAGTTGAAAGATCATCCTGAAAAAAATTACTGGGAAGAAGAACACCTCGGTTTGTTTATTACAGGCAGTACTGAAACCGAAAACTGGACTGAAAAAGAGAAAGCTACTTCGTTTTTCATGATAAAAACCATTGCAGAAAATATCATGAAAAGACTTGGTTTGTCAACCAGTCAAATGCAAATTTTGGAAATTGAAAACGAATTATTTTCTGAAGTTTTGAGTTACAGTTTTAATAACAAAGTGTTGCTCAACCTAGGAATTGTTGCCAAAAAATGGCTCAAAAAATTCGATATTGAAAACCCGGTTTATTTTGCCGATTTTAACTGGGACAGTGTTTTTTCAATTCATAAAAAACATATAGTGTTGTTTGAAGAGCTACCAAAATTCCCGGCAGTCCGCCGCGATTTGGCGCTATTGATCGACAAAACAGTGAAGTTTGATCAAATCAGGGAAATTGCATACAAAGTAGAACGCAAGATTTTGCGTGAGGTTGATTTATTTGACGTTTATGAAGGGAAAGGTATTTCGGACAACAAAAAATCGTATGCAGTAAGTTTTATTTTGCGCGATGATAAAGCCACTTTAAACGATAAACAAATTGAAAAAACCATGCAGAAAATGGTTGAGACTTTTAACCGGGAGCTGGGCGCTGAATTGCGTTGATTTGAAAATTGTTGTTTATCTTTAGAAGAAAAAAATAAAATGACAACATTAACAAAGAATATTTTAGAAGAAATAAAAGATATTCCCGATGAGTTTGCTATTGAAATTCTGGATTTCATAAGATTTAAAAAGTTTCAGAAGAAGTCGGATAAAACTTTGACTCATTTGGCAAGTGAAATTGTTTTAGCAGAGGATTGGTTGAAACCAGAGGAGGACGAAGCATGGAAAGATTTGTAAAAGGAGAAATTGTAGTAGTTCATTTCCCTTTTTCTGACCTGTCAGATTCCAAAAAAAGACCAGCACTTGTTCTTGCAGATTTGGCTGGCAATGACGTTATACTTTGTCAAATTACTAGTAAAAGTGTGAGTGATGTATATGCAATCACACTTCAGCAGAAGGATTTTTCTATTGGAAGCCTTCACAAACCAAGCAATATTCGTCCTAACAGACTTTTTACTGCCGACAAAAAAATTATTGTTAAGAAAGTTGGACAGATTAAAAAAGAGAAACAACTTGAGATTATTGATGAAATTACAAAGCTGATTCAGTATTAGTTGCTCAATATAATCTGTGCAAAGACAATCATGCAAAACCACCTGAAAGGAATTTTATACGCCTCATTTACAGCGTTGCTTTGGGCAGTTCTGGCAATAGTTTTAAAGATCATTGACAAGGACCTGGAACCTGTAACAATTGTGTGGTTCAGGTTTTCGCTGGCGTTTGCAGCATTGGCAAGCTGGCAGTTATATAAAAATCCGTCATCTTTTAAATTAATGGTGAAACCGCCGCTGCTGTTAATAATTGCAACGCTGGGACTTTCATGGAATTACATCAGTTTTATGATGGGAATTCATTACACAACACCAAGCAATGCGCAGCTTTTTATACAAACCGGTCCAATTTTACTGGCAGTGGCGGGAATAGTATTTTTCAAAGAAAAAATTACAAGGTTGCAAACCATTGGTTTTGGGATTGCCATTGTTGGAGTTGCTTTTTTCTACCGCGACCAGTTGATTGCCTTTTTTGATGCAAAAAAAGAATACAATCTTGGAGTTGCTTTTATTTTTACTAGTGCAATTGCCTGGGCAACTTACGCGATTTTGCAGAAGAAACTTGTCACAAAATTCAGTATCGAGAGCCTGAACCTCTTTATTTTCGGGTTACCTGTTTTGCTTTTTGCTCCTTTTATAAATCCTGAACCATTATTACATATAGGATGGATTACCTGGGTTTTACTGCTTTTTGTAGGGCTGAACACCTTGTTTTCCTATACATTTCTATCGGTTGCATTAAAAAATACCGATGCAAGTAAAGTCAGCATTATAATCATCCTCAACCCGATCATTACATTTATTTGTATGGATATTTTTACCCGGCTTGATGTTTCGTGGATCCAACATGAACGTTTTTCCACAATGTCGGTTTTTGGAGCCGGACTTGTAATAGCAGGTGCAATTCTGGTCGCAAAAAGGCAAAAACAATTAATTTCAAAAAAGAAATAATTTTTTCGGATTGCTTGTTTTTGTAAATTCGATGAAATTTAGAAAACAAAACCTATGAAAGCAATCTCCGTTAATTTTAAAATCCTTCTCTTCTGTTTTGGCATTTGTATTTGTTTTTTTTCATGCACCACACAAGAATCTAAAATAAATACTGTAACCGGTGAAATTCCGGCAAGTGCGATTGGAAAAACTTTGCATCACGAGCATTTATTAGTTGATTTTATTGGTGCCGACAGTACCGGATTTCATCGCTGGAATAAAGATTCGGTGGTGGAAAAAGTACTTCCCTATCTTTTGGAAATAAAAAAAATGGGTTACAAAACTCTTGTTGAATGTACTCCTGCTTATTTGGGCCGCGACCCTCAATTATTAAAAATACTTTCCGAAAAATCAGGCATTCAAATCATCACAAATACAGGATATTACAGTGCTGTGGGAGGCAAATACATTCCGGCACATGGTTTTACAGAAACTGCGGAACAGCTTGCCCAGCGTTGGATTGAAGAATCGCAAAATGGAATTGAAGGAACAGGAATTTACCCGGGTTTTATAAAAATTGCAGTTGAACGGGCTCCTTTGGAGGAAATTAACCGTAAAGTGGTTGAAGCAGCCTGCATCACGCACAAAGCGACAGGTCTTGTTATCATGTCGCATACCGGGCTGGCTGCACCTGCTTTTCAGCAACTTGAAATTTTAGAGAAATATGGAGTAGATCCTTCGGCATTTATCTGGACTCACGCAAATAATGAGAAAGATTTCAGCAAACACATTGAAGCTGCAAAAATGGGTGCCTTGATTGCATTTGATAGTTTCAAACCCGAAAGTTTGGAAAAATTTGTTGAGTTTGCACAAATCATGAAAAAAGAAGGATTACTTGGAAAGGTTCTTTTTTCGCACGATGCAGGCTGGTATAAACCTGGTGAACCCAACGGTGGTGAGTTTCGTGGGTTTTCTGATATTGAGAATTTTCTGATTCCCACACTTGAAAAATCAGGTTTATCTCAACCCGATATTTACCAGATTTTTACTTTAAATCCAGCCGAGGCATTTAAAGTAAAAATCAGGTTGGCAGAAGGATAAGAAATCGGAAGTTGGACAATTTGGGGAAATAAAAAATTTGTATTAGGCGCTTTGTCAATAATTAAAAACTATAACAAAATGGGGTTAAAACCCAACAGACATTGGCATTCTTTGAATCCGTTCACTAAAGTGAACGGCAATTTCTATTTTCAACTAAAAACTTTGTTGTATTTTATTGCCGTCTGCTTTAGCTGACGGATTGCATAAGTTGTTGTAAAACTTGGCTTTAGCCTCATTATTAGTTTTATATTTTAAATGCCTAATTCAATAAAAAATAAGAAATAAGGAATAAGAAATTTCAAAGTGTTTTAAACTTATTTGAAAGAATAACAACTTCCTAATTTCTTATTCCCTATTCCATGTTCCTTATTTCTAAAATTCGGATTTAACTTAACTTTTTGCCTTCTCCACCACCGGAAAAGGTTTTGTTGCTTCGCCTGTATAAATACTTACGTGTGGGAAAGGTATTTCAATTCCTTCGGCATCAAAAGTTGATTTAATTTCCATGAAAAGGGAATTTTTAACTTTCAGAAAATTTGCCTTTTCGAACCAAACACCAAGAAGAATATTTATTCCGCTGGCGCCAAAATCCTTAAAAACAATCAGTGGTTCAGGTTCATCCAAACAAAACGGATTTCGTTTAACAACTCGCTTTATTACCTCGATAACCCTTTCCAAATCTTCCTTGTAGGCAACACTTAAATCAATGTCAAGCCTTCTGATCGGGAATTTTGTAACATTTATAACTTCGGTGCTGATTACAGTTTGATTTGGAATTCGAAGCAATAAATTATCGAGAGTTTTTATTTTGATCGACAACAAATCGATGCTGTAAACCGTGCCGGTTTTATCGCCAATCCGAATTAAATCACCCAATTCGAAAGGCTTTTCAGAAACCAGGAAAAACCCGCTCACAATGTTTCCAATACTTGTTTGCGATGCCACACCAATTACAATACCGATAACTCCGGCAGCTCCAAAAAGGGCTGTTAAATCAATATTCATTTCCGATATTACAATCAGAAACAGAATAACAATTCCGGTATATCGCACAAAACGGTTGATGAGCATTTTACGCTGCATCGAAAACTTGGCGGGCAACAGTTTTTTAACCAATGCAGTTATAATCCCCAAAATAAGTAACCCAACAATCAGGATAATCCCGATACGGAGCACTTTATCAATTGTTTCTACATTAAAGTATTTCGACCAGTCAAAATTCATTATTCGCTTCTGTAAATGTTTTTAATAAAATGGAAATTTAGTTTTAATAAATTTTTTCCCGAGGCATTGCGCGGTTTGGCAATAATCTCCTGTTTTTCGCCATTATACTCTTTTGAAAAATGATAACCAACTTCGCCTGCCACTTCATTTCCTTTAAATTCAACATGAACCAGGCTTGTTACTATTTTATCTCCGTTTTTATACAGCGTAACATTTTCGTCGCGAATGATTAAACGTTGCACATTTAAAATTTCCGATGAAGTATTTTGCACCAATACCGGACAAATAGCTTCCAAATCTGTAATTTTTATTTCGTCAAGGTCAAGGAAATATTCGCTTCCAAGAGAAAAAGCAGGTTCACCCGAGTCAGGTTCACCAAACCATGTGTCGGATAATCGTTTGTATGTAATTTCCTTTAAAAGGTTTTCTGGAAGTATTTTTGAAAAATAAATTTGAAATGCAAGTGGAATTTTAAGGAAAAAAGTAAGTTTTTGATTGGGCAAAACGTTTAATCCGGTGCCTTTAAATACCAAAGGTTTTACCGGAAGCGCCGGGGCAATTATCAAAGTATTTGAACTTCCTGTCTGAAAATAATCGGCTAAAGTTGAGTCGGCTTCTAAATTAATATCATCATGAGGGCAATTGTCGGTAGTTATCAAATGCCAGCCTTCGTTTTTTCGTGATGCCGAAAGTTGCACACAGCCAATGTCGATTAGTTTTGTTTCGCCAGGCAATATTTTGTGTTTTTTTAAAATTGAATCTAAATCCATCCTGTTTTTTTAATGAAACCCAAAATTACGAAACATTTATGAACACGGCCAATAATGACAAAAAAAGTCCGGCTATCAACCGGACTTTTAACTTTTTAATCTTTAGTTCTTTTTCACGTCAATATCACCAATATCAATGTTCATGGCTTTTGTGATTTTCCCAATACTTTGCGGGTCGATAATTCCGCTTATACTAATCAAAGTATTTTCGTCGCCTCCAACCACAAGAAGCAAGTCGGATATTTTTCCGTTTCCGGCATCTTTTGCAAGAAACCGAACCACTTCATTTTCATCGGTAACTTCCATCAACACTTCAAAATTGTTGTTTTTGAAGAAACCCGACTGTTCAAGTTCTGCATAGAAATCGAGTTTTTTGTTCAATTCATCATCTTCAACAGTAAGAACCCTGATACCACTTAATGATGAAAGCATATCACCGGTGGCTTTGTCGCCGTTATCCAACTGACTGGCAAATCCAAGTAGTTTCCCCGAAATATTTACTGTGGTAAATCCTTTTTGGTTGGCATACTTTTCAAATAGCTTGTCAACCGGAGTTTTTTGTGCCAGCACTGCCAGCGGCAGCACAACTGCAAGTATTAAAACTAACTTTTTCATTTCATTCTATTTTTATTGTTTTTTGCATTCAATGTAATTCGCCAAAATATATTAATACACTAGTAGTAAATTTATTTTCATGGCTCATTTCATGGTATTTTTTTTAATGTTTAAAATTTCAAATTCAAATAATAATTCATTTTTGCGCGCTTTTATATTGAATCAGTACTTTTTCTTTTATCCGGTTTATTTAAAGTTTTTTCGTCACCTTTCATTTCCAGTTTTTCAATGCTTTTGTAAAATTCATTTACCGGAGCAATTCCTTTTTTAATTGGTTCAGTAGCTTTTTGCAGCTTATTGAACTCTGCCAGCCCTGAAATTCCCTTGTTGTATTTACCCGAAACAAATTGCAAAGTTTGCCGGGCGTAAGCATATGCTTCTTCAGGATTTTTAAATGTGTCTTCGAATGGTCTTTGCTGTTGCTGGTAGAACAGAAATCCTCCCAAAACAATAATTACAGAAGCCGCAATTCCAGTAACAGTTTGCCACAACCAACGATATTTTAATTTATCCTTGTTTTCGCTTTCAAGTATAAAATCCATTATCTCCTCTTCAATATTTAAATCTGCTGAAACATTGGAGAGTTCCGAAAGTCCGCAAAAGAATTCGGTATATTCTTTAAACTTTTCATCAACAAAAGCTGATCGAAAATAGTTTTCCAATACTTTTTCTTCTTCTGTTGTGCTTTCGCCGTTAAAGTAATTCTGAAGTAACTTTTCTATTTTGTTGGTTTCCATTCTGATTCAATTTTAAAAATTCATCTCTCACTTTTTTTCTTGCCCTCGACAGGTTTACCCTGATTGCGTTGATTTGAAGAGCAGTTGTTTCGACAATTTCATCGTACGAAAGCTGCTCAATATCACGCATGTACATGATATTTCGTTGCAAATCGGGCAGTTTGTCAATCAGTTTTTTTATCTGATTTGCCGATTCCGAATATTCAACCTGTAAATGAACATCAACTGACTCTTCTTTCATTTTTCTGTCAGTTTCAGCACTTATAGCAACTGTTCTGTTTGTTCTAATTGCATCCAGACAGCGGTTTCTTGTCATTTGCATGGCATAAGCTTCAATGTTTTCTATTTTTTCAAGCTCATCCCTTTTTTGCCAGAGTTTCAGAAAAACATCCTGCACAGCATCTTTTGCCTCGTCTTCGTCTTTTAAAAAGTGCGTTGCAAATCGAAGCAGCTTTTTGCTAACCGGTAATATGTTCGTTTTAAAATCCCGGGCAATCATCAGTTTACATTTTGTTTTTCATCTCATTACAATTGTCAATTCTTTAAGGAATTCGATGGAACTCGCCATATAATGTTCTATATGTGTGAGCATTTAGCTCATGTCTCATTTCATTCTAAAGTTATGACGGAAGCAATTAAATTACATTACATGAAATGGAAAAAATATTTTGAAATTTCAAATTGCAGAAAATAAAAAAGCCGCGAATAATGCGGCCTGTAAAATGAAATAAATTCAAATTTATATTTTAATTTTTATCTTTTACTCATTCAATCAATCATTCAATCAATCATTCAATCAATCATTCAATCAATCATTCAATCAATCACTCAATCAGGCTTTAATGTTTTTGTGTTCTGTCGTCAATTACCACCAATCTGTATTTCACCCCATTCATAACAACCCTGTGTGTGTCAATGTGTAAATGTTTTGTAACCACTTTGTTGTGGATGATAAAATCCTGAATCAATACAAGTTCCGAGAGGTTTGACCCGGAAAGTAATTCGCGTAACTGGCAGTGTTTGCAAAAATTATCAGTTCTGTCAACCATTTTGCCGCGCCTAGTGCAGCCCATAATTTCACAAAATTCGTGCTCCAGTATGTCACCTTTATCACTTTGAGTGAGTTTTTGAAACGATTTATTAAAGTATTTCACTTTAAAGTTGTTGTCGGCTAAAAAAATCGATTGCGGGTGGTGTTCAATTAGCTGGTTTACGAGGTCGTTTGCTTCTTCTATCCGTACAAATTCAAGTTGCATAAGTTTAAAATTTATAAGGTTAATAAACAGTCAGTGTCAATGAATAATCCTGATTTTATAGCTCATTTTTGGCATTTGGAATTTAGTAATAATTCAGAAAACTTTCAACTGAATATGTTTTTAAATTATAAAATATGTTTTGCTAAATGGTTTTCCTATTTATCCAGAGTTACGAACACCCTCTTAAGCAATGAGTTAACCCGGGCTAACGGATCTTTTCGAATTTGTTTTTCTTCGGCTTCAATCTTTAAAAACAAACCATCAAGTGCTTTATTTGTAAGATATTCTTCCAAATCAATCTCTACTGGTTTAAAACCTGCCACCTGCCCGACCATCGATTTGGCTACATCATTCCATTTTCGTGTTATTTGGTTCCAGCTTTCGGCAGTTGAAATGTTACCAACCAACTTTTTCTCCACCGATTCTTTTATTTTGGGCCGGTACAATTCAAACAACTGGCTGTATGTGGTTTTGCGCAAATATTGTGTTGCCGCGTTGTCATCGCCCTTTAAAATTGCCCAACTATCGGCAATTGTCATGCTTTTTATACTGTTTACAAATATTGGTTTTGCTTCTGAAACAGCATCTTCTGCTGCGCGGTTTATTTTAAGTAACACATCTTCAATTAAATCGCTACCTCCCGGAATTTTATTAATGTTTTTTACAATAACATCCGCTTCCGGTGGCAACAATATTTTCACCATTTCATCTTTATAATATCCATCGGTAGCTCCAAGAATACTTGAAGAATTATTTATACCAACAATGAGTGCCTCTTTTAATCCTGCAATTATCTCATTTTGAGTCAGGGGTTTATTTTCCGTACTAACTTGTTGGGTAACTTGCATTAATTCGGCACAACCCGAAAGTGTAAGAAGCAATATAAGAATAAGAATTCCTGGTTTTTTCATTTATATAATTTTGCAGATTGAGAAATATTATACCTGTTTACTTTTAAAAAGTTTATCGATTAAATCTCCTCTTCCCTTTGATTTCAAGTCGTTTATAATTGAATTTTTAAATTCACTTTTATACCAGAAGAAGAATTTTCGCTGGTTTTCCTTTTCGTTGTGGTTTCGGGCAGTGTAAATTTTTTCCATTGTGTAAGGGTGATAACCCGAATAATAAACCACAGTTGCCAGCGTCATTGGTGTGGGTGTAAAATCCTGCACCTGTTCAAGCCTGAAATTCATTTTTTTAGTTTGAATGGCCAGGTTTGCCATATCTTCCGATTTACTTCCGGGGTGGCTAGAAATAAAATACGGGATCAACTGTTGGTTCAGATTTTCCTCCTTATTTATTTTGATGAATTCGTCATTTAACTGTTCGAAAAGCTTGAAAGAAGGTTTGCGCATAAATTTCAATACTTCGTCAGAAGAATGTTCAGGAGCTACCTTTAATCGTCCCGAAACATGATGTTTTATTACTTCGCGCAAATATTCACTGTTATTTTTGTCTGTTTCTTCACGACCTGTTTTTTCCAAAATCATATCATAACGAATCCCACTTCCTATAAAAGCTTTTTTAACATTCGGATTCATACGTACTTTTTTGTAAAGGTCAAGCATCGGTTTATGGTCGGTATCAAGGTTTTTACAGATTGAAGGAAAAATACACGACGGGCGTTTGCATTTCCGGCAAATTTCTTCGTGAATGCCTTTCATTTTGTACATGTTTGCCGATGGGCCGCCTAAATCGGAGATGTACCCTTTAAAATCGGGCATTTCTGTAACTTTTTCAACCTCTTTTAAAACTGATTTTTCGGAACGGCTCGCAATAAATTTACCCTGGTGTGCCGAAATGGTGCAAAACGTGCAGCCTCCAAAACATCCACGGTGGATGTTTATTGAATGCCTTATCATTTCGTAGGCAGGAATTGTTTCTTTATTGCTGTAACGTGGATGTGGCATGCGTGTATATGGTAAATCGTAAACCCTGTCGATTTCGCTTTCCTTAAAAGTTGGCCACGGTGGATTGACAACAATTTTTTTGTCGCCAACTTTTTGCGTTAGCTTTTTTGCCTCCATTTTATTCGATTCTTCCTCGATGTACATAAAATTCCGGGCATACTTTTTCTTATCTTTTAAACATTCTTCGTGCGATGACAATTCAAACTCGTCCCAGTTTTTTTTAGTTGCATAATTCTCATCGGGATCAACCAAAAACGAAGTTTGCGGAATGGTGGTCAGGTTTGAAATGTGAATGCCTTTTTGAATGAGCTGGGCAAATTCGACTATCGATTTTTCGCCCATTCCATAAAAAAGTATATCGGCGCCTGAATCAACCAAAATAGAGGGCATTAATTTATCCGACCAGTAATCGTAATGGGTCACACGCCGCAAAGAAGCTTCGATTCCACCAATAACAAGCGGAACATCGGGGAAAAGTTCCTTTACAATTTTTGAGTAAACAATAGTAGCATAATCAGGCCGAAAACCAGCTTTGCCGCCAGGAGTATATGCATCGCTGCCCCGTTTACGTTTTCCGGCAGTGTAGTGGTTTACCATCGAATCCATGTTTCCACCGGTTATTGCAAAAAACAGGCGCGGACGACCCAATTTTTTAAAGTCGCGCAAATCGTCGGTCCAGTTGGGTTGCGGCACAATAGCAACTCTCAATCCTTCAGCTTCCAAAATCCGTCCAATAACTGCCGCCCCAAATGAAGGATGATCAATATATGCATCACCGGTAAAAAGCACCACATCCAACTCATCCCAACCCCGCTCCGTAACTTCCTTTTTTGAAGTGGGGAGCCATAAATTTATATCGGTTTTATTTTCCACTATCATATTATTTCATTCTCTAACAATTAAAACCCGAATTTGATGATAAAGAAAGGGTTTTAAATTGGTTTGCAAAAAAACTAAAAATCGTTTTACTTTTGTTTCTGCTTTAAAACTGACAAAACTGTCGGTAAGAAAATACACAAAATACTAAAATTCGAGTTTTATGCCTGACACAGAACATTTGCTTTTATTTACTGATGGTAGTGTAAATACCAAAACAAATACAGGCTGGGGTGCATATCTTGCTGTTTCCAATATTGAAATTCCACCGGAAAAATTGATAAAGAAAGTGAAATTGAGGAGTTTTAAGGAAACTTCATCATCAAAACTCGAAATACAAACTTTAATTTGGGCACTTTCTGAAGTATGTAATTTTAATGGAAAAATTACAGTTTATACCGATTCGCAAACAATTGTTGGGTTGCCCGATCGCAGAGTTCGTTTGGAGAAAAATGACTATTTCTCAAAAAGCGGACGGCCAATTAATAACAACGATTTATACAGGGAATTTTTCACAATAACCGATCAAATCAATTGCGAATTTTTAAAAATAAAGGGACACAATAAAACAAGTTTGAAAGACAATGTTGATTGGCTATTTACAATTGTTGACAGGGCTTCGAGAAATGCAGTTCGGGGAGAAAATTGCAGCTAAAAATAAAGCAGTTTGCAGCATACCGAAACTTGGTAAATAAATTGATTAACTTTGCGTAAAGAATGCAATTATGAGAGCTTTAGAATTTAAATCGAAGATTAAAAACAACCAAATACTGATACCCTTAAAAATTCAATCAGAGTTAAAAAACAAACAAGACAGAGATGTAAGGGTAATAGTTCTATTAGATGATATGGAAATGTACGATGATGCTGTTTTTCAGGAATCGGCCCAAAGCCAATTTTTAAATGGATATGCTGATTCGGACTCAGTTTACGACAATTATTGATTATGGATAAATTGTACTTCGGAGACATCGTTTTGCTTAAATTTCCATTTACCGATACCAAAACATTTAAGAAAAGGCCAGCATTAGTCATGAATGATTTCAATGACGGGGATGTTATTGTTTGCAGAATTACAAGTCAGATTTACCAGACTGAATATGACGTGTTTATTGATGATTGGGAAAAATCCGGATTAAAATTACCTTCGGTAATCAGGGTTCATAAAATTGCTACTTTGGAGAAAGATATGGTGGAAGTTATTATGGGACAGATTGACGATTCAGTAAAGGAAATAGTTCAGTCCATTATTTCAAGACTTACAATTTAAATTAGTTTCCCGCACTCTGTATTGTATATAACACAATTCATCTGAAAATAAACTTCACATTTAAACTTGAATTGTAACTCTACCTTTGCCGCCCATGAAAAACTTCGATATAATAGTTGTTGGCGCCGGACCAGCCGGGCTTTTGGCTGCCGGCCGGGCTGCAGAGCTGGGCACTAAGGTTCTGGTTCTGGAGAAAATGTATGCTCCGGGACGAAAACTCTTAATTACCGGGAAAGGACGCTGCAACATAACAAACAGCGCACCGATCAGCGATTTTATTACCCATGTTTTTCCGGATGGACGGTTTTTACGTGGCGCTTTTTCAAACTTCTTTTCTGAAGATATTATCGAACTGCTTCAAAAATATGGCGTTGAATCGACTTTGGAACGCGGTGGACGATACTTTCCGGCAAGCAATAAATCGCTTGATATTTTGAATGCGCTGTTGGCGTGGGTATCCGAATTGGGTATTGAAATTAAATGTAACCAGCGGGTTGAAAAACTTTTGGTTGAAAATGGTGAAATTACCGGAGTTAAAGCAAATGGAGAAAATTTTACCGCACAAAAAGTAATTCTTGCTACCGGAGGAAAATCATATCCCGGAACCGGTTCAACAGGAGATGGTTATGAGCTTGCACGACAAGTTGGGCATACAATCGAAAAGCCAATTCCTGCGCTGGTTCCGCTTGAAACAAAAGGGAGTATCGCACAAAACCTGCAAGGGCTGAACCTGAAAAATGTAAAAGCAGTTATTTGGGTTGACGGAAAAAAGGCCGGTGAAGATTTTGGAGAAATGATTTTTACACACTTTGGTTTATCGGGCCCAATTATTCTGACACTGAGCAGGATTGCCGTTGCTGCACTCCAAAACAATAAAAAAGTTGAAATCACAATCGACCTAAAACCTGCACTTGACGAACAAAAATTAGATGCCCGGTTGATCCGCGATTTAAACGAACAGGGTAAAAAACAAATCGGAAATATTTTTCGCGAGTGGCTACCTGCTTCAATGATCCCGGTTTTTATTGAAAAACTTCAAATTAACCCCGATAAAGAATGCCACCAGGTAACAGGAAATGAACGGAAACAAATAAGGAATTTAATGAAAAACCTGCGTTTTGAAGTTTCACACAACCGGTCGTTTAAAGAAGCAATTATTACCGCCGGCGGGATTGTAACTTCCGAAATTTCGCCTAAAACCATGGAATCAAAACTGGTAAAAGGCCTTTACTTTGCAGGCGAAGTCATTGATTTGGATGCCGAAACGGGTGGTTATAATTTGCAGATTGCTTATTCTACGGGTTGGCTGGCGGGGAATTCGGCGGGAGCCTGCCCCTTCCCCCTCCGTGAGAGGGGGTAAAGAAAACATGGACTTGGAAAGTCCATGTCCCATTCGCCACTCAAAGATTTCAACACAACAACGCGTAGGAGATGAGTAATTTTTCATCTTTTTTCCATTGTATCCAGCCCTTTGTAATTGGTTTTAAATTTTTATCCTGAAGTTCAACCTGAATCCATTCGTTTTTTATTAAAACGGGTTGCAGAAATTCATATTCGTTTTTCACTTCGCCAGCATATTCAAATGGTTTTATTTTTATTGACAGTGGATTTTCAGGTTGCATTTCAATCGAATAAACCTTTAATAGAAACTCCGGCCAAAGAATTATATTACCTGCGAAACGGTTTATATAGGCCGTGTTTTGAGTTGTTGTATTCACTGTAATTTCGATAAATTCCGCACCCAGCGTTTGAACCCTGAAATAAAGCAGGTCATAATCCATTTTCAGATGTTCGGGCTGCAACCAGGGTGGCACATAAGCGATCTCGAAATTCCCATATTCCGTTGGTTTAAAAACAATACTGTCGGTTGGTGTGTGATCCTGAACAGTTTTTGAAAGGTTTGGATTTCCATAAAAATACAAAACTGAATTTTCATAAAAGTTCGGGCTGAAAAAACCCAGTCCAAGAGGTCTTTCATTGGTTTGGGGGAAGTCATTCTTCACTTCAGAATAAACAGCAGGATGAATAATATCCGTCGTTAATCTTGACAGGTTTTCATCGTTCACTTTGTCTTTCCTCATTTTTTGACGAATAATAAGTACAGCAATCAAAATAAGCAGTACAAGAAAAAATATTCGGTTTCCGATAACAATTGCTTTATGAGATACACTGTAAACCAATATGATTGCAACAACAATTGCTATTAAACCGGACATAATTCCATAGCCCAAAACAATTGCTCCACCTGCCAAACCTTGTCCATCAGCAGCTCCGGATAAAGCAGCATAGGTTGCACCAATAATCACAAAAACAACAAACGACAGGATATAAAACAAAATACTGGACGGTTTAATGAACTTGCTCATGGAGTGAAAATTTAGAATTGTATTATTTTTTCAATTGTCTCATTTTGCTTTACATCGATGTTAATGGATTCTTTTTTGCCTCCATATTTTCCCAAAGCCATTATTTCAACCCTGTATGAACCCGGATTTAACAAGAATTTCCTGGGATTACTGCTTTCTGAAGTGTAAGTTCTTGCAGCCGCCACATTTTTATTGCTTGTCGTTTCAATGAAATTAACAGTAGCATCAACCAGTCCGGAAGAATTCACTGCCCCAATCATGGCAATTCCGGTTTTAAAGTTATGTTCCACTTCTTTGGTTTCACCTGTTTCAACTTCAACATTTTCAATAATTGTTTTAATATCAATACCTTCCATTACCAATGCCAATATTTCAATATTGTAAACACCGGGATTAACCTCAAGAATTTTGGGCTGACCATAAGTTCGTCCATGCGCAGCTACTTTTCCATCTGTTTTATTGAATATTTTAACCGATGCATCCCAACCTTCGCCATTGTTTAAAGCTGTAATCTGAATTTTAGCGCCATCGAAACTTACAGTTTTATGGGCTATTTTATCATCAAAACTTTCAATATTGGAAATCAGGATCGGTTTAACTTTGCTATTTTCCAAAGGTGTAACTTTCAGATCGTATTTCCCCGCCGGAAGATGCATGAATCCTGTATCCTGATAGGTACGTACCCTATCCGATTCGGTAGTTGTCCCGGCTTTATACGACTGTACCATCGCATCGATTGCTATTCCGTTTTTAACAACAAAAACCGAAATATTATCTGACAAAACATCAACTGTTTCATTTGTGGCTTCAGATAATGCTTCTGTTAAATTTCCGGCATCAGCAGCATCGAAATATTTGCCGTCTCCAGCCTCGGCAGCACATATTAATTGTTCCGTTTCTCCGGCTTTTAAACCAAACCCAACAATATGCAGCCTAAAATCGATACCCTCTTCTTTTGCCGATTTTACTACATCGCAAATATTCCCATCACATGATTCAATGCCATCTGTAATTAAAATAATTGTAGATTTCATTTTCGACTGACGCAATTTGTCGATTACCAAAGTTGCTGAATAAGCGAGTGGCGTTTTTCCAAGTGGTTTTATTTTTTTTAACGATTGGTTGATTTGTGCTTTGTTCCCATTTGCTACTTCAACCAAAAATTCAACATCCTTGCAGTCGCCTTCGTTGCGGTGACCATAAGCTACCAACCCAATTTTCTGGCTATCCGGAAGTTTGTTAACCGCATCCGACAACACTGTTGATGCTATTTCCATTTTCGATTTTCCATCAATTTGACCCCACATTGAACCGCTGGCATCGTAAATAAAAATTATGGGCGAAAGCGCCTGTTCTTCCTGTGACTTACCGGCAATCATCATTGAAAAAACCAAGGCAACAGTAGTTAAAATTCTCATAATGAATATTTTTAGCTGAAAAAAGATAATTAAAAATAATATTAATACCAATTAATATTAATAGTTTAATATCTTAAATAGAATAGACTCACACACACGAATTAATAATGAGATTTTTTTACTGGATATGGTTTTCAGAAGTTTTCGGGTTTAGGTTCTGTACAGTTATCGGGAAATTGTTACCAAGCCAGCAGGAAAAATAAGACAAAGGGCTAATATTTTATTTCCGATTCAAGGTTAATATTACTTCATTTTCTTATCCCCTTTTTCCTTTAAAATCACTCTTCAAAAACATGTTTTACCCTGCCCACTTCGCCTGTTTCCAGCATTACTTTTATCCCGTGCGGGTGGTTGGGCGACTTTGTGAGGATGCGTTTTACAAAACCTTCGGTGAGTTCGCCAGTTCGCTGGTGGTGTTTTTGAACAATCTCCACCTCATCGCCAATATTTATGTTTTTTCTGATTCTGCTGTCCATTGTGATTTTATTTTTATGATTCAAACTGTACTTTTTCGGGTATAAATATGCAAGACTTATTATTTTTTGTACCCTTTCGGGATGAATTTTATGCCTTACCTCAAATACAAATTACTATCACCATAACTTAGAAACCTGAAATTATTGGAGTGAGCGTAATCGTAAACTTTTTTCCAATCATCGCCCAAAAATGCACTGATTAACAACAGTAAAGTGCTTTGCGGCTGATGAAAATTGGTAAACATGCCATCAATTACATTAAAACTGTATCCAGGTAGAATGATTATTTGTGTTGAGAACTGAATTGAATCCAGCCCACTTTTCTCCAAATATTCAAAAATGTTTTGAAATGCCTTTCTTGTGCTGATTTTTGCTTCAGTTTCGTACGGTTCCCATTGTGAGATTTTAGGATTTGTGGAATCGAAAGTTAAGTTTTCCAACTGTAAACCCAACCAATACAAGCTTTCAATTGAACGGACAGAAGTTGTTCCAACCGCGATAATTTTACTTTGATTGTTAATAAAATCCACGATTACACTTTTCGGAACAATTACCATTTCGTTGTGCATTGTGTGTCCGTCGATAATTTCCGATTTTACAGGCTGAAATGTTCCTGCGCCCACATGTAAGGTAATTTCGCTTGTCGAAATATTATGTTGTTGGAGTTTCATTAAAACTGAATCGGTAAAATGCAGTCCTGCTGTGGGTGCCGCCACCGACCCGTCTATTTTCGCATAAACAGTTTGGTAAGTTTCTTCATCCGATGCTTCGGTTTCACGGTTTAAATAGGGAGGAATTGGCAAAACCCCTGTATGTTCGATTATTTCGGAAAAAGTGAATGGTTTGTCCCAACAGAATTTTACATGAAATGTGTTTCCCAACTGAGAAATTCTCTCAGCCTGAAGTTTAACTTTTTTCCCGGAAATCTCAATTTCATTCGACAAAACACCGCTTTTCCATTTTTTTGCATTGCCGATCATACATTTCCAAATCACCTGTTTTTTTTCCTGAAAAGCAAGCTGATAATCATGCGGTTCAACAGGTTCCAAACAAAATATTTCAATTTGAGAACCTGTTTCTTTCCTGAAAAATAATCGGGCATGAATTACCCGTGTGTTATTAAAAACCAACCGGGCATTTTCAGGTATAAAATCAACACAGTTTTGAAATGTGGTTTCGCTGATTTTTCCATTTTCCCATACCAATAATTTCGATTGATCCCGCACCGTTAATGGATACTTTGCAATTTTTGATTCCGGTAAATCATAGGTAAAATCGGTTATTCTTATATTTTTGAATGAATTCAATTTTTCTTTCAGCTTTAAGGCTGGCAAAAATAGTTTAAAAATCCATCGGTTTAAAATCGTACTTTTGCCAAAAATTTTAAGCAATGATAAAAGTAGGCGATAAAGTGAAGTTTTTGAATGATGTGGGAGGCGGAGTTGTTACCCGTTTTCTGAATAAAAACCTTGTAATGGTTGAGAATTATGACGGTTTTGAAATTCCATATCCCATTTTACAGCTGCTTAACACAAGCGATCCGGAATTAAACGTTGGCTCAGGAAGTCAGGCAAAACAGACCATTCAAACCCAAATTGCCCCAAAAATTGAGATAGAAGAAAGTCCGGGTGAAATCATAAACGGTAAAAATTCTCCCGATTTCTATTTTTGTTTTGTACCTGCTGATTCAAGAAATCCGCTGGCAGCAGATATAAAACTTTATCTTGTTAACGACAGTAATTTTACGGTTTTGTTCCGATATTCCCATATAAATAAAGATGGTTTTGAGACTGTAAAAAACGGTACTGTCCAGTCAAATTCAAGGTTGTTGCTTGAAAGTATTGTTCAAAATGATTTAAGCGAATTGCCAGAATACGGGTTTCAAATCATCTATTTTCAGAAAAACGAAAACGAATGGAGAGAAGCTATTACAAAACGGGTTAAAGTTAATCCGGTGAAATTTTACAAGGAAACAAGCTTTTATCCGAACCAGCTTTTCAAAAAAAGTGCAATGGTTTTGCAAATTACACCAAATATTTTTTCGACAGAAATTGACAAACTAACGGAAGCAGATTTTCAGAAAGTTGTTGCTGAAAAAAATCAGAAGCCGGTTGCCGAAGAAATTCCGCCAAAACGGACTGTTGAAATTGTTGAAGTTGATTTGCATATTAACGAACTGCTTGATAATTCAGCCGGCTTGAGCAATTCGGAAATTTTGGCGCTTCAAATAGAAAAAGTTGAATCGGAAATGAAATTGGCTATTCAGAGCGGTGTCCGGAAAATTGTATTCATTCATGGAATTGGGCAGGGAGTGCTGAAACAGGAAGTGACTAACATTCTTAAATCAAAGTTCAGGAAGTATTATTTTCAGGATGCATCTTTTAAAGAATATGGTTTCGGGGCTACAATGGTAATTTTGAGAAAGTAGAAAAACCTTTTTCTTTCGTTTCAGTGAACATCATTTAAATACAGATTTAACAGCTTCCAGATATTTCATTCCTGTCACTGTATCGGGCTCGAGGTAACTACCTTCGGTCCATTCATTCCAGCAGTTGATGTTTAAAATCCGCGGCCCGGATGGGTCTGCCAATAATTTGTCTTTTGTCAATTGCAGTGCTTTTCTAAAATTCTCCGGAGTATTGTTCCCAATTGTATTCATAAAAGGGTAGCCCACATTTGCCCACTCCGAATTAGAATCACAACGTGGAGTTGGATCCCAGCCCATAGTAACATTTGGGAAATAAGGAACACCATATTCCGATTTTGCCTTTTCCCAATGTTCAAAGTACCTGTCCCGTACCCAGTTATAATCGGTTTGCGTTTCGGGCAACTCTGTGTGGTGAATCCATACATATGAAGTTGCTGAGTTGAAACCTAATACTTTGATAAGTTCAGGAATATTTTTTGGAGCGTTTTCAACTGGTAAAATTGGATTTCCCCAGGCGACCAAATTCCAGTGAATTCCATTTAAACCGGTATTTTTCGCTTTTGTTTCCATTCTTTCCATTGCAGCTTTTGTAGCCTCTAAACTGCCAAAACCTTCCACGAATTTCTGTATATCGTATATCGAAAAATATGGTTTTCCGTCAATTTTTAAATAGTTGGGTTTAGAGAAGTATTCTTTAATAACAAAATCACCAATTTCTTCAAATCTTTCAGGCGAAACTTTGCCCGGATAAAGTAGTTTTTGTGCAGCTCCCCTGGAATAAGGATGAATATTTACCCAGTCGTGGTTGGCCCACATTAAAGCAAATTTTATTGAATCAGTATTCTTTGCTTTCAGAAAACCTTCATCGATGCAACGGTTTAAAAACGGACCATCCTCATACATGTACCAGTCGAAAATAAAGCAGTCGATTCCATTTTCAACTGCAGCATCAATTTTCATTGCCATCACCCCGGGGTCTTTCTCATCAACAGTTCCCCACAGTGGAACTTTTGGTTGCTGATGATCCGGAAATCTGGATTTGGCATTTTTGACCAACTCCCACTCTGCCCAGTTTTCACCCATATTTAAATCATTTCGCGGGTCACCTGTATGGTAATTTGGAAAATAATAGGCGGCAACTGTAATTTCTTCAGATTCAGAGGATTTTGATGATTCCTTGGTTTTACATGAATAAGAAAATACAGCAAAATGCATAAAAGCAATTAATACGATAGTACCTTGCATTTCTAATTGTGAAATTAATCTATCAACAAAATTTGATTTTATTTTCATTTTTATATCAATTTCAACAGGTTATATACCAAATCTTTATAAAAATCAATTGCCGGACTACCCTACTTGAGCCCGAGATCTTTTTTTTCAATATCAATAAAATCAGTATCCTCCAATTTTTACTTTTATACCAAAATAAGTTCCCGGTTGAACAACATCGGATAAATGATAATAATTACAGCAAATTTAAGCAAAAAAAAAGGGAATAACTTTTCAGTTATTCCCTTTAAGTGGGGAGTGATGGATTCGAACCACCGAAGGTATTACCAACAGATTTACAGTCTGCCCCATTTAGCCACTCTGGAAACTCCCCGAATATTTTGAGCCGAATCTCAGATTCGAACTGAGGACCCCGAGATTACAAATCACGTGCTCTGGCCAACTGAGCTAATCCGGCATATTTTTGTTGCAAAATTTATTTAGAACGCTTGCTTTTTTTCAAATTCAGCGGCGCAAAGAAAAGCATTAATTTTTGAATCTGCAAAACTTTTCACCTTGTTTATTTTCCTTTTTTTTGAAAAAAAAGTGGGTAAGCTACCTGTGTCGCACCGCTACAACCGCCTACCCTTGCTGCCTTCCGACTCTGGGGGGTTTCAGCAGGAGCTGATCGCACAGGACTTACCCGGCGCAAAAGTAGAAAAAATTAAGTTACATGCAAGTAAAAATTGAAACCCTCTATATTTTACTGAAGAATGAATACCGAATAACCAAAAACAATACAATTTTTCAACTTCAACAAAAAATGGGACAATACATAAAAAATACATTTATATTTGTGAACCTTAACTATTAAAACAAATTATCATGGAAGAAAAATCAACATCAATCTGGAAAACATCGTTAACTTATGGTTTTTACTTAGCACTAATTTCAATTGCTATTTCAGTCGTTATATGGGCAGGTGGAATTTTGGAATCAATGGGTTTATTTGGAGGTGTTTTAATTGGACTTGGTTCATTTTTAATCACTTTTATTGTGCTGTTCATCTTTGCAAAATCATACAGGAATAAAGAATTGGGAGGTTATGCCAGTTTTGGAGATATATTCAAATTCGCAATATTGGTAATCCTTTTTGCAACAATTATTTCACTTATTTATACATACATTTTTCATGCATTTATTGATCCAGGATACATGGAGCACATAATGGCAGTAATGCAGCAAAAGACTTTAGATTTCATGGAAAGCAAAGGAGTACCGGAAGCCCAATTGGATAAAGCTATCGAAAAATTCAAGGAAATTCCAACTATGGCCAAAACACTCAGACAAGCTGCATTAAATGGATTAATTAGCGGTACAATAATATCTTTGATAGTTGCTGCAATAGTAAAGAAAAAGGAAGCAGGCAGCATTGAGTAATTTTTTAAAATCATTTATGGATATTTCCGTTGTAATTCCACTTTTTAACGAGGAAGAATCGCTCCCCGAATTGGCAGACTGGATTGATAAAGTAATGCATGAGAATAACTTCTCCTACGAAATCATTATGATCGATGATGGCAGTAAAGACAATTCGTGGAAAGTGGTCGAAGATCTACAAGCTAAAAATCCTTTGGTAAAAGGAATAAAATTCAGGAGAAATTACGGAAAATCTGCTGCGTTGTATTGTGGATTCGATGTTGCTGAAGGAGACGTGGTAATTACGATGGATGCTGATTTACAGGATAGTCCCGATGAAATACCGGGACTTTATAAAATGATTAAAGAAGATGGTTTTGATCTGGTTTCGGGATGGAAAAAAAAGAGGTACGATCCTGTGTTTACGAAAAATATACCAAGCAAATTCTATAATTTCACGGTTCGTCTTATTACCGGAATCAAGCTGCACGATATGAATTGCGGTCTAAAAGCTTACCGCAAAAATGTCATAAAAAGCATTGAAGTTTATGGAGAAATGCACCGTTATATTCCGGTTTTGGCAAAGTGGGCAGGATATAAAAATATTGGCGAAAAAGTAGTTATCCACAGCGAAAGGAAATATGGTGTTACAAAGTTTGGAATGGAGCGATTTATCCGTGGACCGCTGGATTTACTGTCGGTTACATTTATTTCAAGGTTTGTAAAACGACCAATGCACTTTTTTGGGATACTTGGAGTTTTAATGGTGCTTGTCGGAATTTTTGCTTCAATCTGGCTTGCTATTCTAAAAATATGGGAAATAAAGCATGGAATCGTTGGCCACCTGATTACAAACAGCCCATATTTCTATATTGCTTTAACCTCGATGATTATTGGCGCACAATTTTTTATGGGTGGTTTTATGGGCGAGCTGATTTCGCGCAGCGCCAGTGAAAGAAATAATTACCAAATAGAAAAAAGGACGTTCTAAAACGTAATATTACCAGGCACTTAAATGGTCGAAAAAGAGATTCAATTCAGAAAAAAAAGGGAAATCGGTGAAATTATTACAGATTCCTTTGAATTTATTAAGCAAGAGCTTAAACCTATTTCGAAGTTAATTGGGATTTACGTATTTCCTTTTCTGCTGCTTTATGGATTGGTACTGGTTTATCTTCAAAAAAATGTGATAAGCCAGCTTGACTTTTCCAATCCCGATACTTTTCTTGAAAATATTGGTCCTATATACCTGAATATGTTCCTCTTTTCTCTTTTTGGGCTTTTTGTCCAATCGCTGCTAATTGCAACTTATTACTCCTTCATTGAAGTCTATATCAAAAAAGGAAAGGGAAATTTCGACCTTTCTGAAATAACACCACACTTATTTTCCAATGGTTTGCTGGCAATTGGTGCCAGTTTTATCCTGTTTTTTTTGGTGATGATTGGTGTTATCTTTTGTATTATTCCGGGAGTATATTTTGCAAACACTTATTCACTCATTTTCTTTATTCTGATTTTCGAGAAAAAAGGATTTGGCAGTGCTTTCTCCCGTTCCTCATCGCTTATAACAATGCAATGGTGGAATACTCTGTTAATCAATATTGTGGGGATAATTATTATTTGGACTGTGGGTTTGATTATGTCGATTCCAACAATGATAACCGGTTTAACGAAAAACATTTTCAATCCGGAACTGGCACCGGTTCAATATCCTGATTGGTACTGGGTATTGATTGCTATTTCAACAGTTGTTTCTTCTGTATTGTACATTATACCCTATACTTTTCTGGCATTTCAGTATTTCAATTTGAATGAATACAAAGATATTAACCACATAGGCACATAGAAAACATAGGGTAATCTATCTCTCATGTGCTTATGAATCTAAAAAATAATCAGAAACTATATTTACTCCCTTCAATAACTTCTCTTTTCGCAATTTGATATTCCGAAATTAGATTTTGCATTATTCGTTTTACCGGAAGAACCTCGTTAATTTGAGCTGAAACTTGTCCAATTTCCAATTCACCGTTTTCCAAATCGCCTTCAAATATTCCTCTTTTTGCACGTCCTTTTCCTAAAAGTTCCTGCAATTCGGCTGCAGTTGCACCATTTTGTTCATTGGTATTTACCTGATCATAAAAATGATTTTTCACAAGTCGAACAGGCGCCAATTTTTTAAGTGACAATTTTGTTCCTCCTTCCCCCAATTCAGTTATCAACCTTTTGAAATTGGGATGTGCCGATGATTCATCAGAAATCGCAAATCTTGAGCCGATTTGCACTCCATCGGCCCCCAAAGTCATACATGCGAGCATTGACTCTCCCGAAGAAATTCCTCCAGCTGCCAGTAATGGCAAGCCTGTTGATTTGCGTACTGACGGAATAAGCGATAAAGTTGTAGTTTCATCCCGTCCATTGTGGCCACCTGCTTCAAATCCCTCAGCTACAATAGCATCAACTCCAGCCGCTTCACTCTTTTCAGCAAACATAGAACTTGAAACAACGTGAACAACAATTATTCCCCTGCTTTTAAGCCAACCCGTCCATAATTTTGGACTTCCGGCTGAAGTAAAAACTATTTTAACTTCATGGTCATCTATAATTTTCATTACTTTCTCCAATTCCGGATACATGAGCGGAACATTTACTCCAAAAGGTTTTGTAGTAGCATTTTTGGTTTTTACAATATGTTCTTCCAAAATTTCGGGGTGCATTGAACCTGCCCCAATTAATCCCAACCCACCGGCATTACTTACTGCCGAGGCAAGTTTCCAGCCTGAACACCAAACCATTCCGCCCTGAATAATCGGAAATTCAATATTAAACAATGTACAAACTCTATTCATTGTGTAATTCTTCTTATTATTAATATGTATGATTTCTATTCGACCAAAGAAATATTTTCTTCCAAAAGTGTAATTAACTTTTCTTTTGTAAGCCGTCGGATAATATCTCCCTCTTTCGCCATTGAAATTGTTCCTTTTTCTTCTGAAACAATAATGCAAACAGCGTCTGTATTCTCAGTAATACCAATGGCTGCGCGGTGGCGTAAACCCATACTTTTGTCGATTTCTTTTTGTGTTAACGGTAAAATACAACCAGCCGCTGCAATTCGGTTACCGCGGATAATTACTGCCCCATCATGTAATGGTGAATTTTTAAAAAAAATTGTTCTTAAAAGTGATGATGAAATTTTTGCATTTAGCCTTTCGCCTGTGTTTATTTGTTCATTCAACTCTAAGTCTCTGGCTATTACGATTAATGCACCAGTGTGCGACTTCGACATGGAAATGCAGGCATCCACCAAAATATCGATTTGCTCCTGATTTATAGTTCTTTTCTTATTGCTGCCAAGCAACTTATCAAGAGCAAGTACTTTATTCAAGTTATAATGAGTACCAATAAAAACAAGAAATTTTCTGATTTCCGGATGAAAAACAATAATTAGTGCAATAACACCAACACCAATAAACTGCCCCATAATTGAGCCAATCAGCTCCATGTTCAGCAACTTAACAACAAGCCAAAACAAATAGAGCGAAAACAAACCGACAATAATATTAAAAGCAACAGTTCCTTTTAACAATCTATACATCTGGTAGAGAAGCAATGTCACCAATAATATGTCGAGAATATCGAGAAACCGGATTGTTACAAATGCAATCATTATTTTATGGATGCTTTAATTTCACAAAAAATCTTCACCACTTCAATTGCCTCCTTAACATCGTGAACACGCAAAATATCCGCTCCACCCATTAATGCCAGCGTATTTGCCACAGATGTACCATTTAATGCTGTTTCGGGAGTGATTTCCAGTGCTTTCCAAATCATTGATTTTCGACTTAGACCTGCTAAAACGGGTAGTTGAAATACTTTGAAAGAATCAAGCCGGTTGAGCAGCTCGTAGTTATGGTCAAGGTTTTTACCAAATCCAAAACCAGGGTCAATTATAATATCCTCCACTCCAAGTTTTGAAAGCCGCTTAATTTTTTCGCTAAAATAACTTGAAATCTCTTTTATGATATCTTCATATTGAGGATTGTCCTGCATTGTTGCTGGAGTTCCCTGAATGTGCGATAAAATATAAGGCACTTTCAATTTCCCAACTGTTTCGAACATGGTTGAATCAAGCGAACCTCCCGAAATATCGTTTACCATTACCGGTCCAATTTCATCGATAATACGCACTGCCACCCAAGAGCGAAAGGTATCAATGGAGAATGGAATTCCCGGAAAGTTATTCCTTATAGCAATAACTGCAGGCAATAATCTTTCCAATTCAGTTTTTGTAGAAACCTGCAAAGCACCCGGTTTTGTTGAAACTCCACCAATATCGAGGATTGAAACACCTTCATTAACCATTTTTTCAACCGAAGACAACAATACTTTTTCGTCTGTCATTTTTCCTCCATCGAAAAACGAATCGGGTGTTACATTCACAATGCCCATTACAATTGGAATAGTGAAATCAATCTCCTCACTGCCAATGTTTATTTTGTTTTTCCGTTTGAGGAACTTGCCCGCCGATTGGCTTATCAACATGCGCTCAATGCTTTTAGTTATACAATTGAAAGAACACAAATGTAAAACAAAACAGCTCAAAATTCTCATTTTTTAATACTTTTATGCCTCATTAAAAAACACGAATGGAAAAAACAAATCAACAATATGATAAGGTAATTTCAATCTGCCGCGACCTTTTTTCGAAAAAAATGGACGATTACGGAACTGCCTGGCGGATTCTTCGCCAAACTTCAGTTACCGACCAGATTTATATTAAAGCCCAACGTATCAGAAGCATAGAAGAAAAAGGAGTTACAAAAGTTGATGAAGGTGTTCGATCTGAATTTATCGGCATTATAAATTACGCAATTATGGGATTAATTCAGCTTGAACTTGGCCCATCTGACGTTGAATTAAATTCAAAAGAAACCCTGATTTTTTACGACAAGCATTTCAACCATGCAAAAACCTTAATGCAGGATAAAAACCACGACTATGGCGAAGCATGGCGAAATATGCGAATCAGTTCATACACGGATTTGATTTTGATGAAAATCAAGCGCACAAAACAAATTGAAGATAACCTCGGAAAAACAACTGTATCGGAAGGGATTGATGCAAATTATCAGGATATGATTAACTATGCAGTTTTCGCAATGATTAAAATTGAATTTGAAAGCAATTAAAATATTAATAATGAGGATCATAAAACACGTTGCAAGAGTACTATTAGGAATTACTTTCATTTTTTCGGGATTTGTAAAAGGAATTGATCCCTGGGGATCAGCCTATAAATTCACAGATTATTTTAATGCAATGGGATTTGAATGGTTGCTGTGGGCCGCGTTTCCACTAGGCGTTTTCCTTGCCTTTGCTGAATTTACAATAGGGGTTGCCTTTCTTTTTAACATTTCTATTCGTTTTTTTTCGTGGCTTGGATTGCTGTTTATGGCATTCTTTTTACCAGTCACACTGTGGGTAGCAGTTGAAAATCCGGTTACCGACTGTGGTTGTTTTGGCGATGCTTTGGTAATTTCGAACTGGGCAACTTTTTATAAAAACCTGGTTTTGATGGCTTTTGCAATCATAGTAGTTAAATACCGGGACAAAATGGACTTGAAATGGGGTGAAAAACCAGGATTTATCCTTGGTGTCGCGTCAATATTTGCATACATTTTTATTGTTTTTTATTCCTACAATCATTTGCCAATTTTAGATTTCAGACCGTATAAAGTTGGAGTAAATATTCCTGATGCCATGAAAACACCCGAAAATGCGCCAAAGGAAATTTACGAAAACATATTCTTCTATAAAAACAAGAATTCCGGCGAAGTACAAAAATTTACTGAAGAGAATTATCCCTGGCAGGACACTCTAAACTGGGAATACGATAATATGGAATCGAAATTGATTCAGGAAGGTTACAAACCACCAATCCACGATTTTATGATTCAATCAATAGACGGTGAAGACGTGAAGGACTTTTTTATCCATGATGAAAATTATGTTTTTATGCTTATCGCCTATAATCTTGATAAATCAAGCCGGAAACCACAGGAGGAGATCAATAATCTTGCGGGTTGGGCACAGGAAAAAGGTTATTCCTTTATTTGTATTACTTCTTCCCTACCCGACCAATCGGCAGCTTTTGCTGATGAAACAGGTGCTCCATACGAGTTTTTTACCTGCGATGAAATTACATTGAAAACCATAATACGGTCAAATCCGGGATTAGTGGTAATCAAGAACGGTAACATAGTTGGAAAATGGCATTATAACGACATTCCGACACCCGAGGAGTTTAAGGCGGAGTTTGTAGAAAAGGGAGATTGATAGTGATTGGAAGAATAAGATTGGAAGAATAAGATTGGAAGAATGGGATTGAAGGGATTGGAGAATCAAACTATAGCACTATATCATTCAATCTTTTCAATCTCATTCAATCTCATTCAATCTTATCAATCTTATCAATCTTATCAATCTTGGAATGAATAAATAGTTAATTGTTCTTTACAATCATTAACAATTTATGTGGTTGCCATTCGAGTTGTTAAATTTGTGTTCAATTATAAATCTAATAAACTATAATTCAGGAATATGAGACAAAAAATAGTAGCAGGAAACTGGAAATGTAATACCACTGTTCAGGAAGGTATTGAATTGGCAAAAGCCGTTGACACAATTGTTGCAAACGAAGGAGCAAAAGACGTTGTTGTAGTTTTGGGAACTCCATTTACGCACATCACAAAAGTAGTTGAAACTGTAGATAGCAACAGGATTGGTGTAGCCGCACAAAACTGTGCTGCCGAAGCAAAAGGTGCTTACACAGGCGAAGTTTCGGCACAAATGGTAAAATCAACGGGTGCAAACTACGTAATTCTTGGCCACTCTGAACGTCGTGAATATTATGGCGAAACCAGCGAAATTCTGAATAAAAAAGTAGCACTTGTATTGGCAAACGGATTAACACCGATTTTTTGCTGCGGTGAAGCGCTGAATATCCGCGAAGCAGGCACCCACAACGAATATGTTACAAAACAATTGGCAGAAACTGTTTTCACTCTTTCCGCTGACGATTTCAAAAAAATTGTGATTGCTTACGAACCAATCTGGGCAATCGGAACCGGAGTTACAGCAAGTTCGGAACAGGCACAGGATATGCACGCAAATATCCGCGCAGCAATTACAGCTAAATTTGGTGTTGAAATAGCCGAAGGAACTTCCATTTTATATGGTGGAAGCTGCAATGCAAAAAACGCAAAAGAACTGTTTGCCAATAAAGATGTTGACGGTGGATTAATTGGAGGAGCATCATTAAAAGCCGAAGATTTCATTCACATTATCAACGGATTCTAGGAGAAAGAGGCGGTTCATAAGTTTGTCGCTAAACAGAAAATATTTCAAAGCCATTCGATATTAAAACGGATGGCTTTTCTATTTATAAGTAAAATTTACACCAAAATGGATTACTATAAAATTACCATTGAAATTACACCTTTTGAAGAGTGGTTGCGCGATGTGCTTGTTGCTCAATTAGGCGAAATCGGTTTTGATAGTTTTATTGAAACCGACACCGGAACAGAAGCATTTATTCAGGTTAACAGTTTTATGGAAGCTGATTTTGAATTTGTGCTGGATTCATTTCAGGATGATTTTTCGTTTTCGACAAAAAAAGTATTGATTAAAAGTCAGAATTGGAATGAAGAATGGGAGAAAAATTATTTCAAACCGCTCGTCATCAATAACGAATGTGTAATCAGGGCACCGTTTCATACTGATTTTCCAAAAGCAAAATACGAAATAATTATTGAGCCGAATATGGCTTTTGGAACCGGGAACCACGAAACAACTTCAATGATGGTGGAAACAATTCTTGAAAACGATATGGAAAACAAGAATGTGCTTGACATGGGTTGCGGAACCGGAATCCTGGGAATTTTGGCAACAATGAAAGGTGCAAAAAAAGTTACCGCCATCGATATTGACGAGTGGTCGTTTAAGGGTTCAAATGAAAATGCTGCTTTAAACAATATCGGAAATATGACTGTAAAACAGGGCGATGCAGATTTACTTGGCAGTGAAAAGTTCGATATTATTCTGGCAAATATCCACAAAAATGTTTTACTAACTGATATGGCAGCTTACACAAAAGTTTTAAATCAGGGTGGTTTGCTTGTAATGAGTGGTTTTTATACTGAAGACAAACAGGATATCAAAATAAAAGCAGAAAGTTTGGGTTTAAAAGACAATGGTTTCAAAATAAAAAACAATTGGGTGGCTTATGCATTTAGGAAGTTATAATGATTTAACTTTAGACTTTTGTAAAACTTAAAAAACTTTAACCTATGAAACTGCAAAAACATTTGTTAATCCTTGTTCTTTCGATTTTCGCGATTTTTTCGTGTACAGTAAGCAAAACAGAACCCGGAGCATTGCCCCGAAGTACCCCCGAAGAACAAGGTGTTTCGTCGCAGTCAATCATAAATTTTATTGAAGCTGTTTCAAACAGCAAACATGAGTTGCACAGTTTCATGATTGTACGACACGGAAATGTTGTTGCTGAAGGTTGGTGGGATCCGTATAAACCTGAACTGAAACATACAATGTACTCTACCAGTAAAAGTTTCACTTCCACTGCAATTGGCTTGGCAGTCAGCGAAAACCTGATCTCAGTTTCAGATAAAGTGATCTCCTTTTTCCCCGAAGATTTACCTGATACTATCAGTGAAAATCTTGCTGATTTGGAAATCAGAGATTTACTTTCAATGACTTTTGGTCAGGAACCTGAACCTCCGATTCCTGCAATAGTTGGCTCTGATAATTGGGTAAAAGCAATTTTGGCTACTCCAATTGTCAACAAACCAGGGTCTGTTTTTTTGTATAATTCTTTTGGAACATACATGCTGGCCGCAATAATTCATAAAGTAACCGGCGAAAATGTTGTTGATTATCTAAAACCCCGACTTTTTGAACCACTTGGAATTACTGGCGCCGACTGGGAAGTTGACCCGATGGGAATCAATACAGGAGGATGGGGATTACGCATAAAAACAGAGGATATGGCAAAGTTGGGCCAGCTTTATTTGCAGCACGGAAAATGGAACGGAGTTCAAATTTTACCGGAAGAATGGGTTGAAGAAGCCACAACTTCAAAGATTTTGCAATCACCTGAATTGTCGGAGGAAGATAGGCAGAACAGCGATTGGCTGCAAGGTTATGGTTACAAATTCTGGCGGTCGAGGCACAATTCATATCGCGGTGATGGAGCGTATGGCCAATTTATACTTGTATTACCTGAACAAGATGCAGTGATTGCAATAACTGCTGAAACCAGCGACATGCAGAGTGAATTGAACCTAGTTTGGGATAATTTGCTTCCGGGTTTTCAGGATGAAAAAATTGCGGCAAACCCAGAAATTTACAATCAGCTAAAACAAAAACTGAATGCACTTGCACTGATGCCTCCAAAAGTAGAAACAGGTAGTTCAACAAAATCTTTGTTCAATCAAAAATCTTTTAATTTCCCTGATAACGGAAATTTAAAAGGAATCTCCTTCAATTTTGAAGATGATAATTGTAAGGCCGCAATTACCTTTACCAACAACAGGCAAACAGAATTTATTTTTGGTGCGAATAATTGGGCATTTGGCGAAACAGATAAACCCGTTAACAGCCTGGCTTCTCAACCTAACGATCATATTTTAAAGCTTGCTCCTTTTAAAGTAGTTGGTGCATACAGTTTTCCTGATGAAAATACACTTGAACTTACCGTGAGATATATCGAAAGTCCGCATACTGATTATTATTTGTGCAAAGCAAACGGAGACAGTATTTCGGTTGAAATCAGTAACAGCAGAACGCAGCGAAAAAATATTGAAACTTATAAAGGTTCAATAAATCCGAATTAAAGTACAATTTCGTTCCGTTTCATTTCCCATATTTCAAGGTCACGAATATCTTTCCCATCGATTACAAATCGCATGGCAGTGCATACTTTGTGAAATCCTTTGTTGCCTGCAGCACCCGGATTGATATGCAGAAAGTCAAGCTTTTTGTCATAAATAACCTTTAAAATATGTGAATGACCACAGATAAAGATATTGGGCGGATTTGTGAAAATTTCAGGTTTCACTCCCCTTTCATAACGACCCGGATAACCGCCAATATGAGTAATCCAAACATCCATTTCTTCGCACATAAAACGTTGATGAAGTGGATGCAATGTGCGTATTTCGTGCCCGTCAATATTTCCGTAAACGGCTTTTAAGGGTTTAAATTCTGCCAGTTCATCAGCTGTTTCAAGGTTTCCAATATCACCTGCATGCCATATTTCATCCACTTTTTCGAAAAAAGTATAAAGCCGTGGATGAATAAAACCGTGAGTATCTGATAATAGTCCGATGCGCTTCATAAAAGATCGTTACAAATTTGTATGGAAACAACAAATTAAGGTAATTTTGTTAGCAATAGAAACTAAAACCGAATGTTATGAAACGAGTATTTATTGTCAGACATGCCAAAGCGGTTCCTTACGGTTACGATGAAGATTTTACACGCGACCTGACCGACAAGGGAGTTAACGATGCCCAAAGAATTGGAAGAGAATTGAAAAGCCTTGATATTGTGCCGGACTCAATGATTTCGAGCCCTGCAAACCGAGCCATTCAAACTGCACTTATTTTTGCTGAAAACATGGGATTCAACAAAAAAAATATTTTGGAAATAGAAGACATTTACAACGGTTTTACAACTTCTGAATTTTTGGGTTTGATAAACGAATTACCGGATTCTGCTAAAACGGCTTTCTTTTTCGGTCATAACCCGAGTTTTCATTATTTCGTAAATAATTTGCTTGAACATTTTAATGATGAAATGCCCACATGCTCAACAGTTGCAATCGATTTTAATGTTGATTCGTGGAAAAAAGTAGAAGCACGAAGCGGGAAAAAGGCGTTTCAATTAACTCCGAAAATGTTTAAATAAAACCAGCCAACTTTGCGACTACAGGCACTGAAGAATAAAAAATTGACCAACCAAACTTAAAACTTTGTTATACTTATTTCTTACTTTAAACTTTAAACTTTGAACTTTAAACTTTAAACAAACATTTATGCAATTATTTTATGTTCCAAATATTTCGGGTGCCGAAGTTACATTAGATGAAACCGAATCGAAACACGCCATCCGTGTTCTTCGGCTGCAAAACGGTAACCAGGTAGAAATTATAGATGGTGCAGGTGGTTTTTACAAAGCTCAAATCACTGATGCAAACCCAAAAAAATGTCGTTTAAAAATTGTTGAATCACAAAAAGAATTTGGCAAAAAAGATTACCATTTGCACATTGCCATAGCACCCACAAAAAATAACGACCGCTATGAATGGTTTCTCGAAAAAGCAACCGAAATTGGAATTGACGAAATTACACCACTCCTCACTTCTCATTCTGAAAGAAAAACAATAAATCCCGAACGGTTGGAAAAAATATTGGTTTCAGCAATGAAACAATCGTTAAAAGCATATCTGCCAAAACTAAATGACATAACAAATTTCAGGCAACTGGTTACCAACAATAAAACTGAAAACAGATTTATTGCCTACTGTGATGATATTCAAAAAACCCATTTAAAAGATTTGGTTACAAAAGCAAAAGATACTTTGATACTTATTGGACCGGAAGGCGATTTTAGTCCCGAAGAAGTTCAGCTTGCCATTGAAAACGGTTTTACGGTTGTTTCGCTGGGAAGCTCCCGGCTTCGAACAGAAACTGCAGGAATTGTTGCTTGCCACATTGTTAATTTGGCGAATGAATAATGGGTATTCTCGGTAATACATTGTATTTTTCGGGAAAATTTAAAAGATGAGAATTCTGACGATTGCCTTGCTATTGATAATGTTCTCGGGTGCTTCAGCACAAAACCAGGGTGTAAAAATTGCCCTGTTAAAATATAGTGGTGGTGGCGACTGGTACGCAAACCCCACTTCGCTGCCCAATTTAATTACTTTCTGCAACAACAATTTAAAAACCAATATTTACCCCGAACCGTCAACTGTTGAACTGGGTACACCCGAGATCTACAATTTTCCGTTTATTCATGGCACAGGTCATGGAAACATTATTTTCTCAGAAAACGAGGCAAGCAATTTACGGACATATCTCGAAGGTGGCGGCTTCCTGCATATTGACGACAATTACGGCCTGGATGAATATTTCAGAAGGGAAATGAAAAAAGTATTCCCCGAAAAAGAGTTAATTGAACTTCCTCCTTCTCACCCAATCTTTCATCAAAAATATACTTTTAACGAGGGTTTGCCGAAAATTCATGAACACGATAAAAAACAACCGCAGGCATTTGGGCTTTTTATTGATGACCGTATGGTTTTGTTTTATACCTACGAATGTGATCTGGGCGATGGGTGGGAAGATGTTGACGTTCATAACGACCCCGAAGAAACAAGGTTAAAAGCATTGAAAATGGGAGCAAATATTATTCAATTTGTGTTTGGACAGTAAAGAAGGAGTGAGGGACTGAGGGACTGAAGGACTGAGGGATTGAGGGATTGAGGGATTGAGGGAAAGAATGAGAGAAACCGGCTGATAACTTCATTTATGAATTTTGACGAACTAAAAAATAAAGAAAATGTACTTATTCTTTGATACTGAAACCACCGGACTTCCCCGAAACTGGAAAGCACCGGTTTCTGACCTTAACAATTGGCCACGGTTGGTTCAGCTTGCCTATTTGCATTTCGATGAAAACGGTAATAGAATTTCGGGTGGCGATTTTATCATCAAACCCGAAGGTTTTAAAATCCCGGCTGATGCTTCGCGAATACATGGTATCAGCAATGAAAAGGCATTAAAAGAAGGAGTTTTACTTTCAGGTGTTTTGCAAATTTTTCAAAATTTAATTGTTGATTCTGAAATTCTTGTAGCACATAACATGAGTTTTGATGAAAAAATTATTGGCGCAGAATTTTTACGTTTGGGAATGGAGAATTCAATACCTGCAAAAAGGAAAATCTGTACAATGCAAAGTTCAACTAATTTTTGTGCTCTTATTGGACCATATGGCTACAAATGGCCAAAACTTTCAGAATTACATTATAAACTTTTCAAAACCGGTTTTGAAGAAGCACACAACGCAGCAGTTGACATAAATGCAACAGCAAAATGTTTTTGGGAATTGAGGCGCTTAAAAAAATTATAGGCAATTTCTCAATTTAAAATTAAAACTATTGATAATTTACTTATGCATTCAGGAATTCACACATTCAATCATTAACACATTTTTTACATGAAAGTAGTTGCATTTAACGGAAGCCCGCGCAGAAAAGGAAACACAGAAATTTTAATCAATGAAGTTTTCAAAATCCTTCAAAAAGAAGGCATTGAAACAGAAATGATTCAACTGGGAAATAAACCTGTTCATGGTTGCACAGCTTGCGGAAAATGCAAAGAAATTCAGAACGGGAAATGTCATATCAAAAACGATCACCTCAATTATTGTATCGAAAAAATGGTTGAAGCAGATGGAATTATAATCGGTTCGCCGGTTTATTTTGCTGATGTTACCACCGAAATTAAAGCGTTGATTGATGTTGCAGGTTATGTAACCCGCGCTAATAACCACCTGCTGAAAAGAAAAGTCGGAGCCTGTGTAATAGCAGTTCGTCGCGGTGGTGCGTTGCATGCTTTTGAAACCATCAACAATTTTTTTCTTATCAGCCAAATGATTGTTCCGGGTTCGAGTTACTGGAATTTTGCTTTTGGACGCAACCCCGGCGATGTTTTAAATGATGAAGAAGGGATGCAAACCATAAAAATACTGGCTGAAAATATGGCGTGGCTTTTAAAAAGACTGAAGGATTGATGGGCTGAGGGACTGAGGGACTGAGGGATTGAAGGATTGATGGACTGATAGACTGATAGACTGAAAGACTGATATATTGATATATTGATGGACTGATGGGCTGAAATGTTGGAAGAGTGGAATGACTGAAATTCTGAAGGATAAGCCAGTATCGTTTGCCATTACCGGAAACTGGAAACTAAAAAAGGCACCCGATTACTCAGATGCCTTTTCCAATATATATTTTATGATATTAATCTGTAAGAACAACCAAAAATTTTGAAGCTTTCCAAAACTCGGCAGTATTGTCAATAAATAAAGTATCGGACTGTTTTTTACCTGTAAAATGAAAAGATCCCTCAGGATGAACAGTAATAAGTTCAGCCTTTTTAGCCATCAACCTAAGAAAATCAAAATTGCGAATATCAATTTCTGTAAAATAATCTTTGTTAAAATCCTTTTTCATCACAGCAGTTTTGCCAATTCCGATAACACCTCCACTTTTCTCGATTATTCCATTATCCTTCAATTCTTTCATTGTACCAAAAGCATAATATGCCTTGTTCAATGATTCCATTTGTGAATCAATTATCTGTGATTTTTGCTGACTTACAGTCTCTACAGTCAAAATTTTCTGGTTTAACTGTTCAATATCGACATTAAGTTTTTTTACTTCAGTAGTTAAATCAGCAATTATTATATCCTGTTCATTGGCTTGAGCTTCCATATTTTTAACCAATAATTCCAGTCCAGCAATTGTTTCCCCAAGATCACCAATTTTAAGGTTTGCATTTTTCAATTTTTTCTGAAATGAGGCTGTAAGTTCTTTGTTATTGGCCAATAACTGATGAAGCATTGCAATATCCTCAATAATCCTTTGTTTTTGATTGGCATTCAACTCGCGGTTACTACCCGACTGGACAGATACGATTTTTTCCAATTGCTTAATAGAATCAAGGTTTGCCTGGATTGCACTAAAATCATTTAAAAAAGAAGCGATTGAAGAATCCTTGAAAGCAGTTACCTGCTCAAGGCTGTCTTTCGCCATTGACAGGCTTTGTGCATCTTTTTTATAGTCGTGGCATGCACCGAAAATTACTATCCCTAATACAAAAAAAACTAACTTTTTCATTTTACTTTACTTTACGCTGTTATTAAATCAAATTTTAGATACAAAACTAAGTGATTTTTTGCTCACTTTATAGAACCAACTGGAAACTAATTTATTGTGTTCAAAAATTAAATTGATTTTAACTAAATGTTATCAAACCCAAATTTGAAATCGCATATAAAAACAGAAGTTCTTTTGCAGAAAACAAAAGAGCTTCAATATTATTTTACATTGATTTAAGCCTGTTCCAATTTTAATGTTTCGGTAGTTTGGTCACAAACTTCAGTTGGTCCAAAATATTGAATAGGTCCCGGATATACAAATTGAGTGCTGTTTGCCCACTCTCCGCGTTTTGCAATAAAATGCTTATACGGCGCTCCATCCAATTCAACCAATGCTTTTTGAATAACAGGTTTCATGTGTCCATGACGTTTTTCCATATTCATCATCATTGTAATTGGCACTCCACCTGCGATCCACTCAGCAGCAGGAGCAGTTAAATTACGGACAGAAGCCATGTAACCGGTTTTGCCCTCCGAGATTAACACCGATGCTGTATAACCCAATGAATAACAATAATCAGCATCGAAATTTGATGGTGCAGCACAACGACCTTCATAACCAAAAAAGTGGTATTGCGTACCAAATTTACCTGAAAATTTACCTGCTTTTTTCATCTCATCAAGCTTTACCTTTACCATTTCACCAAGCAATTTTTCTGTTTCGATTAATGAAACCTGCACATTACCATGCGGATCGCGGTCGAGAGTAAGCTGATTGGCAATTCCAAGAGGAAGTGATTTAAAAACGGCAGCCGATTCAGGTGAGATTTTTTCGATAATCCATTCCGGACGGTAGGTCTTTTTAATATTCTGAAAAATTTCGGCTGTTTTTGTTCCCTCAGCGAGAAGGTCATTCAATTCGCCAATCAATATTTTCATTTCAGGGATGAATTCTATCAAACCTTCAGGAATTAGTGCCACTCCAAAATTATAGCCATGTGCAGCTCTTTTGGCAATTACTCCGGCCATGTATTCCACAATTTCGCCAAGTGTTTGTTTTTCCTTAGCCACTTCCTCCGAGATCAAAGTAATATTGGGTTGTGTTTTTAGGGCACATTCTAATCCGATGTGTGAAGCTGACCTACCCATCAGTTTTATAAAATGCCAGTATTTTTTGGCTGAATTGGCATCGCGCTGAATATTCCCAATCAGCTCTGAATATACTTTTGTTGCCGTATCAAAACCAAACGACGCTTCAATCATTTCGTTTTTAAGGTCACCATCAATTGTTTTGGGACAGCCAATTACCTGGACTCCTGAATTTTTAGCCGCATAATATTCTGCAAGCACACAAGCGTTTGTATTTGAATCGTCACCACCAATTACAACGAGTGCGTTCAATCTCAAATCATTTGCAACTACCAAACCTTTATCAAATTGTTTGTGTTCCTCCAGTTTTGTCCGGCCAGATCCAATAATATCAAAACCTCCCGTGTTGCGATATTCATCAATTATTTCAGAAGTAAGTTCAACATAATCATGGTCAACCAATCCTCCCGGGCCTCCCAAAAATCCATATAATTTACTGTTTGGATTTATTTTTTTGATGCCATCGAAAATACCTGAGATAACATTGTGTCCACCTGGTGCTTGTCCACCCGACAAAATAACACCAACATTTACTGGCTTTTTAACCGAATTATCGCCACCTTCTTCAAAAGAAATTAATGGCATTCCATAAGTATTGGGGAAAAGTTCTGCAATTTCCTTCTGGTCGGCAACCGATTCTGTATTGGCGCCTTCAACTAATTTAACAGCACCTTTTAACGATTTTGGAAGTTTGGGCTGATACTTTGCCCGTTCTCTTTGTAAAGCACTAATATTCATATGATTTCAAATTTTATTGATTCAATTTTAAACGAATCCAAAAGTAATGGATTTTAAACTTATAAACTATTGACAGTGATTTTCTTTAGTCGATTTAAAGTAAAGTTAAAAGCACAACCGGGTTCGGCAGATTGGAATCCGCCGCACCCCGTCACAACTTTGAAGCTGAGTTTTTATCCAAATACAGAATTATATCGGGGTGCGTGCGTAAAATAGTTGCAGGGCAAGCAGTTGTAATTTCAGCATTCACAGTATTAAAAACTGCTTCAGCTTTTCGTTCATCTGGAACCACGCAACTGATGTGTTTGCAGCCCATAATCGCCGGGATTGTCAATGAAAGTGCGTGTGTTGGCACGTCGTCGAACGTTGGAAACCAACCTTCACCCAGTTGCTGTTTGCGGCAAGCGTCATCAAGTTCAACAACTTTCACAAGTTTTGGATCGTTAAAATCAGCAACCGGTGGGTCGTTGAAAGCAATGTGCCCGTTTTCGCCGATACCGATGCAGGCAACATCAACCGGATGGTTTTTTAACAATGCTTCGTATGCTGCAACTGCTGCGTCAACATCCGCGGCATCTCCTTCCAAATAATACACTTCTTTTGGTTGTACCTTATCCAAAATCCTTTCTTTTAAATATTTCCTGAAACTTGCCGGGTGAGTAACAGGCATTCCCTTGTATTCATCGAGATGAAAAACTGTTATTTTTTTCCAGTCGATTTCCTGATTTTGAAGGTGTTCCAGAAATGAAAACTGGGAAGCGCCGGTTGCCAGTATCAGGTTAGCGAAACCTTTTTCTGAGATTGATTTCTGAAGTAAGCCGGCAACTGAAATTGCTGCTGCTTTTCCTATTTCATCAACATTTTCGTAAACTTCTATTTTGAGCTTATCTTTTTGAAATTTTGTTATTTCCATATTTGTTGCTTTCAAATTATTCAATTTGTTTTTATTAAACGCAGCTTTATATCAATCTTCCGGTTAAATCAAATCAGCAAGTGCATAATAGGTTGTTAAAAAAGAAAACAAAATAACAGCGATTACCCCTAAGTTCATTTTCCAGCCTGAAATATATTTGTTCATTAATTTCTTACGGTTCAGCAAAATTAAAATTGGAATGGCTACTGCCGGTAAAATACAAGCTTGAAATGCCTGCGAAAAAATCATTAGAGCGGGCGGACTGTGTTTCAGGAAAACTGAACCAAACGCAAAAACCAATCCTGCCAACATTAACCATCGAAACATGGGCGACCTGATATCCCGCGGTTTTCCCAAATAATCGGACATCAACCACGGCGCAATCAAAACAATAGGAAAAATGGTTGAAAGTCCGGCGCCTGTAATTCCAATTATTAGTATTAATGCTGCAAATTTTCCTCCCAGCGGTTCAAACAACGAAATCATTTCAAGTGTGTTGTCCAGTTTCAATCCCATTACATGAAGTGTTCCGGCAGCTACGGCCATAATAATGCCACTTAAAAAAAGCATCATAAATGCTGAAACAAAAGCATCCTTTTTCTCTGTTTTCAGGTTATTTACATTCCATCCTTTTTCAGCAACCACAGTACTTCGCATAATAAAAACCGCTGCTGAACACGTAGTTCCGGCCATGGCGGCAATTAATCCCATTGCCCCGGGTTTATCTGGAACTGTAGGTACCATCCCTTTTACAATTGCCATAAAATCAGGTTTCAGCATAAAAAACACGACTATAAAACATATACCCATAAGGATTACAAAAACAGTCAGCACTTTTTCGAACTGTTTGTAACGACCATACCACAATAAGATATACATCAATATAACAATCACAAGAATTATCCATACGGTTTGAATCGTTTTTCCTCCTGTAATTATTTTTATACCCTCCTGCAACAACTCAGCAACAATTCCCATAACTCCTATGAGAGCCAGCAACTCACCAATAATCAATGCGATTAAAATATATAATGCCAGAATCCATCCGAATTTGAATTCAGATTTGATATTGAACAGCGCTGTTTTTCCGCTAACAAGTGTAACCTTACCATAAGCCACCATCAAAATAAAGGTAAAAACACACGATAAAACCAGCGCCCAAAACAACGACATGCCATATTCAGCGCCTGATTTAGCCATGGTTGTAACACTTCCGGTTCCAATATTGTAACCAATTAAAAACAGGCCGGGACCAACAGTTGACAGACCAAGAAGTATTTTTTTAAAAAGTGGTTTAGACATAATGAAGTGCTTAAATTTCAAAAAACAAAAAACAAATCTCAAATAATTTCCAAAAAACAAATCTCAGATAAGATCAAATGGATCAATGATTAAATTTCAAAACAGTAATAATTCTATTGTATCATAAAATTATCAAATTGATTTTACAACAATTGCTGATAATATTTTTTTTAGCTCAATTGATTCCTGAAGTAAAGTTTTGCAAGTCTGTATTTCAGACAAGTTATCGTTTGTCTCTAAAATTAAACGAAGCCAGTAAGTGCTTTCCTTAGCTTCCTTTCTACAGATTTTAACTCTGAAATTAAAATCTTTTTTACTTATTGATTCGTTTGCTTCAATATAATTAGCCCCCACTGAGCCAGATGCCCGAATCAATTGCTTACTGTCTTCCAGATTCGAAACTGTTTTTGGCAATGACTTTACCCAAATTCGAACATTCCTGGAAAACTGAAATGTTCTTTCTTCCAAATCATAAATTGGCTTGTTTTGAATTTCCGTCATTTTTGTTTTTGGTTTAATATTTAAACTGATTGAAGTTTATCCATTTAATTTTTTGAGATTTATTTGTTTTTTGAGATTTGTTTTTTGGTGCTTTACCTTTTTTCATAAACGAGATCCCCCTCAACAAAAGTCTTTAGAACACTTACAACAAAATCCTCTAATGTAAACAAAACCAAATCTGCCCTTTTCCCAACTTCCAGAACTCCGCGATCATCCTGGTTATAGAGCTTTGCCGGATTTGTACTTGACATTTGAATAGCATCTTTCAAAGAGCAGCCTGTAACTTCCATTACGTGCCCAACACCTTTGGTAATGGGTGAGGCAGAGCCGTAAAGAACATTTTGTGCCGGATAATATAATTTTCCTTCTTTTGTTAACTCTATTGTTTCACCGGTTTCTGTTTTGTATTGTCCCGGCTCAAGCGCTGCATAACTTGTTACATCAGAAGTAATAATGGTTTTGTCAACTCCTTTGGTTTTGTAAAAAACTTTGATTTCTTCGGGCAGAAGATGAAAACCATCACAAATAATACTGATCATCAAATCGTCGTTGGCCAGTTGCGGCCAAAGTGGATTAATGTGCCGGTTGATCATGTTGGCGCAACCGTTTCCAAGATGTGTTGAAGTTCTTGCGCCATTTTTAACTGCCAAATCAAGTTGTTCTTTATTTGCATTGTGGTGCCCAACTGCCACAACTATTCCCTTTTCGTAACATTTCTTAATAAATTCCTGCGCACCTTCCATTTCCGGCGCTATTGTTACCTGTATGATTTTTCCATTGGCAGCTTTGTACATTTCCATAAATTCATCCCAATTGGGTAAGCGAACAAATTGTTTTGGATGGGCGCCACGGTATCCGTCTTCAGGATTTATGTATGGGCCTTCGAGATGAAATCCTGGAATTGAACCGCACAATTTTTCATCGTTCATTGAATTAGCCAAAATTGCGAAGTTCCTTACCAGAACCTCCTGACTGTTTGTTGTGAGAGTTGGCAAGTAGGTTGTTACTCCTTTTTTCCAAAGCTCACTTGTGGCTTTTTCAATACCTTCTTTGGTTAAATCACTTTCACCAAAGGCAAATGAAACACCGGCAAAACCGTTGACCTGATTGTCGAAAAAACCAGGTGAGACGTAAGTTTTGAGGTTTTCATCCTTTAATTTTTCAATCGATTTTATTTCAGCAATTTTGCCGTTTTCAATTTTAATTTGAACGGGTTTACCTGTGGCGTAATGAATTCCTTCGACCATTTGCTGGGCATTTATTTGGTTCACCGAAACAAGGAATACTGAAATGAATAGAATTCCAGCTACTTTAAAATATCTTAATCTCATTCTTTCTCTATTATTAAATATTAAATTTCCAGATATTCTACCCCTGTCCATTTCTCTGTCTCGGCCGATTTTTCAAGGGCTTCCAAAATGCAAACACCATTCAAAATACTTTGGTGCGACCGAGGTTCTTTGCCGGTGCGGAACATTTCAACCATATCAGCATAATTTTTGGGAGGATCAGTTTCTTCAACCCTTGATTTAAGTTCGAAGAATTTGTCTTCGGTTTCGACTAAAGTTTCCCAACCATAAGCCTTTTCCTTAAAAATTAAAGTTGCAAATAATCCAGACGAATATTTCAGACTGGCATTTCCGTATTTCCCGTTTCGGGTCACCTTAACTTCCTGTATATCTTCTCCACACATATACATCAATGGCTCAACAATGTGAATTCCGTAGAAAAAGATACCTCCATATTCAGAATCCAAATCGGCAGTTCCTGTGCGGATTACTTGTCTTATTTTTCCCAACTTACCAATTTGTTCTTTTATGTCGAAAGTTGCTGAAGATTGCGCAATTGAACTGTAAGAAGTTACAGGTGTCCCGGCTTTTTTAGCCATTTTTAAAAAATCTCTTCCTTCAGTTGCACGGTAGCAAAATGGTTTATCGATAAAAGTTGGAATACCAGCTTTCACAAAAGGAGTGGCTGCTTCGAGGTGATATTTAGGATGCCGGTGATCAACAATCAATGCATCAATTTTTCCTAACATTTCAAGTGGATCATCCACCTGATTTGGGATTGCACCCTTCTCCATTGCCGCTTTCGCAAATGCATCAGTTTCGCCCCAAACGTATTTTACTTCAACTCCGGGAAATTTCCTATCGATATTGAAAAGCTTGCCAAACCCGGCAGTGTGGGAATTTTCGGCGCCAATAATTCCGATTCTGATTTGCTTTTCCAAAGTATTTCCAAAAGCCCGTGTAAAAATTCCGGGAACAGTTACCGTTGCTGCGGTACCAATTCCGGTACTTCTTATAAAATTTCTTCTTGTGTTCATTTTCCCAATTATAATTTCATTTCCCAACCATTTTCATACTCCCGTGTCCAAAGTTTTTGTGCTTCCCTATCACCTATAATATGGCCGTTCTCAGAATTTATTTCCAACGAATGACCGACTCGCTGGGATATATTTCCAAGCTGAACAAGTAGAGTACTTTTATGTCCCGAATCAATATCAGATTTGAGTTCTTCCCCTTTTTGAATGTTATTAAAAAGATTGCGTATGTGAAGTGCATCCAGATGTCCGGCAGGATTTGCCGCATCCCGGGGATCAATTTCCCTTGTATCTTTCACCTCTTTTACAAGGTTATTCTTCAAATCGTAAACTTTGTATTCATTCCCGCCTGAAATAAACAATGAACCCGTTTCCCCATAAAATTCAACACCTACAGAACTACCTTCAATGCTTCTGCCATTACAACTTCTTCCCTCCCAACTCATCGAAACGTTTTCTTTAAAATCGAGATTAATAACCTGGGTATCCGGTGTTTCCCAATCGTCAGAATAATGAAACCTGCCGCCGTTTGAACTTACTTTTACAGGATAATCAACACCAAGTCCCCAACGGAGTAAATCAATCATGTGGGTGCCATTATTAAGAGCCTCACCGGTTCCCCAATGCCAAAACCAGTGCCAGTTGTAATGTACAATATTGTCTTTATATGCTTTTCGTGGTGCAGGTCCCTGCCATAAATCCCAGTTCAAGCCTTCGGGTACAGGAACTTCCTTCCCTGTTCCAATTGACAGACGGTTGTTTGTGTACCAACCTTTTCCAAAATAAGGTCGGCCAATAATCCCAGTTTTCAACTCATTTATAGCTTGAACAACGTTTGGCCACGACCTGCGTTGATTTCCCATTTGTATCGATTTTTTATATCGGGAGGCTGCTTCAACTAGCATTTCACCTTCGTTTGGATTATGGCTGCACGGTTTTTCGAGATAAACATTTTTGCCAGCCTGCAATGCAAGCAATGCTGCAGGGGCATGCCAATGGTCTGGCGTTGCAATTACCATCACATCAACATCCTTCCTTTCAAGTGATTTCCTGAAATCATTAAAAACCTGAGGTTTTACATTCTGAATTTTCTGAACTGCCGATGCACATTTATCCGTAACGCGTGAATCGACATCGCAAATGTGAATTACATCACATTCATTTTGATAAGCAAAATTCTGCGCCAAAGCATTGCCGCGTGAATTAACGCCCATAACCGAAGCTCTGATTTTATCGTTCGAACCTAAAATTCTCCGGTAACTTTCAGCACTGAAACCGGGGAGAATTCCTCCAGCCATTAAAACGGCAGAGCCTGTCGCTGCTTTTCTAATAAAATTGCGACGTGAATTCATATTTTCCATTTTTCTGGTATTAATTAATTATGAAAAAAATTAGTGGTTCAAATTACCGTTTAATTTTGATTAATTGAAATAGTGGGACAAAATACCTTCGATTTAAACAAAAATAATCCGGCTATTAACCGGATTATTTCTTTAATGAATTTGAACCCAACTCAAATTAGGCCAGTATTTATTGACTTGATATTTAATTTGTTAAAAAGTCGAGAACACTGCTTCCGCCACTTGCACGATTTCCTTTATAAAATTCAGTATATCCACATTGCGAACATGAAACCGCAGTAAATCTTCGGTTCTGAATATTAAAATACTTTGTAAAACCGGCTCCTGTGGTTCTAATCTGGTCAACCTCTGCTTTTCTGTTGCCACATTTTTGACATGTATAACTTTTTTGGTTCATGGTTGTATATTATTTGAATTAGTAATTAATGTTTTATATCCAAAGCCCTTATTTTTTTTGGAAATTTACCGGATTGTATCTTCACCGGTATCTTTTTTCAAACGTTTTGCATTTCTTAACGCGTCGTGTATTAACCACTCCAGCTGTCCGTTTATACTTCGAAAATCATCAGCAGCCCATCTTTCAACGGCCTCCATCAATTCAGGATTTATTCGGAGTACAAATGATTTCTTCTTCGCCATTTTATTCAATTCTTTCGCTGTTCATCATTTTTCTCATTGCATGCTGAATGACTTGCTTTTGTTGCGTTCCAAACAATACTTTTTTTCCGTCTTTCAAATATAATTGCAAGCCAACATTTCCGCTCACATTGTAAGCTCTGTTTTTTCCAGTGCCTTTAATTCCCCAACCGCTATATTCCGAAGCAGGGCAGTAAGTTCTTATTTCGTAATTGGCGATCTCTTCTCTTATATAACTTTTCCAGCCAAAAGAAAGCGGAGGGAATCTGAACCATACACCGCTTGTCCTTATTTCAACTAGCAAACACATTTTATAAAACAAAAGAATTAGCCCACCCATCAACAACAAGTTTAAAATCAGTAACAAAACCAACGACAATGTACTTGCCGGATTGGTTCCCCATTGTTTTCCAAGAACTTGTTGTGTGTAAATTCCAAATACAAAAAGAATTATTGTAACAGCAGTAGCAACTAAAAGTATCAACCACAACCACCACTGTCGAAAATATTGCATTTCAGAAAAAAGAACACGATCCATTCTAATATAAAGTACCAGTATTTACAATAGGAGTAGCATCTTTATCGCCACATAAAACAACCATTAAATTACTTACCATTGAGGCTTTTTTGTCGTCATCCAAATCTACAATATTCTTTTCACTCAGTTGTTCCAGTGCCATTTGCACCATACTCACCGCACCTTCAACAATCTTAAACCGGGCAGCAACAATTGCAGTCGCCTGCTGACGTTTCAACATAGCCTGTGCAATTTCCTGTGCGTAGGCAATATGGTTGATTCGGGCTTCAATAACTTCAATTCCGGCAATTTCCAAACGTTCAATGATTTCGCGTTCCAACTCATCATTTACTTCCTCTGTTCCATCCCTCAAAGTTACTTTAGCCGATTCGTCCTCAATGTTATCATACGGGTATAATCCAGCTAATTTCCTAAGTGCAGCCTCACTTTGTACAACCACAAAATGCTGATATTCATCAACACCAAAAGCTGCTTTATACGTTTCCTGTACGCGCCATACCAGCACCAGCCCAATCATAATCGGATTACCCAATTTGTCATTTACTTTTATGGTTTCACTATCGAAATTTCTTGCACGCAAAGAAATTTTCTTTCTTACAAAGAAAGGATTTACCCAGTAAAAACCATTTGTTTTAATGGTACCCTTATATGCACCAAACAAAACCATTACACAACTCTGATTTGGATCAACCACGGTAAATCCAATGGCAATTACAATAAAGACAGGAATTAAAACCACTGAATAAATGATCATTCCACGAAGAAATCCAAAAATTATGAACGCCAATAAAATCAATTCCAAAAAAAGGAACATGTAGCCTGACAAACCTTTATACTGCTTTTCCATGACACTAAATTTAAATCATATTAATACTATTTTAATATCACAAATTTAAATTATTAATAAATTCAAAACAATAGATATTTTGTTTTTTATTTATTTATTTATTTTAATAATGAAAATGAAATTAAACAAAACCATATTACAGGGGTTACATAAAAAAAACTAATATGAATTTTATAAAAGAACCTTTAGACAAGTTTATCAAACTTGAAACATCGGGCAGCATAGTACTTTTCCTTGCAACCGTTTCTGCTTTGGCATTGGCAAACAGTCCACTAAGTGATAGTTTTCTTGGTTTTTGGACGAATTACATTAGTATCAATTTACCAGGTCTTGAATTAAGCAAGCCTGTAATTAAATGGATAAATGATGGTTTAATGGTCATTTTTTTCTTTTTGATTGGTTTGGAAATAAAGCGAGAATTGGTTTTAGGTGAACTAAATAATTTCAAAAAAGCCTCATTACCTTTTTTTGCTGCCATTGGAGGGATGGTTTTTCCGGCTGTCTTTTTTATTATTTTAAACTATGGTGAGCCGGGTTCGCAGGGCTGGGGAATACCGGTTGCAACCGATATCGCTTTCGCATTGGGTATTTTACAATTGCTTGGAAAGAAGGTTCCTATTGGCTTAAAAGTTTTTTTAATGGCCTTTGCAATTATCGATGATTTAGGAGCAATTGTGATAATTGCCCTCTTTTATAGTTCAAATTTGGTTTGGGGATACATTGGGATAGGGATCTTAATTGTTACTTTACTAATGATTCTTTCCTATAAAGGATATTATTCAAAGTATTTTTTCTTTTTGATGGGTGTTATTGTTTGGGTTTTATTCCTAAAATCGGGAATACATGCAACAATTGCAGGTGTTTTACTTGCCCTTACCATACCTATAAAACGTAAAACAAACACCAAAACATTCTACAATAATGTTAAGAAAGAACTTGATCTTTTTATTGCGGATTGTGACAATAACATTGACCAAACAAAAATTCTGACAGAAAACCAACTTCTAGCTCTTGAAGAAATTGAGGAACTGGCTGAAAAAACTTCTCCTCCGCTTCAAAATCTTGAACATTCCCTGCATGGATGGGTTTCGTACCTGATTATGCCATTATTTGCATTTGCCAATGCAGGAGTTGTTTTTAATTTTTCAGGAGATACGAATTTGAGCCTTTCGGCTAATATTGCATTAAGTATGATTTTCGGGAAAGCTATCGGTATTTTTCTATTTTCCTGGTTATCTATCAAAACAAAATTATCAGCATTACCGAATAATATAACCTATAAAATGATTGGAGGTATTTCAATTTTAGGGGGTCTTGGCTTTACAATGTCGCTATTTATTAATAATCTTGCCTATACCGATCAGGCCTTTATTGACTCAGCAAAAATGGGTATTTTGATTGGCTCAATTATTACGGGAATAGTTGGATATCTTGTATTAAAAGCTGCATTAAAGAGCACAGAAAAAAACGAGATGCCTTAATTTTCGACATCTCGTTCTTTTAATTCAAATTCAGTTCCACATATCCCGCATCTTCAGTTTTACAAACCTCGTAAGAACGGGCAAAGTTCAGAATGTTTTCAATTATCCGTTCCGATGGCTCTTCGTTTTTCGCCGGCATCGTTTCAGGATTTCTGTTAATACTCGTTTCAATTAAATTAAACTGGTTTAATTTGGATTGAAAACTACTAACTAAATAAATTAAGGTAGAGTAATTTCTCATAGGCAATTTTAAGATTTTCATTTACTTAGAAACGCCCAGGAGCAATAATTATTGTGTTAATAAAGGTTAAAACTTGGTGAGAATTAAATTCTTTTTCTCCACTAATTTCCGCAGGTTAATTAAAGCATATCGCATCCTCCCAAGCGCTGTATTTATGCTTACATCTGTTTGTTCAGCAATTTCCTTGAAACTGAGATCGAGGTAATGCCGCATAATAATAACCTGTTGCTGGTCTTCAGGCAATTCCTTGATCAAATCTTTTACTTCGCTTAAAATCTGAGTATTGACCATCTGGTCTTCAATTGTATCTTCAGAAAACCTTTGTGAATTGAAAATATCAATTTCCAAACTGTCATTGGAAACAGTGCCTTTCAGTTTCTCTTTCCTGAAATGATCGATAATTAAGTTATGGGAAATCCTCAAAACCCAGGAAACAAATTTACCATTCTCCGTGTATTTCCCTTTTTTTAGGGATCGGATTACCTTAATAAACGTTTCCTGGAAAATGTCTTCAGCCAGTTCCTGTTTCTTAACTATAAGCAAAATGTATGAAAACACCCTGCCTTTATGTCTATGAATTAAAATTTCCAATGAATTTTGATCACCTGCTATAAATCGCTGAACAAGCTCATTGTCGTTCAGTAAATTTTCTTTCGACATTACCTTCTATTTAAGATTAAACAAAAAGTAAATTTTTTCTATAGGCGACCTTTTTTATTTGAAGTAAAACTATTTGTTAATTTTGCAGGTGTAAAAATGAAACATTTTAGCGAATTAAACAAATTTTGAACAAAATATTGCACAGCCAGGAAAATGACAAAAACTAACTTATCGAAATTCATCGAAATTCATCATGCGCGAGTGCATAACTTAAAGAATATCAGCTTAAAAATACCTTTAAACAAGTTTATTGTTGTTACCGGGGTTTCAGGGTCGGGAAAGTCGTCTTTGGCCTTCGATACACTTTTTGCCGAAGGCCAACGACGTTATGTTGAGAGTCTTTCGTCGTATGCACGGCAATTCTTAGGCCGCATAAACAAACCTGAAGTCGATTTTATAAAAGGCATTCCACCAGCGATTGCAATAGAACAAAAAGTCAATACAAGAAATCCCAGATCAACGGTAGGTACTTCAACTGAAATTTATGACTATCTGAAACTACTCTATGCGCGAATTGGCAAAACCATTTCCCCTGTTACTGGCGAAATTGTTAAACGTGAAAGTGTTTCGGATGTTTTGGATTATATAAATTCATTTCCTTTGGAAACCCGAATAATCATTACAGCACCATTGATACAGAAAAATGGCCGTACTATACTACAGGAAGCAGAATTACTTATGCAACAGGGGTTTACGAGGATCGAAACAAATAATGAAATTATACCAATTGACGAACTTTTAAAAAATGGATCCGCCAGTTTTTGCATTGGTACATGTAATATTGTAATTGATCGCGTTTCAGTTGAAACCAGTGAAGATGCCCAAAGCAGAATGGCAGATTCGGTGCAAACTGCATTTTTTGAAGGACATGGAGAGTGTTTAATAAAAGCTTTTGAACCCAATGAAATTGTAAGCCGATCATTTTCCAATCTTTTTGAAGCCGACGGGATAGAGTTTGAAGAGCCAAGTGTTCACTTTTTTAGTTTTAATAATCCGGTTGGCGCATGCCCAACTTGTGAAGGTTACGGTAAAGTAATCGGAATCGATGAAGATCTGGTTATTCCAAACAAATCACTTTCAATTTACCAGGATTCAGTTGCTTGTTGGAAGGGCGAAAAAATGAGCGAATGGAAAGATGAACTGATATATTCTGCCGAAAAATTCAACTTTCCAATACACAAACCATTTTATGAACTTACTGATTCCCAAAGATTTTTGGTTTGGACAGGCAACAAATATTTCAAAGGATTAAACCAGTTTTTTAAATATCTCGAAGAAAACAGCTATAAAATCCAATACCGTGTTATGCTTTCACGTTATCGGGGAAAAACTACCTGCCCGGAATGTAAAGGCAGCCGATTAAAAAAGGAGGCCGGCTATGTTAAAATAGCAAACAAGTCATTGCAAGAACTTGTTTTGATGCCGGTTTCGGATTTAAAAACATTCTTTTCAGAAATCAAACTGAAGGAACACGACTTTGCAATTGGCAAAAGAATTCTAATTGAAATTACAAGTCGTTTAAACTTTTTATGCGATGTTGGGCTTGGATATCTTACTTTAAACCGCCTGTCATCAACTTTATCCGGAGGCGAATCACAGCGGATAAATCTGGCAACTTCGCTTGGCAGCAGCTTGGTGGGTTCATTATATATTCTTGATGAACCAAGTATTGGATTACATTCCCGGGATTCGGAACGTTTAATTAAAGTTTTGCGTCAATTACAAAAAATTGGAAATACAGTTCTTGTAGTTGAACACGACGAAGAAATCATAAGGGCAGCCGATGAGATTATCGATATCGGCCCGTATGCAGGCGTGCATGGTGGAGAAGTTGTTTTTCAGGGAAATCATACCGAACTTCAAAACCAACCCGATAGTTTGACGACCAAATATTTAACAGGGGTTGAAAAAATAGAGATACCCAAACAACGCCGGAAATGGACAAATTTTATTGAGGTTTTGGGTGCCCGGGAAAACAATCTGAAGAATTTGACTGTTAAATTCCCATTGAATATTTTAACTGTTGTTACAGGAGTCAGCGGTTCAGGAAAATCTTCACTGGTATCAAAAATCCTGACCCCGGCACTTACCAAAATTCTTGGTGGATATGGTGAAAAAACAGGCCATCACGATGCAATTCTGGGTGATTACAAACAAATAACCGCCCTTGAATATATCGACCAGAATCCGATAGGAAAATCCTCGCGTTCAAATCCTGTCACCTATTTAAAAGCATACGACGAAATCAGAAAGTTATTTTCAGAGCTGCAACCCGCCAAAATGCAGGGTTTAAAACCTTCACACTTTTCGTTTAATGTTGATGGCGGGCGTTGCGACGAATGTCAGGGAGAAGGTACTATTAAAGTTGAAATGCAGTTTTTGGCTGATGTATTTTTGGTTTGCGAAAGTTGTAACGGAAAACGTTTCAAAGAAGACATCCTTGATGTTCGGTACAAAGAGCATAATATTGATGATATTCTGAACTTAACAGTAAATCAGGCTATTGAATTATTTTCACAGGGAAAAAGTTCGACTGAAAAAAAAATTACCAAACGTCTAAAACCACTTCAGGACGTTGGTTTGGGATATATAAAATTAGGTCAATCGTCAAGTACTCTTTCCGGTGGAGAAAGCCAAAGGGTAAAACTTGCATCATTTCTTGCACTTGAAAAAGACTCTCCTACTCTATTTGTTTTTGATGAACCAACAACCGGACTTCATTTTCATGACATAAAAAAACTGCTCGATTCATTCAATGCTCTTATTTCAAGAGGTCACTCTATTATTATTATAGAACACAACCTTGAAATTATCAAGTCGGCAGATTGGATTATTGATCTTGGCCCCGAAGGAGGCGATAAAGGAGGCGAACTTATATTTGAAGGTATTCTGGAAGATTTGATAAAAGTTAACAAATCATATACAGGGCAGGCACTTATTGAAAAATTAAAATAAAAATGCTGTCCCTGTCAGCAGACAACAGCATTCAAACAATTTTAATTCACAATTAAACCAATTGTTTTTCTACAACTGATGGTATAACTACCGACGAAAAAATCATATTGTCGGCGATAGGGCAACGCATAGCTATTTCTTTCAGGAAAGCTTCTTTTTCCGTTTTAGTCATATCTGCGTCAATATCAACAAAACTTCGAATTTCAGTAAAACCTGCACGTCCTTCGGTAGTTTTGCCCATTAAAAAATCTTTATCAATATCTCCCTCTACTTCAACTTCAATTCCCCGCAAATTAATGCGACGCTGATTGGCAATAATCCGACCAATCGCACAAATGCAGGCAGGTAAACTTGAAAGAAATATTTCCAAAGGATTTGGTCCTTCATCGTTTCCACCGGCCATTTTTGGCTGATCTATTATAAAGGGATGAGAACAATTGATATTGGTACTAAAATCTGTGCCCATTTTTGCACTTACTTTCATTTTTGAGATTGCCATATTTTTACTTTTTAAATATTAATCATTAACCGCAAAGTTATTAAAAATAGGATTGCTATAAATATGACTTACCTCATGTAATGAACATTATTTCATTATTAATAATTTTATCATCGTATTTAAGTTGTTAAATCCATCGATTTGACATAGAACAATTTTACCATCTGCAAAAAAACTCTGTCAACTACAATATCTGAGAAATCAAAAGAAGTTGTTAACTTTTCACGCTCAAATAATAAAAAATGAAAACAAAATTATTCTTATTAAATCCCGACTTTACAGACAGCAAATCAGATAATACAGGGAAATTGTATTACTGCCCGCAATGCGCGATGATTGAAGGTGTTATAAAATACTATCCACATATAAAGAAATTGATTGAAATCAATTATGTTGATTTTAAAAAACCCAGACCAGCCATTGTTGAATTACTTGGAGAAAACAATCAGAGTTGCCCTGTATTAATTATTGATAATAAACAAGATGGAAATATTGATTTAAGTTATTTTAATCTGAGTAAGGATAACCTTTTTGTTAATTCAGTAGAATTAATTGCGCGATATTTTGCTGAGAAATTTGGCACAGGAAGTTTACATTGATTTTTAACTGACAATACTTCTAATAAAGTCCAGTTTCAAAAGGTACTAATTGCCTAAAAAAATCGTTTAGAGAACAAATTGTTTAGAGTAAAAAAAACATTAAGCATTGTTTCTTATTCACACAACTATGTTTAAAGTTCACAATAAAAATCAAATAACATGGTTATTTTAAACGTTAATTATTGCTTCTTTTGACAAATGAAAAAATTAAGTTAAAACCATTGAAAAGGTACTTATCAAAATATATCATTTTAGTTTTTGTGTTTATAAGCAGTGCTTCTTCTGATATATTGGCTCAAAGTCTTATAAATGTTGGCGTTAAAATGGGTGGGTCACGACTTATTGGAGAGTATCCTGCAGGAGGTTCGGGAATTATAAATGAATTTAACCACAAAACCGGATTTGCATATGCATTCGAAATATCAAAATATCTGTTACCCCGGTGGGAAATTGGAATCGATTTTGAGAATTCAAATCTAAAAGGAGAAACAAACTATCCTGAATTCTCAGCAGAAGGATTACAAGGTGGAATTCCCAATGATATAATAGATCCGGTAGAATATGAAAATAAATTGGTTGGACAAAATCTGTACTTTCGGTATTTTTTCAAACCTGTTGATTCTGAAGGAATTTTTATACCATTTGTAAAGGCAGGTGGTGGCTATTTAAACTACACTTCTAAATTCAAATATGTTCATTCGCCTGATAACGAGTTGCTTTTTGGCAAAGGAGAAGAAGGCTATACAGATTTGTCAACACCCGTTTTCATCATCGGAACCGGTTTTAAATCAACAATTTCACAAAATATTTATGTGCTGAGTACAATCGATTTCAGTTTTGTCAATTATGATTTTTTGGATGTAATTCACAATTATGCCGAAGATAACACCCGCCATCAAATAACCGGATTATATACCGGATTTAAAATTGGCATTTTTTATACCCTCGCCAACCCTAATGCAAAAGCGAAAAAAGAAAAGAATAATAAGGGTAAAAATAAAAGCGGATCTTCTTCAAAAAGCACTTACCTGCCATTTTCTCCCGGCAACTAATCCAGATAAGAAATTATATTACAAGAATATTCTAATCCTCCATTAATCAAATTATATATTCCTGAATTTATTAAACAATTTAATAATATTACTTAATCCAAGCTTCAATTACCTGAAAATGTGGATATAAAATTTCAATCAATCTTTATATTCAAGTAATTTAAACTACCAAATTGATAAAAATATTAGATTATTGATCAACTGTAAAATAATAATTGAGTACATTTGTTACTCAAAAAGCAGGTAAAAATTTGCTGCTTCTCATACATTAAAATATGTAACTGAGGGGGCGAAGCTGTAAGAAATCAAACCTAAAAAACCCTTTTACCACCCTCAGATTTAGCAATACATTTACCGCATTTTGTCCTAAGAAATGTTTCAAAAACATGCTCAATTCAATAATTACATCTAAAACAAGAGTTAAACTGCTGCTCAAGTTTTTTCTAAACAGCAATACCAAAAGCTATTTAAGAAATCTTGAACAGGAATTTGGCGAATCCTCAAATGCAATCAGGGTTGAGCTTAACCGGCTGGAAAACGCAGAATTGTTGTGTTCTGAAGTTTCGGGCAATAAAAAATATTTTAGTGCCAATACAAGCCATCCGCTCTACAACGATATTAATAATATTGTAAAAAATTTTGTTGGAATTGACAAGGTAATCGAAAAAGTGACTAACCAAATCGGTAATCTTGAAACAGCATATATTACAGGTGATTTAGCAAGGGGAATTGATTCAAAAATTATTGATTTGGTGTTGGTTGGGGATAAACTTGACACAATTTACATCGACAAACTCATAACTAAAACAGAATTACTAATCAACAAAAAGATAAGAAGTCTTATTCTTACCGAAACCCAAATGACAAGTTATTTTAAAAATAAACCTGTTTTGCTGATTTGGAAACAGGATAAAAAAGATGGAACTAATTAATCAAAATGAAAATGAAAATCCTAATTACCGGAACTGCCGGATTTATTGGCTATCATCTAACAAAAAACCTGTTAGAAAGAGGCCATTCAGTTGTTGGTATCGATAATATCAATGACTATTATGAAGTTAAATTAAAGTATGACCGGTTAAACGATTGTGGAATTTCTCAAAAGGCAGAAATATGGCACACTGCGGTGCAGAGTACAAAGTTCCCAAATTACTCTTTCATCAGGTTGAACCTCCAGGACAATGAAGAATTGAACAAAATTTTTGAAGCTGCAAAATTCGATATTGTTTGTAATCTTGCGGCTCAGGCGGGGGTAAGATACAGTATAGAAAATCCTCAGGCATATATAAGCAGTAACATTGATGGATTTGCAAACATTCTTGAAGCATGCAGGCATAATAATATTAAGCACCTGGTTTATGCAAGTTCATCAAGTGTTTATGGCAATAGCAACAAAATGCCACTTTCAGTGAACGACGTAACAGATAATCCCATCAGTCTATATGCCGCTACAAAAAAAAGTAACGAGCTAATGGCGCATACTTATAGCCACTTATTCAAGTTCAGAACAACCGGATTGCGATTTTTTACGGTTTACGGACCCTGGGGAAGACCTGATATGGCTCCCATACTCTTCGCCAATGCCATCACCAATAATGAAACTATTAAAGTATTTAATAATGGCAACCTAGAACGTGATTTCACATATATTGATGATATCGTTGAAGGAATTATAAATGTAATTGATTCCCCTGACAGGAAAAATCAACTTTCTGAAGACCCAAATCAGCATCAAACTGCAAACTACAGCATTTACAATATTGGTAATGGAAATCCAATAAAGCTTATGGATTTTATCGACATTTTAGAAACAGCGTTAAACAAAAAAGCGAAAAAAGAATTTCTGCCCATGCAACCAGGTGATGTTCTAAAAACCTTTGCTGATATTGAAGCTCTTAAACATGATTTTGGATTCGCACCAAAAACCACATTAAAAAAAGGGATTGCCGAATTTGCAAAATGGTATAAGACTTATTATGAGAAAGCTTCCCTTGCCCCCTCAAAAGCAGGGGAAACAGGGAAGAATTGAATGGGAAGTATCAAGGCATAAAGTATCAAGTATCAATTTAAAAAAACCAGGAATAATGCGATTCAATTTAAAATTTATCATTTTCATGAGTGCAATATTACTAAGTGGTAATATCGCTATTGCCCAGGATGTCCCTGCGGTAGATGTTAAGGCATTACCACAATCTGACATTCAAAAAGCACAAAAAGCTATGCAGGATGCCGGACTATCAACCCAGGATGCAGCTAACATTGCCCGGCAAAAAGGTGCAACAGAACAACAAATCCAGGATTTTGAAAGCCGGATACAAAACAATGATTCCCAAACTTTGGATTTCAATGCCGACACGTTAAGAAAACCCTCAGCAATAACCGAAGAACCCCAGGGTTTGGAAAATTCAAAAAGGCAATCACAATTTGAGGAGAAAGGCAGAATTTTTGGTTCTTACCTTTTCAATAATAAAAACCTGACTTTCAACCCGAGCATTAATATTCAAACGCCCAAAAATTATGAAATTGGCATTGGAGATCAAATTATTATCAACATTTGGGGAAACTCGCAAAACAATTACCAGCTCCAGGTAAATAAAAACGGACAAATTCTAATTCCTGACGTTGGGCCTGTTTATATTGCCGGGAATACATTTCAGGAAGCAGAAGATAAAATCGTACAAAGACTTACATCTATTTACGCAGATATGGGAGGCAGCAATCCACAAACATTTGCGCAGATAAATATGGGGCAACTGCGTTCAATACAGGTAAATTTATTAGGTGAAGTTGCGGCACCCGGAACCTATACATTGCCTGTTACAGCTACTGTTTTCAATGGGTTATACCTTTCGGGTGGCCCAAACAGTATTGGTTCTTTCCGAAACATTAAAATAATTCGTAACAATAAAGTTTTCAAAACTATAGACATATATAAATTCCTGGTTAATGCCGACCCTTCAGAAAATGTTCTATTACAAGACGATGACATTATTTTTATACCGGCTGCCGAAAAAAGAGTGGACGTAAATGGTGAGTTTAAAAGAAACGGACTTTTTGAATTGAAAGAGGGAGAAATGTTAAGCGATTTAATTCGGTTTACGGGAGGTTTTACCGAAAATTCCTATTTATCGAAAACCCAAATTTACAGGAAAACACAACAGGGATATCAAATTAGCGATGTGGCCTTTGCCCAATTAGCAACAACTCCGTTAATTAATGGTGATGAAATCAAAAATAAACAAATACTTAGTTCTTTTGAAAATCGGGTAACCATTTCAGGATCAGTTTACCGTCCGGGAGATTACGAATGGTCGCCCGGCTTAACTTTAAAAGAATTAATCTTGAAAGCAGATAGTATTACGCCTGATGCATTCCAAAAACGAGGTATGATCACCCGATACAATTCCGATTTAACAACTTCGGCAATTTCATTTAACCTTGAGGACATTATAGCGGGGAGTTCAAATATCGCGTTGTTTCCTGAAGATATGGTACTCATTAAATCTCACTTTCAACTAAAAGAGCAATCCTATATTACAGTTAATGGTGAAGTACTCGCTCCCGGAAGATTTAACTGGAGTGATAACCTGACTTTAGGTGATGCTATTTTTCTGGCAGGGGGCTTTACCGAAGGAGCCGACAGTACTTTTATTCAGGTAGCCCGGCGGCTTTCTTATGAAGAAAATGCTGAGCTAACCGACAAACTTGTACATACCGAAGTTTTAAACCTATCCCGTGATTTAAACCTCAACAGCAATGATGCCGGGTATTTACTGAAACCATATGATCAGGTTTCAGTGCGGCAAGCCCCAGGTTTCAGACAAGATAAAACCGTTTATATTTCTGGTGAAGTTGCCTATGCCGGAGCATATGCAGTTAGCGATAAAAAACAAAAAATATCTGATTTGATTCAAATGGCTGGTGGAGTAACACCACAAGCATTTATAGCAGGCGCAACTCTCCAGCGTTTTTCTACCGAGCTTGGAAGCGAACAGGTAGCGATCGATTTAAAACTTATACTGAATAATCCCGGAAGTGAAACAGATTTCTTTCTAAACAATGGAGATCGTATATTTATTCCTGAATATCTGCCAACTGTAAAAATTACAGGAAGTGTGCAAAACCCATTCTCAATTGCATACGAGTCAGGAAAGACTGCAAAATATTATATCGACCGTTCCGGTGGATTTAATACTGATGCCAATAAAAAGAAAACCTATGTACGGTATGCAAATGGAACTACAGCAGTTACCAAAAGTTTTTTGATAAAGAACTACCCCGAGGTTCAACCAGGCAGCCAGATTATTGTTCCACAAAAACCGGAGAAAAAAGCAACCGACAGTGGTAAATGGATTGCATGGGTAAGTGTTTTATCCTCACTGGCACTTTCAGCTGCTACGATAGCAAATATCTCGAAAAAATGATCTGAATCAATTTACTTTTGATATTCAAGTATAAAGTTTAAAAGTTTCAATGAGGAAAAAGTCAATTTTAGCTTTTCTAATTTTGGCAAATATTCTTCTCATTTATCAATACCATTTATAAAAAATGAACAACGAAATAAAAAACAATCAAAAGGCAACAGCCGATGATGAAATTGATCTCATTGCACTTGCAAAAACCATGTGGGATGGCCGAAAATCGATCATAATAACAGTTCTTATTTTTATGGTAATCGGGTTGGTAATTGCACTTCTCTCAGCAAAAGAATTCACAGCATCTTCAACCATGGTTCCACAGCTCTCAAGTAATAAATCCAAATTGGGTGGGTTATCTTCACTTGCAGCAATGGCCGGGTTTAATTTGGATATGAACATGGAAACAAGTGAACTGTCACCATATATTTATCCGCAAATTGTGCAAAGTGTGCCTTTTCAGCTTGAATTAATGGAAACCCCTTTTAAATTCGAAGGCATTGAACAACCTGTTTCTATTTATGAATATTATACGATTTATGCAAAGCCAAATGTTATTTCGGTGGTAATGCAATACACCGTTGGCCTTCCAAACGTAATTATAAAAGCTTTAAAACCTGAAAAACAGGAAACTCCACCAGCTTTGGCATCCGATAGTTTGTTGTATTCGCCAATTGTTTTAACCGAAGATCAGGAATCGATTAGAAAGATGCTCGCTGAAAGTGTTACACTCGAGACAAATGATAAGGAGGGCTACGTTGTATTAAATGCTAAAGCACATGATGCAAAATTGGCGGCTCAAATAGCACACAAAGCACAAACATTATTGCAAAAATATATAACCGAGTTTAAGATTAAAAAAGCCACAGCTCAGTTAAATTTTATCGGACAACGCCACGCAGAAAAGAAAAAGGAGTTTGAAAAAGCACAAACCAATCTGGCTGTTTTTGTCGATCGCAACAAAAACGTTACATCGGCAATGGCACGTACCGAACAAGACAGGCTCCAAAACGAATACAAATTAGCGTTTGAAGTTTATTCGCAATTAGCACAGCAACTCGAGCAGGCACAAATACAGGTAAAAGAAGACACACCTGTATTTTCAATTGTTAAACCAGTAACAGTTCCCCTCCAAAAATCGAAACCAAACCGGCCAATGATACTTGTAATTTGGACATTTCTTGGAGGGTTTATCGGCATAGGATGGTTATTTGGAAAACAATTCATTGCTACTTTAAAAACAAAATGGAAGGAAGAACTTTAATAAACCGAATTACTTGAATTAATACTAATTAAACATACTCCAAATGGTTAATTTAATTTTCAAGAAAGAATTCAAGTTCCAATGCTTCAGAATATACATTTTCTAAAAACCATGGCCCAGCTATATATAAACTTCCAGATAAGCCACAATAATCTTAGGAGCAACAAATTTAAGATTTGGTTTATTAGTCAATTTTGAAGAACTATCATTAAAATATTACAGAGTTATTAATTCTCATATCTAGAAATTATTTGATAAATTCTTATGAATTACATTCAAGAAATCCTGAAAAAAATTGAAGTAAACACTGAAGTAGTAGGTATCATAGGCCTGGGCTACGTTGGTTTGCCACTTGCCGTTAACTTTGCCGAAGCAGGAGTAAAAGTCATAGGATTCGACAAATCAGAAACAAAGGTCAACAAAATAAATTCAGGAGAAAACTATATCAAAGATATTCGCGATGTTGTATTAAGAGAAGTGGTTGACAGGGTTACACTCGAAGCTACAACCGATTTTACAAAAATGAAAGATTGTGATGCTTTGATAATCTGTGTTCCCACTCCCCTTGATAAATTTCGGAAACCGGATATGAGCTATATTGAATCAGCATGTGAAGCCATTGGGAAAAACATGAAGCCCGGAACTTTTATTAGTCTCGAAAGCACCACCTACCCCACAACTACCGAAGATTTTATGCTCCCAATCATAATCGAAGGCATAAAAAACAATCCTAACTTCAAAGACATAAACCTGAGCGAAGCCAAAGGATCTTCTCCCCTCCCCCCAACGGGGGGATCGAGGGGGGCTTCAGGGGCATCATTTTGGCTTGCCTATTCGCCTGAACGTGTTGACCCGGGAAATAAATCATATCACACAAGGAACACGCCAAAAGTATTGGGTGCAATGACAGAGGATGGCTTAATAATCGGTGAAGCACTTTATAAAAAAGCAATTGACTCAATTTACAAAGTTAGTTCGCCACGTGTTGCTGAAATGGTAAAAATCCTTGAAAACACCTATCGGCTTGTCAACATTAGTTTAATAAACGAGTTGGCATTACTGGCAGGCAAAATGGACATTAATATCTGGGAAGTAATTGATGCTGCAAAAACAAAACCTTTTGGCTTCCAGGCATTTTATCCGGGACCGGGTATTGGAGGACACTGCATCCCTCTCGACCCGTTTTATCTGGAGCACATTGCCAAACGATTTGATTTTGATTTGAGTATGATACATGCCGCAGGGCACATTAATATGAGAATGCCTCATTATATGGTTATTAAAATATCGACAGCATTAAATCGACACAAAAAAGCGATAAACGGGAGTAAAATCCTATTCCTTGGTGTTGCCTACAAACCGAATATTGACGACGAACGTGAAAGCCCTGCATTAGAAATCATGGATACAGTAATCAAAAAAGGGGGAATCGTGAGTTACAAAGATCCTCACATTCCTGTAGTAAAAACAAATGGAGGCAACACACTCAATTCAACTGAACTATCCGTAGAAGCACTGGCGGAGGCTGATTGTGTAGTGCTTACTACAAATCATGATGCTTTTGATATGGATTTTGTACAAAAACATGCAAGGTTGATTGTGGATATGCGGAATATGGTGAAAAAAGCAAGTGATAAAGTGTATAAACTATAAAGAGAGTTGTTTAGTAAAATTTTCAAATGCTGAGATGCGGGATATTATATAAGACGAAAGTTATCGGAATTATTGTAAGTTTCGGTGTTAATAACAATTTGATTTTATCAAACATTTTTTGTTGTACCGAAATTAGTTAGCCGAAAAAGGATTGCCCGAAACACTCGCAGCTAAGTTAAATGAAATCGGGGCAATACTAGCCGATAACCGCAAAACGAAGTACGAAATTGTATCGTCGCGCAAGGTACTTGTGCAAAATAACCTGGGATTGTTGAACGACCTGTACGACCAGTTGACAGAGATTTGTAAAATCGGTAAGATCCTGTTTAAACAAACCGACAAGGCAAAACTGAAAGATTATACCTTTTCATACCTGATGAAACAAGTTCGCAGGGTAGAAAAACCGGTGCAACCGAAACCTGGTGAGCAACCTCCAACCGAAACCGAACAGTAAAACCAGACGAAAGCCTGATTTATAAAAGGTTAAAAATGCCATTGCTTAAAAAAAAACTTCCCGGCTCTGAATGTTATGTTTATTACAGCATAAAAATTCAGAGCCGGGTTATTTAAATCCCTGTATACAAAAACCCATTCCGACACAAAACAATCGATAAAACAGTTTTAAGATCATAAGTAGCTCTTCTGAAAGTGTAAATAGCACTTCCACGACCATAAAAAACTGTTCTGAAATCGTAAATATCAATTCTGAAAACGTAAGTAACTGTTTTAAGAACATAAATTGCAATTCTGAAAACGTAAGTAGCTATTCCAAGACTATAAATAACTATTCTGAAAGCATAAGTAATTGTTCTGAAACCATAAATAGTAGTTCTGAAAAAGAAAGAAATTGTTCCAAAATCATAAATTTATCATTGTAAATGATTAAGGAATAATTGCATGATTTTAAGTCAATGTTTTTAGAATATAATTAACTATTGCAAGACATTAAGTAGCTGTTTCAAGAGTTTTATTCGCAGTAATAAAATATTAATCCATTTAATAAGTTTTTTTTTTCAATATTTAATAAAAGTGATCCTCAAATAAAAAATTAAATGATAATTCTTAAAGAAATATTCAAGATTAAATCTGATTCAAATCCGCATCAACATTCCCATGTCGTCTGAAAGTAATAAACGAATAGCAAAAAACACGTTATTGTTATATTCCAGGATGCTTCTGACAATGGGAGTATCACTTTATACAGTAAGGGTAGTGTTGGATACTATTGGGGTTGTTGATTATGGTATATATAACGTTGTTGGTGGGGTTGTAACCATGTTTTCTTTTCTGAGTGCAACATTGGCATCTGCTTCGCAACGTTTTTTCTCATTTGAGTTGGGAAGGAAAAATTATACCCAATTAAAAAAAACGTTTAGTATGACCATGACTATTTATATCATGATAGCAGGTATTATACTAGTTTTAGCAGAGACATTAGGATTATGGTTTTTGAACAATAAAATGATTATTCCACCCGATCGGATGGAAGCATCAAACTGGATTTACCAGTTTTCTATTTTTTCTTTTATGATGACAATGTTTACTGTGCCATATAATGCTTTCATTATTGCACATGAACGAATGAAAGTTTATGCTTATGTTAGCATTATTGAAGTGATATTAAAATTGGTTATTGTTTATTTGTTAGTACTTTTTTCGTTTGACAAACTGAAATTATATGCTGTATTAATGTTTGGTGTAACTACACTTATTACATTAATTTATCGCACTTATTGTAAACGAAAATTTCAGGAAACAAAATACACTTATTATTGGGAAACAGGGTTGTTTAAAGAATTAGTTGTTTTTTCAGGATGGAATCTGTTTGGTTCATTAGCTATGGTTTTTAAAAACCAAGGTGTAAATATAGTTTTGAATATGTTTTATGGACCTTTGGTTAATGCTGCTCAAGGGATTGCCTATCAGATAAATGGTGCAATCAACCAGTTTGTTATTAATTTCTCAACTGCAGTAAATCCTCAAATTACTAAATATTATGCAACAGGCGAGAAAACAAAAATGATGAAATTGGTTTTTCAAAGTTCCAAGTTTTCCTATTTTCTTATGTTTATTTTATCAATGCCTTTGCTTCTTGAAACAAATTTTATATTATCAGTTTGGTTAAAGGAAGTACCCGAATATGTAGCTTTATTTACCCGATTAGTTATTATATCGGCAATAATTGATTCTTTATCAGGTCCGCTTGTAGCATCGGCTTTGGCTACAGGAAAAATCAAAATATATCAAATTGTGGTGGGTGGTGTGAGAATACTTAATTTTCCTGTTTCTTACTTTTTTTTAAAATTTGGATTTCCACCTCAAACTGCACTAATTATAGCAATTGCTTTTGCAGTTGTAAGTTTGTCGTTGAGGTTGGCTTTACTAAAAAAAATGTTGGAATTTCCGATAATGGGATATATTTCTGAAGTAATTTTTAAAGTTTTCTTAGTATCGTTAATAGCCTACATAGTTCCATTTTTTCTGACCTTTCAAATGGATGATAATTTTTTTCGTTTTGTAATTATTTTTGTAGTTGGAATGTTAACATGTGCAATTTCCATTTATTTTATTGGTTTATCAAACAATGAAAAAAAAGATATTAATAGGTTAATTAACAACTATATAATAAATAAAATTACCTTCATTAAGTCAGTAAAATAAAAAATAAATTAACAATGAAGGAGGTTTCAGAAATAACACAATTACAGGAAACAGTAATCTCAGGTAATTATTGTATTGGTTGCGGTGCATGTGCAGCAATAAAAGGCTCACCATTTAAAATAAAGATGGATGAATTCGGCAATTATGTTGCTTATCTGGATAACACGCAGGATAATAACGAACAAATAAAGTTATTAGATATTTGTCCTTTTTCAGGTAATTCAAAAAATGAAGATGAATTAGGTGAAATTTTATTTCCCAATAACAAGAAAGATAATCATATAGGTAATTATTTGAAAAGCTTTGCAGGATATGTTGTTGCCGGTGATTTCAGGTTATATGGAAGCTCTGGTGGCTTTGGAAAATGGTTGGGTTACACATTGTTAAAAGAAAATAAGATTGATTATTTTATTCAGGTTGTGGCAAATACGACTATGTCTTCTGATATTCCACTTTTTGATTATCAGGTTTTTTCTTCTGCAGATGATATTATCAAAGGAGCCAAATCATGTTATTACCCTGTAACACTTACAAAAGTTATCAATTTAATAGAAGAAACAGAAGGAAGGTATGCAATTACAGGCGTTCCCTGCTTCATAAAATCATTAAGGCTTTTATCCTTTCGAAACAGCATATTGGCAGATCGTATCAGTTTTACATTTGGAATTGTGTGTGGGGGCATGAGAAGTGCCAATCAGGCAAAAATGATAGGTTGGCAATTGGGGGTCCATCCTGATAATTTAATTGGAATCGATTTTAGACGTAAACATATAAGTAAACCTGCAAAAAATAAAATTTATCAGGTTTGGTCAAATCAAGATAATATAGAGAGAATGAAATTAGAGAATGAAATTCTTGGAATAAATTATCCTGGTTATTTTAAACCCAATGCATGCGACTATTGTGATGATGTAGTAAATGAAACTGCTGATATTTCTTTGGGAGATGCATGGTTGCCACAATATGTTTCTGATCCTAAAGGTACTTCATTAATTATTGTTCGAAATAAAGTTTTACTGGACTTAATCGAAAGATATATTAATTTAAAGGTATTGTATCTTGAAGAAATTAGTAAAGAGGATGTCATAAAATCTCAGGAAGGCGGATTCAGACATAGAAGGGAAGCATTATCATACCGTTTAGCTAAAAAAGAAGAAAACAATGAATGGTTTCCCAAGAAACGTATTTTACCAAATCAATTCTTGATAACACCAAAAAGAAAAATAATTTATTCATTAAGAGAAGTAATAGCAAAAGAGAGTCCTGTAGCGTTTCTTAATGCATTAAAAATGAATAATTTTAAGCTCTTTACTAAAAGGATGAAACCAATTGAGCATGAATACATTTTAGCTAATCATAACTCATTTTACAACCGGGCATTGCAAAGGATAAAGTGGTTTATTAAAGGTGTATTGGGAAAACAGACATAATTAAATTACTGATGAAAATTGGAATTTTGACATTTCATCGTGCTCACAATTACGGAGCTGTTTTGCAGGCATATGCTCTAAAAATATTTTTATCTAATCCAGGAAATGAGGTAAAAATTATAGATTATTGGCCAGACTACAGGAAAGGCATGTATGATTTAATTGATTGGAGTTACTATAAAAGCAATGCACCACTATTCTCCAAAATAAAACGTATAATAATAAATGTTCTTTGTTTTCCGGAGAACTTAATTCGTTTTTCCCGTTTCCAAAACTTTATAAAAAATGAATTGAGAATACATTCCAAGAAAAATATTTACAATGATTTCATATTAACTGAAAAATTTGATCTATTTATTTTCGGAAGTGATCAGATTTGGAGGTATAATAATTTTAAAAAATTTCAAGGATTTGACCCAATATATTGGGGTAAAGTGCCTGTAAATGTGGTTCAAAAAAAGATTTCATATGCAGCAAGCATGGGTGTTATGGAGATTAATGAAAAACAAAAGGACTTTATTAAAGAGCATCTCAAGGAATTTGATTCAATTTCAGTTAGGGAAAGTAAATTAAAGGAAATAATTCAACCTCTTACAGACAAAAACATTTTTGAAGTTTTAGATCCTGTATTTCTATTAAACAGAGAACAATGGAACAAATTAGTAAGTAATAAAAAGAAAAAAACTGAAAAATATGTTCTGTTCTATCATTTGGTATATTCAGAGGATGCAGATAAGTTCGCTAAAATCATTTCTAAAAAGTTGGGATGCAAAATAATTGAAATAAATGGAAATGTCAGGCCATTAAAAAATCCATACAAGTTCAAACAATATATTGGTCCATTAAACTTCATTGAACTATTCTTAAATGCATCTTTTGTGATTTCAACCTCGTTTCATGGTGTTGCTTTCTCAATAATTTTTCAGAAGCAGTTTTATGCATTAGGGATGAATAATAATAGTTCCCGAGTTCAAAACCTATTGGCAAAATTGGGGATTGAAAACAGACTACTGACAAATTACAATGTAATAGAAGATAAAGATATTGATTTCAAAAGAGTTAATTCACTAATTGAATTAGAAATAGAAAAATCAAAAGATTTCATTATTCAAAATATTACTTAACAAAACATTGACATAAGATTCTAATGTTGTTACTAAACTAAAGATCGCTTGAAAAAAATAAATATGAAAAATATCGGATGGCTTTCAATTTTTATTGGTATTGTTTTCATTTCCTGTCAGCAAGACGATGGAATATTATATCCAATTTTGGATAAAAATGAAGACTTTTCTATCATAAATATTGCTTTTCCTGATCCAAATCACAATTCGATCAAAACAAGTTTTAAAAATCCTTTAGTTTTAAAAGATTACGGATTTAATTATAACGTCACACTAGGGAATAATATTTTTGTTGGGGCTCTAACAAATTTAAAAGGTATTGATCCCTCTGTTTCCAACAATGAAGAATTAAATTCATGGATTAAACAAAATGCAGATGTTTTGCAAATGGAAATAATTGAAAATAAAAGCAAAGGAATTAAATGTATAGCACGTACCGATATTCTTTTAATGCCCAAACAAATATATGATAATAACAAAGATTTAATAACTGAAAATGGTAAAATCTCTATTAATAAGCCCTTGGTGCAAGATATTGTAAGGGAATCAATAAATGAAATATTTGACAAATTTGACCTTGATGGATTGATAATAAGAACAGGAGAATTATATTTGAACAGGTTGCCATTTCATTATGGTCAGAATATAATTCACCAATCAAATGATTACATAACCCTAATCAACATTCTTAAGGAAGAAATTTGTGTTAAAAGAAATAAGTTATTAATTTTCAGAACCTGGGGATTTGATGGATTCCATACATCCAGGTCAAAATATCTTGAAATCACTGATAAAATTGCACCTCATAAAAACTTATTTTTTTCTATTAAACATACTTCAGGAGATTTTTTCAGAACATATGGCTTTAACGAAACAATTGGCATCGGAAATCATAAACAAATTGTCGAATTTCAGAGTCAACGCGAATATGAAGGGAAAGGTTCGCATCCTAATTACATAGTTAAAGGAGTATTAACTGGTTTTTCTGAGGTCTCTTCCAATCTTTCAAAATTCATTTCACAAGGTAAAATTGCAGGAATTTATATTTGGTCGCGTGGCGGTGGATGGGCGGGACCAATTATTGATAATGAATTGTGGTGCAGTTTAAATACATATGTAATTTCCCAGTATATAAGTAATAAAGGATTAAAGAGTGAGGAGGAATTATTCACTGATTTTTGCAGTAGTATTGGAATTACCGATGTTAATTCAGTAACAAATTTCAGAGAATTATGCTTATTGTCAGAAGAAGCTGTTTTATTGGGGCAATATTCTAAAATTTATCCTATAAATGTTATATGGACCCGAGATCATTGTTTTGGTGGCAATGACCAGCTTGGAGATACATTCAACGATATTATTAACTCAAACAAAATTGATCAGGCTATTAAGGAAAAAGAAACAGCGGTAAAACTTTGGGAAGAAATTGTTTCACTTTCTAATAAAATAACTTCAACCAACAATGAAACAACTGAGTTTATTAAGATATCTTCTCAATATGGATTATTGAAGTATTCAATAATAAAAGAAGGATTTACAATTATGCTTTTAGGTCATTACGGTGATATCAATGGCAGATATAGAATAAATGAAATTAAAAATGCAATTAACGCATATGATAATGCATGGGAATTATATAAACTTCTTAAAGAAAACAATTCCAGTTGTCCGGGATTATATCATCCTTATTCTTTTAAGTATGATGTAAATTCCGATTATTTAGCGACAGTAGGAATGAAAAGTTCTGTTAATAAATACAGATCTATTATTAAGGACTAATCATAAAATTGAACTGATTTACAATTATTTAATTTAAATGAATATTTTACACATTGTTAGTGGAGAGTTGTTTGGAGGTGCTGCACGTGGAGCATATTGGTTGCATCAGGGATTATTACAATTGGGTGCCGATTCAAAAGTGCTGATTAATTCAGTAAATAATAGTAATGATCCATCTGTCGAAACAACCATTACAAATAATTTGAATAAAATAAACGGTTTTTTGCATTTTCAAATAGATCAATTTCCTTTAAAACTTTATACAAAAAGAGAGAATCATTTTTTCAGTACTGCAATATACGGATACAATTTAACAGGGCATCCTTTATACAAATGGGCTGATATAATTCATTTACATTGGATAAACCGTGGATTTATCAGTATAAAACAACTTTCTAAAATACAAAAACCTATTGTATGGACCTTACGTGATATGTGGCCTTTAACGGGTGGATGCCATTATAGCCTTGAATGTGAAAATTACAAATACGGTTGTGGAAATTGTATTCAACTTGGAAGCAATAAGAACCATGATCTATCCAAATTTATCATTAACAGGAAAATAAAGTTTTTTCCCAAAAATATGACAATTGTTGGAATAAGTAACTGGATAAGTAATACTGCAAGGGAAAGCAAAGTATTTAAAGATTATAATATTCAAACAATTTTTAATAATGTAAACTGTAATGATTTTTTTCCGATTGAAAAAGAAACTGCAAAAAGAGTTTTAGGTTTAAATACAACAAAAAAGATAATTCTTACTGGTGCCCATGATATAAGTGCTCATTATAAAGGATTTTCTAAATACCTCGAAGCGTTGAAATATATTGATTCGGAAAACAACTTTTTGTTATTCTTTGGCAATATTGATAAAACGGTTAAGGAAATCCATAGATTTAAATACAAAAGTTTTGGCTTTTTAAACGACATCATTTCTCTTAGACTGGTTTATTCAGCTGCTGATGTTTTTGTTGCTCCTAGCCTATTTGATGCCTTCGGTAAGACTATTACAGAATCAATGGCATGTGGAACCCCAGTTGTTAGTTTCAATTCAACTGGGCCAAAAGATATTATTGATCATAAGGTGAATGGATATAAAGCAACTCCTTTCGACCCTGAAGATATATATAACGGAATAAATTGGATTTTGCAAAATCCTGATTATAACAGTTTAGCAGAAAATGCCAGAATTAAAGTTACCCAATCATTTGACAGTGTTGTAATTGCTGAGCAATATTTGAAACTATATGAATCTTTAAAATAAAAAATTCATCAACTATCATATCCAATTCTTAAACTAATTTGAATATTGATAACTATAAACAGGCATAAATATTTAATGATTATAATTCCTTTCTATATTTTACCTATTAAAAATTACGGATTGTTGTAGTGATATCATTATGGTATGTAATTTATTTAAAAAGTCAATCTTAGACACTTCCTTTAAATACTTGTTTTAACTGAACAAACTCGCAAACAATTAATACTTATAATCAAATTAAAATGAAAACCACTATTATTTATGATATCGAAATAAGTGGACACCATCTTGAATACATCAGTCATTTAATCAATTATATTATAAATAATAATATTGATGAAGAAATGAAATATGTTTTTGTGGTACATGAAAACTTTAAACAGCAGTATAATTCATTATTTGGAGAATTTAAAGAAAATAAAAACTTGATGATATTTGAAATTTCAGCTTTGGATATCTGTCATTTATTTAAAGGGAATGTATTAAAACGCTCATTGAATAACTATAAATTTCTTATTTCTAAAGCAAAAATATTCAATGCTTCATTTGTAATTCTGCTACATTTTAATGTATTTATGTTATCACTGATACTGTTCAGAAACAGATTTAAAATTTCAGGCATTCTTTTTCATCAGTTTTACCGACTTGAAAAAAATACAATTTCTCAAAAACTGAAATATCTAAGAAAACATATTCAAACAAAGTTACTTACATTAAATAATCAAATAACTGATATTTATATATTGAACGATAATTCTACGGTTAACTCACTAAATTCAAAATTTAGAACAGATATATTTACAATGTTACCAGATCCAATTCCGGAATGGAAAATCATTGATAATTATAATATTAGAAAAAAATACAGAATAAACAATAACAAGAAGATTTTTTTACATACGGGATCGTTGGAAGAAAGAAAAGGAGTTTTTGAAATTTTGAATGCAATGGAGTGTTTAGAACCAAAATATCATCAAGAATTTGTACTCTTCATTTTAGGAAAAGCAGATGTATATAACGATGGGATTATAAATGAGAAAATCAAAAATTTGAAAATCAAAAATTTGAAAATCGAGATTATATACAAAAATGAATTCATTTCAAATAGTTTATTAAAAACCTTTTTTGATCAGTGTGATTGTGTTTTAATTCCTTACAAAAAAATTGAATCTTCCAGCGGAATTATAGGCCATGCAATTTTTTCCGGAAAAACAATTATTGGACCAGATAATGGTTTAATTGGTGAGATTTTAAGGGATTATGGAAACTCTGTTTTACTCGATGAAATTACTCCGGAAACTATTTCAATTGCGATAAAACAATTTTTAACGAATGATTTTCCAATTAAAAATTGGGAAGAATATATATTAACACATACTCCAGATTTATTTGCAACAATTATATTAAAAGGTTAGTATTAATAATTTGAATTATACATAAATGTTGCATTATCAATTTTCCATATTTGATCTATATCCTTATATTTTTCTTTTTGTAATTTTTTTCATTTCGTTACATCTAGAAAAGCAACTAGGTGGAATCATCATATTTATTGCATTGCTTCTTTTCTCAGGATTAAGATATAATGTTGGGTGGGATTATGAATCATATGTTAAAGTAATAGTAGGTGACATTTCAAAAATACATGATAGTCGATATGAACCAATAAGCAGGATTATATTTTTATTGGGTAACTTAATTAACTTTTATCCATTCGTATTTATCACATATTCTACCCTGACTCTGTTTATAGTACATAAAACTATTTCCAAATATTCATTAGATCCGGTTATTTCATGGATAGTTTTTTTTAGTTTGCCTTTGTTTTTTTTGGCTTCCTTATCTACAATACGCCAGTCGCTTGCAACATCAATCATATTTTTTTCATACAGTTATCTTAAAGAGAAGAAAGTATTGATTTTTTTAATGTTCATTATTATTGCATCACTTATTCATTATTCAGCAGTCTTTGGTATTTTTTTATTGCCGTTATCAAAAATCCCCATTGGAAGATGGACCAATTTATTCTTACTTATCATTTCATTTTTTGTGGGTTCCATTGTTGAAAATATTATAAATCTGATTCAAAGTGATCTTTCAATTTTTAAGGTACTTCAGTTTTATTTAAAAGCTGATTACAAAAGCTCCACTATTTTGCAATACATTTATTATACAATCGGAATTATTAATCTAATCTTTTATAAAAAGTTAGTTCAAGTTGATTCTAATTCTTCCAAATTTATAACAATCACTAATTTTGGTTTGATTTTTTACAATTTACTATCCTTTGAGCCTGTTAGTGCAGGAAGAATAAGTGCATTTTTTCTAATATTCTGGATATTGCTTATTCCGCAATATTTAAATTTTTTTAAACAAACAGACCGAGTCTTAGTTAAAATATTCACGTTAGGCTTTTGTATTTTGATTAGCTTAAGTTACTTGTATTTATACATTAATGCATATAAAGCCAACATTCTTGAGAAAATTTCCTTTTTTCCTTATAAAACATGGATAAATAATCTATAATTATTAATATGATTATGAACAATCAGTTAAAATCCATACTATTTAGAATAGCTCACTTTGCAATCAATATGATTGTAGTCAGATTACCATTCAGTTTCTTTCGGATTTTAATACTCAGACATTTCTTTAGAATGAAAATTGGAAAAGGAACGTATATTGCATATAAAGTTAGTCTTATTGCTCCATGGAAAATCATTATTGGAAGTAATTGTATTATAAATTCTTATGTTTTATTAGATGGACGAGAAAAAATTGAAATAAAGGATAACGTTGATATTGGATGGTTTAGTAAAATTTACACTTTACAGCATGACCCAAATTCAGCTATACACAAAAGTATAGGTAATCCTGTGATTATTGAATCATATTGCTGGATTTCCACTTCGGTTACAGTACTTCCAGGATGCATTGTTAAAGAGGGGTCTATAATTGCAACAGGTTCAGTTTTAACTAAATCAACTCAAGAATATCTAGTTTATGCAGGCGTGCCTGCTAAACCAATAAATACAAGAAATAAAGAATTAACTTATAAATTAAAAGTGCCTGGAATAAGAATATGACAAAACAAAAAATAATATTTATAACGTTTAGAAATATTGCTGACCTCAATACTGGAGATAAAATATTTTCATACTCATTGTTAAAACAGATTTCGGAAATCGAGGATGTATCTTTGATAAATATTTTAAACGAAGGTAAATATTCTGACCTCTCGATTAGATCATTAGAATCAATTACGAATAATATTGAATTCTATTTTGAAGAAGAAAGATCAGCGGTTCTTTCTCTGATACTTTCGTTAATAACCTCTAATCCATATACTTTTGAGATAAAATCAAGAAAAAAAATCATTAGAAATTTTTTAAAAGAAGTTTTAAAAAATAATAACCCTGATATAGTTATTTGGGATCATTTCAGAACCTTAGCTTATTACGATTCTTCGTTTTCTAAATATAACAATATCCTCATCCAACATAACAATGAATCAGAACTATATAAACAAAGAGGAAAAAACAAATCATTGATTAAAAGATTAATTTTTAATTGGCAATCTAGTCTCATTGACAAAGTAATGAATATAGTTAACAATGATTTTAAAAAATGCGTTTATATAAGTAGTTATGATATAGTAAAGAGTGTAAAAACAAGGAATACTGTTGTTCTAAAAAGAATCAATCTTTATTTTAACCATAATCATTATATTCCTGAAAAATCCAAAGAATTTGATCTTCTATTTTTAGGATCATTGGATTGGGAACCAAATATTCATGGTATTATATGGTTTTTAGAAAATGTATTTCATCTTCTACCGATAAATATCAAAATTGCTATTGTGGGGCGTAATCCAAATAAACGTATTATGAATTTCGAGAATGAAAGAATCAGAGTTTTTCCAAATGTTGAAAGAGCTGAAGATTTTTTTCATAAATCAAAAATTTTTATTTCACCTGTATTAATTGGGGGTGGAATAAATATAAAAATTTTAGAAGCACTCTCCTACGGAATACCCATTGTTACAACAGGACATTCTTTAAGGGGATATGATGATTTGGAAATATTAAAAAAGTGCGATACTCCTGAGGATTTTGCGAATCAAATAATTGAAATAAATAATAACTGGGAGAATTATAAAAATATTAATACCAATGAAAACAATTACTATAAAAAATATCAAATTGAATCAAAAAAGGAAATACAAAAAATAATTTCATTATAAAATCACTCGATTCCAATTTCATTTTCATATAATTCACACATAAATAAAATTGAGAATTTCCATCATCACCGTCACCTATTACACCAAAATAATTATTTAAGAATCTTGTTATCAGTGATATGATAAACGTATAAAAACATTAAAAGTATAATACTCGATGGTGGTTTCACTGACCACACGCTGTAAATTGTACAAATAGTAAAATCAGTTTCAAAAAATATTACAGTACTAAACAAATGTATTTATCATACGCTAAACAAATGAATTATAATTGGGTGTTTCGATTGGTTTTAATTATTCTGACAATATTTATTCGTCTTCCGAAATTACTCAGAAAATTACTGATCATTAAGGTAATAGAAACATAAATTGCATAAATAATGGCTTGGTTTTACAGTTGTCCTGAAAACCAGGACAAAATTTTAATTACTCGGAAAAAACAGATCTTTCAACCCCTAAAACATAAAACATGGTTGGATGGCACTCACACAACACTTTTTCATTGAAATGAAGTTTATCAAAAATTTGAGTAATTGATTATCACGCTTAAGATTACAAGTGATTTTGATTTTATACGATATGTAATGCTGGATTTTGAAATAGAACTGGATTATATACAGGTGATAATAAAAAAAGAGATTGAAAGGGATACTGGTACATGCTCTCCAAAAGTGACTAATCAAAAAAATGAAAAACAACCAAATCGTGAGTAACATAACAATTAAATCAAATTAGATATAATGGTGCTACAAAAAATGGATTCCAATTTCCTTTTTTATATTGACAGCTAAAACATTTGGCAAATTGCCTCAATTATTAAAAAAATAAAAATCACTGCATATTTAAAAAAAGCACCTTTGTGATTCCAATTTACTTTGATAATATTATATTTTCGCTTCAAAAAGCAGGTGGAATTTCAGCATACTGGCAGCAACTCATTCAAAGAATTTTGCTTGAACCTGAATTCAACAACTGGTTTATTGAGAGATCTAATGAAAACATTTTCAGAAATGAAATTGAAATTGATCCAAAAAAAATATTTAATAATCCGACAAAGTACCCTGTACATTTACAACGTTTTATAAACCCAAAACTTTCGGGGCAAAAGGGAATTTTTCATTCAAGTTATTACCGCGTAACCAGTAATCCTAAATGCATAAACATAACAACATTACATGATTTTACTTATGAAGATCATCGTAAAGGCATAGTTCGGTTCGTGCATCATAAACAAAAGGAATACGCTATTCAGAACTCAAAACTAATAATTTGTGTATCGGAGAATACAAAAAATAAATTGTTAATTGCTTATCCAAAAGTAAATGAAGAAACGGTTAAAGTTATTTACAATGGGGTAAATTCGTTTTTCAAACCAGTGGGAAAGAATAATTCTGATCCACTATTTATAAAGAATTTTTCATCCGGTGAATTTGCCCTTTATATCGGTTCCAGAAACAATTCCTATAAAAACTTTTTACTGGCAGTTGATGCCTGTAAAATTGCTAAAGTACCATTAGTGATAGTTGGAGGAGGTGTTCTAAACAAAAAAGAGCAATCACTGTTAAATGAATTACTTGGTATAAATAACTACCAATTTATTGATGCAATTTCTAATGGTGAATTAAATGTTTTGTACAATAAAGCTTTGTGTCTGTTGTATCCATCCATTTCTGAAGGTTTCGGTATTCCAATTATAGAGGCACAAAAAGCAGGTTGTCCTGTTATTAGCACAAAATATTCTGCTATTCCCGAAGTTGCTGGAAAAGGAGCTATTCTTTTAAAAGAAATATCAGGAGATACAATTGCGGATGTAATAAAACAAATAATTAACAATAATGTGTTAGTTGAAAATCTAACTAAAGAAGGTTACAAAAATGCCGCACGTTTCTCCTGGGACAAATGCTACGAGCAAACTAAAGAAGTTTACAAAGAGGTTTACGAAAAATATTTCTAAATGAAAATCTCAATAATTACAGCCACATACAACAGCGAAAAAAACATAAGCACTTGTTTGCAATCGGTTGCCGGGCAAACCTACAAAAACATCGAACATATTATTGTAGATGGTGGTTCTACAGACAAAACAATGGAAATAGTCAAGGCATTTCCTTCAGTCACCAAATACATATCAGAACCCGACAAAGGAATATACGATGCCTTAAACAAAGGAGTCAAAATGGCAACGAATGATGTTATTGGCTTTTTGCATTCCGATGATTCTATGGGTTCTACTGATATCATCCAAAAAATTGCAGAATTATTTTCGCAAAAAAATATTCAGGGAGTTTACGGTGATCTTGTCTTTGTACATTCAGAAAACCCTGATAAAATTGTGAGGACATGGAAAAGCAATCGTTTTGATCGTAAAAACATAAAATACGGTTGGATGCCACCCCACCCCACGCTTTATCTTCGGAAAGAAGTATATCAAAAACATGGGCCGTTTGATATTTCATTTAAAATTGCAGGAGACTATAATTTTATGGTAAGTGTAATGAAAGATAAGGAAATCAACCTTGAATATTTGCCGGAAATAATCACAAAGATGAGGATGGGAGGAGTCAGCACCGGTAGTTTAAAAGATATTCTAACAAAATCAAAAGAAGATATCCGTGCGTTACGCAACAATGGGTTTAAATTTCCATTTTTGATATTGGCTGCAAAAAATCTGCGCAAATTACCGCAATTATTAAAAAGATAGATAGACCATAAACTTCACCTTCCAACTATCAACGAACAATCTCTTTAATTAAAAAAAGTAAAGAAGTTGTCCTTGAATTTTAAGTTAAAATTTGTGTTTTTTACATTAAAAATATTACACCATGTTTGAAAACAAAACACTCCTTATTACAGGAGGCACGGGATCCTTCGGAAACGCTGTATTAAACCGTTTTTTGGATACAGATATCAAAGAAATCAGAATCTTTTCGCGCGACGAAAAAAAACAGGACGACATGCGTCACAGACTCAATAACCCGAAGGTCAAATTCTACATTGGAAATGTTCGTGAAAAGCGGAGCGTTGATTATGCCATGCACGGTGTCGATTATATTTTCCATGCTGCAGCACTAAAACAAGTGCCAAGTTGCGAATTTTTCCCTATTGAAGCTGTAAATACCAACGTAATGGGAACACAAAACGTTTTGGATTCAGCTTTTGAACACGGCATAAAACGAATGATTGTTCTCAGCACAGATAAAGCAGTTTATCCGATCAACGCTATGGGAATTTCAAAAGCTATGATGGAAAAGGTTATGCAGGCAAAGGCGCGGTCGATGGAAGAAAATTCTAAAACCGTATTTTGCGGAACACGTTATGGAAATGTAATGGCATCAAGAGGTTCGGTAATTCCTTTATTCGTCAGCCAGATAAAAGCAGGAAAAGACCTGACGATTACCGATCCAAATATGACACGTTTTATGATGACTCTAGAAGATGCAGTTGATTTGGTAATTTACGCTTTCCAACATGGCGAAAATGGAGATATGTTTGTTCAAAAATCCCCCGCTTCAACAATTGCGGATCTGGCACAGGCATTAATTGAATTGTATAAATCGGACAGTAAAGTGCGCGTTATCGGTACCCGTCATGGCGAAAAATTATACGAAACATTGGTCAACCGAGAAGAAATGGCAAAAGCCGAAGACATGGGTAATTATTATAGGGTTCCGGCCGATAACAGGGGGTTAAATTATGCCAGTTATTTTTCAGAAGGCACAGAAAAAGTATCTGCCATTGATGATTATCACTCGCACAATACCCACCGTTTGAATGTGGAAGGAACAAAAGAGTTATTGCTTAAACTTCCCTTGATAAGAAAAGACATTTTGAACGAGGATGTATTGCAATATCAGGATTAGTCGATTAACATAAGAGGGGAGAAGTAGCGAAGGGGAGAAGAAGACAAGAAGAGAAAGGGTGAAAAGTGGAATAGGTGATGGAAGAAAAGGAATATTAAGTTGAGCATAATTTGAAGTTAATTCTATCTCATAAAGAATTGGATGTTTACCGATTAGCATATTGATTGGCGATGGATATTTTCACCTTTCAAAAAAATTTCCGGTTGAGGAAAATATTCCCTGACCGATCAAATCAGGCGGTCATCGAGATCGGTGGCATCTAACATTGCTGAAGCATTTAGAAAAAGAAGGTATGAAATGAGCATGATTTTGCAAAACACAAACAGAAATGAAAATCTTTTTCATGCGAATTCCATTGGATACCAAGTACTTTGAAAGTGAAATGTTTAACCAAATATGATTGAATAACTTTAAAAAATATACAGATGAAAAAGCATTTATTGCCAAATTATCAGATTCTGAAGGAGAAGCAGCAGAAACACAACCCTGGTTAGATTTTGCTCATGATTGCGGTTACATCAATGTAGAGATTTGCTCGAAATACAATCGGGAATACGAATATGTGTTGGGTATGATTGTCAACATGATAAAAACAACAGAAAAATGGTCAATTTAAAATCCCTCTCTCCCTGTCCCTTATTCTCCTTTTCTCCTTTTCTCCCACTCCCTCTTTCCCAATTTTCCACACTATCCATTTTCTCAAATAGAATCCAATTTCATCATTTAATATGGCACAAAAACCAACAATCATAAAAGGCGGTACATTTTCCGACGAACGTGGTTCAATGCGGTTTGTAAATGATTTAAATTTCAACAATGTAAAACGATTCTACTTTATCAAACACCCAAACACTACTTTTGTGCGTGCCTGGCAAGCACATCAATTTGAGAAAAAATACTTTTATCCAATTTCAGGCACTTTTGTGGTTGCCTGGGTTGAAATCGATGACTTTAAAAATCCTGCAAAAAATTTAGTACCTGAATATCATATACTTTCTGCAAAAAATTCCGAAGTTTTATCAATACCAAACGGATATGCCAATGGATTAAAAGCACTGGAACCCAACTCTGAAATTTTACTTTTTTCGGATATGAATCTCGAAGATTCCTTGGCAGAGAATATTCGTTACCCTTCGGATTGGTGGATGGATTGGGAAAAAATATTAAAGAAATAAGAAAACGGGAGTGGGTGAAGGGGAGATGTGGAAAATCTCCCATTCTTCGATTCTCCTCATTTAAAACAAAACACTGATAATAATGATAAAAATAGGAATAACCGGTCAGGTTGGATTTGTCGGCACTCACTTGTTCAATATGCTTGGACTAAATCCTGAAAAATTTGAACGGATACCATTCGAAGATGAATACTTTTCTGACGATTCAAAATTGAAAGCTTTTGTTGAAAATTGCGATGCTATCGTTCATTTGGCTGCAATGAACCGGCACAATGATCCACAAGTTATATATAATACAAATATTCAGTTGGTAGAAAAACTAATTGGGGCCTGCGAATCAACAAATTCAACGCCACATATCCTGTTTTCATCGAGTACACAGGAAGAACGTGATAACTTGTATGGAAAATCAAAAAAAGAAGGTCGTGAGTTGTTGGAATCCTGGGCCGAAAGAAATAACGCAAAATTCACCGGATTTGTAATTCCCAATGTTTTTGGTCCATTTGGAAATCCCTACTATAATTCGGTAATTGCAACATTTTGTCATCAGTTAACCCATAACGAACAACCAAAAATTGAAGTTGATGGTGAGATAAAATTAATTTATGTTACTGAACTGGTAAATGAAATAATAAATCATATAATCACCATGCAATCGGAACCAAAGGATACTGCAATAATTGATACTGTTGCAATAAAGCATACTGCACAAATTAAAGTCTCTGTTTTGTTACAAAAACTAACTGATTTCAAACACAACTATTTTGAAAAAGGTATTATCCCAAACCTGGATAATCCATTCGAAAAAAACCTTTTCAATACATTTCTGTGTTATATCGACCACAATACATTTTTCCCATTCCACCTGAAACTAAACACAGATGAACGTGGTTCATTTATTGAAACGATAAAACTAAACAGTGGAGGGCAAGTTTCTTTTTCAACTACTGTCCCGGGAATTACACGGGGAAATCATTTTCATACACGCAAAGCTGAACGATTTGCAGTTATAAAAGGAAAAGCACGAATTGAAATACGTAAAATTGGTACGGATAAAATTTTCTCGTTTGACCTTGACGGCAGTCAACCTTCGTTTGTTGATATGCCTGTTTGGTTTACACACAATATAACAAACGTTGGAGATGACGATTTGTACACAATTTTCTGGATCAACGAACAATATAAACAAGACGATCCGGATACTTACTTTGAAAAAGTGTGATCTTTATCCCGATACTTGAACTTAAAAATATCATATCTGAAAAATGAAAAAACTTAAAGTACTAACTGTAGTTGGCACACGCCCCGAAATAATTCGCCTGTCGGAAGTAATTAAAAAATTGGATGATACAAAGAGCATAGAACATATTCTTGTTCATACCGGGCAAAACTATGATTATGAATTAAACGAAGTATTTTTTAGTGACCTCGGATTACGAAAACCCGATCATTTCCTTAATGCTGCCGGAACAAATGCAACAACAACAATTGGGCAAATTATTATCAACATCGACCCGGTGTTGGAAATTGAAAAACCCGATGCTTTTCTGGTATTAGGCGATACAAACAGTTGTCTTTGTACCATTCCGGCCAAAAAACGCCATATCCCAATTTTCCACATGGAAGCAGGAAACCGGTGTTTCGATCAACGTGTGCCTGAAGAAACAAACCGTAGAATTGTGGATCATATTTCAGATATAAACCTTACTTACAGCGACATCGCACGTGAATATTTGTTGCGTGAAGGATTACCTGCCGATCGGATAATAAAAACCGGCAGCCCAATGTTTGAGGTTCTAAGTGCCAATATGGAGATGATTGACAAATCTGATGTTTTATCCAGACTATCGTTGGAAAATGAGAAATATTTTGTGGTATCGGCGCACAGGGAAGAGAACATCAATTCAGATAATTTTGAAAAATTAGTTTCCACATTAAACCTGATAGCAGATAAATACAAATTGCCAATAATTGTTTCTACACATCCAAGGACAAGAAATAAGATCAACGAAAAAGGTATTCAATTCAATCCTTTGATACAGTTAATGAAACCTTTGGGATTCCGCGACTACAATCATTTGCAAAAAAATGCTTTTGCTGTTTTATCCGATAGTGGCACAATCTCCGAAGAATCTTCAATCATGAATTTTCCCGCTTTAAATATACGCGATGCGCACGAACGTCCTGAAGCTATGGAGGAAGCACCGGTTATGATGGTAGGATTGAATACAGAAAGGATTTTGCAGGGTTTAGTTCTTTTGGAAAATCAAAAACGTGGAACCCACCGTACTTTGCGGCAAGTATCAGACTATTCAATGCCAAATGTTTCTGATAAAGTAGTCAGGATTATTATGAGTTATACTGATTATGTGAACCGGGTTGTTTGGAGTAATATGGATTAATCACAATTACTTTTTTAAAAATTTCAAAAACAAAAATGAAGATCGAATAAACTAAAGTTAAAATTGAATTATTCATAATTTGATGAAAATATTGGAGTTCCCGAAGTATTCTTCCCACATTTTAATCAGAAAAAATTTTATTACTATCAAAATTATAAACTAGTCATGACCAAAAAAGTTTTTGTATCAGGCTGTTACGATATGCTGCACAGCGGGCATATTGCTTTTTTTGAAGAAGCTGCAGAACACGGCGACTTATATGTTGGAATTGGTTCCGACCGCACTATCCAGCAATTGAAAGGCAGGCCAACAATCAATACCGATAAGGAAAGGCTTTATATGGTAAAAGCCATAAAACATGTAAAAGATGCATGGGTAAACGGAGGAAGCGGATTGATTGATTTCAACCAGGAAATAAGAGAATTGAAACCCGACATTTTTTTTGTGAATGAAGATGGTTTTACACCCGACAAAATAAAACTTTGCGATGAAATAGGTGCTGAATTACTTGTCAGCAAACGAATTCCGCACGGAGGATTACCCGCACGTTCAACAACTTCGCTGCGCACGGTTTGCAATATACCCTTTCGTCTTGATTTGGCCGGTGGCTGGCTCGATCAGCCATTTGTTTCGAAATTTCATCCCGGACCTGTTATCACAATTAGTGTCCACCCTGATTATAATTTTAACGACCGTAGCGGGATGTCGAGCAGCACACGCAAAAAAGCCATCCAACTTTGGCAAACTGATATTCCTGAGGGAAATAAGGAAATACTTGCAAAAACCTTGTTTAGTTTCGAAAATCCTCCAGGTACAAAGGTAGTTTCAGGTTCGCAGGATTCAATTGGAATCGTTTTTCCGGGTGTCAACAAATTGAATTATGCCTGTGAAAATTACTGGCCCGACTCTATAGAACCTGTTACAAACATTGAAATCCTTGAGTTTATTGAGAATAACTTGTGGTTTATAACACTTGGGCCGCGTATCGGCGATTTTGATGTGCTGGCTGATACAAATATCAATCAACCTTATGCAAAAAATCTGGCTGATGCAGCAATTAAATGCTGGGATGCGATTAGAGCAAAAGATATCCATCGTTTTGGTACATCATTTCGCGAAAGTTTTGAAGCACAGGTTGCCATGTTCCCACACATGGTAAATAGCGATATTATTGAAATTATTGAAACATATAAAAATGATGCGCTTGGCTGGAAACTTAGTGGTGCAGGTGGCGGTGGGTATTTGGTTTTGGTTTCTGAAAAACCAATAAAAAATGCAATCCAAATCCGGATTGTCCGTCCATGATTTTACAAACTATTGATTATTAATGATTATTTTTGTTTAAGTTGTTAGTTAATAAGCCGTTATGGCTAACTCAATTTATTTAAACAGGGGACAAAATAGAGAAAAACACCTCAACTAATTCTTCGGTATGAAAATCAAATCATTTCGTTAAGTGTGAACTTTACTATCTTTGATAAAAACTTTTATAATGAAAAAAATAAATTATACAGCAATAATAGAAAAAAGCGAAGATGGTTTTTATGTAGGTCAGATTCAGGAAATACCCGAAGCAATAGCGCAAGGCTTAACTATTGAAGAACTAAAACTAAACCTCTTGGATGCTTTACAGTTAGTTATTGACTATCAACGTAAACAAACACTCAGCCTATATAAAGGTCGCAAAATTATACGACGTAAACTTAATATTGTGTGATGAAGAGGAATGCTTTCATTAAACATCTTAAAACAAACGGGTGTATTTTAGTTCGTGAAGGCGCAAATCACAGTTTATTTATTAATCCCAATAATGGTAAAAAATCTATCGTTGGGCGACATCCTGAACTTTCAAACCTAATGTGTAAAGTTATTTGTAAACAACTCGAAATACCTTCAATTTGAATTCTTATAAGTATCAAACTCTCCTTGCATTATTTGTCTTGCTCATATTTTCCGTTTGCAAAGCCCAAAATCCAATTCAAATTTCTGTTTCAAACACAACTTTGGCTGCAACCGACAGTGTGCTGCCATTTTGGTTTGCAGCCAACCGGCATGGTAAAGTCCAATCAAAAAATTCTTTCCTGAATATTTCAGAAATAATTATCGGGCAGGCTTATAAAAACAATCCAAAATCACAGTTTGGAACCACCTGGGGAGGAGATTTTATTGCAGCGTTTGGCAAATCAAATTATTACCAATTGAACAGGGCATTTGCCGGAGTTTCATTAAAAGGCTGGGAATTAAAGGGAGGATTGTTTTATGATGAAGTAAAATATGCCGGACTTTCAACCTCAAACGGAAACATCGCACGGAGCGAAAATGCAAGACCAATTCCAATGATCCGGTTATCAACACTGGATTTCAAGCCTGTTCCTTTTGTACAAAACTGGCTTAGTTTTAAAGCTGAATATGATGAGGGTTTACTAAACGATAACCGTTATGTCGATTGTGCCCACTTACACCATAAATCGTTGTATTTTAAAATACATTCATCCTCATTGTGGACTTTTGACCTGGGATTTGAGCATTATGCAATGTGGGGCGGCACCTCGCAAAACGAAAATATCGGAGACTTACCTGAAGGGTGGAATGCTTACTGGCGCTATGTTTTTGCAATTCCCGGCAACGAGGATTTTTTGGTAACCGATCAGAAAAATATTTCAGGTAACCAATTGGGGACTTACCAGTTAAAATATGAAAGAAACCTTTCACAAATGAAAATGGCAGTATATATAAGCCATCCATGGGAAGACAATTCAGGCTTGAACTGGCACAACTGGCCTGACAATTTAATAGGGGTTCATTTTGATTTTCACAACAAGGAAGCTTTGATTACTGATATTGTTTACGAATTTACCAATACCCGCCAGCAAGGCATAAAGGATTCAATTTACTATTTTGACAGTAATTCAGAAAAATGGAAAATAAGGGAATATGATAACTATTTTAATCACAGTGTTTACCGTTCCGGGTTCACATACAGGCAGCAAATGATTGGATCTCCGTTATTCTTTCCGATATCAGATACTTCCGGTATATCAATGGGAATTCAATCAAACAGGTTTTTTTCACATCATATCGGAGCAAAAGGAAATTTAACGGAAAAATTAAAATGGAAGGGCTTGTTAACTTTTGTTCAACATTTGGGGACCTATCCAAAACCATACAAAATAAATCAGAAACAAATTTCCGGACTTTGTGAAATTCAATACATTAATCCGGAATTTCCGGTTGAAATAGGACTTTCAGCAGCCCTTGATGCAAATAATGTTTCAGGCAACAATTTAGGGTTTAATTTTTCAGTTGTAAAAAGCTGGTAATAAGAGGTTCGCAAAAATATATTGAGGACTTTTTATGCCTGTTGACAGATAATTTAATATCCCAGCAACTCAAGTTTTTGTTCAAAATAAATTCCAAATTCAACTCCTTTTCAATTTTTTTGGAATTCAAATTTGAACAGACTGCTGTCATTAAAAAATTGCTATTTAATTAAACAGAACTTGTATAAATAATGACAGCATTAATTTTTTTATTGATATTTGTTGTGTAAATTTGAAAGACACCGTTAAATTGAGTTATACACCCATATTTTAAAATGAATTTAGTATTAACAATTGGAGCATTTGTAATCGGATTTATACTGGTTATGATTTCAATACCCTCTATCATAAGGGTTGCGCATGCCAAGCATCTGTTTGAGCCTTTCAATGCAAGGAAAGTTCACACAAAGATTGTTCCTCCAATGGGTGGGGTTGCCATCTTTATTGGTTTTACCATAAGCAGCATTATTGCCACCGATGGAATTAGTTTCGATGCATTAAAATATATTATCGCTTCTGTGATTATCATGTTTTTCATTGGTTTAAAAGATGATTTGATGGATATTTCGGCACGAAAAAAATTAATAGTACAAATATTTGCAGCAGTTATACTTATAACCCTTGGAAATGTTCGGTTCACAAATCTCCATGGTGTTCTTGGCGCTAATGAAATTGGGTTTGGCGTAAGTCTGATTTTAACGATTTTTGCGATGGTTGTTATTATTAACGCCTTTAATTTAATAGATGGAATTGACGGATTGGCTTCAGGATTGGCAATTTTAGCGGCCAGCGCTTTTGGCGGTTGGTTCTTTATTGCTGGCCATATCCAGTTCGCAATACTTTCATATGCATTGGTCGGTAGTTTGGCAGGGTTTTTCATTTATAATGTTTTTGGACATCGAAACAAGCTTTTTATGGGTGATACCGGTTCATTAATCATAGGCTTGGTTGTATCAGCACTTGTTGTAAAATTCAACGAATTTAATATTGATAAAACTGTTCCTTATGCACTTTCGGCGGCACCAGCAGTATCGTTTGCAATTATTATTGTCCCGTTAATTGATACTTTACGTGTTATGACAATCAGGATTTCAAACAAAAAATCTCCATTCTCTGCCGACAATAACCATATTCATCACCGTCTGCTAAAATTGGTAACCAGCCATTTTAAAGTTACTCTCATTATTATTACGGCAAATGCATTTATCATTGCTTTTGCATTGTTATTAAACCATTTATCACTGAATGTCAATCTTCAATTTATTTTAGTATTCCTTTTAGGGGCATTAATTTCCCTAATTCCATCGATTGTTTTAAAAATAAAATCTTCAGAAAAAATTAATCCTACAAGCCCAATTAAGCAATATTCATAAATACTTGAATAATTTTGTTGAAAAACAAAATTCAAAACCGTTCCTTCTATTTTTTTATAGAAAGAACGGTTTTTTTTATTTGATATAATTCGAATCTCAAATTCAGAAAACAGACAATAAAAATTACTCGTCCATTACAAAAAATTGAATGTGAGTGTAACAAAAAAACTTCGTCCGGGTGAATAAATCGGATTAACTGATCCGAGTATGGAACGTGAAAGATGCTCATAGTAGGCAGTGTCGAACAAATTCAAAACTCCACCAGTTGCAGTTATTGCATTGGTTGCAACCCACGAAATTTTTGCATCAGCAACATTAAATGCCGGAGAAGCAGTTTCACCGTAAGACATGGATATTCTGTCCTGTTTAAGTACCTGTCGAAATGTCAATTCAGGCAAGATTTTATCGTTTAAAAAATTACCAAACAAACGATATTTTATCTCTAATGGAGGAATTTCGGGTAGCGGATCATTCAATTTTTTATCTTCACCATAGGTATAAACCACTGTAAAATTGTGCTTTAAAAATCTTGTGATTACCTGTTTCCATTCCAGTTCAAATCCCGAAATTAAAGCCTTTTCTATATTGACATATCGCCGCACACCAGGTGAAGTTGCCATTTTGGGCTTAACACTTGCGTCTATTTCCGATGAAATGTAATTCCTTAGAAAAGAAGAATATAGATCCAAATTAATATAGGTTGACTTTGTTTTGAATTCAAGAATCAAATCGGCCTGGTTGTTGGTTTCCGGATTCAACTGCGGGTTTCCAATCATTTCATAAGGATCTATTCCTATGGGAAAAAAGTTGATATAACGCTCCGCAACCCCCGGGCTGCGTTGCGCAGTTCCAAGCCAAAGACCTAACGAAAAAAAATCGTTCATCTTTTTGGTTCCACCGGCACTCAATGACGGATTAAAAAAATCAGAATTCATAACGGGGTTCACTGTCACAAAATTTGGATCAGGATTATTTGATTTTGCCGAGTTGTAATCGATTCTTCCCGAAACTACTGCATGCAAATCTGTTTTCCTGAAGTGATATTCAGCAAAAGCACCGCCACGCTGGATTTGCGCATCCTGCCACACATTATCGTAAATGGTTTTCCCTGCCATCGGTCCCATCAACATATTGCGCGAACGTTCTCCATCCGCTGCTTCCATACGATAATCAATTCCCGAAAATAAATAACCTGTTTTAAAATCGAATCGCATTTCACTTCTGCCGCCATAGTTTGAAGTTTTGGCAGCTGTTGATGCATCCACTGTTCGCGGGTTAATTATTTTGTCGAGATTATCCATTAAGTGATTTACTTTGGTAAAATAGACTGTCGAATTCCACGCCGACAGCATTTTTTCATAGAAATATGCTGAATGGTTTGCATTTACCAACCATGTATCATCCTTGCGCAAATCCATTGGCAGGGCCGGAAAATCGACATTTTTAGCGTGGTTGTTTGAAACAAACACGCCAAGATTTTGTTTGTCACTGATATTAAAACCCATTTTCCCGCCCCAGTTTAAGCGATTAAAATCGGCAGGAATATAACGTCCATCGCCATCTTTGTAATCATCTCCCTTCGAAAAGGATCCAAAAAACTTTAAGTCAGTTTTTTTACTTGTTATACCCGCTACACCTTCTGTCCTGAAAATATTTCCGTTACTTTCATAACTCGTTCCAAGCCGCCCGGCAGGTTTTGTTTTTTCACTGAACTGTGGAGTGCTGCTTTTGAAATTAATAGTACCACCAAACGCATTTCCATAACGTAAACTAAATGGGCCTTTCATTACCTCAACTTTCGATATCATGTTTATTGGAATTTGACTCGAAGCTGGATCCATGCGGTTGGGACAAGCTGCGGAAGCGGTTTGTGTTCCGTCAACTACCAAATTCAACTGGTCATATTTAAACCCGCGTAAAACAGGGTCGAATCCATAGGCTCCGCTTTTTCGGATAACCGAAACGGAAGTCATCTGCTCAAGTAATTGCCCTGCATCGTGTTCCAATTTATCCTGAACCGGAATATCAAACTGGTTTTTTTCAAAGATTTCGGGATGAACTGTAATAACTGTTACCGGAAGCAAATTATATACAGCTGCCGCAATTTTTAAAACGCCTGTTTCAAGTGCCTTTTTTAAATCAGATGATCCTATCTCGTTTTTACCGAATTGGACATTCGACAAATACAAGGTTTTTCCTTCCGAGAATTCAATAGCTATTTCTCCTTGATGGTTTGAAATTCCTGAAGTGTTGTTGTATTTAAAAAATAAATCAGAAATAGGTTGACCAGTTTCCTCATTTATAATTTGAATAGTTTTGGGTTGGGAATAAACTGAAATATTTAGCAAAATAAAAAGAGAAAATACAATAAGCCGATAAAATAGCTGATCTGTTTTTATCATTTTTTAGTCAATTAAAATTTTTCTTCAACATTCATCGTATATGTTGAAATCTAATCAATATTAATTTTCCGGCACACGGAAAACCTTGGCCAGAAATAAAATTGGGGTTATATCTATTTACGATAAATTTTCCGGGGGTCGAAAAATGGATGATAAAAACTTATAGTTGTTTAGTCTGCACTGAAATGACTCTGCAATTTCCGTTTGAACAGGGAAATAGCTATCTATCAAATTATTGTAAGAGAAAAAGTTGATATTTTGCTTACTGTTTTGTACTGGCGGAACTTGTTCCTTTTGTTCTGTGGTTTTTTCCAGTTTCTTTTTCAACTGGCAGCAGCCTTTACATGTGGAACCTTCAATATCTTTTTCCACACAAAGGTTTTTGGCAATATAATCCTGGTTTATTTTAAATGAAATGTAAACCAGCAAATCAGAAAACTGAAATGAAAGAATGGAGAGAATTAATATGGTTGAAATTATGTGTTTCAAAAAATGCCAAAATGGATATAGAAAAACCGTTCTTTCCAGTCATTTCCCAGAAAAAACGGTTCTTTGGTTTTTATTTAATAATCGGTGTCAAAACCATATTTCGGTACGACACTTTTCCATGGTCACCCTGCAAATAAATTGGGCCAGGTTTGAAAACATCGGCTTGCATTGCGCCACCCGTTGGTCCGTAGGCAGGTTGGTTATCAATTATTTTTGTACCGTTCAGGATAACAGTAACATGCCTGTCGCAAAGAATCATTTCCATTGTTTGCCATTCGCCACCTTTTTTCTCGGCTGAAACTGTAGGTTTTACCCTGCTGTATAAACCTCCCATGTTGTGCGAATCCAATTTTGCTCCATAAGAATCAACAACCTGGATTTCATATATACCGCGCAAATATACTCCACTGTTGCTGTGCTCCGGAACATTTACTTCCAAAGTCAATTTAAAGTCTTCAAATTCATTTTCAGTACGCAAATTTCCAAAGTTAACACGTTGACCTTCGGGATTAACCGGGTCGTTAACCAGATTTCCATCTACCACCTTAAAACCATTTGCTTGTTTTGGATTGATTAGTTTCCATCCTGTTAAATCTTTTCCATTGAAAAGTTGTATCGGTGTGCCATATTTTACTTTCGACAAATCCGGTGCAGGTGGAACAGCAGGTAGTTTCCAACCTTTAAATTTAAGTGAAGAAACTCCCATTCCATCGCGATTAGGTTCTAAGCTGGTTCCTGTCAATTTATCTCCCTTTCTTTCAAAAGTGTAGGTTTGAGTTGACAAAAGTATTCGATCCTCGGATTTTTTCAGCTCGCGTGTGCGGGTTACCACAAGTGTTTCGTCATCGACAAAGTAAACGTCGGCAACAGGTAAAACACTCCCACCCTGCCATAACAGTTCAGCATCCAGAAAACCTTTGTCTTCATTCACATTCAGCCACCCAACAGAACCGCCATCGATATCGATTGTCCACATTCCGTAAAAATCCTTTTTGGAGTTTTGTGCGTTTAAGAAAAAAGCAGTCAGCAAAATAGCTGCTGAAAGAAATGTCTTTAAATTTTTCATAATGATGAAATTAATTGGTTTAAATTTTTGTGTCGTAAATTTACGAAAAAAACAAATGAGGAAGTTTAGTCGAATGTTTTAAAATTTGTGGTGTTTTGGGTTGCAAGTTTCGGGTTCCGGGTTGCAAGATCCGGGTTGCAAATTCCAGGTTCAGAATTCAGGGTCGTTGTTTAGATTGTTATTGTTATCCTTGCTGTTAAGATTGAAAAAATTCTGTCTTATCCTTAATCTTTAACATCCTTGACAACTTTTCCAACTTCTGACTTCGGTCTTCCGACTTCCGACTTCTTTACCAAACCAAATCACAGGCGTCTGCCGGCATCCAGTGTTTATCTTTCCCATCCCATTTCACGTTACAGCCAATGGGATTTGTAACAGGAACTGATATTGGGTTTCCCGAAGTAAGCTCTTCCAAAGCCCTCTCCAAATCATTAACTGTCATTTTCGAAGTGTCACGCGGACTGTCAACCCCGCGGCCGGTGTAAACCAGTTTTCTTTCCTCATCAAAAATAAAAAAATGTGGAGTACGAAGCGCTCCAAATGTCAGCGCCACTTCCTGCGATTCATCATATAAATATTTCCACGGGAAATTATGTACTTTCATTCGTTCAATCATGTGCGGAAAATCATCTTCAGGGTAAGTATTTTTGCTGTTCGAGTTGATTCCCACAAATTCAACACCTTTTGGTTTGAAACGTTCTACTGATTTTCGTGTAATTTCATCGCTGCCAATTACATACGGACAATGATTGCAGGTAAAAAAAACGACAAGGAATTTCGAACCATCAAAACTTTCCAATGTATATGTGTTTCCGTCGGTTGCAGGGAGATTAAATTTCGGGGCTTTTGAGCCAATTTCAAGTGTAAATGCCATTGTTTTTTATTTAAAAATATCGGTTAAAACTGTCTTGAATTTTAAAAGTTGAAAAAAATCTTCTATACTTTTAACCCTTTATTCATTCTTTTGTTTCAAACTGATAAGAAATACTTGTATAAATGAATAGTGAAGATGCACTCAAAAAAATAAACGCTCTGCGATTTGAGCTCGAAGAACACAACTATAATTATTATGTGCTAAACCAGCCAACTATCAGCGATTTCGATTTCGATATGAAGCTGAAGGAGTTGGAAAAACTTGAAAACGATTTTCCTGAATTCGCCAATCCAAATTCGCCAACACAGCGCGTTGGTAATGATTTGAGCAGCGATTTCGAACAAGTTGAGCACAAATATGCAATGCTTTCTCTGTCGAATGCCTATTCTGAAGAAGAAATCACAGACTTTGACACGCGGATAAAAAAAATCATAAATACCGATTTTGAATACGTTTGCGAACTGAAATTCGATGGTTCTTCGATTAGTTTAACCTATGAAAATGGCCGGCTAACCCGCGCTGTAACCCGCGGTGATGGTGTTAAAGGCGATGATGTTACAAACAATGCACGCACCATAAAGTCGATTCCCTTACAACTTAGGGGTAACGATTTTCCAAATGAATTTGAAATCAGGGGCGAGATTGTGATGCCGTTTGATGTTTTTAACGAACTGAATGCCGAACTTGAACTTGCCGGAGAGCAATTACTTGCCAACCCAAGAAATACAGCTGCCGGAACGTTAAAAATGAAAAATTCAAAAGTTGTTGCCGCACGCAAATTAGATGCCTATTTCTATTATATTTTGGGTAAAAATCTCCCGTTTGACGGGCATTATGAAAGTCTTCAAAAAGCCAAAGAGTGGGGTTTCAAAATTTCAGAGGCAACCGAAATTTGCAAAAACCTGAATGATATTTTCAACTTTATAAAAAAATGGGATACTGAACGGTTTAAACTACCTGTTGCAACTGATGGAGTTGTTATAAAAGTAAATTCGAAAAATTTACAGGATAACCTTGGTTTCACTGCCAAATCGCCACGCTGGGCAATTGCTTATAAATTTAAGGCAGAAAATGTATCGACTGTTTTAAAATCGGTGTCATATCAGGTGGGTCGAACAGGGGCGGTTACCCCTGTTGCCAATCTTGAACCTGTGCAAATTGCCGGAACCGTCGTAAAGAGGGCCTCGCTGCACAACGCAGACTTTATTGAAAACCTGGATTTGCATATTAATGATACTGTTTTCGTGGAAAAGGGCGGTGAAATCATTCCTAAAATAACTGGTGTTGAAATATCAAAACGCCACCCGATGTACCAAAAAGTTGAATTTATCAGAAATTGCCCCGAATGTGGAACTCCTTTGATTAGAACTGAAGGAGAAGCTGCGTTTTATTGCCCCAATGAAGATGGTTGCCCACCACAAATAAAAGGAAAAATGGAACATTTTGTCAGCCGGAAAGCAATGGATATTGACGGTATTGGACAAGAAACCGTTGAATTGCTTTATAATGAAGGCCTGGCAAAAAATATCGCAGATTTGTATTTGCTTCAAAAACCCCAGCTCGAAGCACTTGACCGAATGGCAGAAAAATCGGCACAGCGAATTTTGGATGGATTGAATGCGTCGAAAAATGTTCCGTTTGAAAGGGTTCTATTTGCACTGGGAATCAGGTTTGTGGGCGAAACTGTTGCAAAAACACTTGTTAAAAGACTTCATTCCATTGAGAATATCCAAACTGCCAAAAAAGAAGATTTGACTGAAATTGATGAAATTGGCGGGCGAATTGCGGAAAGCGTTGTTGCCTGGTTTTCAAAAGAAGAACACATTCAGCTTATTGAAAAATTAAAAGAAAACGGGTTGCAATTTAAAATAAGTGAAGATAAAATCAGAAACAGAACAGATAAACTTTCGGGATTGAGTATTATTATTTCCGGCACTTTTGAGAAATATTCACGCGACGAATTGAAACAAATGATAGAACAAAACGGTGGTAAAAATATTGGTTCGATTTCGAAAAAAACCAGCTATTTGTTGGCCGGCGACAACATGGGGCCAAGTAAACTGGAAAAAGCAAATCAACTTGGAATTCCCATTATTTCAGAAGACGACTTTTTAAAAATGCTAAGATAAAGAATAAAACAGTATCGAGTTACCCAAATTGGTAACATTGTATTATATTTGTAAACAGAAATGCGCATCTTAAAAGAAAAAACATTAATTGACATTGTGGTAAGTAATAAGTATTCTGAAGCCACAGAATCAATAAAAGCTTGGATTTTTGAGGTTAGAAAAGCAGATTGGAATAACTCAGGTCAATTAAAAGCGAAATACAGGAATGCCAGTATAGTTGGAAATAAACGTGTTATTTTCAATATAAAAGGAAATGATTTCAGGTTGATTGCAGATGTTGAATATGAATTAAAAATAGTCTTCATTGTTTGGTTTGGAACACATCAGGAATACGATAAAATAGATGCAAAAACAATTAGATATGATAAATAGCATAATAAAAACAAAAGTAGAATATGAAATTGCCTGTGAAAAAGTTTACGAAATGATTCACAGTTCGGAAAATCCAATTGTTCCCAACTCAAAACCAGGGGAAGACTTGGAGCTCTTGTCGTTATTGATTGAAAACTTTGAGAAGGAAAATTTTACTGTGAAAGCGCCATCCCCAATTGAAGCAATAAAATTCAGAATGGAGCAAATGAATTTAAAACAAGCAGATATTGCTCCTTTGTTTGGAGGAAAAACAAGAATATCTGAGGTACTGAATGGGAAAAGACCACTGACCCTGAAAATGATTTCATTACTTCATAAATATCTCGAAATCCCCTTTGAATCATTGATTTCAGAAGATTATAAATACCAATTGTCAAACCTAGGTAGGGAGCAATTAATGAAAATCCCATCAATAAAAAAATTACATGGAAGCAAAAATACAGCAATTGCATAAAACAATCTTTATTTTTGTTGCCACATGACAATCAAGGATATCAAAGAAAAAATAGCACGAAGGAAGTTGTCCAAAATCATCCGGGATATCGACCGCACACCGGTATTCCCGAATATAAACACTGTTAAAACTGTAGGAGTAATCTGGCAACCAACTCAAAAAGAAGCATTTCAGTATTTGAAAAGTTACTTTAACCGTGAGCAAGCAATATTCCGGGGCTTCTGCGTTTTTGAAGAAATAACAAATCCCCATCAGGATTCAAACACGCTGACTGTAAAAGACCTTGATTTTTGGGGATTGCCAAAAAAGGAAAAGGTGGATGAATTTATCAATATCAGGTTCGAAATCCTTTTGAATATTGCATTCGAAAACAACCTCATTCTCGACTACATAACAGCACTTTCGCAGGCAAAATTTAAAGTTGGGAGTGCGCGAAAAGCCAATAATTATTTCGATTTGAATATTAATATTGACGAAAACCGCGACTCTATGTACCTTGCCAAACAGCAAATTTTCTATCTTGCGCAACTAAATAAAAAATAATTGAATGAGCCAGCTATTTACAGGAGCCGGAGTAGCGCTGATTACTCCGTTTACGCAAAAAAATACGATTGATTATAAAGCACTTGAAACCATTATTGAAAACCAGGTCAAAGGTGGAATGGATTATCTGGTTGCCTTGGGAACCACAGGAGAGTCGGTAACACTTACAAGCGAAGAAAAATCGAAAGTAATTCAATTAACAAAAGAGAATTCAGGTAAACTGCCCGTTGTGGTTGGTATGGGCGGAAATGACACACAAGCAATAATTAACCAGATAAAAAATACAAAACTGGATGGGATTAGCGCATTGCTGATTGTAACGCCTTATTACAACAAACCCTCGCAGGAAGGTATGTTCAGACATTACAAAGCAATTGCCGAAGAAAGTCCGCTGCCAATTATTTTATATAACGTGCCGTCACGCACTGGAGTAAATCTCGAATACGAAACTGTTGTGCGGCTTGCAGAAGCATCTGATAAAATTGTTGCTGTAAAAGAAGCTTCCGGAATTATGTCGCAAATAGCAAGTATTTCGAAATATACACCTGACAATTTTACTACAATTTCAGGAGATGATGTTTTAGCATTGCCAACTACTACCATCGGTGGAAAAGGATTAATTTCGGTGTTAGCCAACGCTTTGCCGTCGAAAGTGAGCTCGTTGATTCACCTGGCACTTAAAGGAAATTATGCAGAAGCAACTCAAATTCATTTCGAATTAATTGACCTCTTTAAACTGATTTTTAAAGAAGGTAACCCCGGCGGAATAAAAGCATTGATGCATTTTCAGGGAACTATTGAAAATGAACTGCGCTCGCCAATGTATAAAATAAGTGATGCTACTTATAACGAAATAAAAGAGGCATATTTGAAAATTAAGTAAAATTGTTGTTGGTTAAAAAAGAAGAAGGAAAAACTGAGCTCAGTTTTTCCTTCTTCTTTTTTACCATAATACTTAACATATTTTTCGTATTCATTTCATCTCTCCCAAAAAAATAATATTGAAAATCATTATCTGTATATTATCATAATACTTAAAAATAAATTTTAACCCCGACATTATTTTTTCAAATATTCACACTCCTTACTATTTGTAATTCAGCTAATTATTTATAAATTGGAGGTCTTAACCTTTTTACCATGAATCTGTACCTTGCAGAAGATAATGAATTCATCGAACATTTATCCAAAATTGTTCTGGACAACCTGAGCAACGAGAATTTTGGGGTAATTGAATTCGTGAAAGCAACCGGAATAAATCGCAATTATATAAGTCGGCGAATTAAATCAGTTAAAAAAATTAAAATCAATCAGTTTATTACGGAAGTGCGGCTGGAAAAAGCCCGTGAGTTTCTTCTCGAAGGGACATACACTGCTGCAGAAGTTTCGTATAATGTTGGATTCAGCAGTCCTTCCTACTTTACCAGATGCTTTCACGATTTTTACGGATACCCACCCAGCGAGATAAAAAATCATATCACTCCGGAGAAAACTGAAAAACCTGAGTTGAAAAATACTGAACCAAAGCCTGCCCGGAAAAAACCATGGGTGCAGGTGGCAATTTCAGCAGCCGTTTTTGTAGTTGTATTTGTTATTGGAAGCGAAGTTTTCTTTTACAGGCCTTTTTACAAAGGAAAGAACAATGTTGAAAACACCATTGCGATCATGCCGTTTATAAATGACAGCGGTGAGGAGTTTGCCCCGTTTACAGCATGGATGGGAATTGAAATCGGCAACAAACTTGGCAAAATAGAAAACATGCTTGTGGTCCCGCAATCGACTACCGAAACCTACCGCGACAGCAAAAAAAGCAACCGCGATATTGCCCGCGAACTAATGGTGGACCACCTCCTTCGGGGACGCACCATTAAAACCGGCGATAAAATTCTTTTAAACGTTGAGTTGCTTGATACAAAAACCGGTCAATCTGTTTTCACCGAGGTATATGAACGTAATTTGAATGAAACTGAAGAAGCCACATTAAACCGAATTTTCGGGATTTGCAGCGATGTGGTTTTTCAGATTTCAGAAGTGCTTCAAACCAATTTAACGCCGGATGAAAAAGAACAGGTAGCCAAAAAACCAACAGAAAATATGACAGCATTGCGGGCTTACCAGGAAGCAAACCATCATCTTGACTTGTCTACCTTTAACGAACTTTCAACATTAGTTTTGGCCCAAGAAGAAATCATGAAAGCAAAAATACTGTATAAAGAAGCGGTGAAAAATGACAGCACATTTGCCGATGCCTACGCCATGCTTGGCCATATTTACACCAATAAACTGTATTTTCATGTAGATATTTACCTTGCAGATAAATATCTTGATACAGGTAAAATTTATCTCGACAAAGCATTACGATTTGATAGAAAAAACATTAAAGGGGCAGATTATTTAAGACAGTATTACATTAGAAAAGGATTGTTGAATGAAGCGGATAAATTGCTTCCGCTTACTGAAAACAGAGTCAAAAATTATGTGTATTTCATGGGAAAACTGACTGAATCCTATGAACTAAACGACAGGTACCATGTAGCGGAAGCATACCTGAATTGTATGGAAACCAAACCACCGGATATGCCAACCCGGGATTATATGACACACAGGGCTTTTTATAATTATCTTTATACGGGATTTCCCGTTCGTGCCCGTGAGTTAAATGAAGAAATCCTGAAATCTGTATCCGATACTTTAAATTACTTATTCCGTAAAGCTGACTGGGAAATCACTTATGGCAGCCAGGATTCAGCTTTATCGATATATTATCAGTTACTCAAAAAAAATCCATCACGTTTAACCCATCTTTACTATGGGGTACAGTTTTACAATTTTAAAAAAGATTATTCCAAAGCATTGGACACGTTACGTAAATATGAAGAAAAAGTACTTTTGCTTCGCGGTTCAATTCCTCCCAACTATTATGTATTCGGTTATACCTATTTAAAAAACGGGATGAAAGAAAAGGCCGGTTATCATTTTAAAGGAAGCATCAAAAGCGCTGAAGATGAAATTAAACTGAACAGCGCCGATACCAGAACTTACGATTCGCATTTCAACCTTGCGCTTATTTACGCCATTCTAAACGATAAACAAAAATCGTTACAATACCTCGGAATGATTAAAGAATCAAGAAGCGTTTCTTTGAAATTTATCAACAACCTTAAAACCAATCCCATGTTCGACAATGTGCGCAACGAGCCAGAGTTTCAGAAAATAACCCGCGAACTGGAAAAGAAGTACCTCGAAGAACACGAAAAAATCAAAAAACTGCTTATCAGTCGCGGGTTGGAGCCGGCTTAACCGCGGTGTTTGAAAACAACATAATACCCGCGATTTCTGAAGATAATTGACAATATTCATTTAACTCTGTATATCATAAAAGTCACACGAAGTAATTATTGGAGAATGAATTCCTTCTCGTGAAAGATTATGAGGTTGTTTTGATTTGTGATTAATTGTTCCGTCAGGAACAAAATGTGGGTAGAATCAATGTAAAATAGATTGTGTTTTGTCCCGTCCGGGACAAAATTTCATTTTGATTTCTGCCTTCTACCCATCTGTTTTCCCTACGGGAAATTTCAAAAAAATCTTTTAGTCTAATGTTTTCACCTGCGCTAAATATGTGCTTCAGAAAACCACCAAATTCAAAAATTACAAGTTTTTCCAAAAATCTGCTAGAAATCGTCAAAAATTGAAAGTTTATATCAATTTTTTACTAGTACTCCGGGCATTTATTTTCATAATTTTAATAATCAGGAATTTACAATTCCATTCAAACAACTTTAAAAATTAAGATTATGAAACGACCAGTTAGAAATGCTTACCAAACAAGCATGATTAAAATATGGGAGTTACATCCATTACCCTTTAAAACTATTAATTTAAATTGGATGAAAAATCGAAATCTTTTTTTAACGGTTCTTTTTAGTACAATTATTTTTGTATGGATGCATCCCCACTCTCTGTGCGCACAAGATTCATCAGTGCAAATAATTGATCTCGGAAATTATTACCAAGTTACAATTGACTATACTTCCGGTATCAGCCATTTTGATATGGGAGTGGAGCTTGGGCAAAAAATGCTACAAACGAAGCCTGATTATGAGCAGTTGATGGATTCTTATATTGCAGAATATGGCCAGTCTAATTACAATACTTACATAAGCCGTGTGCATGATATAAAACCGCAAATGCATCAGGCGTACCAGGATGAAATCGATGGCATGGCTTCGCAGTTAAGCGGAGGGAACGTAAATAGCATGGGTGATAACAAATTGTCAAAGGACGAACTCTATTTGTTACAACTCATTACAGATGTGCCTTATTCAACGCAATGTTCAGGTATTTCGGTTTATGGGGCACGCTCTGAAACAAGTCATCCCATGACCGCGAGATTAATGGATTGGGATGACGGTTCAAAGCACCAGCTGGCACAGGTGCAGGCTGTCACAACAATTAAATATAATGACAACAAAACAAATTGTTTGATCGGTTATGGCTGTAAATCAATTTGTCTGATTGGTTACCTGGGTCACTTGACAATGATTACGGGCTTTAACAGTGATGGCGTTTTCGCAGGTATTGTGGGTTCTGGAACAGGTGCGGCTTATTCCTCAACGAATAAATATTCTTACGCCACAGATTTGCGATATGCGCTGGAAAATAGCGCCACATTAAGTGAGGTAGCCAGCTATGTAACAAATCCGTCGAGAAACTATACTAATAACCATAATGTGATTCTATCCGACATCCAAACATCAAAAATACTGGAAAATAACTTCTCCGGAACCGGTACGAAGATGCAAAGGGAATTAAGAAGTGACACATCTGCATTAAATCCGGGAATTACATGGGGATTTACTGATGCTGTGGCAGTGGTTAATTCGTTCCTTTTACAGGGAAATCATGATAATCACACACGTGAATCGTCTAATATAAATAGATGGCAAAGCTTTAAGACACAATTACAAAAATATGGTGACACCATAACTTTAGATGAATTGAAACTGATTGCATCATTTGATAATAATGATGGCCCTGGCAGCCAATCATCCGGGGATATCTATAATAGAGGCATGCAACATATTGTCCTCTTCCAGCCTGACAACTTTCATTTGGAAGTCGCGTTCAGACCCAAGTCCGGTATTTTGCCTGCCGACCCTGTATTTGAATACATTCCGTTGTTATGGAAAAATAATCTGGCTTACGGACACACCTTGAAAATGGATAAAAAATCGCATACGGCTGTCAACGATACAATTACAATAAGCGCGATTGTTGAGAATCCAAATTCACACCAGCTTTCTGCAAATTTAATCTTTGAGAGTTTGGATGGTTTGGTAGTTGATTCTATTGAGATGACTCAAAGTAATTTACAGAACGGAAATAACTGGCAGGGGATACTGGTATCAAAAAGTCTTCCTGAAAATAATTACTGGGTATCATTAAAAGTAACTGATCATACTACTGAAACTTCGTTCAACAACAAACATATGACCCGGATTACGAACAAACCTCTTGAAATTGGCACATTATCTCATACCGAAATTTCTGAAAACAAATACTCCATTAAAACAGAAATTAAAAATTCAGGAAAATCGACGAATATTATTAGTCCAATTATTAAAATCACGAGTGACAATTCCTGGATTAAATCAATTGCACCTGAACAAGTAACCATAAGTGGTTTGAACCCAGGAGATATGAAAAGAATACCAAGTTTTACCGTGACAGTTGATGAAGCAACCTTTCCTGGATATGTTGACCTGTCATATACCATTTCAGAAGATGGTTGGCCTTTATGGGTGATTGACACGACTATTTATTTTATACCCACCGGTTTGGAACAAATTGAATCTTCTTTATCTTTTAATTTAGAACAGAACTACCCCAATCCGTTTAATTCTAGCACTACCATTCCCTGGCAGTTAGCCGAAAACAGTAAGGTAACACTTAAAGTTTTGGATATCATTGGTAGAACAATTGAAATACTTGTTGATGAACAGCGACCACCGGGAAATTACGAAACACAATTTAGCGCTGCCACCCTTCCAAAGGGTATCTATTTCTACCAGTTAAAAGCAGGTGAAAACGAACAGACAAGGAAAATGATATTGTTGGAGTAACAATGGTAATACAATCAGGGACAAACAACTGAAATTTTTAATACGATTTGAAAATTACAGCAACCTTCCACTGTTTTATTATTCATCGCATATTATGCAATTGCTTTGATGTTAAATCATAGGTTAACTACTAGGGTTACCTGTTTATCAATCAAAACGTAAATGCACCTTCAGCAAACCATTGAAAACGAATTGCGCTCGCCAATGTATAAAGTAAGCGATGACACTTATAATGAAATAAAAAAGGCATATTTGATTTTGAAATAAAAGAATTAACAACTTGTTCTTGATAAAAAAGGAAAAATCTATACCAGAATTTTCCTTTTTTCGTTTAATGATTTTTAATTTGCACGACATTATAAATTATAGCTGAATTTGCTTTTTGTTCAGCAAAAAAATAAATGCATGAAAAAAACCTCTTTTTTTGGGATTGTTGGAATTATTTCACTTGTACTTTTTGTTTCAGGACAACAGCATGTTCAATCTGTTCCTGAATCTTTGCCTATCCATGATTCCCTTTTAATTTCATCTATCCCCGAACCTATCGACATTGAAAATATTTTAATCGACTATGACAGCCTCATTTCTGCTGAAATAAAAGCATCAAACACAGTTGGGGCTGCCATTGCAATAGTTTACAATAACCAGGTTGTAATGCAAAAGTGTTTCGGGTTGCGAAAAGCAAGAACAAAAGATTCAATCGATGAAAACACAATTTTCAGACTGGCATCTGTTTCAAAACCAATTTGTGGTGTTTTGGCGGGAATGCTTGCCGATGAAAATATAATTTGCATGGACGATAAAGTGACCGACTATATTCCAGGACTTCATTTTAAAAACCAGTTGATAACAAGTGAATTGAGAATTAAGAACATACTCAGTCACACCTCGGGACTTGTTGCACATGCTTATGATGATCTGGTGGAACAAAAAATCCCGCTTTGTCAGATAATGAACCAACTCCCTTTGGCTAACACAACTTCTAACCCGGGTGAATTGTATTCTTATCAAAATGTAATGTTCAGTTTGTACGATTCAATTGTTGCATTCAAAACCGGTAAAAACTACAGTGATATTTTAAAAGAAAAACTGTTTGTCCCGTTTGGGATGAACAATGCTTCCACCGGATTTGAAGAATTTAAAAACCACGAAAATAAAGCGCTGCCTCATTCCGGAGTAACCCCAATAAAAATGAATGATCGCTATTATAACACCATTCCCGCGGCAGGAGTAAATGCAAGTATTTCAGACATGAAGAACTTTCTGCTTACTTTACTAAGCGATTCAATAAGGATCAGCAACAGGGTTGAAGAAATTATTTTCACTCCTCAAATTGAAACCAACCTCAGCCGTGGCTATTTTTCGCAATGGGAAAAAGTGGATTCAAAAGCGTATGGAATCGGATGGAGAATAGTAGATTACAAGGGCAGGAAAATAGCTTACCACGGTGGTTATGTAAAAGGCTACCGTGCCGAAATTGCCCTGTGTAAAGAGGAAAATTTCGGAATTGTCTATCTATCCAATTCTCCAAGTGCTATTGCTGCCCGGAGTGTTCCTGAATTTATTAACAGGCTTTTTGAATTTAAAGACAAACTGAAATTGGCGGCTAAATAGTAAATTATTCTGAATAATTTAGACCCCACCAATTTTTTAAAAGTTCTTTAAATTGAATACATTTAGGGCAAATAACTATTTTATATATGAAACTTAATCATTATTTGCTGTTAACAATATTGTTACTGGTTTATTCTCCTAAATTCTCCTTATCCCAATCCGAAACTCAACCAAATGTTATATTGATTATTACTGACGATCAGGGTTATGGCGACCTGGGAATCACAGGAAATCCTCATGTTAAAACTCCTGTAATCGACAAATTTGCCCGTGAAAGTATCCGGTTTAATGATTTCTATGTTTCACCGGTTTGCGCCCCTACCCGCTCAAGTTTAATGACCGGGAGATACTCGCTGCGAACAGGAGTGCGCGATACCTACAATGGCGGAGCAATAATGGCCTCAAGCGAAATTACAATTGCTGAAATGTTAAAAGATGCAGGTTATCAAACCGGGGCATTTGGGAAATGGCACCTTGGCGACAATTACCCGTCGCGCCCTGATGATCAGGGTTTTGATGAAACTGTCTCTCATCTTTCAGGAGGAATGGGTCAAGTTGGAGACTTTACAACTTATTTTCAAGGTGACAGCAGCTATTTTAACCCGGTACTCTGGCACAATGGAAAAATGGAAAAATATAACGGCTATTGTACCGATATTTTTGCCGATCAAGCCATCAGCTTTATAGAGAAAAACCGGCAAAAACCATTTTTCTGCTACCTTTCATTTAACGCGCCGCACATACCACTTCAAGTTCCTGATAAATATTATCATCAATTCAAAAATATCGATCCTTCATCGGGATTTGAAAATGATAACCGACCATTTCAAAAAATGAGCGAAAAAGATAAAGAAGACGCCAGAAAAGTTTATGCAATGGTATCCTGTATTGATGAAAATATTGGAAAAATCTTAAAAAAACTCAATGACCTGAAAATTTCCGATAATACCCTTGTAATTTTTATGACAGACAATGGCCCGCAACAAGTTCGTTATGTAGCAGGTATGCGTGGAAGAAAAGGAAGTGTTTTTAGAGGTGGTGTAAGGGTTCCATTCTATTTGCGATTTCCCGAAAAATATGAAGGAAATAAAGATGTTGAAACAACCACTGCACATATCGATATTTTACCAACTCTCGCTGAAATATGTAATGCAAAATTTCCTGCCGACCGCATCATCGATGGGAAAAGCCTGGTTCCACTAATCAATGGGAAATCAGTTGATTGGGCTGATCGTTCTCTGTTTTTTTACTGGACACGCCGGTTTCCTGAATTGTATAACAACATCGCTTTACAAAAAAACAGCTACAAATTGGTGGGTCAAACTGACTACAATTCAGCAATCGAAGATTTTGAATTGTTTGATATTAAGCAAGATCCATACGAACACAAAAACATAGTAACAGATAATATGGATTTGGCAAAATCACTAAAATCCGAACTCGATAATATTTATAATGAATTGATTACCTCAGAAAATATAGTCCATAGACCAAGAATAATAATTGGAGATAAACACGAAAACCCGGTTTATTTGAACAGGAACGATGCCGATGGCGCGCGTGGAATTTGGGCGCAGGAAGAGGTTTACGGGAAATGGCAGGTATCAATAAAAGAGGGTTTGTACAATGTGAGATTTAAGTTTGTTGAGCCGGTTGCTGCAGGTGGTCAAATGGTTATGGAAACGGGAGCAATTGTTAACCAAATAAAAAATATACTTGACAAAACCGATATTATTGAGATGAAAAATATCAGGCTAAAAGAAATGGATTGCGAACTGATCCCGTTTTATACTGCCGGCAATAAAAATATTTTCCCCTTTTGGGTTGAACTGGAACGAATTAATTAAACTGCCTTTTTTTGAAACTTTAAACTTTAAACTTTAAACTTTACACATTAAACTAAAAATACCTCCCAATCCGCGGGTTCTCAACTATCGCCTTTCTAAATTTAAGGAAATCGAGACCGCCCGAGTTGCTCCATACAATTTTGCCACCCGGTTCAACAATAATTGTGTATGGGATTTCGCCATTCCAATTTGGATCGAAATTCTCAATCAAATCATATTTTTTTTCCGATTCAAAAATATAGTTGTTGGTTATGGCAGCATTTTTCTTTTGAAGAAATTCCTTAACGTTTTCTTTTTTATCCAATTTGTCGGTACTGATTGTGTACATTTCAAAATCGCGCCCCATAAACATGCGGTAAGTATCTAACAGTTCGCTGAATTCAGCTATACACGGACCACACCAGGTTGCCCAAACATTTATAACACGCAGCTTTTTCGAATCATTCTTTAGCAATTGCTTCATTGCCGGGATTGAAAGAGTTTCAAGTTGAACTTCCTTTTTTACCCAATCAGCATCCAGTTTTTTTCGTGTATCGTTTTTCCATTGCCATTTTATAGAACAGCCAAAAACCTTTGTATTTTTCACTGCCACTTCCTTTCCAGCCAACACTGCTTCAATAGCATTTCTTAAATCGTGCCTGGTTTCAGTTCCTGGTTTTTCTGAATCATCAATCCTGCCTACATATCTTAAAATGCGATCTTTATCAAAAACAAAAGCATGCGGAGTTGCTACCGGACCATATTTCACCGAAGTCTCCCCGGTTTCTCCGTCATCGAGAAACGGAAAATTGAAACCCTTTTCCGTAGCTCTAATCTGCATATCTTCAAACGAATCGCCCAAATCAGTGTATCCCCTTTCTTCCAAACACACTGATTCTGCAGAATTGGGATTGATCATTACAACCTGTAACCCCTGTTTTTTATAATCATTCTGAATTTGTATAATTCGGTCTTCGTACGCCTGGGCAGTTGGACAATGTGGCGCGCTAAAAACAAATACAAGTATTTTTGCATCTTTAAAAGAAGCAAGTGAATACATTTTTTCATCCACCCCTTTCAATTTAAAATCAATAGCTTTTGAGCCTGGTTGAAGCGTTACCGGCTCGGGATGTGACTGTGGAAAAGCGAGCTTTGAAATAACGATTAAAGATAAAACGAGTAGTTTTTTCATAAGGTTGGCTTAATATTTCAAATTTGTTAATTCATTCAAAAATAACCAAATATGATTTAATCTCAATAAATGGATTTTAATTTTCCGCTGTATATTATTTTAACTGTCTATCTGAACAAAAATGACTTATTTTAGTATTTATACACAGAAACAAGTTTTATGAAATTTATACAACTAACCATTCTTCTTGCATTGCTGCTTTTTCAAATTACGGCGAAAAGCCAGGAAAATGTGCAAACTGAAAAAGACACAACTGTTCTGTCACGAAAAATTGATGAAGTTACTGTAAGTGCTTTTCGTTCGCCTTACAATTTGTTTAACACTCCTGCACCAATAAATGTCATTACACCTTTGCAACTTGAAATGGGCAATTCACTCACAACAGTTGAAGCGCTCAACCAGGCACCCGGACTATTAATGCAAACCGGAACGATGAATACAAACCGGCTGACAATTCGTGGAATAGGTTCAAGGACACCTTACGGAACCAATAAAATAAAAGCCTATTTTGGCGAAATACCATTGACTTCGGGCGATGGTGAAACCGTGCTTGAGGATTTGGAAAACACTGCAATAAAACGGGTTGAAATTGTAAAAGGGCCTTCATCGAGTTTGTTTGGCGCCGGATTAGCAGGTGTAATTTTATTCCATCCAAAAACTGCAGTCCAAAATTTTGCCCAAAATCAAACTACAATTGGCTCTTTTGGAACGATCAAAAATATTTTGTCCGCAGGTGTTGCAGACAAAAAACTAGATATTCTTGCTTTGGGTACTATTTTAAAAAGCGATGGATATCGTGAAAACAACAAAACAAACCGCTCAAATATCCTCATCAATTCGACATATTATTTTTCGCCAAATACAAATCTTCAATTATTACTGAAAGGAACAAAAATGAGTGCGAATATTCCCAGTTCACTCGATCTACCAACGTTTCAGGAATCTCCCGAAAAAGCAGCTGCAAACTGGGCTGCCATTAAGGGATACGAAGATTACACAAACGGACAGTTTGGAATTTCGTTGAATTTTTCACCCGACATTAACCACAAAATTTCGGGGGCGGCATTTGGTAGTTTTCGCGATGCTGATGAATTGAGGCCTTTCAACCGTCTCGTTGAAGCTTCAAATTATATTGGCGCGCGGGCTTACGGACAAAAAACGATAATCGGCGAATCAAGTAAATTCATTTTGTCAACGGGTATTGAGTTTTTTCGTGAAAAATACAACTGGTCCACAATTTCAAATTCAGCCAGTGCCAGTTTGCTTTCCGACAATAGAGAACGCCGTCAATACGAGAACTTGTTTTTTCAGGTTGAATCGAATTTTAATGAGAAATTATTTATTTCGGCAGGAGTAAATGGCAACCTCACCCAGTTTAATTATACCGATAAATTCCTTGAAAACGGCGACCAGTCTGGAAACCAGAATTATAAACCTACCATTTCTCCCCGATTGGGGGCAAATGTTGTTGTGAGCCGAAATTTTTCAGTTTTTGGGAATTTAAGTCATGGATTTTCGACACCAACTTTTGAGGAAACTTTGATGCCTGCTGGCGAAATCAATACCGAAATAAAACCTGAAACCGGTTGGAATACTGAAATTGGAATTCGCTCGCAGTTATTCGGAAGGGTGCAATTTTCAGCAAGTTACTATCGTATTTATATAAAAAACCTGCTGGTTGCACGTCGGACAGGTGAAGATGCCTATGTTGGGGTAAATGCAGGGAAATCATTACACCCGGGTTTTGAAACCGAAATAAAGTGGAATGTAACAAACCCATCAAATTTTCCTTCGCTAACTTTATCGGGTAATGCAACCATAGCCAATTACCATTTTACTGAATTCACCGATTTGGATATTAATTACTCCGGAAATAATCTTCCGGGAACTTCAAAAACTACATTTTTTGCGTTGGGAAGTTTTAATCCAACCAGGAATGTGAATCTCAATTTATGGTACCGCTTTGCAGGCAAAATGCCAGCAAACGATGCCAATTCAGTTTATTCTGATGCTTATGGAATAACAAATCTGGAAGCCAAATTTTATGGAAAATTAAATAGACTCAAATTTGAGTTGAAAGCCGGGATTCAAAATATTTTTGATGTTCATTATGCTTCAATGCTGGCGGTAAATGCTCCTGCATTTGGAAATAGTCTTGCCCGTTTTTATTATCCCGGAAATCCAAGGAATTATTTCGTGTCGGTGCTGATTGGGCTGGAATAGGTGCAGCTGTTTTTAACCGTAATTTTAAAGAATCAGCGGTTGTCAAACCGTAGCTCCCGATAAGGAAAAATACCATTTCAATCAATCCGGATTAAACTCCTGATTTGCATTTCCAGGGCTGGATAATCCCGGATTAATTCTTCCCCGGCAAGTTCAAAATCTTCAAAATGGAAACCGGGAGAAACGGTACATCCAACCAAAGCATATCCTTTTTTATCGCAAACACGTGCTGCAAACCATGTATTTGAAGGCACAACAAACTGTAAACTTTGGTTTTCTTCCGGTTGATTTCCAAGTTGCTGAATTTCTATTTTTCCTTTTTTGATTGAAATTATTTCGAGTGAAGAATTTCCTGTATAATAGTGCCATACTTCATCCGATTTAATCCTGTGAAAAGCTGAAAAATCATCACCTTCCAACAAATAATAAATGGACGTTGATATGTTTCTTGCCCCTGTAAAACTGCCAGATAAACATTGCATTGAAACCGTTTCTCCCGAACGGTAAACCTCTTTAAACCATCCACCTTCGGGATGTTTTTCAAGATTCAGTTTTTCAATCCAGAAACGTGCCGGTTTTATCATGACTTTCTATATTTCAACATTTATCTTCTCGAGGTTTTCTGACGGTTTGGTTTCAAAACTTCCAATTTCCTTGTCAGCAATTTTAATGGTAAATGTACCCGGGTGATGCAGCCCAACCTGAACCGAATTTCCTTTCAATCTGAATATTCTGATAAGATCGTTGGTACTTGTTTTTCTAACTTCAATTACCTGATTTGGTTGATTAACAACAACTTCAGGCAGATAATTTTCTGCTCCCATTCCAAAATTATCATATTGGTTAATTTTAAACGGCCACCCCGGAAACTGGTCTCGGATTGGGTTTGGATCATCAATATTGGCTATAAAACGCCAGGCATCCATCAGAATTGTCCTTTCAATTTGGTCGAAAGTAACCATTCCAAAACCCGAATTTCTGATTTGAGCGTTACCATAACGACTTTCCTTGTCAATCGTGATTTTGCCTGGATTTCCAACAGCATAAACATAATTTTTGTTGCCAAAGGCATCGGCGTATTTGCCTGTGTTTTCATACCCGTGTTCAGGACGGTCAATCACTGGAACTCCCAGTTCATCGGGCAAAAACCAGCGCATGTAAAAATTACAGATGGCTGGCGTACAAAAACTCCAGCCTGCATCGCGAAAGTTTTCCACTCCGTATTGAACCAAAGAGGGTAAATGCTGGTCGCCGTTAATATTGAATGCACCCACTTTTCGCATCAGTTTTATCACCTTGTCGCGCCCCGATTTTGGCCAGCCACCCGAATCCAAATCGCCATATAAATAATCAGACAAAGCTCCATGATGCGTTGCAACATTGGCGAATACGGTTTGCGAAAGCAGTACTTTCATATCGGCATTTTCCCAATCCAAAGCCCAGTCGTTGAGGAACTTTTCTTGTCGTTCACCAAGCATTTCAACACCCGGTTTATCAAGAAACGACAAATCCTTGCGGGGTTCTTTCATGTGGTCGTGGCGGCCATCCCATGCTGAAACCGCTTCGGGACCTGTTTTAAAAATGCGGTCGCTGATGATGGCAAAACTCACCCGCCCGTATGTAAGCCCGGTGTACCAAACACTCATTCCCTGTTCAATGGGAGTTGGATCAAAAGGGTCGGGTAATTGTCCACATTGCGTGCGGTTGACCATGTTTACCATTTTTACCGACTGCATAAAACCCCGGGTATCCGAACTTCCGGCACCACCGGGTTTGGAAACTCCGCCTTCACCCCAAAGATTTCCGTGGAAAACATCGTGGTCGTCGGGAGTGCAGATTGTTGGCACATCACGCATAATATCGCCAAACGCCCAACCAAACATGTAATATTTACCGAGATAACTCAGAATTGAAACATCTTCCGGTTCTCGTTTCATCGGGTAACCGCCGTTGGGTTCGTAAATCTGGTCGCCCGAAAAATAGAGCATATCCGGATCAAGTTTGGTAAGATTCTGAACTAATGGAGTGTAAGGAAATCCTGAGGTAAACTGGCAGGTTAACCCCCCAAATTTCAAAGGTTCATCAACAGGATCTTTGCGGATTGTTCCTGTGTAATAATTGGGTGTTTCAGTGCCATCTTTCCCTTTTTCAATATATTCAACACGGTATTCAGAATCTTTCGTATCGTCCCAGTTTTCGAGTTTGAAAACGGCTGTTCGTGAATCAGGTTCCAACGTTTCCGTAGCCACAGTTTCCCATTTTTCGCCTTTTTTAAGTTGAAGCGAAACAAGCTGATTGTCATTCTCGCCAACCGGAGGAAGAAATGCCATTAATTTAACTGTTCCTTTGCTCAAAGTGTGCATGGTCCAAAGAATAGGGCCAAATGCATTTTCTGGTTTTTCAACCATTTTCGAACCTGAAATTTTAAGATCGTCGAAAGCAAATTTCGATTTTCCGGGCTTTTCATTTCCTCCCGGATTCATATTATTTGATAGTACAATTAATCCCTGTAATCCTTCAATTTTGGTTGAAAGTTCTGCCTGAATTGAATTTTTATCAGTGACTGTCATGTTGAGCAAACTATTATTTCCGGTAACCGAAATATTGAATTCTGAAAAATCAAATTCTTCGGGCAAATCCACCTTTTCATCTTTCAAAAAGGCAAAACCATTTAAACTGATTCCTGCCTTAATTCCATCTCCAAAATAACAGGCAGCCCGAACATCCGGGTCTTCCTCGTCGTGGACGCCAATCAAAAATCCTGCTGATCCCGGAATTTCACTTTTTTCGGTCAGTATTATTTTTACCGAAACCTGAAAATCCCCAGCCTCAGCAGAAATAACATGAGTAAGCAAATTTACCCTTGAGTTGGGGACTTCTCCTGTACAAAAAAGTTTTCCATCTTCCACTTTCCAGTCTTCCAGTGGAATTGACCAGAAATCCTTTCCCACCTAAATCCTGTTGTTACTATTGTCGAAATTGGCGTAAAACTGATTTTGTTTTGTGCATGCAGTTGCAATCAAAATAGTTGCAACAGAAATGGCTAAAAGGTATTTCATGATTATGGTTTTGGTTGAATTATTAAAGACTAATATAAATACTTGTTATTCAGAAACGCTTTAATTTTTTTATCGAGAGTCCAGAGTTTAGAACCTGACGCAATTGTTGCAGTGATAATACATGCATCAATAAGCCCGATTCCTTTGCTGAATAATTTTTCATGTTGTGAATACTCACCTGCTAATATACAAAGCTGACCAATTTCAACTTTGGGAATCAGTTCAAAATAACTCTTAATAATGTCTGTTTCCCTTTTATTTTGGGCTCCTTGCAGAAGTTCAGCAAAAATTAATTCAATGGTTTTAACTTCTCCTTTTTCAATTAATTGCTGGCAGATTTCAAAGTATTCATCGTTTCCTTTGAAATATTCAATCCAAACCGAAGTATCCAATATTATGCTCATTGCTCCCGGTTAAGGTTTCTGATTTCTTCGGCTGACAAATTAAATTGCACTGGTTCCTTTTTTATCATTTTACTCAATTCCTTTAACTTATGTAGTCTTATATACTCATTTAAAGCCACTTTGAGTGTTTCGGTAACATTAGATGCCATTGAATATTTCATTGCATCCTTAATAATTGTATCATCGATAATTGCCGTAACTTTCATGTTCTTATCAGTTTAAATATGCGATGCAATATACGATACATTATCGTATTTTAAAAGTGGATTTCATTTCAATCGCCAAGTTGTTTCATTTTAAATTGTTCAATTTCAGCCAGAATGAGTTTATTCATCATTCCCTGTAATCCGCATTATTTGGCACCAATCCCAAACTGCCCAAAACATCCAAGCAAGCAGCTCGCACATTGTAATCGCGGTCTTTCATTTTATGAACTTCGCGGATGGTTTCCACAAATGGTTCCCTGTTTTTGGAGTACAATAAATAATTGATTGCCATCAGTGAAATCTGAAGATTTTCGTGGGCACAAAACTTTTTGAGGTTTTCCCCGGCTGTTTTGTTGTTATACAGTTCATATGCAATCGCTGAAGCAGTCAAGGCAACCGGCGGGTAATTGTCGGTTATCGAATTCAAAATATCTGGCGAAAAAGTTTTTAAATCTTCTTCGTTTTGGCTTCGTAACCCCAGAATCGCCCAGTAACGAACAATGCCATTGGGGCTTTTCAGAAAATCAATTTGCTTTGTAGTAACCTCTTTCCCCCGAAAACCTGCCAGTGAAGCCACTTCATAAATTTCTTCCAACGGATATTTTTCCTTATTCAGTCTGAATTCATAAGCTGAAGTTGTTTCTGAAAGCAAAGCAATTTCATATTCTGGCAAAAACAGTACATCCCGACTTTCCAAAATTTCCTTCTTCATTAACTCCCTCATTTTTTCAAGCACCTGCTGATATTCCGGGTTTTCAGCCAGATTGGTTATTTCCCACAAATCGTTTTCAATATCGAATAGAAACTCAGCCGGACGCTCTTCAAACAAACTTTTCTGTAGTTCATTAAGTTTTTCATCTGCCAAATCTTTGCGCATTTGTTGTTTAATCTCTCCAATTTCCATGTAACGGATGTAGCGGGCTTCGGGAATAAATGGCATAAAATTTCTTGAATAAACATATTTTCCATCTGTCACTGTCCGTATCATGTCAATGCCGTTATCAGACCGATCAGAAGATAGAAACAAGTGTTCAACCAGGTTGGAACGGTTTTTCCCCAATATTGGTCGGCCCGTCATGTGTTCAGGAATATTCCCTTCCGCAATACTGATTACAGTTGGGGCAAGGTCAGCAAAATCAACCAGTTCATCGCTAACCACACCAGCAGTTCCCCATGGTGATAAATGCTTGTACATTTCCGGAAACCAAATAACAAAGGGGACGCGGTATCCGTAATTTATGCCATTGGTTTTACCACGCGGCATACCTTCACCGTGGTCGGCATAAAAAAAGACAATTGTACTATCTTTTAATTTGTCTTTTTCCAACCGGGCAAGTAACTCCCCAATTCTTTTATCGGTAAGTTTAATTGAATTATAAACCCTTGCAAATTGTTTACGCATCCCGGGACTGTCACGGTAAAATGGGGGCATTTCAAATTTATTGTCCCCTATTCGTTCTTCGGGTATTAGTTCATTATAAACATTTTTCACATACCAATCATAGGGTTCAGTCATTGTGCGCGACTGGTGGGATTCGTTGAAATTAAAAACAGCAAAAAAAGGTTGCCCTGGCTTTCTATTCCACCAGCCAGCCTTTGCTGAACTTTCGTTCCATGCTTCTTCAATAAAAACCTTTTCACCTGCTACATTGTAATCCGTCTTTGAATTGTTTGTAGTGTAATATCCCTCCTGCTGCAAATAAAACGGAAACCCTTTTATAAAATCAGGAACCGGGTATTTACTCCTGTGATTTCCGGTTCCGGTTTTATAGGTTTTTACTCCGGTTATAATTGCAGTGCGGCTTGGAGAGCAAACAGTTCCGGTTGAAAAGGCATTGGTAAACCGAACTCCTTCATCGGCCAGCCTGTCTATAACAGGAGTTCGTGCATTCAGATTTCCGTAACAACCGATAAATTGAGGCGAGGTATCTTCGATGGTAACCCAAAGGATGTTAGGTTTTTGTTGCCTGGAATGTATTGAATCAGTATTCTTTGAATAAACAAGAACTATGGGAAGCAAAAAAAGTATAAATAGTGAAATCAGCTTTTTCATTTATCAAATTGTAATTACTACTTTAATTCCAACTGCTGAATTTTTGAATATCCTTCTCCCCTTAATTCTCCAAACATTTCAATCATTTCATTTAGTTTTTCCACATCCACGTTCGCCAGATTATTCTGCTGATTAATATCTTCTTTCAGGTTATAAAGTTGCCAAATTGTATCATTTCCCAGTTCGATATTTACCTCCTTGTTTAAAGCAGGACCTTTGTATGGTGGAATTAAAATCCAGTCTCCCTTTCGAAGAGCAGTGCGTGAGGTTGCTTCCAGCACCAATTCATCACGACCTTCAGAACTTTTACCCATAAAAACATCAAGCATTGCTTCGCTGTCTGACCCTTTTGTTTTGCTTCCAACCAGTTGAGCCAGCGACGTCAATAAATCAAGTTGACAAATTAGTGCATCAGATTTCGTGTGGCTAATTTTCCCTTTCCAGTAAACCATAAACGGAACCCGTGTACCCGCCTCGAACAAACTGTATTTACCTCCGCGAAACGGCCCCCAGGGTTTATGATTTCCAATTTTTTCAACCGCATCGTCATAATATCCATCGTTTAATACCGGTCCGTTATCGCTTGAAAAAATAATTAGAGTATTCTCCATGATTCCTTCCTCTTCCAGAGTTTTTAAAAACTCACCCACACACCAATCGGCTTCTACAATTGCATCGCCACGTGGCCCCATTCCCGAACTGCCAACAAACCTTTCGTTTGGCGTTCGTGGAACATGAGGTTGTTGAAGTGCATAATACAGGAAAAATGGTTTTGATTTATTTTGATGCACAAATTCCTTTGCCTTTTCAAGAAAAATATCGGCCATATCTTCGTCTTTCCACCGGGCTTTTTCACCACCCTTCATAAATCCGATTCGCGGTATCCCATTCACAATGCTGTTATTGTGTCCATGTTGCCATTTCATTTTCAGCAATTCAGGATTTTCTTTCCCCGTAGGTTCACCTTCAAAATTTTTCTCATAATTTACCTGAATCGGGTCACTTGGGTCAAGTCCTACCACATTTCCGTTTTCAATATAAACGGTTGGGACACGGTCCTGCGTAGCTGCCAGAATATAGGAATAATCAAAGCCTACTTCATTTGGACCAGGTATAATTTTTTTATTCCAGTCAACATCTCCATTTCCCAATCCAAGATGCCATTTTCCAACTATTCCAGTTGAGTAACCTTTTTCCTTTAACATTTTGGGAATGGTCATTTGATTTACATCGATTAACAAGGGCGCTGTACCAGGTAGAATTTTGGCATTTTTATTCCGCCACGGATACTGACCGGTTAGCAGCGCATAACGACTTGGAGAGCAGGTAGCCGACGATGCGTAACCGTTTCTGAACATTATTCCATCAAGAGCCAACTTATCAAAGTGAGGTGTTGCTATTTCAGTTGCACCGTATGCACTTACATCACCATAACCCAAATCATCCATGTAAATAATAACAATGTTTGGTTTTGAACCCTGCGAATCCTTTTTAGAATTTGAACCGGTTGGAGATACACATGCAACTGCTGCAAATAAAAGAGTCATGATAACCGATGCTAATTTTTTCATGATATTTTATTTTATTGCTTTTCAGTAAAAATAAGTTTAGTGAATCGCATTTGCAGTTTCATTTTATTAGGGTTAAAAAATTTAGCGTCTTTCCCTTACTGGAGTAAATATGCTTAAATCCCATTCATTTCGCCAGTGAATTTCCATTTTACCTTTGGCAGTAATCGTAATTGGCAGAAAAACATATTGCGATTGAGGACGGCCGCCACCATTCCAGCGATCTCCCATATAAAGATAGGCATCCTTATATCCCGGAATTTTAAAAATAAAGCATGGTTGTGAGTTAAAAGAATTGTTTCCTGCATCTCCGATAAACGGGCTTCCCTGACTTGTGTATGGTCCCATTACAGATGGAGCTGTGTAATAAGTGCCCGGATTGGGTGTCCAGCCTGAACACTGGCTTGTTAAAAGATAAAATTTCCCATCCTTTTTCAAAATGCCAGGTCCCTCACAATGTGCTTCAATATCTACATCGTTGGTTGTAGTACTCAAATAATCAGCTGACAATTCAACCATACGAATGGTGCGGTTAACATGATCCGCAGCATAACCAATGTAGGCTTTTTTTGTATCCGGTTCGAAATACATACCGATATCACGCGATTCATGGCCATTTGGCCTGTAGTGATCCTTTACCACGAATGGCCCCGTTGGATTGTCGCTCACCGCAACGCCGAGTTCTGCAATCCCATAGTTGCGACCATCCAGATACCCATCAAAATGAAACCACATCACAAATCGCCCATTTGACTCATCATATATAACTTTGGGTCGTTCAAATACCTGAATATCCCCCTTTTCAATCACAACACCCTCTTTTTTCCAATTATAAAGGTCGTTCGATGAGTAACATGATACACCTCTTGGTTCTCCCCTGTGTTCACCATACCAATAAAATGTTTTCAGAGAATCCACATATAAGATATTACCCCCATGACAATCAATGTGAACACCGTTGGTATCCAACCATTCACCTCCTGGTTTAAACGAAGTAAAATTATCACGTTGCTGAGCAAAGGCAGGCAAAAATAACTCAACAAAGAATAGACTAACAATTATAAATCTACAGGATTTCCTACAATAATTTTTAATTTTAGTTTTCATCTCATTTTAATTATTAATTTTTAAAGGTATTTTCCTCATTAAATCGTTTATTTTAATGGTATTCGAAAGAACTCGCAGGCTCGTTTCGATGAAACTCCCATGAAAATTAAAATTCTGAATCTGTGAGAATAATATTTATTCATGGTCGTTTCATAATTTACATTGATTATTCATCAAAATTAACCGAATTTTTCAAAGTTGGTAGATTCTATTTATAGCAGTCATTTTAGAATCATTCCGAATTATTGAATTCAATGGTATTACGATCCCAAAAAATTAAATTTGTATAAACTAACAAGTATAATCTGAACCTATGAATTCTTCACGTCGCGAATTTATCAAACAATTAAGTGTAGCTTGTGGAAGTATTATGTTCATTCCGGCTTGTTCAGGCTATGATTCTGTTTGGCGATTCTTTTCTGAGATTGAAGCAAAAACAGTTATCGCATTTGCTGAACAAATAATACCCCGCGACCATGATGCCGGGGCAACCGATGCCAATGTTATCAACTTCATCGACAAACAGTTGGTTGGCCCTTATATCCGTTTTCAGGAAATGTACAGGAAAGGAATTCCAGCCTTCGAAAATTCAGCACAAAAACTGTTTCAAAAAACTTTCCATGAACTTGAATTTGGTGTTCAAACTGAATTGATGATAAAAATGGAAAAAGGAGAATTACCGGAAGAATTATGGAAAGAAGTAAATCAAATTGAGTTTTTCAGATTGATGCTCGACCATACAATGCAAGGGTTTTACGGTTCGCCAAGGCATGGTGGAAATAAAAATTATGTCAGTTACAAAATGATGAAACTTGATTACCCGCATGTAATTGGTCAAAACCGCTACGAATCGAAATGTGCACAGAAGCCCCTCCCAACCTCCCCAATTGGGGAGGAGAAAGAATTAATAAATGCTTCAGCATAAACATTTATATTTTCTCTGACTATGAAAAACAAACATGTAAATGTGATAGTGGTTGGTGCCGGCGCCGGTGGTGGAATTGTTGCCAAAGAGATGGCTGTTGCCGGATTGAGTGTTGTATTATTTGAACGCGGAGGCTGGGCAACCTACGACGACCACGATGACGACGAACTGATTTCGCAGCGGACTACTGTTTTAGGAAACGCTTTTGGACCAGATGATATCAGGCATCGGCGGGTTGTTGCAAACAGCGATGGGTCAACCCGGATTGTATTGCCAAGCGAGGGAAGCTACAGCAACAATGCCGCATGTGTTGGCTCAGGAACAGTTAGCTATGGAGCAATGGCATGGAGATTTATGGAAAAAGATTTCAAAATGAAATCGACCTACGGAAATGTTGAAGGTTCAACCTTGGATGATTGGCCAATTGATTATTTCGATTTGGAACCTTATTATGAAAAGGCTGAATGGGAAATCGGGGTTTCCGGCGATCACAGCGCGAATCCTTTTATGGCACCCCGAAAAAAACCATATCCAATGCCTGCGTTTACATATAACCGCGAGGGACAATTATTGCACGATTCTTCCAAAAGATTGGGATTGCATCCTTTTTCAATACCTATGTTGCGTAATTCGGTTCGAAATAACGGGCGTCCAGCGTGTTACAGAATGCGCAGTTGTGTGGGATTTGCCTGTCCCGTTAACGCAAAATGCGGAACGCATAATACTGTTATTCCCATTGCCTTAAAATCCGGAAATTGTGAATTACGCACCAATTGTCAGGTTGCTGAAATAATACTCGATGAAAAAGGTCATGCTACCGGAGTGAAATATTTCGATGAAAACAACAAAGGACAAATCCAAACTGCCGATATAGTTGTAGTAGCTGCTGCTGCAGTTGAAACCGCCCGTTTACTTCTCAATTCGAAATCAAAACTTTTTCCCAACGGAGCTGGAAACAACAACGACTGGGTAGGTCGGAATTTACAGGGACATGCTTATACAGGGGCAGTTGGTTTAATGGATTATGAAGTTTATGATGATGTAGGCCCGGGAGCGTGCATGGCAATTAGTGATTTTAACCACGATAATGAAGGAATAATTGGCGGAGGTGCATTGTGCAATGAATTTACTGCAATGCCCTATTTGTTTTCAAAAATGCGACCGCCGGGAGCAAATCGCTGGGGTTTGGAACATAAAGAATATCAGCGAACCATGTTTAAAAGAATGATTCGATTGCATGGGCCATTTCAGGAAATACCAAGTTTTGAAGCACGGGTGACTGCAGATCCGGAGGTTAAAGATTTTTGGGGAATACCTGTGGCAAGACTTTCAGGAAAAAGACATCCTTACGACAGAACCGGATGTGAGTTTATGTCGCAAAAAGCCGAAGAAATTTTGAAAGAAGCCGGTGCTGTTCAAACATGGCAAAGTATAGGAGGAGGACCGGGTTTAAGTGGTGGCCAGCACCAGGCCGGAACTGCCCGAATGGGTAATGACCTAAAAACATCGGTTACAAATAAATTCGGTCAGGTTCACGAAATTGACAACCTATTTATTGCCGATGGAAGTTTGAATGTTACCAATGGCGGTTTTAATCCGGCACTCACCATTATGGCCCTGGGATTTTATGTTGGCGACAACATTGTAAAAAATTGGAATGGAACGAAGTTTAAATAGTGGGAAGTCGGGAGACAGAAGTTGAAAACTCAATAAAAGACAACAAAACAAAGCTAAATGAATACTAAAATTTTCAAAAATGTAATTCGGTTGATGGTTGTTTTTCTACTTATTTTGGTTATTTCAGGAGGAGGCTACACCTGGTGGAATTCAGCCAACCCCGAAAAAACATGCGCGAGTTGCCACGAAATCAGTCCTTCGCACCAAACCTGGGCAAGCTCTGCCCACCGCGATATTTCATGTTTCAAATGTCATGGAACTGCACTTGGAAACGGATGGCACAGTTTAACAGAAAAAGTGAACATGGTTTTTACTCATACAAAATCTGCACCTCACCATGATGAAATCCGGATGACTGAAGACCAGGTTTTGGAAACAATGTTGCGCTGTAAAAGCTGTCACGAAAATGAATATTCAAACTGGCTGGCCAGCGGACATTCGGCCAGTTACTCCGATATATTTCTTGATGAAAAACACAATTCTGCCGAACAGATAAATTTCGATTGTTTGCGCTGCCACGGAATGTTTTACGCAGGAACTACTAACGATCTGATTGACCCAATTTTGGTGGAAGGTCCGTGGAAAATGAAAGATGAAAGCCGCACGAATCTGGCTACAATTCCCTGTTTGACATGTCATCAAATACATAGTTTGGGAACACCGGCAGTTCGACCAGATTATGCCAATCCCAATTTTATTTTTTATGGCCGGGCTATGCAAAACAATTCAACTGGATTCTATTTTAGACATGAAAAAGTTCATTTCGACCTTGAAAATCTGCCAACTCCGGTAATTTTGAATGGTAATGATACAATACAAACACCAGGCGATCCGGTTTACAGGCTTTGTGTACAATGCCACGCCCCATCAGTCCGCCACCAGGCTGGAAGCAGCGATGACCACACACCAACCGGGGTTCATGAAGGTTTAAGTTGCCGTGCCTGCCACGAACCGCACTCAAATTACCAACGCAATTCATGCGACAAATGTCACGCTGAAAAATCGAAAAATTGCAAACTTGATGTCAGGTCGATGAATACAACTTATATTTCGCCGGAAAGCCCAAACGATATACATAGGGTTGCGTGCAAGGATTGCCATGATGATGGAAGAGGTAGCTGAAAGGGAGCCGGACTTTCCCAAGTCCGGATTTAGAAAACCTGGACTTAGAAAAGTCTAGGTCCCGAAAGAACCCTACAACGAATTTCTTTTTATAAACTCAAACGGGCTTTTGATGCGTTTAAAATCGCCGGTAAGTATCATTTGTGCTGCAATTCGCCCAATTTCATCGTGGTTGGTGGAAATTGTCGTAATCCCATCTTCGAGCAACTCTTTTACAGGATTGTCGTTGTAGGCCACCAGTCCAATATCTTTACCTAATTTCCATCCTTTACTTCGGCAGATTTTAATAAACCTGTAAAAATCATCATCCGAAATAAGCACAAATGCTTCGTTTTCTTTAATATCAGATTCCTGTAATTGATCGATAATTGAAAATTGAAGTTTATTTATCTGGCAAAATATTTGAAAGCCCCGGGCAATGTAACGTGAGTAGTACTGATTTAAAGGAAAAGCAAGGTTTATTTTTTTATATTTTCGAACCAGATCAATACCTTTTTCGAGGGCAGTTTGTATGTCTTTTTCATATTCCTGATAAACCAATGGGTAATCTTTTAGCAATTCCATGTTGCGATCTACCAACAGCACTTTGTTTTTGGGTATGTTTTTAATTACCCGAACCACATCCGAATCATCGTCCTTAAAATGGGGCAAAATCACAAAGTAATCGTAATTAATAAGCTGATTTGAAACGATTTCCTCAAACTGTTCAACACTGTAATTGTAAATAAAAACATCTACACTGGCTTTACCGCCAAGGGTTTCTGATAAAGAGTAATAAATACTTCGCTTATAATTGCTTAATTTATTTAAAATGAGTGCGATTTTTATTTTTTTGTGAACATTTACCTGATTTACATAATAACCTTTGCCTCTCACCGATTCAAGAATCCCCTTTTTGCGCAAATGCACATACGCCTTTTCAACTGTGTCCCTCGAAATCAAAAGGTCTTCGCTTGTTTCATTAATAGAAGGAATCCGCTGTCCGATTTTAAAAATTCCCGCTTCAATATCCGATATAAGCAAATCAACAACCTGCTTGTATTTGGGAATTTCAGAATCAGGATTGATGCGCAAATCGTGGCTCATTCACTTTTTATTTTTCAAGGATTTTAATCGTAGTCCTCCGGTTAAGCAATCGTCCTTCGGGTGTATCGTTTGAAGCAATCGGGACTTTATCACCATAACCACCAAATTTCAACCTGCTGATTACGATTCCATTTTTCACCAAATAATCGACAACCGATTTCGCCCGTCGTTCCGAAAGAATCCTGTTATTTTCAGCATTACCCGAGCTGTCAGTGTGTCCCTGAATTTCAACTTTCAAATCTTTGTTGTTTGCGAGGAATGCAACCAAATTTTGTAGTTCCGATTCCGACTGCGGCAAAATCCTAAACGAATCGGTTTCAAAATAAATATTATATAACTGCACCTCAGCACCAATTTCAATGGGTTGAAGCTCCATTTCCAAAACTTCCGGCTCGCCAATAGAATTGGCCTTGCCCTGATTTACAAATTTAGATGTATAAAGGTATCCCGGCTCTGCAACCGTAAAAGCATAATTCCGGTTTAACAACACGTAGAACATTGCTTCACCATTTTCATCAGTATTCTGTGTCTGAAATCTGCTGGTTTTAAATGGCTGGCTTTCCAATTTTACTTCAACCTGTACAGGTTTTTTTGTAAACATGTCGTTAACCTTTACTTTCACATAAGCGATGGGAGTTGTCGTCAATCCCCTATCGAAGTTAAATGCAAATATCTCCATCCCTTTTGCAGTTTGGCGTGCGGAAGAAAAGTAGGTTGTATCGCAAATGTAATTCAATGTCAAAGCATCATCATCGTAATTTGTATTTATAGGGTATCCAAGATTTTTCAAATTTGAAATATCACCTAAATTATCAACATCTGCCACAAATAAATCCATTCCGCCCATTCCGGGATGACCGTCGGAAGCAAAAAAGAAAGTGTGTTTTTCATCATACATAAAAGGCGAAATTTCATTTCCTGAAGTATTGATTAAACTTCCAAGATTTACGGGAGTTTCCCATTGTGGCTTTCCATTTTCTGAAAAACCAGTAAGTTCAGCACGCCAAATATCCTTTTTGCCATTGCCACCACTGCGTTCGCTAGAGAAATACAAGAAACGGTTTTCAGTAGAAAAAGTAGGTTGCCCTTCCCATTGACTTGAATTTACAAGGTCTCCCGCATTTAAGGGATCTCCCCATTTCCCATCTTCAAATTTTAAAAGGTAAATATCGCAATCGCCCATTCCATCAGGCCGGGAACATGCTGTAAAAAACAAAATCCGCTCTCCTTCTCCCAATTTTTGAATTCCTACGTTATCAAAAACAATTGAATCGTTTACAGGACGTGCAATTTGCCACATAACTGAATCTGGCAACCCCATATAAACTTCGGTGTTAGTTTGGCTATTTGATGCGTTCGAAGTACGGTTAAAAACAACCTTTTTCCCATCCGCTGAAACTGTGGGCCAATATTCGCCCTTTCCTGAATTGAGTTGTCCGGTATTATTTATCGAATACATTTCAAATTTACAATTGGCCATTTTGCATGCCAGTAAAAATTGCTTCTTCTCCGGAATATTTTTATAATCAGTGTAAATATTGTAATATCTTAAAGCCTCGGGATAATCGCTCTTTTTAAAATACGCCTCACCCAATCTGAAGACTACTTCCCATTCGCGGCCCAACTCTCCGGCTTTGTTCAAATGAATGATTTCAAGATCAGTTGAATCCAATTTTTCATAAACATCAGCCAACAATAAATGAGCATCTTTACTTTGAGGATCAGCGGCTAAAATCTGATTGGCTGTTTTCAATGCAGATGAATAGTTTTTATTGGAAAACTGTTTTTTAGCTTCAACCAACAAATCATCAACCTTTATATTTGACTGGGCAAAAATTCCGGTATTGCCAATCATTAATAAAAACACAAAAAGTATTTTAAAGAATTTCATATCCAATTTTGTTTAATTTCAGTTTATATTAAAATGGTTTAAATTGCGGCCTTAAAAATAAAACATTTCCGCTATATAGCATCCTTTTAGTTCTTGTCAATTTTAACTGTAGTTCGTCGGTTCAACATCCTTCCTTCCTCTGTATCATTTGTTGCAACAGGTATTGTTTCACCAAAACCTTTTGATTTTAACCGGGATGGTAATATTCCTTTTGAAATCAGATATTCAACAACCGATTGTGCCCGTTTTTCCGATAAGGAAAAATTGCTTTCCGGACGTCCGGTATTGTCGGTGTGTCCTTGTATTTCAACATCCAGGTTGGTGTTATTTTTAAGAAACGACACCAATTTCGTTAATTCGGGTTCTGACTCGGGCAATATTCTGAATGAATCGGTTTCGAAATAAATATTGTACAAATTCATTTCGGCACCAATTTTTATGGGCTCAAGCTGAATGTTTAAAAGAAGAGGATTTTTTAATGAATTCAAACCTTCCAACTGAATAGATTGAGAATAAAACAAATAGCTCGTTTCAGAAACATTAAAAGCGTAATTTGAATTGAGTGGGAGACAAAGCAATATTTCACCATTATCATCAGCCTTTTCCATACGATGAATGTTTGAACCATCAGAAATATTTATCAAATCGACAATTGCACGGATTGCATTGCCCGTTTCAGCATCTGTTATTTTTGCTTTTACATAAGATACCGGCTCAGGTCGAAGCTCTTCCGGTAATTGAAAAGTAAAAATATCCAAGCCCTGTATCTCTTCACGTTCGGAGGCAAAATAAGCAGTTTTTCCATCGAAACTGATATTCAATCCTTGTTCGTCTTTAAAAGTATTGATTGGAAAACCCATATTTATCGGTTCAGTAAAACCTCCATCTTTTAGAAGCTCAGTTTGAAATAAATCCAATCCTCCCATACCGATAAGAAAATCAGAAGCATAATAAAAACTTTTGTTGTTGGGGTGCATAAATGGCGAAATCTCATCACCCTTTGTATTGATAGTATCTCCCAAATTTTTAGGTTCATTCCATTTCAAATTACCATTTTCTTCAATCCCCAGCAATTCGGCCTGCCAAATATCTTTTTTACCTTTACCTCCAGTCCGGTTTGACGAAAAATAAAGAAACCGATTGTCGGATGAAATTGTAGGCTGCGCATCCCAACTTCCACCATTTACTGCATTTCCGGCATTTCTGGGAGTACTCCACTTCATACCATTAAAAACCGAATAGTAAAGGTCACAACTTCCAAATCCTTCGGGACGGTTGCAAGCTGTAAAAAACAACAACCTGCCATCGGCTGAAAGCGCCTGCGCGCCTTCATTTTCGTTTGTGTTTATCTCAAAAACCGGCCTGGCATTATTCCATCCCATTGAATCAAATTCAGAAATAAAAAAATCTTCCTGAACTACACCATTTGGTTGTTTTTGCCTTCGGGTAAATACAAGCTTTTCGCCATCAAGTGCAATTGATGGCCAATATTCGTCGTATTCGGAATTGACATTTGGTGACAGACGGACAGGATTGAAATCGACAGGTTTTTTCATTGCATCAATTGCAAACCGGCAATTCAGAATATAATGATTGATCTCGGTTTTTCGGACATCAGTAACTCCTGATGTTTGCAAGTATTTCCCGAAATTAACAAGCGCATTTTCATAATTCCCGACAGAAAAATTTGCTTTTGCCAACCGATATAAAATCAACGAATTCTTCGAGTACTGAAGTGCAGTTTCAAGAGTTTCAATTTCTTTTAGGGTTGAACCTGAATCATGATATATATCTGACAATAAAAGAATTGCATCAATATACGTTGGTTCCTTTTTAAGTAACTTTTCAATTTCAGAAATGGCATTTTTGTATTCCAGCAAATTGTAATACTGCATTGCCTTTTGAAACTGTTGCTGTATTTTTGTACTGTTTTGTGCGGATATATTGAAACCTGCAATCAAAAAAATAGGTAAAACAAAAAAAATGTATTTATTGATATTGTGAAGCATTTTTAACCTTTTTGTTCGAAATAAAACGTGAAATAAACAACCATATTTTAAATGTAAGTTATTGAAACAAATTAATTTTTAAGAGTAAGTAAAACAATCAGATAAGGCTGTATCATGGCATCCGCTTGACAAAGAACAAAAAAAAACATTCAAGAAGCATCATGTATTTAAAAATTCTTTATTTTTCCACTTTAGAAATTGTTAAATCATATAAATAATTGTTTTTTATTTTTATTGACCCAACAGAATGAAGAAAAATAGTGTTAAAAAAAACTACTCCGATTTCGATGACAATTTTGGCGCAGCGAAAAAGAGTTCAGTTTCAAAAGACAAAAGTTCCAAAAAAAGGCTTTCGATTTACGATGAATATGAAGAAGAGGAAGATGAAATCTTTCCTCATCAGGAAAAATTTAAAAACCGTCGTAAATAATCAGTTTTGTGCTGAGGTTTGAGTACAAATTATCAAGTCAATTTCTCTGATGACCTGAAAAAAATCCATATTATTTTTCCCCCTGAATTATTAATTTGACGAAGATGTTTTTGTTGAATTAGTTTGGTTTGTGGTAAAATGCCGCAATTCCCGGATAATGGTATTTTGCTTTGGCGATATTTTCGGGTAAGCAGAAATAAACTATTTCTGCTGTTGCACATTCAGTTCCTTCACCATCAATCAACGAAGCGGAAATTGTTACCAATTTTTTGGCAACAGATACGACCTTTCCTGTGACCGGAATTTCTCCTTTCGAGATATTAACGGGTTTTACGTAGCGCACATTTAGAGATGAAGTAACCCCGGAAGTCTTCATTTTAATCAGAACAATCCACCCTGCCAGTTCATCAAGAAGAGCAGCCTGAATTCCTCCATGAACTACATCTGACCATCCTTCCAGAGATTTCCGGGGTTGCCATTTTGCAACAAGTTCGTCGCCATTTTCCCAAAAGTCAAGCTGCAAACCAATTTCGTTAAAAGGCGAGCAGCCAAAACAGTTGTAGTCGTGGCGGCTGCCCATTTCAATGAAAGGGTTTTTGATTTTAATCATATCAAAACGTATTCTAAACGAAACAGGCCGGTACAAACCAGCCTGTTTCAAAGTTCTGCAAAATATTTTAATTATTACCCAGAATCAACGGCAAACCATCTTTCCCACTGCCTATCACAACAACTTTTGTATTTGGTGATTTGGCGAGCTCAATCGTTGCTTCGATTCCACGTTGCTGAATGATTTTATCGGTTAAACTGGCATTGATAATCCGGTTAAAATTGGCAATTCCTTCCGCTTGAATCCTTACGCGCTCGGCTTCCGACTCTTCCCGTTGTAACCTGAATTCGTATGCCAAAGCTTCCTGTTCCTGTTGCAATTTACTTTCAATTGCACCTTTTATCTGTTCGGGCAGGTTAATTGAACGAATAAGTAGTGCCTTCATTTCGATATAATTTTCACTTAATATCTTTTTTGTTTCCTCAATTATCGATTGTTCCACTTCAGCCCTTTTGGTCGAATAAATCTCTTCGGCAGTATATCGTCCGGCAACTTTACGTACACATGAACGTACCTCGGGAACTACAAGCACATTTACAAAGTTAATCCCAAATTGCTCATGCAAATTTCCAATTTTACTATACGACGGATTAAAACGAACGGTAATATCCATACTGATGGACAACCCGTTTTTATCAAGCACATCCATGGGTTCGTCACGCTGTTGTTCTCGCACATTATACACCGACATGTCATTCCAGGGCGCAATAATGTGAAATCCTTCACTGTAGATATTTTCCTTATCCAAACCCGATGTATATGGTTTAAAAATTACACCACGTTCACCTGCCTGAATAATTAAAAACATCCGGCCGCCAAAAAGTAATAATAGAATAAGTGCAACTGCCGCAATAATTAAGTACTGAGTTTTAAAATTGAATTTCATAGCTGTTTTTATTTTGAATTTCGACAAAGGTAAAAAATTAAAAGTTGCAGTCGAATAATTTTGGTTTTGTTTGAAAAAAGCCAGAAGACCGAAGATTGCAGGCAAAATCCATTAGAGGAAAAATTCTGTATTTCGACTGAATAGTTATTTCTGATTAAACAAAAGCAACCTTTTTAAAATTCAATTGAAATGATTTTTATGAAAAACAGATTGTACTATATTTGACTCATAAATTTTTCAGCATGAAACAACTATTACTTTTAATTATTGCATCTACCTGGTTTTTTGCAGCTTTTTCGCAGGATTTTTTCAATACAGATTTTAACCACAGGAAAAAATATATCATCCTCACCAATCCAACTGTTAACAACCTAAAAACGATACAATATCTTGTGAATGCTGATTTGCTTGATATTAATTCCCGTAAAACAAAATTTGTGGGCGTTTATTTCAAAGGTCAGGATTACGATTTTTCTGAAACCAAATCATACATTGAAAACAACCATCTCAACAATTATTATTTGCAGGAAATTAATGGCGAACTGAAAGAAGACAACCTTTTTCAGGAAAACGACTGCACTGCTTTGCTAAAGAAAGTTTTCGAAAACTCAGTTGGTGTTTTCTTCTTTGGAGGACCGGATATTCCTCCCGGTGTTTATGGCGAAGAAAACACGCTTTCGGTTGTTACCGATCCACAGCGGCATTATTTCGAAACAACGTTTCTATTTCATCTTTTAGGCGGATATTGGAACGAAGATTTTGAACCGTTCTTAAAAGAAAAACCCAAATATATGGTCACTGGTTTTTGCCTGGGTATGCAAACAATGAATGTGGCAACCGGAGGTACATTAATACAGGATATTCCTTCTGAAATCTACGGCGCATCAACACCTCAGGAAATCTTAAACCTTGGCCGCACCAATCTGCACCGCAATTACTGGCAGGAAATTGTTGAAGATTCTTTGCTAATGGGAATTAATTTGCACACAATTCAATTTACAAATCATGGATTTTTTGGAGTTGCAATTGATGTATCGAAAAAGTTTGAACCCCGCGTTTACAGCAGTCATCACCAGGCATCTGAAAAAATTGGAAAGGGATTGGAAGTTACAGCTCTCTCTCCCGACGGTAAGATTGTTGAAGGACTTGCGCACAAAAATTACCCGAATGTTTTTGCGGTTCAGTTTCACCCCGAAGTTCCGGGTTTATACGAAGATTTGTACCTGCGAAAATTCAACCCTGAAGATAAACCACAAAGTTACAATGAAATTATTGGCAAGAAAAGTGTGAAATTTCACGAGAAATACTGGGCACATATTTCGGAGATATTGAAAAAGGCGAAGAAGTAAAATAATTTTTGTCAAAATTTTAATAATCATTAGATTTGAAAAAAATGAAGCTATGTTAACAAAAGAAAAAATTCATTATACCATTGATTCACTTCCCGACAACCTAACTATCGATCAGGTTATCGACCAAATGATTTTATTAGATAAAATTGAGCAGGGAATTAAGGACGTCGATGAAGGTAAGGTCTATTCAACAGAAGCAGTCAAAGATAAACTTAACAAATGGTTAAAGTAGTTTGGACTCAAAGAGCGTTGGATGACTTGAAAGACATAGGAGATTACATCTCAAAAGATTCTTTCAAATATGCAAAAATCACTCTTGAGAAACTGGTTGAAACAGAATCCATCATTGAAAATTACCCATTGCTCGGAAGATTCGTACCTGAAATTAACGATAAAACTATAAGGGAAATCATTAAAGGGAATTATCGGGTTATTTATCAAATTCGCAAAGAAACCTCAATTTTTATTCTAACAGTTTTTCACAGCGCAAGATCACTTACTACTGAAAATTTAAAGTGATTTCTTGACTGAAAATATTGTTAAAGAACCAGTGCACATATTTCGAAGATATTGAAGAAAGCCAAAACAAAGAATTAATTATGAACGAATCATTTAAAACCAAGTTTGGACATGTAAAATTAATGGATGATGGAATTTTAATTTCTGATAATTCCAGGATTCAATTTATATGGATAAAAGCAATTTTGATATTGACTTTTATTACAGCAATTCTAACTATTAGCTCCCGGGGTTTTGACAATAGCATCTTCTTTTATGTTTGGACAGTTACAAGTTTTATTTCCTTGTTTGTTTTTATTGCTTTAATGCGACTTACCCATAAAAGTGAACTGGCAACTAATGAAATAAAGTCAATTAAATACGTGAAAAAGTTTAATAATCCAATCCTTTCCATTCGGTTAAAAAACAAAAGAATAAGAAGGGTTTACTTATTGGAAGATCAAAAAGCCAACAATGATTTTCTTGATCAGTTAAAAACTTCTTTCATTTTCGAAGTTTAAACTTTCTTTAAACTTTAAACCCTGAACTCTAAACTTTTCGGACTTCTTTCCCTACTTTTGCGCCCTCAAAATTAAAGTGATCGAAAATGACATTTCTTGAAGAAATAAAACGCAGGCGGACATTTGGTATTGTAAGTCACCCCGATGCAGGAAAAACTACTTTGACTGAAAAACTGTTGCTTTTTGGTGGTGCAATTCGTGTTGCAGGTGCTGTAAAAAGTAACAAAATTAAAAAAGGCGCCACCTCCGACTTTATGGAAATCGAACGCCAGCGCGGTATTTCGGTAGCTACTTCGGTAATGGGTTTTGAATACGATGGCTACAAAGTGAACATACTTGACACGCCTGGCCACCAGGATTTTCAGGAAGATACTTTTCGAACTTTAACTGCGGTTGACAGTGTAATTATTGTTATCGATGCTGCAAAAGGTGTTGAGCCACAAACCGAAAAACTGATGAACGTTTGCCGGATGCGCAAAACTCCTGTAATCGTTTTTGTAAATAAAATGGACCGTCCTGCACAAGACCCGTTTTCGTTGATGGACGATATAGAAAAACAATTACAAATCAAAATCCGGCCCCTGAGTTGGCCAATTAACAATGGACCTGATTTCAAAGGAGTTTACAACATTTTCAATAAAAGCCTCAAACTTTTTATGCCCGATATTCAGGCAATCGAAGAGCGCATAAAATTTGAAGATATAAATGATCCAACTTTGGAAGATTATATTGGCGCCGATGCTCAGATTTTGCGCGATGAACTTGAACTTACTGAAGGCATTTATCATGAGTTTGACCGTGAAGCATACCTAGCTGGTGATCTGGCTCCCGTTTTTTTTGGAAGTGCATTATATAATTTTGGAGTTCAGGAGTTGCTTGATGCATTTTTAAAAATAGCGCCTTCACCAAAACCAAGTTTTACTGTAGAACGCGAAATTAAACCAGAGGAAATAGGATTTACAGGTTTCATTTTTAAAATCCATGCCAATATTGACCCTAATCACCGCAGCAGAATTGCATTTGTAAAAATATGCTCCGGCAGGTTCGAGCGCAATAAAATGTATAAGAATATAAGACTTGGCAAAACTTTCAGGATTTCGAGCCCTACAGCGTTTATGGCTTCACAAAAAGAAATTGTGGAAGAAGCTTTCCCTGGAGATATCATTGGTGTGCCCGATACAGGCAACTTCATAATCGGCGACACGTTGACCGACGGTGAAGAAATCAACTTCAAAGGCTTACCCAGTTTCTCGCCAGAAATGTTCCGTTTTGTTGAAAATGCCGACCCCATGAAATCAAAACAACTTGCAAAAGGTGTAGATCAATTAATGGATGAAGGTGTTGCACAACTTTTTACAAGTCAGTTTAACGGACGTAAAATTATCGGGACTGTTGGCCAGCTGCAGTTTGAGGTAATTCAATACCGGTTGGAACATGAATACAACGCCAAATGTCGTTTTGAGCCGTTATCAATGTACAAGGCGTGTTGGATTCAATCTGACGACATCAAAACGCTCGAAGAATTCAAAAAGCGGAAACACCAGAAAATGGCAAAAGACAAACTTGGCCGCGACGTTTTTATGGCCGACTCGGCTTTCATTTTGCAAATGGCGCAGGACGAGTTTAAAACCATAAAATTCCATTTCACTTCAGAATTTTAAGCTAATTTTGAAATAAAAAATCATGGTACTTCTGAATTCATTTTACGAAGGTGCAACATTTACCTACATTGTGTTGCCCTTTCTGATTTTTATTGCCCGAATTTGTGACGTTTCAATCGGAACCATCAGGATTGTAATGGTTGCCATAGGACAAAAAATAATTGCACCCATACTTGGTTTTTTTGAAGTGCTGATTTGGCTGCTTGCAATTTCACGTATTTTTGAAAATCTTGATAACTGGGTGTGCTATCTTGCTTATGGTGCAGGATTTGCAACAGGAAATTACATTGGAATGTACATTGAGGAAAAACTGGCAATGGGAATCATCAAAATCCAGATCATCACGCGTAAACCCGCGGATATCCTAATTGAAAAATTGGTTGCTGCCGGATATGGGATTACACACCAGGATGCCAAAGGCGGAAGTGAAAATGTCAGTATAATTTACAGTATAATTAAACGCACTGAATTGCCAAAAATGGCAGAACAAATAAAAACCTACAATCCCAACGCATTTTACTCCATCGAAGATGTAAAATATGTTAGCCATGGAATTTTCACTGAAAAGACAGAAGCGAAACGGTGGAGGATTGGGAAATAGACATCTGATTAGGATAGAAATCAAAATTGCCACAGATTCACTGATTAAATTATCGGTGAATCTGTGGCAATCGTTATAATTGAAAACTGAAACTTACAACTCAATGTTTATCACAGAATATTTTTGCAACATTCTTTCCAAATCATCAATTACCTCTTTTTTCTTTTCGGCGAAAAGTGATTTGTAGTAATTAATTCCATCAAAAAGATTTTCCTGGAAAGATTTCAGATTCTTTTTTTCTTTCTGATTTTCCGGGTCTTTCATAAATTCTTCAATCCGTTCTTTAAAAATTTCGAGATACATACCCAGTTCTTTTAAAAACATGTGCGGGCGCGGACGGTTATCCAATAAATTGATGCGACCATAAATATGGTCAACCATCTCTTTCAATGTCGATACTTTTGAGAAATAAGCCAGATTAGGACCCGGACAACAGGTAACTTTAAAATCGGGTTTAACTTCAAAGTTTTTCGACAGCAAAGTAGAAGTGCTCAAACCTTTGCACAAACATTCCCTTTCAATAATTTTATCGTAAGCTTTTTGATACTCTTCCTGAGGAAGGTTCAGGTCAGCAATTTCCTTCAGTTTGATGGTTTGATATTGACGTGACGAAGTACAAATTGGCTTTTCGGTATATTCTGTATTATACTTCAAAAAACCTTTTGTACAAGTAGCACCGGGCTTTCCGTTTTTTGCCAGTTCCATCTTTTCAATGCTCATCGACACACCTTTTACAGTATTGAATGGAACACCCAGTGGCGACAAACCACTGTAAACCAAATCGTCTTCTTTTGCATTTGCCAAAATATTCAGCGTTTCGGTATCGATACTTATAACTTCGGGAACCAGCATAAATGGTGTTGCCCAACCTACACTGTCGAGTTCATAATAATCCAGCAGCATGTTGTGTTCTTCTGAAGTTCCTACCCCACCCTGCGCTGTTATTTTTATAAGCGGCGTTTCGCTGGGCTGAACATGACCTTTTGCTTCAAGTGCTGATCTATATGCAGAAATACATGTTTCGTAAAGTTTTTCTTTGTTTTGTTTGAACTCTTCAAGGATTGGTCCGAACAAAATTCCGTTGGTTGGAAAACAGTGGCCACCACAATTAACGCCCGACTCAATTCGGTATTCAGAAATCCAAAGCCCCTTTGCCGATAACATTTTACCCTGCACAAAAGCTGATCTGAAATCGCTAACTTTTAATACGATTTTCTTTTTGATATTCCCGTTTATATCAGGGAAAAAATCTTCAAAATTCTCAATGTAACTGTACAAACGCGGGCTCATTCCGGCAGAAAGTACCAAAGATGAACTTAAATTACTTGTTGCAAAACCCCGCAAAGCAGCATGTGCATCGTTGTGTTCGATTGGCAATTCAACCCCATCTTTCGAATTTACCTTGTCGAGCTTGGTCATTATATTTACATCGATAGAACCAATGTGAAGTTTTTCATTTATCCATTTTGTGAGTTCATCGGCAGCCTGCTGGCTCTTTTCAGCAAGATTAAATTTCGATTTTAAAGCTGAAAAATCAGGAAGCATATCAACATATTTTTCAAATTCACCACCTGCTTTTGTTGCCGAATCTTTTAATTCCTGAAATTTGCGTTTTACTATTTCATCGACAAGATTAAGGTAAGAGGCAATTCGTTTCGCCCTGAAATCGTCAACTTTTTTTGATATGGTTTGAAAAGGAATGTCGAACTTTTTACTGTAGAACTCACGCATATTTTCAATGGTGGTGTCGTCAACAAGCGAAATAACCGACGATATTCCATAATGCGCAACATTAATGGGTGTATCAATTGAATATCCTACCCCGAGTACGGGAATGTGAAAAGTATGTCCTTCGAATAGTTTCATGAATATATTTTTGTTTTAAAGGCAGCAAAGTTAAATTTAATCCAATGATTACAAAGGATCAGACCTAATTAATCCCGTGCCCTTCGGTGCAAAGGAAACGAGATATCTGCATTTTGCCTGCAACTTTATGTGCAACAATTATAACTTCCATTTTCATTATCTTTATTGAAAATAACCTTTTTTAAAATGAATTACAACAGGAGAATATTTTTGAAAACAGCAGCAACCGGAGCAGCAGCAATGTCCATTTCACCAAAACTTGTATTTTCAACAGATAAAACTATTGCAGTTGAAATTGTAAACCCGCGAAACATGGTTCCTGTGAGTTTAATTATTGACGATTCAACAACACTTGTTAATTTGGCATACTTTGGAATTCCGCAATTTGCCGAGGTTTTTCCCGATAATTACAAACAGGACTGGCGAAAACTTCCCCGCGAAATACCGGATAGTTTTGTACGTGAGTTTGGAGAGTGGAGCGCTGAAAACGGGGTGAAAGGTAAATACAGCATTGTTCCGTACCCGGCTTGTACGGGCTGGGTAAACCGTTTTATTCCGGGCTGGACAGAACAGGAATTGAAAAACAGCTTAAATCTGGTAAGAGAAGTAATTGTTCCAAACTGGGATATTCACCCTGAAATGATTAGCCACACACGCGTTATCGACATAAAAACAGGCTTACCATTTCCACATGCCACTCCCGATTTTATGGAAAACTGGGAATGGAGCCAAAGCAAAAGCGCCGATGAACTGGCAGCCTACCAGGCATACGCATTGCAAATTCTAAAAGATGCGGGGCTAAACTGTGAAGGATTAACTACTCCCGGAGGTTATGGCGGACGCAATCAGGACAATCTTGCTCTGGGAACATTAGATGCAGTTCGGGAAGTTTACGGAGCTGAAATTCCACATTATTTCCGAGACCTTTTTACAGAAAAAGAGAAAAGTGTTGCTCCACAGGTACGATTTCCATCGGGTCTCGACAGCAGCGATCCAAAATGTGTGGTATCAATTTTGGGTTGCACCGGCGACTGGTTTGGTGGCTGGGATGGACTCGAACCCGGTGATGTTGATAAATTTATTACTTCAGATTTAAAAAGCGGACGGATGGTCGAGGTAATCGATAGCGGTGAACCTGCAATTATGGTTTGCCACTGGCCGGGTATTTATTATAATGGTGAAAAACTGGGCTTTAATATTCTGAAAGAAATAAAACGCCGGCTCGATCAAAAATACAATCATCTGATATGGTTAAAACTAAGTGACATTTCACGGTACTGGGCTGCAAAAGAATTGACAAAAATTACAATTGACAAAAACTCAGTTAAATTAAAAGCACCGTTTGCTTCGCCTGATTTTACTTTAAAACTGAATAAAGCGATTAAAAATCCTGAAATTAAAAACACCGCACCGCTTAAAAGAATTGACAATTTAAAAGATTTAAAATCAGGAACTTTTCAAACCGCAGACAATAAAACTTTTATTTGTTTTGATTTGAAAAAAGGGGAAACTGAAATATCAATTTGAAATAAAACGATAATTACTCTCGGTGTGGTTCTCAGATTTTAATTGCAAACAGAACCTCCTGATTTTATTGTATTAATAAGGTAATAAGGTTGTTTTTAGTATGTACATTATTTCTATTAAGGTTAAATTTTTAAAATAAGAGTTCAAAAATATTTAATTGGTTAATTGTCTGTAAAATAGTTCCGTTAATCCTAAAAAAATCTTATTTCTGGTTTTTATAACCTAAGTAGAACAATTATCACCACACGGACAAAAACCTTATTAAGTGTCTTTGAATTTGAAAAAGTATTACCCAGCCAAAACTTCATAGAACCACAATTACCATGATTTTGATGTCCCGTTAACTGCCGGGTTCTGCCTGACTAATTTCCTTTGTGTTTTATATTTTGATTCGGGTAAGCTTTTCCCTGTAATATGAGGGAGTTAATCCTGTTAATTTTTTAAACTGGTTTGATAAATGGGCAACACTGCTGAAGTGTAATTTGAAAGAGATATCGGTTAAGCCCATATCGGTATAAACAAGCAATTCCTTTACTCGTTCAATTCGCTGATCAATGATGTACTTTTCAATAGATAAGCCCTGTTCTTTCGAGAATGTAGAGCTTAAATGAGTATAATTATAATTGACTTTTTGGCTTATGTATTCTGAATAATTAGGTTTTGGGAGGTCATCGAAGTTATTAACCAAATCGTAAACTGCAGCTTTAATTTCTTTAATCAGACTTACTTTTTTATCTTCAACTAATTCCAAACCTCCGTCTCTGAGTGAAATAATCAGCGCCTGCATTTTCTCAGGTGAAATATTTTCCTCCAATTCAACTTTGCCCAATTCAACAGTAATGTTGTATAGGCCGAGTTTATTTAATTCGTCTTCTACAAATGTCTTGCAACGACTGCTGACCATATTTCTGATTTTTAGTATCATGCTGATATTATAATCGTTAAATACCCAATCAATATGTTTGATACAATATTACAATTCCCTTATAACATCACGCATTTCTTCAATTGAAATGCCAAGCCTGATGCCAAGCCTCTCAATCATTTCTTTCTCTTTTCCCTCATAAAAAATCAAATCTTCATCATTAATAATCGGGTATTTTTGCTTGATTCTTTCCTTCTTAACATTCCAGTATCCCAGGTTATTGGTGTACATGATTTTTAGTTTTAAACCGGAACATAAATTTCAATGTATAAATTACGTCAAATACGGTTATGAACAGTTACACTTTTCCAGATATAATTTACATCATTCACACATTTTAAAATCGCAAAATAAAACCGCGCACTTTTGGTTAAGTGCGCGGTGATTTAGCTTTATATCCGAAAAACTCAATTACTGATACAAAAGCTTATATATTTCCTGTAAATCGGGCGAAAGAATAATTTCCGTCCTGCGATTATTTGCGCGTCCTTCGGCTGTTGTATTGATGCCAACCGGATGAAACTCACTTTTCCCTGATGCTGTGATCCGACCCGAATCGAAACCATTGTCGATTGTTAAAACACGCACTATTGATGAAGCTCTTGCTGTGCTCAGATCCCAGTTATCTTTAAATACATTTGTTTTAATCGGAACATTATCAGTATGTCCCTCAATGGCTACTGTAAAATCCTTTGAACTGTTTAAAACATCGGCAAGTGTTTTAAGCGCTGCCTTTCCTTTTGGATCGACAACTGCGCTACCCGATTTAAACAGCAGTTTTTCTGCCAGCGAAACATAAACTTTACCGTCTTTCTGATAAACATTCAGTTCGTCGGTTTTATAATTCATCAATGCTTTCGAGATTGAATTTTTAAGATTATTTGTTTTTTCTGTTTGAGCCTGCATCTTATCCTGCAAATTCTTTAAACGTTCGGCCTGTTCCCTTATCGTCATGTTCGATTCATTCGACAGTAACATTAAATCGTTTTTAACAAGCGCATAATCTTTTAGAACTGTTTCATTTTCTTTTTGCAGCGCTGCATTTTCATCTTTAAGTTTTAATCCCTGCACATTACACTCATTCAGTTTACCCAGTGTTTGTGTATTTTCTTTTTGCAGTTTATCGTTTTTGGCTTCAGAGGCAGTAAATTTTTTGTTTGACACGCAAGAGGTAAATAATATTCCTCCGATCAAAACAAGGAAAGTAAAATAGCGAATAGATTTTTTCATTTTAATTCTTTTTTATATGAATATTTAATGGGTGAAAGTTGAGGATAATCAAATTGGAAAGTGTTACATAACTCTTGCCAATAGTTACATTATTCACACATTTAGCCTGGGCTTGCTAAAAAATGAATTAATCACAGATAATGAGTAAACTTAATGTTTGTTGGTTGAACATCCTTCAAATCATCAAATTCTATAAACATGCGACCTCTCTGATGTCAAAACGAACCTACGCAGGTTTTCGGCAGAGCCTGGCTAAATGCTGATGTATTCTTTGAGCAACCTGTTGCTGTGTTGGTGGTTTTTTAATTTTTCAAGAGATTTTTCCTTTATCTGCCTCACTCTTTCCCGCGTTAATCCAAGATCTTCACCTATTTCTTCAATCGGTTTGGGCATATAACCATTGAGACCATAGAAGTGTCGTAAAATATTCGCATCTCTTGGATTTAGTATGTTTAGCAAGCGCTCAATGTCAGTGCGGAGCGAACTTTTTACCAATTCGGTTTCGGGGCTGTGAGAGTCTTCATCCATCATCAAATCTGACCTGCTCTCGTTTCCCTCACCAAAAGGTGCATCCATTGATATAAAGCTTGAAAAAAGAGAATCCATGGCACCTTCGATAATTACAGGTTTCATTTCCATTACACCGGATAATTCCTCAACGGTTGGATCACGAAAAAACTCATGACTCAACTGGTTGGATGCTTTACTAATTCTATTTCTTAATTGGATTTTATGTCCCGGAAGCCTTACAATCCGGGAATTTTCTGCAATGGCCTGTATAATTGACTGTCTGATCCACCAAACTGCATATGTAATAAACTTAAATCCGCGGGTTTTATCAAATCGTTTAGCTGCCTTAATTAAACCCAGATTTCCTTCGTTGATTAAATCCATCAACGTAATGCCCATATTTTGGTATTGTTTAGCTACTGAAACAACAAAACGAAGATTCGCATTTACCAGTTGAGTGAGAGCCTGGGTGTCTCCCTTTATAATTCGACCGGCAATTTCAACTTCCTGTTCCGCTGTTAAAACAGATATTTTATTTATTTCACTCAAGTAAATGTCAAGCGTTAAGCTATCGCGATTGGTTATTTGATTCGATATTTTTAATGCCCTCATAAATTTTTAATATTGTTAATTTATTATGTTTCAAACATCGTGGAAACTTAACCGGGTATTGTTACAGAATTCTGTTAAATGTTTACATTATTCACACATTTTTAGGGTGTGGGTATTTTGATGGATAAATTTTGGGGAGTCAACAAAATCAATAAAGCAAATGCTTTGTATTGATTATTCTTTTTTTAAAAAAGATACCATGCTGTTTTTCAGCATTGTATCTTTTTGACACTTCTTTTGCAAAAAGCCTGGTAAACATGAACTTTATTATTCTTTTTCGAAAGTCATTTTACAGTTCAGTCTCCATTTTTTTATTTTTCCATCCTCAACTTCAGCTGTTAAATTTTTAACATACACCGAACGGATTTTACGAACGGATTGTGATGCCTCTGCAACTGCTTTTTCTGTTGCATCTTCCCAACTTTTGGTTGACTCAGCCATTAGTTCAATTACCTTTAATAGTGCCATAATTTTCTGTTTTTAAATTAAATATGATTAATACTACTTTTCCTTTGGGACTTTTAATCCCGCCTGTTTTGCTTCGCTAATTCCAATGGCTATTGCCTGTTTGCGGTTTTTTACAATACCACCTTTGCCGTCTTTGCCCGATTTTAATTCACCTTCTTTAAATTCGTGCATCACCTCTTCAATTTTTTCCTGTGCTTTTTTCGAATATTTTGCCATTGTTTAAAGTTTATTGATTATAAATGGTGGTTTGTCCTTGCGGGTTGGTATGTTTTCATCGGGATTTATTTTATTGGGATCTGTAATATCCGGATTTATTTTATCGGGCTCTGTTTTATCCGGTTCAACTATTCGGGGTCTCTTTTTCTTAAATTCCTTAATTCTCTCCTGAGCTGTTTGTTCGTGCCCGATTTCAGCATTCAGGCTGCTTTCATTAATTTGATTGCTTTTCATTTTTGTTATAAATTATTTGTTAATAATTACCTTACAAATTTGAAATATTTAACTCCTATATGTATTACATAATTTTTGAAATGTTTTACATTATTCACACATAATATGCTTATCGCCGGTGAAAAGCTAAAGGGTAAAAGGCAAAAGGGAAAAGGCAAAAGGTAAAAGATCAGGGGCATAGGGCGGAGAGCAGAGTGAAAAGGATTCGAGTATATGAATTTGTATTTGATGCTGTTTTTGCTTTTAACTTTCCCAAAGTTTTGAAGTTTGGAAAAGGTTACGAACCAATGTCGATGCAATCGACTGACAGCTTACATTTCGTCAGTCAGACGAGGGGTTGCAATTGTACGGAGTAATTTAAATATTTGGAGTCTTCAATTTTTAAAACTGATATCAGTTTTTGTTTATCATTTCAAGTGATTTAAGCTTTGGTAAAGGTTTTTTGCCTTTTCTGTTGTCGAAAACATTTTTTCCGGAGCAAGAATTTATTTTTAGGAACAAGATTTTCTTTTTCAGTTGGGAGAAACACTTTTTCAGGAATGAGAAATACTTTTTTAGAACCGGGAAACACTTTTTTTGAAACGGGAAATACTTTTTTAGAATCGGGAAACACTTTTTTAGAAACGAGAAATACTTTTTTTGAATCGGGAAACACTTTTTCAGAAACGGGAAACACTTTTTTAGAATTGAGAAATACTTTTTTTGAATTGAGAAATACTTTTTTTGAATAGGGAAACACTTTTTTAGAATTGAGAAATACTTTTTTAGAATAGGGAAACACTTTTTCAGGAACGGGAAATACTTTTTCAGAATAGGGAAACACTTTTTTTGAATCGAGAAACACTTTTTTTGAAACGGGAAATACTTTTTCAGTTGGCAGAAACACTTTTACCGGAACAAAATTCTATTTTTCAGGAAACTAATTGAAATTAATTTTAATAAGGATAGAAAAAAACAAGATTCATTTCAAAATGTTTGAGAGACTTATTTTGATAATTAAAAACCTTATATTTTTGTATTCAACCTTGGTAGCCCGTTAATAATTAATCATCTGCGACCTTATTCACCTTATTTGTCAATGGTTGTTGAAAATGTAAATAGGGTCTGTTGAAAATTTAAAATTCCTTTATGATTAAATCGGTTATGATTAAATTTCTCCCATTAAATGCAAGGTTATTCTTGAAATACAAACTATTTACTTGCATTTATATTTCGGTGCGATGCACCTTTAAAATTTATTTTATTATTGTAGCTACAAAGATTTTGGTGCGCTGCACCATATCAAAAAGCCACAGAGTGGCGAAATCTTTGTAGAAAACAAATTATTAAGCAAATTATAGGTGCAGAGCACCGAAATAAAATCAACATTTAGTTTTTCAGCAAGCCCTAAATAAGGTTTACCTGTTTTGTTTAACAATCGTCTGCTAATAAGGTAAAAAGTGAAAAAAATAAGGTTTTATTATACGGAAGTGAAATTTGTTGAGAGGTTTTAACAAAAAATCCGCTTTCGCTGCCCGGCGCAAATGGCGAAGAGCAGGAAAGCGGATGTCTGACATTGATGATTACCCTAATGTTACAAACTGTATTTTACTGATTTGTTTAAACTGGGGGCTGCTTGCGCCGAAAACGGCCTTTACATAATTTTTTGAGGTCCGGCCAACATCGCACAAACCTATAGTTGGTGTATATAGCACCTGGTTACGGGTAATGCGGGAGCTGTCTAGCGCTGCTTCGGCTACATAATAATCATTGTCTTTTGCTGCCAAATCGGCGTGCAGTATCGAAAGTGATTCAATTTTTAAATCAACTTCGTTGGGGTTGTACTCCGGTATGGCAGCCATCATTTGTATCCATACCGCGAAGTTTTCGATGCGGTTGTCGAAGCCCATTTGTGAAGCGGAGATCTGTTTTGGAGTTGGTTCGGGTTCTGCGCCATCAACAGGGGGCTCAGGTTTGATTTTTTTTGAAGCACGCTGCCCCTTAATCTTGCGTGCAACAGCATTTACCTGGTCGTACACGTGTTTCTGAATTCCTGTGGCTTTCAGGAAGTTCATTGCCCGTGTTACCAACCCGGACAGAGGTTTAAACGCCAGGTCGCGGGTGGTAACAGCTGTTTTCCACTCCGAATAGGCGTTTGTGTTCATTGCAACTACTTCGGTTGCTATGCCCGAAGTCTCCTGCATGGCAGGTAGTTTGATTAAACTAATGGAAGGATTGTAGGCTTCGCCATACGTTGAAACACTCGCGATTAACGCGTTTAAACTGTACACGTTTGTAACGTGTCCTTTGTCAGAATTTCTTCTCATAAGAAAATAATTTATGGGTTTGTAATAAAAAAAATTAATTGGAGTTTTAAGCTGGCGAGCTTTACTGATTGACAAGGCTTAGTACCAGGGGTTTAAAACTCGCAATAAAAATAAAAAAGATTTTTGAAACTAACAAATGTTATATAACATGTTTTTGGGAGGGTAAAAGGCAAAAGGTAAAAGGGAAATAGCAAAGAGTTATTATTGAAAAGAATGGAAGGAAATTTTATTAATTATCAGATTTAGATCAATGGATAATTCTGTTAAACACAAAATGATACAACATTAAATGCCATTTATTTATCATTGAAATCCTACATCAAACCACAACATTATGGCTGTGTCCCTGTCCGGGTGTTTCGTTGTTTATCATTGAAATCCTACATCAAACCACAACTGGGATATAGTAGAAGCGGTCATATTGTGGTTGTTTATCATTGAAATCCTACATCAAACCACAACGGGTTTCAAGTACGTTATAAACCACAGAAGGTTGTTTATCATTGAAATCCTACATCAAACCACAACTTTTAAATTGTGTTTAAATGTATACTTTAGTTGTTTATCATTGAAATCCTACATCAAACCACAACAGAAAAGGAACTCAGGGAAACACTGGTAAAGTTGTTTATCATTGAAATCCTACATCAAACCACAACAGTATTTCGCACAATGGCAAAATATCGGTAGTTGTTTATCATTGAAATCCTACATCAAACCACAACTTCCTCCTGGCCCAGATTCGTGTTCATCATGTTGTTTATCATTGAAATCCTACATCAAACCACAACTTCCGCTCCAGTAGGTTGTGTTTGTTTTGTGTTGTTTATCATTGAAATCCTACATCAAACCACAACTTCGTCTTTAAAACATTTCTTCAGCTGCGGGTTGTTTATCATTGAAATCCTACATCAAACCACAACGTGCCCATGCTGTTAAAGGCAAAAGGCGAGGTTGTTTATCATTGAAATCCTACATCAAACCACAACACCAATTTCGCCTAACTGGTTCCAGTGTGGGTTGTTTATCATTGAAATCCTACATCAAACCACAACAAGTTCAACTATATAGTTGTAGAATTTAATGTTGTTTATCATTGAAATCCTACATCAAACCACAACGTTACGTTGGTTACTAAATTATATCCTGAAGTTGTGTCTTAACCCCCTAAAAAGTTGGACAAAATTTGCGAAACAATTTTGTAACAATTTAATTTTAGGGTATGAAAAACACAAGACGAAAATTTACACCGGAAGATCGTTTATCGATTATTCAGGAAGCTGGGCGTGAAGGAC
>JBGSMW010000109.1:0-62505 GCA_041739985.1 Draconibacterium sp. | reverse complement strand
GGCTCTTATTCCACTTGGTAAATCATATTGCTCACAAGTTGCTCCTCAGCATTGCTTGTTTCCCCTTCTGATTTACAATCGTATTTTAAGAAATAATTTTATCAATTCCACCAACTATTTTTGTCACCATTACCCTTTTTTGTCTGTTTGTTTTTATCATTTCCTGACAACCATTTTAACCCGACAAAAATGGAAATTCTTTTGACTAATATTTCCCTACTTGAATCTAACCCAAACTGTAAAGTACAGCAAAAAAGTGCATGATACTGCCTGCCAACACAAATAAATGCCAGATTCCGTGGCCATATTTCAGGTTTCGCCACATATAGAAAACTACTCCAACTGAATAAAAAATACCACCAAGGAAAAGGAAAATAATGCTTATTTGAGGCAGATTTTTTATCAACGGACCTACAGCTACAACAAACATCCAACCCATTCCGACATAAAGTGCAACCATTAGCTTTCTAAAGCGGGTTAAATAAATGGATCGGATTACAACCCCGGCAATTGCAACTCCCCAGATGATACCAAAAAGTGTCCAACCTAAAGTTCCCCGCAATATGGTTAAGAGAAATGGAGTATAAGTACCTGCAATCAACAGAAAAATGGCCGCATGATCGAACCTGGCAAACAGATTTTTTATTCTTTCTTTGGTAAAACTATGGTAAAGTGTTGAAGCTAAATACAATAATACCATTGTGCTACCAAAAATCGAAAAACTAACAACATGCCATGTATTTCCCTTACCAACGGCTAAAACAACTAGTATAACAAGTGCTGCGATACTCAACAAAACCCCAACTCCATGGGTAATGCTGTTAAATATTTCTTCTTTTACAGTAAGTTTTCTATATGCTTTTTTCTGTTTTTCCATTTTCAATGCAACTTTTATATTAAAATTAGAACATATCCTAATTTTGTTCGAAATTACTAAAAATTAGCATCACTTAAAAGCAGGATTAATGTTGTATAAATAAGAAAATCCTGTAAAAACCATATTAACTGGGTTTTACAGGATTTTAGGCGTTTGTTATTTATATTCTCTTTTGAAACTTATCAAATACAACATTTACCAATTCATACACGCACATGTTAAAACATACTCACATTTCTACATCGCCCCAATCAATTCAATAAACGACCCATCCGGATCCTGCACAAGAATAAACAATCGTCCTTCACCCAAATCTGATGGTTTACCACTGAGAATTTTAATGTTGTTTTTTTCAATACGTTTCATAATTGGTTCCAGGTGGTTCACCAATATGGTAATGTACTGCATCCCTGTATCATCGTGCAGATAATTAGGTTTCTTATGACCAGGTTTTGTTCCAAAACTCATCAATTTCCATTCGTTGGCTTGCGGACTGTTTTCGAGTTTCAAAACAGTAACATCAACTGAGCGACCATCGGTCAAACCCAATTCTTTAGCTTTTGTTCCATCAACTGAGAACTCACCGGTTTTTGTCATTCCAATTATGTTTGTATAAAAATCAACTGATTTTGCCAAGTCGGTTACAACTGATCCAACAAAAATTGTGGGATTACTAAATTCGCCCGGTACAGGTGATTTCTGGGCGTTGGAAGCCATTGCATAAGCAATAAAAACAATTGATACAAGTAATTTTTTCATGATTTCTCGATTTATAGATTTAGGTTGATAAAAATAGGAATATTAGTTTGAATTTAGTTTCTGCTGCCACATTAATTAATTTCATTTTAAACAATTAAAAATTTGACTTCAATTAAAATTAAAATAGTTTTGAAAAAAAATTAAAAATGGATCTTCCACAAGTAAGCAATAATAACGTTTCCAGCTTTTTAAACCAGGCTGATATTGTGAAGGAAACCGCCGAACAAATCATGAAGGATTTTGGCATGTTTGGCGTTGAAATCACATTTTCGGGCGATACAACCCAGGCATACAATGAACTGCATAAACAATTGATCGATCAAATTACGATTTTACTTGAACGCAATTACGATTTGCTCCTTTCAGTACTTTACCAGGTTGACATAACCGAACGCGAAATTGCACGCGCTGAACGTGAACTTCCGCATTATAACCATGTTGAAATTGTTGCCCACCAGGTTATTGCGCGCGATTTGAAAAAAGTTTTGTTACGCCGATATTTTAAATCGAAAGATGCGGAAACCGGCATTTCTCCTGAAATTTTAGATTAGGTTAATTTTTCAACTCAATATTATTATTACCTGAATTTTAAATGAAAGCAGAAACTTTTATCCTGAAAAGGTGTTTGATTATACTGTTAAAAATGCCAAAACCAGGCGCAAATATTCTACATATAAATGAAATTGAAGCGGATTATGATTATACTGTTTAGTATTGTACTCATTCTTGTTGTGGGTGTATTTATGTTTCTTAGACTTCCAAAATTTGGCAAATTGCCCAGCGGTGAACGATTGGAAAAAATTGAAAAATCGCCAAATTATAGAAACGGTTCATTTACCAATTTGAACCATACTCCTCAAATGACCGGAGAAGGAGGTTTTTTGAAGATTATGAAAGACATGTTCACGGCAAAAAACCGACGGCCAGTTGATTCAATTCCTTCAGTAAAAACAGATTTACTAAACCTCGGTCGTGATAAGGATATTTTGGTATGGTTTGGACACTCATCTTATTTTATGCAAATCGATGGAAAACGATTTTTGGTTGACCCGGTTTTTTGCGGAAATGCTTCACCCTTTTCGTTTATGATCAAATCATTTAAGGGAACTGATATTTACACACCTGCTGATATTCCTGAAATTGATTATCTGATTATTACCCACGATCATTGGGATCATTTGGATTACAAAACTGTAACCAAACTCAAACCAAAAATCAGGAAAGTGATAACCGGTCTTGGAACTGGCGCACATTTGGAAAGTTGGGGATACAATCCAGCAATTATTGTTGAAAACGATTGGTACGACCATGTTAATTTGGAAGCAGGTTTTACTATTTATGTAACTCCCGCGCGTCATTTTTCGGGAAGGGGCACAAAACCAAACCAATCACTTTGGGCATCGTTTGTATTGCAAACACCTGCAAGTCGGATTTTTATCGGGGGCGATGGTGGATATGACGAACATTTTGCAGAAATTGGTGATAAGTTTGGTGGATTTGATCTAGCCATTTTAGAGAACGGTCAATATAATACAAGTTGGAAATACATTCACATGATGCCCAATGAAGTTTTGCAGGCTGCCAGAGATTTAAAAGCTAAAAGACTGTTCCCGGTTCATTCATCGAAATTTGCTTTGGCAAATCACAGTTGGGATAAACCCTTAAAATCGATATCTGAATTCAATAAAACTATTAAACAACCACTGATTACGCCAATAATTGGAGAAATGGTTTATTTAAAAGACACTTCCCAAATTTTCGAACAATGGTGGGTTGGTTTGAAATAAGTCATTTTAAAGTAGAAAAAATACCTTCACTGTACTTTTAAAAAATATTGTTTGCAGATATTATTCTCCGAAAACAAAACGAAAATTAACACCAAAAGAACCAGAACCAAACTTTGTTTCTTCAATTAGCCAAAATGTTGGCCGCCAGTCAAGTCCAAATGCTATGGGAACCTTTTCAAAGCGATACTCAAGGCCTACTTCTGCGCATAATCCAAAGTATAAATCTTTTCCAAAATAAGTTGAAGGACCAACACCTAAATACCAGTTAATAGCCTCGCCATTTATTGGATTGTGAATAAAATCCCAAACTGCGTCAATTCCAACTCCCCCCTGAAAAAAACCCAAATCAGCATGAATCCGTTCGAAAGGACCGGCACTAAAAACACCATCAATGGCCGGGCCTAAATAACCATTGATTCCACCGAATCGAACACCTATTTCCTGAGCATTTGAATCAAATGCAGCTCCAAAATTAATTACAACTGCTAAAAATATCAATCTTGAAAAATTTCTCATGGCGCAATAAATTATTAATGAATTTTAGAAAATTTGTTTTTTTGAAAGAACAACACCGTAAAATTACTGTTAAGTATTCAAAATTCCATTTTTTATCAATACAACGGGAAAAAAGATTTCATATTTTCATTTAGTCTAAAATGAAGATAACACAATATCTGCTTTTCAACCTCTGCAAACCACAAATTACATATTCATTAATCGAGCAGATTGTATTATTTTAGTCTGCTGTAACCTTGTGTTTTGTATTTTTCAAGCAACAATTTCAATTCATTTACGACAACCGGATTTTCCAAATAAATATTTTCAGTTTCAAATGGGTCGCTGGCAATATTATATAGTTGAACTGAATCTTCAGGTACAGTTTCCTTTATTTCTGCAAAACCACCATGTCCCTGCGCATCAATGTATTTCCAGTCTCCTTTTCGAATTGAAAAATCACCATTCAACGAATGATGGATTATGGCTTCACGTAGTGGCTTTATATAATTTTCACCTTTTAAAACAGGCAAAAAACTGTAACTGTCCTGCGCTTCATTTTCATTCAATTTATGACCGAGCAAGTCGGCAACAGTGGCATATAAATCGATCGAACAAATTACTTCATCAGATGTTGAGCCGGGTTTTATATGGTTTGGCCAGGTCACAATAAACGAAACCCTGTGTCCACCATCATAAGAATGTGACTTTCGGCCTTTGAAACCATTACTTGTGTTATGATTAAATTCTACTTCCTTTTCTATTGGAAAACCATGTGGCGAACTTCCGTTATCTGAAGTGAGAATAATTATTGTATTTTCATACAGACCATTTTCTTTTAAAGCGGCAACAATCCGCTGAACTGTTGCATCACATTCAACAACAAAATCGCCATAAATTCCTGCATTGCTTTTTCCAAGAAATTCGTTATTGGGAACCACCGGGGTATGCGGGGCAGCCCACGGAAAATATAAAAAGAAAGGTTTTTCGGATGTTTGGTTTTTAATAAAAACAACTGCTTTTTGAGTGAGGTCGGGCATTACATTTTTTGCTTTGAAACCCGGTACAGTCGCACCTTCTCTCCCACCTTCCTTCGTAATTTCAGTTGGCATTCCACGGGTAAATTTATTTTCAATATAAGCATAAGGAGGCATATCTAATGAACTTGCTATGCCAAAAAATAAATCGAACCCAACCGAATTGGGCCCGGAAAGTATTGGCTTTGCAAAATCTATTTTAGGAATATCATCATTCCAATTGTCCGTTAATTCAACTCCCTGTTCGAGCGTTTGCCAACCTAAACCCAGGTGCCATTTACCGATGCAGGCAGTGTTATATCCATTTTCTTGAAGCAAAGAAGCAACTGTTGGTTCCCCTTCATTTATCAAAAGTGGAGAACTACCCCACAAAACGCCCGATTTCATTCGGGTGCGGAATGCATAGGTTCCGGTTAAAATTCCATATCGCGTTGGCGAGCAAACTGCCGAATTTGTATGGGCATCTGTAAACATCATACCATCCAATGCCAACGCATCCATAGCGGGAGTAGGTATTTTTGATTCTGGATTGTAACATGATAAATCGCCCATCCCCATATCATCTGCAAGAAGGTACACAATGTTTGGAAATTCGGTTTTGTTCTCTTTTTTCTCCAGACAACCAGAAAAAATAAAAACAATAATTAGAAATAAGGACAATATAGTTTGTTGTTTTTTCATATTATTAAAAGTTTATGATTTTAAATTCAAAATTTTGATTCAGAGGTGTTTAACTACTTTGAACTTTAAACACTGAACACTGAACACTGAACTTACTTATTGTGGTCTTGCGACCATAATTCCCGTTACCGATTTGCTTTTTAGTAAATATTCTTCCAAAGAATTATCCGAAACTACCACTTTTTCAGCTGTGGTTGAGGCGTGTATTAAATGAATTCTACCATCTTTTCGAACCAAAATTCCAACATGCGAGATATCTAATCCATCAACCCGGCTTGTTATTCCAACAATGTCGCCTTCTTCTAATTTCGATTCGAAATCTCCAATTTTTTCTTTGGGAACATAATAGGTTTTGCGCATTGAAATTTCTCTTTCCCTTTCGGCAATTATTTTTTGCATTTCCGGATGATTTTTCAATTGCAGGTAACTTTCAGGGTGAGTGCTCATAAAGTTTATCGTTTTCCGGTAAGGTGTTCCCGCAATTTCTTTTGAAACTGATTTGACAATTCCCATTCGGTCGTTTTCAAAAATCCAGTCGCTGAAATAATGGTTCCGTGAAGTATAACCATCAATTTCCCCATCACGGTAGCGGATATTTTGCAGTTCTGCAACAAATTTTTCGAAGGTTGAGTTGCCGTTTTTTATTGTCAGTGAAATGGCCAGAACATTTTCAGCAAATGTTGTACAATCCATTTCGCGTAAATTGATAACAAGTTTTTCATCATCCGGATTGATCTCCAAAGTTGCTGCCTTGTAGGGGGTTTCTTTAAAATAAGTTCCCACTTTAACTATTAAATCAGAAACCGGAGTGTTTTTATCATCTTTAAATACGTAAAAAAGCTGTTCAAGAATTTCTTTATCTTTTAATTCAAAAACAATGCTTTGCTCTATATTTTTCTCCTTTTGCTGAAGAGTAATTGTATTCAAATAAATCGACAAAACGAGAAATATGATTATTCCAATTTTCATTTAAAATTGTTTCGGTTCAAAATAACCAAATGCAACCATAAAGTTGCCTGAAGCAATTAATATTGATGAAAAGCATCCGACACAAATTTCATTACAACCGGTAGCGATTCGCGCCAGTAGGTCCAGTTATGCGCACCGTTGCGAACCCGATATTCGTGAGGGATTTCCTTTTTGCGCATTTCAATGTGAACAAATGCATTGCCTTCATATAAGAAATCATCGTCGCCACAATCGATAAACCAGCGAACTTCTTTTTTTAAACTGTCGGGCATATTTTTCATCATTTCCGGAACACTGTGTTTTTTGAAGTAAGTTTCAAGTTGCTCATTTGTTGCATCCTGCATCCCCTGCCGGGATTTGTAACGTTCCATTTCATCCATGTTTAACGGTCCGCACGATGCGCTCAGCGGGCAAGCCGACGAGAAAAGTTCGGGATGGCGCAATGCATAAACAAATGTTCCACCTCCACCCATCGAAAGACCGGCAACCGCGCGATATCGTTTTTCTGCTCTGATTCGGTATGTTTTTTCGATGTAGGGCATGAACTCCTGAAAGAAAAAATCCTCGTATCGCCAGTCGCCTTTAATACTATTGAAATAGCCTCGCTGACCTGTATTTGCGTCAGGCATTACAACAATCATTGCAGTTGCCGTGCCATCCGAAATTGCTTTGTCAGCAATGTGCTGGACTTCGCCAAATTGCACCCAGCCGGTTTGGTCATCACCACTTCCGTGCAATAAATACAAAACCGGGTAACTGCGTTGCGAGGTTTCGTAACCGGCCGGAAGATATACCGCATATTTCCGATCCATTTTCAGAATTTCACTTTTCATGGAAAGGTTATCGAAAACTTTACTGGATTGGGCATTAGAAAGAAATGGGAAAGTAAAAATCAGGAAAAACAGGATTGAATTTTTCATATCTTGGTTTTAAGTTGGTGAATGATTCAGTTCCAAAATTATGAAAATTAAGGTAACTCTAAGCCAGGATAAATAAATCTTGCAGAACAATTAATTTTATTATTTGCAGTCACCTAAACTTAAACAGAAATTATATGTTCAAACTAAACCACCAGGTTGTTGTACAGAATATTTAAATCAAAACAACAACAATTAAATCAAAATCAAATGACATTTAAATGCATCTTGAGTAAATTTCATATCACTTTAAAAATTGGTATTATAATACTCGTTATTGGTGTCTTTCCTCTTTTTTTAGTGCTACTTGGTGATACTTTAAGCCTTCTTGATGCAGGAAATGCTGTAGGACCTGGAATACTTGCCGCCGTATCCTTTTGGCCAGCAATTGCTCTTATAGTGATAGGAACAATAATCAGTCTGGTCAAAAGAAATAACACAAAATAGTTGTGGTGCAATAAACAAAAACGAAACTCAAGAAAAAATAATTTTGAAATGGATATTGATAAAGTTGGGATAACTCTGGTAGGATTAATAATTGGTGTAATAGCATATTGGGTTGAACCTTATGTTCAGACTGATATACCAGGAAGTTTCTTTATCTGGAGCGTTGGTGCTTTTTTGGGATCACTATTACTAATTCTTTTTGTACATGAAAAGTCACCTAAGATTGCACTGTTGGTTTCACTTGGAATAACACTTGCTGTAATAGCCAAAATAATTTACGATACCATTTTTGTGGATTCATCTTCTCATAATCTCGCTCCCTTTGAAATCATAATTTGTGGAATTATAACTATTCCCAGCGCTTTCGTGGGCGTTTATTTGGGATTTCTTATTAAAAAGTTTAGAAACAATTTGGCCAAATGAATTTGTAGAAATGATAAAAAAATAAAAGACAGAAGTTAGTTTTAAAGAACAAAAGAGTTTAATAAAATATTCCTGTAAATTATCTTTTATTAAACCGACGGTTCATTTTTTGCTCGCCATTAATGTAAATTTCCATCACATAACGCCCTTCCTTCAGGTGTCGCACATCCATGCCGGTTACCGATTCCTTAATGTTGGTGTACTCGTGTTGTTCAATGTATTCTCCGTCCCTGGTTATTCTTATTTTCAACGTTGAGTTTTTATTGGTTGTTGTATAAACCGAAAGATAGTCGGTAACCATTCTCGGAAATATATTTACTGACAGTCGTTCTATTGTTGTATCCACTACAGCTTCATTGTCTGCCCGAAAGGCAAAAAACTGTCCATTTCCGCAGTCACTTTCAAACAAATTAATAAGATTTCCCTTTACATCTTTTAATTGCAATCTCCCGTATCCGGCTTGTGGTTGAAACCAAAATTCCAGCCCATCACCAACTGAATCAGTTAACATTAAAAAATAATTTCCTTCCACTAATTCGAGCGTATCAGAATACTTCGTTGCGGGCTCCAAATCTTCCGGAGTTTTCATATAAACCTTGTCATTTGTGCTGTTTACAACAAAAAGTGAATTCTCTTTTGGCTTATTATTGGTAAGAAAATCAACAACAATTTTTGATGGCAAAGTTGGGATATCGTTAAATTCCGATTCCATGTTATTGTCTCCATCCCACTCGTCTTCAACACCATTCGGTTCGGCCAGAATAACAGAAAATGTGTTTATACCTGTTTTTGCGTCAATTAAACCGGGAAGTGTAATAATTGCCACCTGATAAAAACCTAGATCTCCTTCCCACTTAAAAGATTTTTGTTTGAACCCAACTGTAGTATAATAAATCTGCAGGGTCCTTAGGTTTTCCTTTCCAAGGTTCCTGATTTTGATGCGCGGGTTAAATCCTGTTGGATTATAGCGGTTGTAATTTTCTGCTTTGTTTGGCGCAATTATCTCTTCAATTGCAACGTCATTACTGTTATTCGGATTGGCAAACTGGAAAAAGTAGGAGGTAATTTGTTCTTTTGGCTGATCAATATTTTCCGCCGTAAAGGGCTCCATGTCAAGATCGAGTATATGTTTTGATTTTGTTAGCTTGACATCGATAATATCGGGAACCTGCAAATCGCCGGGACACCAGTAGGCGCGGTCAAAAATCCATGTTCCGCCTTGCGGATAAAGTGGATTTTCGCCACAATCTTTCCACATGTTTCGATGGTCTATTATATTACCATCGAAAATCAATTCGCGCCAACGACTGCAAAATTCGCTGCACCCACTTGGTTCATCCATTCCATGACCGGTATGCTGAATCCTGAACCGGCCAAAAGATGCTCCTTTTGCTGTTTTAATTTTTATTGGTGCCAGACTTTTTTCTATATCATTTTCAGGGTTTCCATATTGAAAATTTCCGTCCCACATTTTTTCGACTGAAATAAATTTGGCAACTGGTGGACCAAAAAGTACGTCGAAATCAATTGTTAAATCCCAGCCCAAATCAGGTGACTCATAGCCGGAATGGAGATATTCTATTTCAACACTGTCGCGCAAAAACGATTCAAAATCAGTTACATCAATATTCCATGTGTAACTCCAACCCTCCTTAAAATTACTCCCGTAAGGTGTAAGCATCCTGCCAATTTCAAAATTGATGGTTTTGCCTTTTACTCCGCCTTTTCTGAGGATTTTTATGCGATCCATATAATCCCAATGCGCAATTGGCCTGTCTTCAGGGTATGCAAGCGTAACCTTCATTGTTATCCTGCGCACTTCTTTTGTTTTTTCAGGGAAAACACCCCACGCTTTGAAACTCTTTACCCCACTTGAAGGATCAGTGTTTATCAGCACTTTATTATGAGTTACAATAGTTGTTATTTGGGAAAATACGGTTGTGGTGGTTAATATAAAGACAAAAAGAAATATCAGGTTTCGCATCGTTTTCAACTTATTCATTTTTTAAAACCAGTTTGAATTCATCACCGGGTTCTTTACCGGTTTTAATATCAAAAGTCTGGTTCACATTTTCTGCCGGATTTGTTACTACTGCTTTATAAGCTGTTTCTTTTTTTAGTTTTATTTTTAGAAAAAGGTTCATATCATCCATTTTTCGCGGAGAATATCCAAAGTCAATTATGTTATCTCCTTCATAAATGTCAACCCGGCAATCTATTCTCGATTCACTTTTTGATGTGTCTGCATCTTTAAAAACAACAAAATCCGCAATCAATTCATCGTCATTCAATTTGTTGTTTTTTAATGATTCCTGATACAAATCAATATATCTTTTAGTAACATTTACTCCCCAGATATATGGTTCTTCACGTTTTCGATCGCCGGAACGGGATTTCATTCTTTCAAAATGGGCTTTCATTGGTTCAGGCAAACTATTTAAATCAATCACATCAAACAAGTCATTCGAACTTACTCCGGCATAATATGGCAATCCCGTAGGTTTAAAAGAAGTTGCATAAATCCAGTGCAACATGTTGTTGGGATCGGCTTTCCCGGCATCGGCCAAAAACCATGATTTATTGAGCGTATCAGGATAGTATTCAATAAATTGCCATTGATTGTCAACCCAAACTTCGCTCCATGTATGGTTTCCTTTAAAGTTTGTCCACATTGCAGTTCCCGCCAGTCTCGACGGAATTCCCACCGACCGAAAAGCATCAGTTAAAATAATGGATAACCCGGTGCAGGTCGCCATGTTTTCGTCCATTGCTTCTTTGGGACTTGAATCAACTTTCGAGCGTTTTGTGTTATATTCAACATTCACCTCTTTGTTTATAGGTCGCGCAATTGCAAAAATCGCATCAATAATATTGTCCTTGTCGTCAACATATTTCGAAAAACGTTCATAAAAATCTTTCCTCCAGGGGTCGCGGGTTTCAGAAATATTGGCGTAAGGCAACACTTCATTAAAAAAAACAGAATCAGGAAGTGCAGCGCACCAGGCATATTTTTCACGGGCTTTGTATGCATATTCCGAATTTTCGAGCAAAAATGCTGCACTTAAGGTTGTTAAATCCCGTTTAGGCATATAACTAATAATAAAAGCCATTCCTTCTTTCTGTTCTTTTGGAGCCTCATTTAAAGCCTTTTGAATTTCAGCAATATTTTCGCCTGATTTTACGAAAGCTGAGTCCAGCATAGCATGATATGATTCGGGAACACCGGGATATTTTGACTGGCAACTCCAAAAACTCACAGTTATAAAAATCAGTAATATCAGTTTATTCATTTTTTCAGATTTTAATCTTTGTAAAATTATTTAACAAGTTCACAAAACTAAAATAAATTATTTAGATTGTGTGGCTTGCTGTTTTGATTTTAAATTTGGAAATCAATTACCGGGTATAATCCAATAATCCTACAACATTCATATTAAAAAGTACGTATATTTGTACTTTATTGAATTAAAGGGAAAATGAAACGACCATTATAAAACTTTTTGCACACAGTAGAATGATAATAATAGGAGTTCCATCGAATACCGATAAAAACAAACAATTACAATAAGATGAAAACAGTAAATTATTCGGAATTAAGAAGCCAGCTAAAAGCAAATCTCGACATGGTTTGCGAAGACCATGAAACCCTGATTGTCCATCGTTCGGGCGGGAAAAGTGTGGTTTTAATGTCTTTGGATGAATACAATTCACAAAAGGAAACTGAGTATTTGTTGAGTTCGGAGAAGAATCGAAGCAGGCTGTTAGATTCTGTAAGAAATATTGAGGCTGGTAATGTTCAGGAACACGATTTAATTGAACCTTAAATGAAAAAGGTTTGGGATGATTCTGCCTGGGACGATTATTTGTATTGGCAGAAAACCGATAAAAAGATGCTTAACAAAGTGAACGAACTCATAAAAAGTTGTGAACGAACGCCTTTTGACGGAATCGGAAAACCAGAGCCTTTAAAAGATAATCTGAAAGGTTTTTGGTCAAGAAGAATTGATAATGAGCACAGATTGGTTTATAAAATTGAAGATGAAAATTTAATCATAGCTCAATGCAGATTTCATTATTAAAAACGAATATGAAAAACCACCTTACATACGGAAAAATAACTCTTCGCCCAATCGAACCTGAAGACATTGATTTGCTTTACAACTGGGAAAACAACATGGAAATCTGGGAAGTAAGCAACACCCGTACTCCATTTTCAAAATATATTCTTGCAGAATATTTAAAAGAATCGGCAAAAGATATTTACGAAACAAAGCAATTGCGTCTCATAATACAAAACAGTGCAGGAGAAGCTGCAGGCGCTTTGGATTTATTTGATTTCGACCCTTACCACATGCGTGCAGGCATCGGTATTTTAATACATAAATTAGAAAACAGAAATCATGGTTATGCCTCCGATGCTCTAAATGCAATTTCTGGTTATGCCACCGAAGTATTGGGATTGAAACAGTTATTTGCGAATATCGGATCAAAAAATGAAGCAAGTATTCACTTATTTGAAAAAATGGGATTCACCAAATCAGGTGTTAAAAAAAACTGGATAAAAACACTGAAAGGATGGGACGACGAACTGTTTTTTCAGAAAATGTTGGGTTAAACTTTCTAACTAAAACCCTGCCCATCAACCCTGCACCTTTCGCAAAAAACAGGAATTTCATTTAAATAAGAATAACTGTTTTTTATATAATCAATTTCGCAGGCAAAATGCTGCAAACCATTTGAAACCACTACCCTTTCAACCCGTAGCGACATGTTGTACCGCACAACCTGATCAAAAGTTTCCTGCGTAATTTTTATGTTTGGCGCTTTAAATTCAGCAATTAAGTGCGGTTGTCCGTTTCGTAAATAAACCAACAAATCAAACCGGCGTTGATTTCCGTTTACAAAAATTTGCTTTTCAACCGCCATCAACGATTCGGGGTATTTTTTTTCCGATTTCAGATATTGTATAAAATTTTGGCGCACCCATTCTTCAGGTGTTAAAACCACGAATTTTTTACGGATTGCATCAAAAATAAAAGGCTTTTCATCTTCAACTTTTGTTCTGAAAGCGTATTCCGGCAGATTTAATTTTTCCATAGTTTGATTGACTATTTACAACAAACCTGTTTTTGCGAAAGAAATGTAAAAACTTACATTTGCAGCCACACCAAATAAAAAGGTTGTTACTTTTGTTCAAAGGTAAAAAAAATGGTTTCATGAAGACTAAAAAGGAAATTATAGAAAATTGGCTACCCCGATATACAGGCAAAAAACTGGAGGATTTCGGGATGTATATTTTGCTGACCAATTTTCAGAGTTATGTCGATAAGTTTGCCCACAAATTTAACGTTCCAATTGATGGCGGCGACAAAAATATGCCAAGTGCAACTGCCGATGGAATTACCATGATAAATTTTGGAATGGGCAGTCCCAATGCCGCAACAATTATGGATTTGCTTGAAGCATTAAAGCCAAAGGCTGTACTTTTTTTAGGAAAATGCGGCGGTTTGAAAAAGAAAAACAAACTTGGCGATTTAATACTTCCGATTGCAGCTATCAGAAACGAAGGTACATCTAACGACTATATGCCACCTGAAATACCAGCTTTGCCGGCTTTCAATTTGCAACGTGCAGTTTCGCATATTTTAAGAAACGAAGAGCAGGATTACTGGACAGGCGTGGTTTTTACCACCAACAGACGGGTGTGGGAATTCGACACAAGGTTTAAAAAATACCTGACAAAAACACGTGCTATAGCCATCGATATGGAAACCGCTACACTTTTTACTGTTGGATTTGCCAACCACATTCCAACCGGAGCATTGCTTCTTGTATCAGATCAACCAATGATTTCAAGCGGGGTAAAAACTGCTGCAAGTGATATAAAAGTATCAACCGAGTTTGTCGATTTACACATTGATACCGGAATCAAAGCGCTTTTGGAAATTAAAAACAATGGACTTTCGGTAAAACACCTAAGATTTTAAAATGGATTTCGAACCGATTATTCAAAACCTGAAAAAGAAAATCATCCACCCTATTTATTTACTGCAGGGCGAAGAACCATATTATATTGATGAAATATCAAACTATATCGAAAAAAATGTATTGACTGATGCCGAAAAAGGTTTTAACCAAACTGTTTTTTACGGAAAAGATTCGAATGCTGTAACAATTGCTGAAAGTTGCCTTCGTTTCCCGATGATGGCACAACGACAGGTAATTATTGTAAAAGAAGCGCAAAGCCTGGCGAAAATTGAAATTCTTACATCTTATGCCGAGAGACCGCTTGCATCAACGGTATTGGTGTTGAACTACAAATACAAAAACCTTGATTCGAGAACCAAATTGGCAAAGGCTATTAAAAAGTGTGGAGTAATTTTCACCTCCGATAAAGTAAAAGAATGGAAACTCCCCAACTGGATCGACAATTATCTTGCTGCACGTGATTTTACAATAACACCGCAGGCTGCGCAACTTTTAACCTCATACCTTGGAGCTGATTTGGGAAAAGTTGCCAACGAACTCAACAAGCTGATAATTGCGGTTAAAAACACAAATAAAATCACCCCCGATCATATTGAAAAAAATATTGGATTAAGTAAAGAGTACAATTTATTTGAACTCCAAAACGCTCTTGGAGAAAAGAACATTTTTAAAGCAAACCAGATTATCCAGTATTTTGGGGCAAACCCAACAACCAATCCCATACAGCGAACAATTCCAACACTTTTTGGTTTCTTTTCAAATATGTTTGCATATCACTTTTTAAAAGACAAATCGGAAGGAAACGTTGCTGCACAGTTGGGAATGCATCCGTTTGCTGCTAAAAATGTAATTACCGCAGCTAAAAAATACTCGCCGACCAAACTTTACGAAATAATTGGGATTTTGCGTGAATATGATTTGAAAAGCAAAGGTTTCGATACTTCAAGTGCGGTAAGCACCGGAGATTTACAAAAGGAAATGATTTATAAAATACTGCATTAAATGATTACATATATAATAATAGCTGTCACTGCTCTGGTTTCATACCTGGCTTTTCAAAACCATGATTTAATGGACAAACTGCAATTTAACGCTGCTAAAGTTGTTCATCAAAAGCAGTATTACAGGCTGATTTCCCATGCATTCATACATGCAAACTGGTCGCATTTAATTGTAAATATGTTTGTTCTCTATTTTTTCGGAAGAGGTATTGAGCAGTATTTTGGTTATTATTTTGGAGGGCGTTCAACTGTCTATTTTTTGTTGCTTTACTTTGGCGGAATACTTGCTTCCAATCTGTGGAGTTTAATAAAACATCAGAATAATTATTATTATAATGCAGTTGGTGCATCGGGCGCGGTTTCGGCCATGCTTTTTGCGTTTATCTTCTTCAATCCATGGGAAAAACTTTACTTTTTTGGAATATTACCAATCCCAGGTATCTTATTTGCAGTTGGCTATCTTTTTTACTCCTATCAAATGAGCAAAAAAAGCACTGATAATGTTGCTCACGATGCACATATTTTAGGGGCAATTTTTGGTTTTATTTTCCCGATTCTTCTAAAACCACAACTCTTTACTCAGTTTATCGATCAGTTGTTTTCGTTTTTATAAATAGTTAATTCACACTTTTTTCATTGCTATCACGCACATTCTGCGTTAAATAATAACCCAATTGGATTGAACGAAATCCTTAAACCCTTGTTATAAAATATAAAAACTTACATTTGCACACTTTTAAAAATCTCTCTGCGAAATATCCAAACGAATATTTTTCCCGGAAAAACAAAATTAAAACATGCTATTTAAAGACTTAAATATAATTGACCCCATACTGAAAGCACTTATTGACGAAAATTATACTGAACCAACTTTGATACAGGAAAAGGCAATTCCAGTTATTCTTGACGGAAAAGATGTTTTGGGTAGCGCCCAAACCGGAACCGGTAAAACAGCAGCATTTGCAATTCCTATTTTGCAGCATTTGTATAACAAACGTCAGGAACATAACAAATCACGCAATATTAAAACACTTGTAATAACGCCTACCCGTGAGCTTGCAATTCAAATTGGGGAAAGCTTTTCAACTTATGGGAAGTATACAGGAATAAGAAATACTGTAATTTTCGGCGGAGTAAAACAGTCATCACAAACCAATGCATTGCGACATGGAGTTGATGTTTTGGTGGCAACACCAGGAAGGTTGTTGGATTTAATGGATCAGGGTTACGTAAGATTGAACGATATTGAATATTTTGTTTTGGACGAAGCCGACCGAATGTTAGATATGGGTTTTATCCATGATATCAGGAAAATAATTGCAAAACTTCCGCATAAACGTCAATCCCTTTTTTTCTCAGCAACAATGCCGGGAAATATAGTTGAGCTTTCGAGAAAAATTCTGCAAAATCCTGTAAAAATTGAAGCAACTCCGGCTACTACAACTGCAGAAACCATTCAACAATATTTGTATTACACCAACAAATCGACAAAAAAAGATTTGCTGGAGCATATTTTAAATGATCAGCAAATTTCGCAGGTTTTGTTGTTTTCGAAAACAAAACATGGTGCCGACAAAATTACAAGAAACTTAAAAAATCAAAATATAAAAGCCGCAGCCATTCATGGCGACAAAGGTCAGAATCAGCGGCAAAAAGTATTGCAGCAATTTAAAAATGGAGAAATCCGTGTGTTGGTAGCTACCGATATTGCAGCTCGTGGAATTGATATCGACAAACTGAGATATGTTATAAATTATGATATTCCAAATATTTCGGAAACGTATGTTCACCGCATTGGAAGGGCAGGACGTGCCGGTGAGGAAGGTATCTCAATCTCAATTTGTGAACCCGAAGAAAATGGATATGTAAATGACATTGAAAAACTTATTCATCAAAAAATTGAAGTAATTAGCAGGAATCCTTTCCCACAAACTGAAAAGCCAATGTCAAAAAATGAAAAAGCTGAATTGGAAAAAGAGAAGTTAAAAAGGAAGAAAGATTTTTTTGCGAACAGGAACAATAAAGCTGTTCACACAAAGTCATTTAACTATTCCAGAAGAGGTTAAACAGCACAGTTCAAAACAAAAAACCGTTCTTTCAAACGAAAGAAAGTTTTTTGTTTTTATATGGAAATAAATTAATTCTATCTCAATAACCTTGTAAATGAACGTTCTTCATTGACCTGCCTGACGGGTCGGCATTATTTTGAAATGAAGCATCCCATGCAAGCGCCTCTGCAGTGCTGCAAGCTATTGATGGCACCGATGGTACACACATTGCTGCCTGATCTGATGGAAAATGTTCGCTAAAAATAGTGCGGTAATGGTATTCTTCCTTACTCATCGGCGGATTTATCGGGAAACGATATTTTGCGTTTTTCATCATTTCATCAGAAACATTTTCGCTTGCAACTTTTTTCAAAGTGTCAATCCAGCCATAGCCAACTCCATCCGAAAATTGTTCTTTTTGTCTCCAGGCAATACTTTCAGGAATTTGATCTTCAAAAGCTTTTCGTAAAGGCCATTTTTCCATCCGGCCATTTTTTGCCATTTTTTCTTCAGGATTAAAACGCATGGCAACATCCATAAATTCCTTATCGAGAAAAGGTACACGCCCTTCAACACCCCAGGCTGCAAGCGTTTTGTTGGCCCGTAAACAATCGTACAAATTCAGACGGCCAACTTTGCGAACACTTTCTTTATGAAACTCTTCGGCATTTGGTGCTTTATGGAAATAAAGGTAACCTCCAAATATTTCATCAGCACCTTCACCTGACAAAACCATTTTTATACCCATGGATTTAATGAACCTCGCCAATAAATACATAGGTGTGGATGCACGGATGGTTGTTACATCATAAGTCTCGATATGATAAATAACATCACGGATTGCATCGAGGCCTTCCTGTATGGTATAATGAATTTCGTGATGAATTGTACCAATTTCATCAGCGGCTTTTCGTGCTGCGGCAAGATCGGGAGAACCATCCAATCCAATTGCAAAAGAATGCAACTGAGGCCACCATGCATCTTTTAGATCATTGTCCTCAACCCTTTTACCCGCAAATTTCTTTGCAAGTGCAGATGTAATTGTTGAATCAAGTCCACCCGACAACAAAACTCCATATGGAACATCAGACATCAACTGGCGATGAACTGCAGCTTCTAGAGCAGTTTTCAAATCTTCGATATTTGCCGGATTGTTTTTAACATTTTCATATTCTGTCCACTCTCTGTTATGCCAGCGTCTGATTTCGCCATCTTTACTATAATAATAATGAGCCGGTGGAAATTCCTCCATTTTTTTACAATGACCTTCGAGCGCTTTTAATTCTGAAGCGACATAATAATTCCCAAATTCGTCCCAGCCATGATAAAGTGGAATAATTCCAATGTGATCGCGGGCAATCAAAAAAGCATCATCTTCTTCATCATAAAGTGCAAAACCGAAAATACCGTTCATATCATCAAGGAATTTTTCTTTCTTATCGCGATAGAGCGCTAAAATAACCTCACAGTCAGATCCAGTAAGGAAATCATATTTCCCAGCATATTGATTACGAATTTCACGATGATTATAAATCTCTCCATTTACCGCCAAAACAAGTTTTCTGTCTTTGCTGTATAAAGGTTGTCCACCCGATTCCGGGTCAACAATTGAAAGCCTTTCATGGGCCATTACAGCTTTATCTCCACAATATATCCCCGACCAGTCCGGCCCGCGATGCCGAATTTTCTTCGACATTTTCAAAACTTTAGGCCTCAACTCCTGCGCACTTGTCTTTAAATCAAAAACACAAACAATTCCACACATAGCTTATAATTATAATCTTTTAAATCCTTATTGAATAATTGCGCGACAAAAATAACCAATATGCTAACACTTGCAAATATTTTCTGACAATATTCTATTATACTAAACCATTGTGTTACATAATTGAAACTATTTTACCGTTTTACAATCATTTGCAAAATGATTATATGATATCACCCCCCAATTTTAAGTATTCCCCAAAAGATTTTTTGTAATTTACGAAAACTATCCCCTTGAAATAGCAGCCTTGTATTGAAAATCATAAGTTTTCTGAAAAAACAAAAAAAAGAAGAGCATTTGAAAAATAAATTAATAATAGCTCTGACTTTGATAATATAAAATTAACTATATATATACTTTCAAAAAGGATAGAAGAATCCTTCAATACAACATTACCCCCGGTGTTGATAAAATCGCAAACTGATACCTGTTTTTTTATCCTTATGTTTCTTATTTTAGCCAAATACTGACAATGCACAAACCATTTTTTAGTATTATCATAAAACTTACAATTTTGCATTAAAATCACGGTAGAAACTGTCAATGATTCATTTTGCATAAAGATGAGTTGAATTAAAACCAGTAAGAAACAAAAACAATGGACGGCAAATCGTTGAATATTACAAGAGATATTATTTCAAAATTAAAGGAATTAATTCCTGGTGCCTTCACAGAAAACCAAATCAATATCGACCAATTAAAACAGCTCTTAGGTGAAAATATAAATACTGATTTTGAACGCTACAATATCTCATGGGCAGGTAAAAACGAGGCTTACAAAAAGCTTCAACTGTCAAGTTCAAGCACGTTAAATCCGAAAATTGAACTTTCCGAAAATTGGGTCACTACTAAAAACCTGTTTATTGAAGGAGAAAATCTGGAAGTATTAAAAGTCCTTCAAAAGTCTTACTTTGGAAAGATAAAAATGATCACAATCGACCCTCCGTACAACACAGGAAATGACAGTTTTATTTATCCCGATAGATTCTCAGAAACAAAAGCTGAATATTTAAAAAGACTTGGAGACAAAGATGTGGCAGGTTACCTGACAAAAGAGGGTTTATTTAAATCCAACAAAAAGGAAAGTGGTCATTTTCATTCCAATTGGTTGTCGATGATGCTTCCACGCTTATTTATTGCCCGAAACCTTCTTAGAGAGGACGGAGTAATTTTTGTATCAATTGATGATAATGAGGCATATACACTAAAACTTCTGCTTGATGAAATATTTGGCGAGGAAAATTTCCTTGGAAATATCATCTGGAATTCAACTAAATCAGTAACCAACACTGCCCTACTTTCGGTTAGTCACACCCACAATCTTGTTTATTTTAAGAATTTGGAATATCACAGAAAAAACAGGTTTGAATTCAGATTGCCGGACACACCTGTGGGTTTTGAAAATCCTGACAATGACCCGCGCGGACCATGGAAAGCAGACCCTTTCCAGGTGGAAGGTGAAAGGCCTAATCAATTGTACAAAATTTCAAATCCAAAAACGGGAAAAGAATACGTCCCAAATCCGGGTTGCAGCTGGAAAAATGATTACAATAAATTTCAGGAATTATTGGAAGACAACAGGTTAGTATTTGGCTCGACTGGTGAAGCTGGCCCTCAGCGAAAAAGATTTTGGTCGGAAGCAAAGGAAAGAGGCAGGGTTGCCAAATCGTTGTGGATTGATGTTGATACAACCTCAAATGCTACTTCATATCTGGAATCTTTGGTTGGCAAAAAAGTCTTTACGAATCCAAAACCTGTTGATTTGATACAACGGTTTATTCAGTTGGGAACACACAATGAAAATGATATTGTGCTTGATTTTTTTGGCGGATCGGGGACTACTGCTGAGGCCGTTCTCAGGCAAAATCTTATTGATAACAAGAAACGCTCATTCATTTTCGTAACCCTTCCTGAAATTATTGATGACACAACCCAGGCAGGAAAAAATGCAAAATCACTCGGCTGTGAAACCATTTCAGAGGTTGCCCGGCTGAGAATTGTAAAAGCAATTGAAAAAATTAAGAAAGAAAATAATTCGGCGAAAAAAATAAAGAAAGAAACTGAGCTGTCGAAACAGGACTTAGGTTTCAAATTCTTTTCCTGCACTCCTTCCAACTTCAAAATTTGGAGAAGTGATGAAATTGAAAATAAAGCCGATTTGTTAAAGCAACTTTCATTTTTTGACAAAGCAGAAAAAGATGGCGCTAAAGAGCTGGATTTGGTTTATGAAATCATCATAAAAAATGGGTTAGATCTGAATACAAGGATAGATAAAATTGAAATTGGTAAAACGTTTGTGTTCAGTATTAATAATTTTTCGCTTTTAGTTGCAACTGATGGAATGGAGATTGAAACCGCAAAACAAATTCTTGAATTTCATCCAAAAACAATTATTTGCCTTGATTCAATCTTTATAAATCGGGACAGCTTAAAAACCAATATCCAACTCATTTTCGAAGAAGCCGGCATAACTTTCAAAACCCTTTAATTATGTCGCAGGAATCGAAATCAATAAAAAAAACCGACGATAGCGCAATGTCTCTGTTGTTTGATATTCTTGGCGACGAAGCTTCGAAAGTTGCTGATATTGATAGTTATTACCATCTCAAAAACGGGTATGTTTTTTTGGAGTTTTTGAAAATTGAAACCAATATTGAAACCTTCGAACCAAATGACAGTTGGCAAATCCTGAAAGATAAAATTGGGATTGTATGGGAATTTGCATCAAAAGCAGAAGGTTTTTTGTGGCTTGTTGCCTACAATCCCGGCAAATCAGTATTTAAACTATTCAAAGTTTATTCAGCAGACTCTGAATGTATAACTTTTTCGAAAAAGTTGAACTATACTTTTGGTGAGTTTAAAAAGTGGTTTCAATTGCTAAATTCGGAAGTGTTAAAAAGTTAAATTATGGCCGAAAATGAAGCAATAAAATTTGACGACGAAACAAAAGCTTTAATAATTGAAGTTTTAGACGAAAACAAAACCGGGGGCGGAGATATCGATGCTCTATTCAAAACAAAAGATGGTTTTATAATTATTGAGTTTTTGAGATGCTTAACAATCAGGCCATTTGAAAGTCATCCAAACAGATATTGGAATTACGGAACAGTTAAAACCGGTAATAAAAACAAATTTCTCGCTTTGTGGAATATCGCACAAAAAACAGGTAGCAAACTCATTCTTGTCAACTATGAAGATAGCCGGGAGCAGTTTAAAATAATAGAAGTAAAAGGGCTGAGCGATTCAAAAAAAATCTATGATGAAACATCAACTAAAATGAATTTTGAGCAGTTTAAAACATGGTTTAAAATTTTAGTTGCGGATGCTGTAAAATAGAAAAGAATGAAACTACAATTCGATAAAAATCAGGAATATCAACTTCAGGCTATTCAATCAATTGTTAACTTATTTGATGGTCAGCCACTAAACAGTTCTGATTTTGAATTCTCGTTATCCGACAACAATAGCGGGAGCATTCAGTTTACGGATGCCGGTGTTGGAAACAAACTTGTGCTCAGTGAAGAAGAATTGCTAATTAACCTTAATAAGGTACAGACGGAAAACCAACTTCGGGGCGATGAGATTTCAACATCCATAGAAAAACTTTGGTCCAACGAAGATATTTCCCTTAAAGGAAAAATTCGTGGAAAATCAGTTGCGGCTGGATTTCCAAACTATTCAGTTGAAATGGAAACAGGCACAGGAAAAACTTATGTTTATCTCCGTTCGATTTATGAATTGAGCAAAGTTTATGGTTTCAAAAAGTTTGTAATTGTTGTTCCATCAGTTGCAATTCGTGAAGGAGTTGTAAAAAGCCTTCAAATTACATTCGACCATTTTCAGGAAATCTACGAAAAACAACCAACAGAATTCAAGGTTTACGATTCAGTCCGTATCACCGAACTGGGAAATTTTGCAAAAAGTAACGCCGTTCAAATTCTTGTGATCAACATCGATTCGTTTGCAAAAGATGCCAATGTTATCAATCAGGTGCGCGAAACAGGCATTAAACCAATTGAATACATTCAGAAGTCGAATCCAATTGTAATTATCGATGAACCCCAAAATATGGAAACCGATATCCGAAAACGGGCTATTACCAATCTAAATCCCCTTTTTACTTTAAGATTTTCGGCCACACATAAAAATTTGTACAATCTGGTTTACAAACTCGACCCCGTTAAAGCATACGATCTTGGTTTGGTAAAACAAATCGAAGTAGATTCGGTCATTTCAAAAAACGATAATTCTGGTGCATTTATCAGTGTCGATAGTATCAGAATGGCTAAAAATTCAATTTCCGCCAAAATCTCAATTTTTGTAAATGAAAAAGGTGGAATTCAGAAAAAACAAGTAGTTGCAAAAGTTGGCGACGATTTATACTTGCTTTCACAAAACCGGGAAATTTACAAAGTTGGTTATACAATAAACCAAATAGATGCCGGTAACCAGTTTATTGAGTTTTCAAACGGACAGATAGTTTACCGGGGGCAGGCGGTTGGTGGTCTTACCGACCATATTTTAAGGAAAATGATAGATGCAACTGTTGAAAACCATTTAAAAAAAGAAAAAGAATTACGGGGAAAAGGCATAAAAGTATTGTCTGTTTTCTTTGTTGACAGAGTTGCAAATTATCGTCAATATGATAATTTAGGGAATCCGGTAAAAGGTAAGTTTGCTGAATGGTTCGAGGAAAGCTTTACAAAATGGCAGAATATGCCTGCCTGCAAAGGTTTGTTTACCTATGAAGCAAAAGATGTTCATGATGGTTATTTTAGTCAGGATAAATCAGGCAAACTAAAAGATTCAAAAGAAACAAAATCGACCAAAGCCGATGATGACACTTTCAACCTGATAATGCGAGATAAAGAAAGATTACTTGATGAAAAAGTGCCGCTTCGTTTTATTTTCAGTCACTCTGCCCTGCGCGAAGGCTGGGACAACCCGAATGTTTTTCAAATATGCACGCTAAATGAAACCAGATCCGAAATTAAAAAGAGACAGGAAATTGGAAGAGGACTCCGTTTATGTGTTGATCAAACAGGCATTCGAAATATTGATCGTTCAATAAACAGACTAACAGTTATCGCCAACGAAGCCTATGAATCATTTTCAAAATCACTTCAAAAAGAAATTGAAGAAGATTGCGGAGTAAAATTCGGGGGAAGAATTAAAAATGCCCGTGCAAAAACACAGATTGTGCTTAAAAACAAATGGATGGAAGATGCGCTTTTTATTGAACTTTGGGAAAAAGTTCGAACCAAAACGGAATATAAAGTTAATTACAGTACCACGGAACTTATTGCAAATTGTGTGAAGGCATTAAAAAATATGCCACCAATTGAAAAACCTGTAATTTACAGGGAAAAGAATCTGGCCCGATTTAAGCGCGATTCAAATGGGAAATTACTTGAATTAACAGGTGAACAGAACAGCTCCGAAGAAAAAATTATTGAAGATGCCAAATATGATATTCCGGATTTTATCGCCTATATTCAGTCAAAAACAGAACTTACGCGCAGCACCATTACCCAAATTGTATTAAAATCAAAACGACTGAATGAAATCTTTAATAATCCCCAGCTTTTTATGGACAATGCTGTGCGATTGATAAAACATGAACTTGACCAACTCAAAATCAAAGATATTCAATATGAAAAAATTGCGGGGCAGTTTTATGAAATGAAACTTTTTGAAACCATCGATCCAGAGCAGTATTTGGATAACCTAATTGAAGTTAAAAACCAATCAAAAACACTTTACAATTATGTAGTTATTGATTCATTGAAGGCATGGGAAAAGCAGTTTGCCATGGATTGTGAAACAAGCGATGATATTCTTTTTTATGTAAAGTTACCCCGTAATTTTGTTGTGAAAACACCCATAGGTTTATATAATCCTGATTGGGCATTGATAAAAAAAGAAGCTGGTAAGAAAACTAAAATGTACTTTGTTGCAGACATCAAAAACCCAACGGCACTTAAAAAAGAATATCAACTTACTGAAATAGAACGCATGAAAATATCATGTATGAAAAAACACTTCGAAATTATCGACAATTTAAAATATTGTGTTGCAGGTTCAGTGAATGATTTAAAAATATAGAATATTATCTTTTCTTTTTAAAATAAAAAGGGTTTTAGAAGTCAAATGATCTAAAACCCTTTTAATTATGTAGCGAGAGCGAGACTTGAACTCGCGACCTCGTGATTATGAATCACGCGCTCTAACCAGCTGAGCTACCTCGCCAAATCCTTTCAATTTTCGCGGTGCAAATATAGTATTAATTTTTATTTAGCTTAATTTTTCAAATAAAAATTGCCATTCAATAAAATTTGTATGAATTTACAAGTTGTTTGTTACAATCAGATTATATATATTGGCACAAAATCGAATAAATGGCTGACAAAATAAAAATTCAACTTGAGTATGTATTAAATTGTTCTCCTAAAGTTCTGTTTAATTGGTTAAGCACAGCATCAGGACTTACAGAATGGTTTGCTGATGATGTAAAGGTAAGGGGGAAAAAATACACTTTTATTTGGGAGGGTTCGGAACAAACCGCCGAAATGACTTTGCACAAGGAAAACAAACTAGTCCGGTTTTCGTGGATAGAAGACAAAGACAGCTATTTTGAATTCAGGATTACGCAGGATGAGTTAACAAATGATGTTTCGCTTATTGTCATAGACATTGCAGAAGATAACGATTATGAAGAAGTGAAAGGTTTATGGGATACACAGGTTGCTGACCTGAAACATATCCTAGGTTCTTAATCCCATGAATTTAATTTTACATCCGTTAATTCATGTATATTGCATATTTTCAAAAGTATCTTAACCTTTTTTTACTTTCCATATTACCAAAATAACTTAGTTTTGCACAGGTTTCAATATTGAAAACATTAGCATGAAGCGCTTGCACCTGTATGTTATTAAATCTTTTCTAGGGCCATTTTTTATGACCTTCTTTATTGTCGTTTTTGTACTGCTCATGCAGTTTTTATGGCGGTATGTTGGCGATTTAGTTGGTAAAGGACTGGATTTGAACGTTTTAGGAGAAATGCTATTTTATGCATCTTTTGGCGTTTTACCTTATGCCTTTCCTTTGGCTATGTTGCTTGCATCAATCATGACTTTTGGCTCACTTGGTGAAAACTACGAGTTAGTTGCCATGAAATCAGCAGGAATTTCACTTTTCAGGATAATGCGCCCGCTGATTGTAATTGCTGCTATCATTTCGGCACTTGCATTTTACGTTTCAAATAACATTTTACCAAAGACAAATCTGAAATTTACAACACTAATGGTTAGTGTAAAACAACAGCGACCGGAGTTAGTACTTCAGGAAGGTGTTTTCACCAATGAAATTGATGGTTACAGCATTAAAGTTGGGCACAAAGACAAAAAAACCAATGTGTTATACGATTTACTTATTTACGATCATACCCAAAATAAACCCAACGAAAGCGTAACTGTTGCCGACTCCGGATTTCTGAAAATCACGGAAGACAAACAGTATATGGTCCTCAATTTATATAATGGTATCAATTATTCGGAAGTACCACCAACTGACCGAAAAGATATTAATAAACGTCCCTTCAGACGTGATAAGTTTGATGAACAAACTATTAGGGTCAAAGTAAACAATTTTGAATTTAACAGAAGGGATGAAGGGATTTATAAAAATATGTACCGCATGTTGACCATAAATCAGCTCAGCTTGATGTTGGATACATTAGATGAAAAATTTTATGAACAGGTGAGGGGTTATTTAATCCAAATTGATATTAACCCAACAATATCACGTAATGTGTACAATTTAACAACTTTGAATGACTCTTTAAAACAAAAAGAATTAAGCAAACCTGACTCAATTTTTGTGTTTGATGACTATTTCAATGGAATTGATAAATGGGTAAAAGCCGAAATCGCGATGGCTGCTCTGGACAAAGCAAGAAGCAATATGCAGAATTTGAATTTGTATCAGGGACAAATTACCGAAAGGAAAAGACATATTAACAAGTATGATATGGAACGCCACCGTAAATTTACGCTGTCGATTGCTGTTTTCATATTCTTTTTTGTAGGCGCCCCACTTGGGGCCATTATAAGAAAAGGTGGTTTGGGAATGCCTGTTGTTGTTTCAATCCTGCTTTTTATTGCTTACTATATCGTTTCAATGACTGGAGAAAAATCGGCTCGTGAAGACGTTTGGCTAATGGTTACCGGAATGTGGTTTTCTACTTTTATATTTTTCCCGGTTGGCGTATGGTTATCCTATATGGCAGGAACCGATTCAGCAATTATGTCATCTGAAGCTTATATTAAATTGTTAAATAAATTAGGGATTAGGAGTTGGTTCAAAAAAACGGAAGAGTAACTTTAAAGTTTGCCACACACTAAAAGTAAATGTTAGATTAGCCACGGTTAAATAAATTTGAATTATTAAACAAATGAAAATCCTACAGGTAACAAATAAAGTTCCTTATCCGGTAATTGATGGCGGTGCAATTGCCTGTATGAATTTGGCACGTGGTTTCTCACTTTTAGGACACAAGGTTACAATCCTTGCTATGAACACAATCAAGCACCACATTACTTTAGCCGAAATCCCTGACTCGGTAAAAGAATTGGCTGAATTCAAACTTGTGAATGTACCGGCAAAAATATCACCGGTTAGTGCCTTACTTAATCTGTTGTTTTCAACAAAACCTTATAATGCCACAAGATTTATTTCAAACACATTTGCCAAAGAGCTGCAAAGGGTTTTACTGGAAAATGATTTTGACATCATACAATTGGAAGGACTTTACGTTTGCCCGTACATCCCTTTTATAAGGAAGAATTCGAACGCAAAAATTATCTACAGGGCACATAATATCGAACACGAAATTTGGAGCAGGACAGCAGTTATGGCTCATGGACTTGAAAAATGGTATCTGAAAAACCTTTCAAAGAGAATTAAATCATTCGAAGTTAAAACCTTAAACAAATACGACCTGCTTGTTCCTATAACCGGTCGCGACGGTGATATTCTTAACAAACTGGGGAATCGAAAACCAGTACATGTTTCGCAAACCGGTATTGATTCATCGGTATTAATTCCAAACTCAAAAAACCTGAAACATCCAACTCTATTTCATATTGGATCGCTGGAATGGGCACCAAACCAGGAAGGTTTAATTTGGTTTTTTGACAATTGCTGGGATGCAGTTCGTGAAAAATATCCTGACCTTCAGTTTTTTATTGCCGGAAGAAATGCACCTGCCTGGTTTCAGAAAATGATGAATTTGCCTAACGTAGTTTTTAAAGGTGAAGTTGTTGATGCCTATGAATTTATTAACTCAAAATCGATAATGGTTGTGCCACTTTTTTCGGGAAGTGGCATGAGGATAAAAATTATTGAAGGGATGGCGCTTGGTAAACCAATTATTACCACTGCGGTTGGAACTGAGGGGATTTCAACAACTTCGGGTGTGAACATAGTTGTTACAGAAAATGCAGAAGGTTTTGTTCAGTCAATTACCGATTTAATTGAAGATCGCGAATATTTCGATAAAATAAGCAAAAATGCAATTGAATACATTCACGAAAACTTTGATAACCTGTCATCAGCAGGTTCGTTGATCGATTTTTACAAAAAAAATATTTGATGATTTTGCAACTTATTTTTTGGATACTGCTGCTAATATTATTTTACACATTTGTTGGGTATGCATTTGTTTTATTTATTCTGCTCAAAATCAAAAAAATATTATTTCCAAATCAAGTTCGAAACATAGATGCTTTGTATGAGCCCAATGTTTGTTTGTTTGTAACAGCTTTTAACGAAAAAGACTATGTAAATCAAAAAGTTACAAATTCTTTTTCGCTTGATTATCCAAAGGAAAAAATACAATATTTATGGATAACAGATGGTTCAGATGACGGAACACCTGATTTACTAAATAAATATGATCAACTTGAAGTCCACCATTTACCTGAACGTCGCGGAAAAATGCATGCAATGAACCGGGGAGTCAAATTTGTAAACGCCCCAATCATTATTTTTTCTGATACGAATACAATTCTGGGAAAACAGTCGATTAGAGAGATAGTAGCCAAATTCAGCAATCCAAAAACAGGTTGTGTTGCCGGTGAAAAAAGAATAGTTGAAAAAGATGCAGACTCAGCTGCCGGAGCTGGAGAAGGGTTATACTGGAAATTTGAATCATGGATTAAAAGAATGGACTCCGAATTAAACTCCGCGGTTGGTGCAGTTGGCGAATTGTTCGCCATTCGCACCAAACTATTCGAGGATGTGGAAGAAGATACTCTGCTCGATGACTTTATGATCTCACTGCGAATTGCACAAAAAGGTTACCACATAGCATACACGCCCAATGCTTATGCCGAAGAAACTGCTTCGTTGAATGTGAAAGAAGAAATGAAACGAAAAATTAGGATTGCAGCTGGGGGTATCCAAACGATTTTTAGATTGAAAAGTTTATTAAACCCATTTCGTTTTGGGATTCTTTCCTGGCAATATTTTTCACATAAGGTTTTGCGTTGGACTTTAGCACCCATATCACTGATATTAATCCTTCCCATAAATTTTTTAATTGTCTGGCAACAAAACAGCTGGCTCGACTTGGGGCTTTATACAATTACATTATATGTTCAGGTTTTGTGTTATTTACTGGCATTTGTAGGCTGGCATTTCGAAAATAGGAAAATACGGTTCAAGCTGCTATTTATCCCCTATTATTTTACTTCAATTAATTATGCGGCCATTCGGGGTATTTTTCGCTTTTTAAAAGGTAAGCAAACAGTAAATTGGGAAAAATCAAAACGGGCAGTTCAATAGATTGTTAATTCTTTTCAATGAGCAAAATGTATATTTGACTGGCTTATAGTCTTTTTCAACAAACCTGCAATAAAGGTTTTTCATCTATTATTGATTATTTATTGTAATTTTGCGGCTGTTCAAAAAAAAGGCTAAACTCGAAATGACAGATATAGTACTAAATACGATACCGGAAGCAATTGCAGCGATTGGACGGGGCGAATTGGTTGTTGTTGTTGATGATGAAGACAGAGAGAATGAAGGAGATTTTATTGTAGCATCTGATTTGGTTACACCTGAAATAATCAACTTTATGACGATTCATGGTCGGGGTTTGATTTGTGTGGCGCTGACAGAAAAACGATGCAAAGAATTGGATTTGGAATTAATGGTTGGCAAAAACACATCATCTCACGAGACACAATTTACAGTTTCTGTTGATGCTATCCACCCTGATGTTACAACAGGTATTTCAGCTTCCGACAGGGCAATTACCATTAAAATGCTTGTTGATCCGAAAACAAAGCCTGAACAGCTTGGCCGGCCAGGGCATATTTTTCCTTTGAAAGCAAAAAACCGGGGAGTACTCCGCCGCAGCGGTCATACTGAAGCTGCCGTGGATCTTGCAAGGCTGGCAGGGTTAAGCCCTTCAGGTGTTTTAGTTGAAATAATGAACGATGACGGAAGTATGGCACGCCTGCCTGAACTCTATGAAATTGCCAAAAAATTCGATTTGAAATTGGTTGCAATAAAAGACCTCATTTCGTACTTATTTCATGGTGAGAGTTTGGTTGAAAGGGGCGCAGAAGTTATGTTACCCACACAATTTGGCGATTTCAGAATTGTTCCTTTTAAACAAAAATCAAATGGCGTTGAACATGTGGCATTGATAAAAGGAACCTGGGAACCGAGTGAACCTATACTTACGAGGGTTCATTCGTCGTGTATGACCGGCGACATTTTTGGTTCAATGCGTTGCGAGTGTGGCGATCAGTTGCACAAAGCTATGACAATGATCGAAAAAGAAGGGAAAGGCGTAATTGTTTATATGATGCAGGAAGGCCGGGGAATTGGCTTATTTAATAAAATCGCCGCCTACAAATTACAAGATCAGGGATTGGACACAGTTGAAGCAAATCTGCATCTTGGTTTTAATCCTGATGAACGGGACTATGGTGTAGGTGCACAAATATTAAGCAGTCTTGGGGTTACAAAAATGAAATTGCTCACTAACAATCCGGTAAAAAGAGTAGGTCTTGAAGGATATGGGCTGCAAGTTACCCAAATAATACCACTTGAAGTTGAACCCAATGAGTACAACCAGAAATATATGAAAACCAAGCGCGACAAAATGGGGCATCACTTAAGGGATTTTAATTACGATGTTTAAGTTTTGTTGAAACTTCATATTCTATTCATTACAATTTTTACTTAATACGTTTCTATATTTTAGCCATCAAAATAAAATTATGAGGTTACTGATAAATCTGCTTTTGTTACTTTTAATCATTCCATCTTTTTGCAAATCGCAGGACTGGCCCGACTGGCGAGGGATTAACCGCGATGGAACCTGGTCGGAAAGCGGGCTTGTTGAAAAATTCGATTCTGATGAATTATCGCCCAAATGGTCGGTTTCAATTGGTTCGGGCTATTCGGGACCAACAGTTTCAAATGGCAAAGTTTATGTAACCGATCTAATTAAAAAACCATCACAAACCGAAGGGATTTTGTGTTTCGATGAAGAAACCGGTACAAAATTGTGGGAGTTTCGCTACCCTTGTGAATACACAGGAGTTGGTTATCCTGCCGGCCCACGGGCTTCGGTTGTATTGGTTGACGGAAAGGCTTTCTCTTTAGGAACCATGGGCAATCTGTTTTGTTTTGATGCTGCAAAAGGAAATGTTATCTGGCAAAAGGATTTAAACAAAGAATACGAAATAAGAATGCCTACCTGGGGAATCTCAGCAACTCCATTGGTAATTGATAATAAAATAATTCTGCAAATCAGTGGTAGTAATAACGCTTGTGTTATTGCACTAAATAAAGATACAGGAAAAGAAATCTGGAGAAACCTAGAAGATATTGCAGCTTATTCAGCCCCAATTATAATTGAAAAAAATGGTGTACAGGTAGTTGTGATTTGGTCTGAAAACAGCGTATCAGGATTAAACCCTGTGACGGGAGAAATTTATTGGAGAATTCCCTGGAATGTAGGATCGGGAATGAGTATTGCGACTCCCGTTTTATACAAAGACCATATTTTCTTGAGCTGTTTTTACAGCGGATCGTTGCTTTTAAAGCTGAACAACAATTACACAACTGCTGAAAAAGTTTGGCAACGAAGTGGTGAGAGTGAACGCAAAACAGATGCATTACATTGTGTAATGAACACCCCTGTAATTATTGAAGGATATATTTATGGTGTTGACAGTTATGGTGAATTGCGATGTTTGGAATTTGCCACCGGCGACAGGGTTTGGGAAGATCTTTCTGCAGTAAATAAAGACAGGTGGGCAAATATACATTTCGTTCAAAATGAAAATAAAACGTGGATGTTTAACGAACATGGCGAGCTTATTATTTCCGAACTTTCGCCAAAAGGATTTAATGAAATCAGTCGTACGACAATAATTGAACCAACAAAAGAACAATTGCCACGCGGAGTAACATGGTCTCATCCGGGGTTTGCCAACAGGCACATATTTATTCGGAACGACAACCGAATGGTTTGTATTGATTTGACAAAAAAATAGTCGGATCATAAAAAAAGAGACTTCATATTTTATGAAATCTCTTTTCTGATTTGAGAAAATTCCGGGTGTTTTAACCTATTGATTTACAATTCCAACTCCCATCCAGTCCTCGGTTTTAGGTTGATTAAGCTTTCTGCAAATTCCAAAGCATTAATTACCTCATATTCCGATTTATACCTCGACAAATTTCGACTTTCATCTAATTTAACTGACTTAGGTACCCTAATTTGTTCTTCTGCACCAATATTTGTAAACTTCATATTCTCGCCATCCCATTCCAAAACACGTTGCAACCCTGATAATCGCGCAGCTACCGTTCCCATAACAACAACTTCGTTAAATGGTCCGGCATATCCAAAGTGCGATTTGGTTTGAACACGGGTTGCGGGATCTTCTTTACATGCTCTGATCCAGTCCTTTTCATGGCCATCCATACCATCGGTAACAAGGCGTTCGTTAATAACCGGTGCGTAATCAGCAAACTCATCGGTTGGTAATCTTCGTGGATCTCTTGCGTAACATCCGCACAATATTTTTCCCTTGCTTCCCACAAATAAAACACCCCCGTCATTATCCCCCATTTTCTCACCATCTTTTAGTTCAATAGGTCTGTCGGGCATCAACCCTCCATCATACCAGGTAACTTTTACCTCAGGCATTTCAACGTTACGGTAACTTTCTCTTGCGGGAAATACATAGGAGATTTTTTCGGCTTCCGGAGGTGATTCCATTGTCCATTTTGAAGAGCTGGCCTGAATTCCGGTTGGATATTGCAAACGTAAACTTCGCATCACCACATCCAGTATATGACAAGCCATATCACCAAGTGCACCAGTTCCAAAATCAAACCATCCCCTCCAGCTCCAAGGATGATACATAGGAGAATAAGGGCGAACAGGTGCAGGTCCCAACCACAAATCCCAATCTAAACCTTTGGGCACCGGCGGAGTTTCATCTGGTCGGTTTAATGCCTGCGGCCAAATAGGGCGGTTAGTCCATGCATGTACTTCCTGAATTTCGCCGATGTCTCCGTTCCAAATACTTTCACAAATCCAGGCGGTATGATCTCCCGAAGCCCCCTGGTTTCCCATTTGTGTTGCCACGTTATATTTTTCGGCAGCCCTTGTAAGCATCCTCGACTCATACACCGAATGTGTCAATGGTTTTTGGCAATACACATGTTTCCCGAGTTTCATTGCATATAAAGTAATGATGGCATGCGAATGATCAGGTGTGGCAATAATAACCGCATCAATTTGATCGCCGATTTCGGCAAACATTTTTTTATAATCCTGAAATTCATAGGGGACTGTTTTATCCGGGTATTTTTCTTTGAAGCTTTCAATCCTTCCATTCATTCGTTCTATATCAACATCGCAAAGGGCAACAATATTTTCATCAATGCACCTTCCCATGTTTCCGAATCCCATACCAAGCCCGATTACAGCAATATTCAATTTTCCTTCCGGCCATGTTTTAGGTTCCTCTTTTTTTTCTTCAGCACAGCTTTCAGTCAATAATGCCGGAATTGCTGCAACAGTTGCAACTATTGCTGTGTTTTTGATAAAATCACGTCTGGGAATTTGATTTGACTCTGTCATATTAGTTGGTTTTTAAAGATTTTAATTTGCTGTTTTATTGTTGTTCAGGAAAAAATCCAAATAAATTATGATTTAACTAACCTGTAACGACTGCTTATAGATTTCTGCACATAAAATTAAATCAAGTGTAAAAATAGAGATTATTACGGATGGCAGTTCAATAATCTTGCTTCATATAGCATAAATAATAACTCATCGGTAATAAATGTTTCAACGAGACAGAATCAGTTACCTACATAAAAATCAGAGCACTGCTAAAAAAATAGCAGTGCTCTGAATAAAGAATTTTAATAATTAAATTATACTAGGGCGCAGCCTTAAGTGTAATACTAATAATACCGGAATCAGTTGCTCCTGCAAATGTAACGGTTATAGCATCACCAACAGCTACGAGGCCTGCTTCTGCCTTTGTAAATGTAACCGAAGTTTTTAGGTCAGCTCCAACTGTGATACTTTTTGCTGTGCCATATGGCAGCAGTTGTAATGCACCTTGCGGATTCCAACTGGGAACCTGGCGTTTTAATACCTGAGCTGTTATAGCATCTCCTGATTTTGCATTTGGAAAATAGCAGTCGATTGTAAAAGAAGCATCTGCTGTTGTAACGCCGGTTGAAGTAACCTTCGAAATACCGGTGAAGATTACATTGCCATTCTCATCATAAGGAATGTCATAATATGGTTGATCGGTACAACTTATCACTAATGCCATTGCAACAATTAATGATAGTGATATGATAATTTTTGCTTTCATATTTTTTTTAATTAAATAATTATAAAATGCAATACTTAATTCTGTGTAGGCAAATACCCACTATTCTGTTGCGCTAACCCGTTTCTGGCAATTTCATTACCAGGAATAGGTGATAATAAATGCATTGGAGCAAAAGCAAAGTTGAAAATTGCAGGCTGATGACCAATGAAATTCTGAATACCTGAAATTTCACTATTGCCATATACAACGCATTTTCTTGTACGACGTTGATCCCAAAGCATTTTATTTTCAAATATCAGTTCATATGCTCTTTCAGCTAAAATTTCTTTCAGACCAACCTGACCTGCTGTGTAAGGAGCAAGTAATGCCCTTTCCCTGATTGCGTTAATTCCTTTTACGATGTCATTGTCAGATACCGATTGTCCTAATTGTTTTAATGCCCAGTTCACTTCTGTGAGCATCAATAAAATTTCTCCATAACGGTAATGTGTCCAGTTCAGGCCGGAACCATCTGTTCCTTTAACAGCTGCAGCAACATATTGCTTATAGAGATATGGAACATCAAAACGAACTGTATCCTTTACATTGTTATATTTAGTATCCCAGGTGAAGAAAAACTGACGTTCCTGTTTCCGCAAGTCATTATCACCATAGGAATTGTAATATCCTACCCATGGAGTAAATGTGCCGTTTTCTTCTTTTGGGGAAATCCCACTTAGCAAAGGAAGAGATGGTTGTATAACACCATTACCCCTGAGTGTCGCATTAAATTGTACCTGAAAAATTGCTTCCCCTTTATTGTTCAGAGCCGGATCGCGCAAATTATCATAGGTTCCCAATGTATATACACTATTATACAAGGCGTTAAGTTGTGCCTGTGCCTTTTTTAAGAATTCAACACCACTTGCAACTGGATAGGTCTGAGCTGCCCATGCAGCTGTACCGCACCAGTCTTTATCAGGGCTGGTAGCTACTTCCTGATAAGGATAGCCGGCAACTGTCATATAAACATCCGCCAGTATTGCCCGGGCTACATCCTGTGTAACCCGACCAGTTGTTGATCTGCCTGCCGGAAGATTTGCAACTGCGAATTCAAGGTCAGGAATAATTACTTCATCATAAATTGTTTTCAGACTGGTACGTGGTAATTCCGTTGCCCACACATCTGTAACAGGTTCTGTTATAAGAACAGCATCACCCCAGTAACGTACAATACAAAAATAATAGAATGCCCTTAAGGTACGTACTTCTCCCAGAGCTTTATTAATTTCAGCCTCACTCATCTTAATCAAAGGAAGTTGCTGGATAGAGAGGTTACAGTTCTGTACACCAGAATACCAATTAAACCATTGATTATTGAAATCGCCGAGTAAACTGCCTGTTACCTGATTCGTCCTAAACTTATCGAACAGAACGTGTGGCTCATCTGTGTATGCCCCTCCAGTTGGGTACTCAAGTGTAGAGGGAAGGTTATTTCCCCAGTCGTCCGCACCACCGGTCCAGTCTTGCAACCGTCGGTAAGGTCCTACTGTGAAAGGTTCTTTATATTCTATACTTGTAAGATCTGCTGCAGTAGTAAGTTGATTCGTTGGCACTTCTTTCAGAAAGTCCTCGCAACCACCAAGAGCCATCAGGAAAATCACCAAAATGAAAGTGTTTCTTAATGCTATATTGTTTTTTAATATGTATTTCATAATATAAAAGTTTTAAAATTAGAAAGTAACATTAACGCCCAAGCTGAAGGTTGTAGGAACCGGATGCTGATATTTATCAATATTTGGTACCCTTGTATTAATCTTCTGTATAGCACTACCTTCAGGATCATAACCTGGAAGTTCAACTGCGGTCCACAAAAAGAAATTATCTGCAGTGGCATAAATTCTCAGTCTGTCTATTCCACCAAGGTTTTCATGGATAGTATAACCCAAAGAAGCCGTTTGCCCCCTAATGTAGGCAGCGTTATAAATCATATGGGTGTCAGGATATGAGTCGTAGCGCCCACCGGCATTACCTGCGCGAACCTGGGCCTGCATTGTATTCTGATGATCAGGACGCCATCCGTTCAAAACTTCGTTCATCATACCATTTACAAACTGACGGTCATGAGCAGACTCATGCACGATAGCTTTGTCAACTCCGCCAACAAACATAATGTCGATACTTGCATCAAAGTTTTTATAAGTAAATGTGTTGTTAAAACCTCCATAGAATTTTGGATATGCATGACCAATAACATCACCGTCAGTCAGCAGCTCAATTTTTCCATCGTTGTTTACATCTTCAAATTTAAGGTCTCCAGGTACTCTTCCATACCGCGCTGCTTCCGCTGCTTCCATTGTGCTCCAGGTTCCCATACGGTTCAATCCAAAGAATGATCCGATTGGTTCTCCAACTCTGTAAACACTGGTTCCGTTACCTGCACCGGTATCTGTATAAATGTCGGCTCCGGTTGGACCAAGTTCCGTAATCTCATTTTTATTGGACGCTATTGTAAAGAGAGTTTCCCAGGTAAAGTTTCTCTTTTGGTAATTTACCGTGTTCAATGAGAACTCGATACCTGTATTTTCAACCGAACCGTAGTTTACATAAGCATTACCTGTTGTAGTTGATTGAGGTAACGGAAGATTAAACAACATATCTGTTGTTGTTTTTTGGTAAACATCGAACACAACATTAACTCTGTTCTTAAACAAACCAAGGTCAATTCCGGCATCGTACTGTGTAGTTGTTTCCCATTTCAGGTTGTCGTTACCTGTAGAGCCTGGATAAAGGCCTGCACTGTAGCCATTTGCCAATAAAACATTGGCGCTACTGATATACGTTTGAGTAATAAAATTCCCAACTTCCTGGTTACCGGTTTGTCCGCCGCTTAAACGCAGTTTAAGGTTAGATATGGTTTCGCTGTCGGCCAGAAAACCTTCCTGAGAAATTCTCCATGCAACACCAACCGATGGGAAAAATGCATATTTGTTGTTTGTTCCGAATTTAGATGAACCATCCACACGACCGGTTGCTGTTAACATATATTTGCCCAGGTAGCTATAAGTAGCACGGGCAAAATAGGAGTTTAACGCGCCTCTCCTATTGCTCGATAATACTGTAGGTGGATTGGCACCTGCACCTAAATTATTCCATTGGTAAAAAGATGAAGAGAATTTGGATGCACGTGCTTCTACATAGTCATATTTATCTTCTGACCATGAAAGCCCAACCAAACCGGTTACCTGATGATCACCTATTGTTTTATTATAGTTGAAATAATTTTCGGATTGCCAGTATTGCCATAATTCATGGTAACCATTTGCATCTGAATTACGTCTGCCCTGGTAATCTCCGCTAAACCATCTGCTCGCCAGATTTCTGTTATCTACAGAGAGGTTTGTTTTAAATGTCAGGTCTGGTGTAATTTGAACATTTAGTTCCATTGCTCCGGTAAATTCGTCCTGCAGGTAATAGCCTTCGTCCTGGTTTAGCATAAAAGTTGAACCTGGACGGTTTTCACCAACATTAAAGTCCCTGCCAGTAGCAAATGTTCCTGCATAAGATCCATATATTGCAGGATCATTGGGATACCGGTAAGCCGGGAAAATAGGAAAAAATTCCGAGGTATTTCTCATCACATCACTACTCATCCGGTCACTTTTAGTTTTTGCATATGCTATATTGGCACTCATTGTAAGCCATTTGGTAAGCTCAGTGTCCATGGTCACTCTGGCATTCAACCGGTTGTTATATGATTCTTTCAAAAGTGATTCCACGTTGTCACTACCTAAAGATAAAGAGTATCTACCTTTTTCTGTTCCTCCGCTCACTTCAACATGGTGTTTATTTGAAAAAGCGTTTCTGAAAACCTCATCTTCCAACAATGTGTTAAATCTTGGTCTATAGTAATTTCCGTCGTTACCTATCAAGTCCATAAAATACTCACCTTGTTGAACCTGTTCAAATAAATGTGGCATCTCTGACCATGATAATCCTGCTGCATTCGGGCCGCGAAAATCTTTTGCTGTTGCCAGGTTTCCATACTTAGGCGTATTGGTAAATGCCTGTTCGTACAGGTACATAAACTGGTCGGCATTTACTGCGTCGTTTCTTCTTGTTTTGATACCAAGTGAAGCTGAACCATCATAGTTAACTCTTATATCGCCTGCAGCCCCACGCTTGGTTGTTATAATAATAACACCGTTTGCTCCACGTGTACCGTAGATAGCAGTAGCTGATGCATCTTTTAAAATATCCATACTTGCAATATCTGAAGGATTGAGGTTTTGCAAAGCATTGATCACACCTACGATTCCATCCACTACAAACAGAGGATCAGAACTGGTATTAATGGAGTTTGTACCCCTGATTCGAATTTGAGGCCTACCGCCTGGATCACCGGCAGCTTGCCTGATTACCTGGACACCTGCGACTTTGTTCTGTAGTGCTTGTCCAACGTTAATAACAGGCCTGTCAACCAGTTTTTCAGGTGTTACACTCGAAACAGAACCTGTAACGTCACTTTTTTTCATTGTACCGTAACCAATAGCAACCACCTCTTCGATGCCAATATAATCAGCTTCCATTGTAACTTTGAATTGGGTTTGTCCACCCACAGCTATCTCCTGAGAAACCATACCCACAAAGGAAAATACAAGAACTGGTGAACCTCCTTGTAAGGAAAGTGAGAAGTTTCCATCAACATCTGTAACTGTTCCATTTGTAGTGCCTTTTTCCCTGATTGCCACACCGGGGATTGCTTCGCCTTTCGAATCAGTAACTGTACCCGAAACACTTTGTTGATCGGCTGATTCGAGACCAACGCTGTTGTCGTCATTATTCAAAAGCGGATAGGTGTTGGCCGTTGAGATATTGACAATTGCAAACAGCATTAAAAGAACCAAGAGTTGCCTCCCAAATATAGGAATGCCAACACTTTTCTTTTGTCGAAAAATCATGATAAATTCTTTTTTCATAACTCAGTATTAGTTTAAAAAATGTTTTTAAATTTTAATTTGATAAAAAATCTGAAACAGGAATAGTATATTTTATTCGTTTCAAAAGTGACCAAAAAGTTTATTCCATAGGCAATAGTTTTTTTTTAGTTAGTAATTCTGATTTTTTTTCTCGATTAAGATGATTTATTTACACGACTCATTGAAATTATAATTCTCGTAATGAGAATTGAAGAACACAAATATTTTAATTCTCATATTTTTACAGGTTTTAATCATGCTTGAATTTTATAGAATAGTCATTTAATAGCTGGCGTACAAGTTCCATCAAATATATGATAAATACTACAATAATTAAAGATTATTTACATTAAATATTAACCAGCAATATGAAAATTACATGACTTTTTACCATAATTTATCAATATTATTTTAGTACTATAAATCCTCTATAAATCATTCTGGATAAGCCTTTTGTACGCTAAATCCATTTAGCATTTTTCTAAAAAAAAAGTGGAATTATTTCATTTGATTAATTGTTTATAAAAAATTATTGGGCCAATAATATTTGAGGAAAATGATTGGTTCAACTAACTCAATAAATTGTTTTTTCCTGAGAGCCTTACTACAATCAGCCTCAAAACGAACAATACACTTATAAAAAAAGAGATGCGGGCAACGTAATCACCAAACCTTACGTAAAACGTAATTTTATCGTTGGCGTTTAATGTGCCTTTTATTGAGGCTGGCACCCACCATTCAGTAGCTTGCGATATATCACCTCTTTGATTTATAAAACATGAAATTCCTGTATTTGCGCAGCGGGCAATACTCCGGCGGGTTTCAACAGCGCGCAATCTTGAAAATGACAAGTGTTGATGATACCCGGGCGTATTTTTCCACCAACCATCATTTGTAACAATAAAAATCAATCCTGCACCATTCCGAATATACTTTGTAACAAATTCGCCAAAAACTGATTCATAACAAATAACCGGTGCAACCTGGGTTTTGTCTTTCGAAGTAAAATTTGATGGTTCATTTTGACTGCCTAAACTATTTGTAGTTCCGCCAATATTGATAACAAAATCACCCAGAAAACCAAGGTATTTCGCAAAAGGCATTTTTTCGACCCCAACCACAAGCTTTGATTTATGATAAATTTGTGTTTGTGCATTACTACCCAAAAAAATTGCGGTATTAAACATATCATAGGTAATCTCGTTTTTGGTTCGTGCTGTTGATGGAGCGTTATTTTTATCGGGATAAATTTTATATGATGAAACCCCAAAAACCATTTCTGCTTTTGGATAATTACCCAGAAATCCCGACAATTGCTTTAACTGGGTATTGTTTTCCAGATCGTTTTCTTGCCAGAATCCGGGGTTTTCAAACAATGTTTCAGGGCCGATTATAAAATCAGTTTCGTTGTCAGCTTTAGCACCTGCCAAACCAATAAACTTCCGGAGTTTTTCATTCTCTGCCTCCTCATCATATCTTTCGGAATAAGGATCTATATTGGGCTGTACAATAACAATATTTTTAGGATTTTCTTTTTCGACATATGAATTATATCGGTGAAAAGAAAACCCAATTGGCACAACAAGCAAAAGAATAAAAACAGTTACCGGATAAATTGATTCCCGTAACGAACGTTTGTTCATCCAATTAATTCCAAGTCTAAAAAATAGTATATTGATAACCAAAATCCAAAGTGACCCTCCCAGATAACCTGTGTATTCATACCACTGAATTAATTTGATATTGTTGGCAAAGCCATTCCCAAGGGTTAGCCAGGGCCACTCGATATCCCAGTGAAAGTGGAAATATTCAAATGTAATCCAGAAAACTGCAACTGCAATGTAACCCAGATTATTCTTAAAATTTCGCCTTGCCATGTGTGCCAACCAAAAAGTTAGCGACATTAGAAATGAATTAGTTACAATTGCCATAATCGCACCTGCCAGTGTTGCATGCATTATCCACCAGGTTGTTGCAATATTCCAAATAAAAAATGCGAGAAATGCATGACCCCAAATCGATACACTTCGGTATTTTGATTTGTTTTGAACGAAATAATAGTCGAGGTAAAATAATGGCAAAAAGGCAATAAAAAGTATCCAACCCGGAAAACCTAGCCACGCCAAACTGAGCAGGACACCCGACAAGATGGAAAGTAAAATTCGCGAACTACGCTTCATTTTTGATGATTAAGTTATTTGTAACGGCAAGTTTTATTCTTTTTCCAGATCGTTCAAAAGCGAAATCAATTTTCCCCAAAACCATTCCGCCCCAGGAAGCCTGATTTACGATTACCTGCTTTCCTGCTTTATTCTTATGCACAATCGGTTCTTCAAGGAAAGTGTGCGTATGACCTCCAATTATAAGGTCGGTCATTAAAGTTTCCTTTGCCAAAACAGTATCACTGATTTTATTTTCACGATATTGAAAACCGAGATGTGACAAACAAATTACCAAATTGCATTTTTTTTCATTTTTAAGGAACGATTCCATTTCTACTGCAGTTTTTAAAGGATCGTTATAAATAGTATCCCCAAAGTTTTGGTCGGTCACCAATCCTTTTAACTCAACTCCCAAGCCATAAACTCCGATTTTGATACCTGCTTCTTTGAATATTTTCCATGGCGGAAATTTACCTGCGAGAATTGTATTTGAGAAATCATAATTCGAATTGATAATCGGGAAATTTGCTGCATGAAGCGAATCATAAATCCCTTCCAGCCCGTCATCAAATTCATGATTTCCAATTGTTCCGGCATCATATCCAACTGCACTCATCAGTTGCATAATCAATTCGCCTTTAAAATAATTGTAATATGGCGTTCCCTGAAACATATCGCCAGCATCAAAAAGCAACGTATTTTTGTTTTCTGATTTTATCTGTTTTACCATAGCCGAGATGCGCGCCAATCCACCTTTCCCCGCAAATTTTTGATTATCTGCTCCAAATGGCTCTACATGGCAATGCAAATCATTTGTATGTAAAATTGAAATATTTACAAAATCATCGCTGGCAAAAATATTAAAAGGAGTGGCTGCCAATCCTAATCCAGTAATTCCAACCAATCCATTTCTGAGAAACCCTCTCCTATTCATTTGTAATCCTCCCGTCTAAAATTTCAGTTAAAACCTCCCCGTCTTTTTGCCTTTCTTCAAAGTTTGAAATAATGATTTCACGTATTTTAATCCCACTACCAATCAATTCAATTCTTTGGGTAAAAACATTCAAATCATCACCACCATTGGCCGAATAATCGTTGGTTACCAACCAGTATTTTTTCTCCGGATCAAGATTCTCACCATTTATAAATACATTTTTTGCTATACCGTTAGAAATTACAAACCTCACACCACCAACACTTTCTCCTCCAAACTCAGCAACTTTGTTATAAAATTGCTGAAGTTGTGCTCCTGTAAGTTGGATGAAAACCATTTCGTTTTCAAAAGGCATCAACTCGAATATTTTACCAACAGTAATTTCGCCTTTTGGCAATGAAGTCCTTATACCACCGTAATTAAAAAAAGAAACTTCGGGATTAATTTGCAATTTATTTTCCACTGCAAATTTCTGCCCTTCATTCAAAAGCAAATCAGCCAAAAGATTTGTCAGCCCACTTTCGGGTTTTTGTTTTACCAACTCAACTTCCGATTTGGAAATCACTCTTCCCATATCTTTTTCAAGTATATTCTTGTATGGCAGATATTTTTGAACCAATTGACTGTCAATTGGATTAGCATTCTCTGATACTGAAATATTTATTGTAGTTGTTTGTGTCGCTATATAGTCTGTTTTGCATGAAATGGAAAGTAAAATCCAAGTTATCAACAACGTATAGCTGAAAGATCGAACCATTACGATTAAGGTATTTAATATTTTACATCTATTTTAGCCACGATATGCACTTTTACAAAAAGAATTTGCTTTGATTATGCGCGGTTCAAACATACATATAAAAATAGTTTCTCGATTTATTTTGATATTTTTTTTGGCATTTGCTGCGGCACCTTACTGTTTGAAAGCGCAAAACAAGGAGGTTATAGCAATTAAAGGAGACGGTATTTACAAACTTCTTAAACGAAATGGAATTGATCCTGCAAAATATACTGACGTATTTGTTGAACTCAACAAAACCAGGTTAGGAAAAGATAATTCATTGTTTGCCGGCGTAAAATATAAACTCCCCGATGTCGCAAATACGGCAATTGAAACAATTGCAGCAGCAACTAACCCATCATCTCCTTCATCAAAAGCAAAAGTATCTTCCCAAATCAAGCATTTTGATATGTTTGGTTCGAAGTATGCCAATGTTGAAATAATAAGCGATGAATTGAAAGGGGCAATTTACTATCTGATTGCCGGTCATGGTGGCCCCGATCCGGGTGCTGTCGGAAAATATCAAGGGCATCAGGTTTGTGAAGATGAATATGCTTATGACGTTACATTGCGAATGGCGCGAAACCTGATTGAAAAAGGTGCAACAGTTTATATGATAACCCTTGACAAAAATGATGGTATCAGGGATGAAAGTTTTTTGATGGCCGATAAAGATGAGGTTTGCTACCCCAACCAACAAATCCCTCTGAACCAGATAAAACGGCTGCACCAACGGGTTGATGCTACAAATAAATTATATAAACAAAACAGGAATGCTTTTCAACGTGCTATTATAATCCATGTTGATTCGCGAAGCAAAGGCGAAAATATCGACATCTTCTTTTACCACGACAGCCAAAGTAATACAGGTAAAAAAGCAGCCACCATACTCCAACGGACTTTTCATAACAAATACAATAAACATCAACCTGGGAGAGGTTATCATGGAACTGTATCATCACGAAATTTGTACGTCTTAAAAAATACATATCCAGCGGGAGTTTATATTGAATTGGCAAACATCAATCACCAGAGAGATATCAAGCGGCTAATTATTGCTGACAACCGGCAGGCAGTAGCAAACTGGCTTACTGAAGGATTAGTTACAGATTTTAACACCAACAAATAACAATTTCACATAAGTAACTTCCTGTTTTTGTTTGTTATAAAACTATGGAAGAAGAACAAAAACCCATAATCCTATTTGACGGCTTTTGTAATTTGTGCAACGGCACAATTGATTTTTTGTTAAAACATGACAAGAAAAAACAATTCAGTTTTGTTCCGTTGCAGTCGGATAAAGGGCAGCAACACATTCAAAAATTTAACATTCCAAATGATGTTGATTCAGTCATATTGATTAAATCAAACTACGTTTATTTTGAATCTGAAGCTGTCGTTGAAATTGCAGGATTGCTTAATTTTCCATGGAGATCTGTTCGTTTTTTAAAATATTTTCCGAAAAAAATCCGGGATAGATTTTATCATTGGATTGCTAAAAACAGATATCATTGGTTTGGGAAAAGAGATAGTTGCAGGATTCAAAACTAAAATAGCAGGAAGCATTCACTTTCCCGGGAACAATAAAAAAATTTAAATATAAGTCTCCTTAAAAAAGCAATCAAAAAACAGCTAACTTCGCTTCTTCTAAACGGCTATGCCATAGAAATTTTCAAAATTATTTTCAGTTATTTTAGTTTAAAAAAGTTAAAGATGAAATCTATGAACAAGAATCGTAAAGAAATGCGAATTGCGGTTTACTCGCTGCTAATTATTCTATTCATTTTATTATCAATTTACTTTGGAGTTAAAATTTTCCCGGGTTCTTAACTCAATATCGGGCATTATTCAAATTCTAAATCGCCCGATTCAAAATCCTTAAACATTTTAGAAAGGTTTCCCAACCAATTACTTATCCTTTTTATGGCTTCAGTAGTTTCTTCAGTTATTTCCTTTTTTTGCATTCTTAATAGAAGAAAACCATATACAGCATCCAAACTGGTTTGTACATCATTTTTTATGGTATTCCCTTTCACATACAATTCTGTTATCAATCCGGAAATTGATTTAAATTCGCTGACATACGCTTTGTCAATTCCTGATTCCATAAGTTTCAGATGGAGTTCGTTTAAATCATTTATCAGGTTTATTAAAAATTGAAAATGCCCTTTTTCCTGAATTTGCTCTTTTTCCATCATGACAACCAGGTTTTTATACCAGTCCGATATTTCCTGTCTCTTTTTATCTTCGACCTGATATTGTGAAACCAATTTTGTTTCAATATTTGAAACATTAAATTGAAATGCCCTGATTAAATCCTCAATCTGGTATAAATAGAGAATGTATTCGGCAATATTTTCATTTCGTTTTTGTTGTGCAATAAGCATAAGAATGTTTAAAGTTTAATCCCGATATCTATCGGTACAGAGTTCAAAGTGTCCTTAGTTCGCATGAAGATGGGCAGATTTAAAGTCCGGAATCGAAAACTCTGAACCCGAACCTCTGAACTCCGAACTATCTATATATCAAAGAAATCATCCAATTCCCGGCGATCTTTTTTAGTTGGGCGACCTGTTCCACGATCGCGGGTTATCCAGCGCATATTTTTTTGCATTTCCTGAATTTCCAGTTCTTCTGTCGGAGTTACATCTTCCAAAAAATCTGCAGTCAATTTTGCTGACATTCTTTTCCCTGCCAGTTCAAGAATTCTAAAACTGCGTACTACTGGTGATTTTCTGACTTTCACTACTTCGCCAATATGCACTGCCCGTGAAGGTTTTACCGGCAAATTGCCAATAGAAACATGTCCTTTTCGACATGCTTCAGTGGCCTGGCTGCGGGTTTTGTAAATCCGCACAGCCCATAACCATTTGTCAACCCGCACATCTTCGGCCATTTCGTTATTTTTTATTAAAAAAATTCATTGTACGCTCGGTTCCTATAGTCCCAAAACTGTTGATAATTTCAATACATGAATCTATTTTCCCGGGAAGTTCTTTTGCTTCCTCCCTATCCCATTCACCCAACACATAATCAACTTGAAATCCTTTATGAAAATTATCACCTATACCAAACCTCAAGCGTGCATAATCGTTACGACCCAGCACCTGGTTTATATTTTCCAACCCATTATGACCTCCAGCGCCTCCTTTAGCCCGAACACGGATTGTTCCAAAAGGCAAAGCCAAATCATCGACCAAAACAAGTAAATTGGAAATATCAATATCCTCCTTTTGCAGCCAGTATGCTACAGACCTACCGCTCAGATTCACGTAGGTGGTGGGTTTCAGTAAAATAAAAGTACGGGCTTTATATTTATACTCGGCAACAAAACCATAACGCTTATCATTAAAACTAATATTGGATGCCCCCGCAAGAGCATCCAATATTTGAAAGCCAATATTATGGCGTGTATTTTTATATTCTGACCCTATATTACCTAGACCGGCAATTAAGTATTTCATCTGTTTAAATTAATAATTTTAAAAGGTAACAGATGTAACTCGCAATGAGCATTGCAATCCTTCATATAATTGTTACTCACGCTCGTTTCACAGAATATTAATTTTTATTCGTTTGCTGTTTCCTCAATTGCAGTTTCTTCTTCTTCATCTTCAATTGCCGCACCCGCCGCTGACCTTGCAGCTCTTGTAATTGTAACGGCTACAACAACATTCGATTTTTTATCAAGGATTTCAATATCCTTCAACGACAAATCGCCAACCTTAATGCTTTGTCCGATAGCCAATTTTGTAACATCGATTTCAATATTGTCAGGAAGATCTTTTGCCAAAGCTTTCACTTTCAGGCGGCGCAAGTTTGTTTTCAGTTTACCACCGGCTTTGATACCTTTTGCCAAACCTTTAACTTTTACTGGAACATCGATCTTAATTTTTTTACCTTCTTCGATTTTCAGGAAATCAATGTGCAAAATTTGTTCTTCAACAGCGTGCCATTGAATATCCTGCATCATTGCATGATAAACAGTTCCGTCAATTTCAACATCTATTAAAAATACACCTGGCGAATAAACCACCTGCCGCATTTCACTAAATGGCACCGAAAAATGCATTGGTTCGCCAGAACCATATAAAACTGCAGGAACCAATTCCTGTGAACGGAGCGATTTGGCATCTTTTTTACCAAGGGCTTCTCTTTTTTGCCCTTTTACTACTAATGTTTTCATTTTAATTATTTTTTACGTTAACAATTATGGTACTCAGTCCTTCCCCTGTCAACCGACAGTGAACAAACAGCATGCATAAGTAACTAATGCGCCTGCCTTTGGAAAAAGCGGTGCAAATATATAAATTACTTGTAATAAAGCGAACTGATTGATTGATTTTTATATACCCTCCCGATTGCCTGTCCAAAAGCCTCAGCAACTGTAATATACTTAATTTTATCGCTTTGTGGTCTGTTATTTTGAATTGAATCTGTAAAATAAACTGCTTCCAATTGCGATTTTTCAATCCTTTCAACAGCCGGACCTGAGAGTACACCGTGTGCTGCAAACGCTCTGACACTTTTTGCCCCAACATTTTTCATCAGGTTGGCAGCTTTTGAAATTGTTCCGGCGGTATCAATCATGTCATCAACAATAATTACATCTTTGCCAACCACATCTCCAATTACCGTCATACTTCCCACTTCGTTTGCTTTTGCCCGGGTTTTATGACAAATAACCATATCAGTCTCCAACATTTTTGCATAGGTATTGGCCCTTTTTGTTCCACCAACGTCCGGTGAAGCGACAACAATATTTTCGAGCCCCATTTTTTCAATATAAGGGACGAAAAGTGCCGAAGCATAAAGGTGATCAACCGGTACATTGAAAAATCCCTGAATTTGGTCGGCGTGCAAATCCATTGTAATAATCCTGTCAACTCCGGCAGCCGATAATAAATCGGCAACCAATTTCGCCCCAATCGAAACACGCGGTTTGTCTTTCCTGTCTTGACGTGCGTACCCAAAATATGGAATAACTGCAATAACTTTATAAGCACTTGCTCGTTTGGCGGCATCAATCATCAATAAAAGCTCAAGTAAGTTATCCGCAGGTGGTGGCGTTGACTGCACTATAAAAACATGTGAGCCACGGATGGTTTCTTCATAGCATGGCTCAAATTCGCCATCAGCAAATACCGGGCAGGATGATTTTCCAAGATCAACATCCAAACTATCGCAAATCCTCTCAGCTAAATGTTGCGAAGCTCTGCAACCGAAAATTTTTATTGACTTATGATTTTTGGCCATTTTATGATGATTTTTTCAGATTAAGTCGCGTCAAAGTTAACAACTTTCGTTTTTAAATTGTTTTAACAATTTTATTTCCTTGCGGTAATTTTTGTCGGTAATTTTTTATTCCCCTTTGTTTAAATGCTCAATAAACTCAAGAATTTCTGCTGTTCCCTCTCCGGTTTCTGCTGATGAAATATAATAACCGGGCATTGTTTCCCATGTTTCGAACATTTTTTCCTCGTATTTTTTCAGGTTTGTTTTGAGTTCTTCGGGTTTCAGTTTATCGGTTTTTGTAAATACTATTGTAAACGGAACCTCACTGATTCCGAGCCATTCCATAAATTCCAGATCAGGTTTTTGCGGTTCGTGCCTCGAATCGACCAAAACAAAAAGGCAGTATAAATTTTCGCGTTGCAAAATATAACGCTTAATAAATTGCTCCCATTTTAGGCGTTCTTTTTTGGGCACTTCAGCATATCCATAACCGGGCAAATCGACCAAATACCATTCTTCGTTGATCAGAAAATGATTTATCAAACGTGTTTTACCCGGTTTCCCCGATATTTTTGCCAGCGATTTTTTGTTTGTTATCCTGTTTATCAGCGATGATTTGCCCACATTTGATCTACCAATAAAAGCATATTCAGGCTTATCGGGCGCAGGACATTTTTGAACATCGGTGTTACTCATTACAAAACGAGCTTCTTTAATTTCCATTAAGTTAAAATGTTTTAATTGAACGCTTTAAATTATAAAAAATAAAGCAGTCATTCTATTTATCGAATATAAACTTCGAGCAATTTTACTGATCCGTTTATTGGTTTTATTTTCAAAAGATCAATGTTTGCCGGAATGAGAACTGTTTCTCCTTTGCCAACTTTTTCTATCCCTGCTTCGGTTTCAATTTCAAAATTTCCTTCGAGCGTAATGTAAATCACAAACGAATCAATTTGAAAATAATCCTTTTCAATGGTTTTATCGAACTCCAGAATATTTGTTGTAAAATATTTGCAACTAACAATTTCGGTTGATTTATTTGGTTCGGCACTGTATTTTGTTTTGTAATCTTCGAGATAAGAAAAATCGATTGCATCCAACGCAAGATCCGTGTGAAGCTCCCTTAAATTACCTTTATCGTCTTTTCTGTTATAATCAAAAATACGATAGGTAACATCAGAAGTTTGCTGGATTTCAGCCACCATTGAACCTTTGCCTATTGCATGAACACGTCCTGCCGGAATAAAAAACACATCTCCAACTTGTGTCTCATCATATTTTAAAAGGTCAATTAAATTACCATTTTCAAGATATTCAATATATTTTTCCCTGTCAACCGGTTGGTTAAATCCGGAGTTGATCAATGCTCCTTTTACAACGTCAACCACGTACCACATTTCGGTTTTTCCAAATGCATTGTGGCGTTCTTTCGATAATTCGTCGTTGGGATGCACCTGAATTGAAAGATCATCCTGCGCATCTATAAATTTTATAAGCAAAGGAAATTCAGTACCAAATTTTTCATACACTTTATCACCAACCAAATCGCCCATGTAAATTTCTATGAGTTCGCTTAAATCGTTTCCTTTCAGAAAACCATTGGCAACTACCGAAATATTTCCTTCAACGCCTGAAATCTCCCAGCTTTCGCCGCAGTTTTTTGTATCGTATTTTTTATTTAAAAGGGTTTTCAAACGGTTTCCGCCCCAGATTTTTTCGAGGCAAATGGGAGAGAATTTTAATGGATATAAAGTGTTCATATTTATATTATTGTTTGTTACAAGTTATATGATGCAGGTTGCGGAATCGAGTTCCGAGTTCCGAGTTCAATCCCGATAGCTATCGGGACAAAGTTAAAACTCAAAGTCCACAGCGGCACGATCGAGGTTAAATTCGGCAAAACGGGCAATTACTTTTTTATGTTCGGGATGAACACGGTATTTGTCCAAATCTCCGATTGAATCGAAATGTGTTATCAATGCCAAATCGAAGTTTTTTGTTTCCAACTCGTAATTTACACCTACTTCAATAAATTTCAATTCATCGATTTTACCGTTCAACCCCTCTAAAAGTGATTTCATTTCGGTAATTATAAGCGATTTGTCATCGGTTGAGTAATCTTTCAATTTAAAAAGAACTACGTGATTTATCATTAAAACCTGAATTTTATATTGTTTATCTTGTATTTTTACCTGCGCAAAAGTAAGTTTTCTGCGTTGTATATTCCAACATTCAACCTGAAAAACCTGAAATAATAACCTGTAAAAATTAAACTATGCTTGTAATTGGCGTTGCCGGGGGAACAGGATCGGGAAAAACAACTGTGGTGCGAAAAATTCAGCAGCAGTTCCCAAAAGGCGAAGTAAATGTGCTTTCTCATGATTCTTATTACTACGATAACAAGGAGTTAAGCCTTGAAGAACGCCGGAAAAAGAACTATGATCACCCCGATGCCATTGAGTTTGATTTGATGATTGAAGACGTAAAAAAACTCAAAAAAGGGATTTCAATCCAGGAACCAATTTACTCGTTTATTACCTGCACCCGTGAAAAAGAAACAAAGTTAATTAGACCTCGTGAAGTGCTTATAATTGAAGGAATTTTGTGCTTAACAAATTCGAGATTGCGTGATTTAATGGACATTAAAGTTTTTGTTGATTGCGATTCTGATCTTCGCTTGTCAAGGGTTATTCATCGCGATATGGAAGAACGTGGCCGCAATGTTAACGAAGTTTTGGAGCGATATGAAAAAACAGTCCGACCGAGCCACCTGCAGTTTATTGAACCCACAAAACGTTTTGCCGATATTATTATCCCGCAGGGCGGAAAAAACCAGATTGCCATTCAAATACTTACCAACCACATTAACCAAATCCTTAAATAACAACATTATGCTGAACGATTTAAACATTGAAGAGGTACTTTTTATCGACATTGAAACAGCGCCGGTTGCCCCGGAGTTTGGGAAACTTTCGGAAAACTGGCAAAGGTTATGGGAACACAAAATGAAATCACAGTTAAACGAAGGTGAAACTGCCGAAGATTTGTACAACCGCGCCGGTATTTATGCCGAGTTTGGCCGGATTATCTGCATTTCGATGGGATATGTTACAACAAAAGAAGGTGTGAAATTTTACCGTGTGAAATCGTTTTATGATGAAAATGAAAAAATACTGATCAACAACTTTTTTCAGGCACTCGAAAAATTTTTGAAAGCAGGCAAACGTAAACTTTGCGCACACAACGGTCAGGAATTTGACTTTCCGTACATCGCCCGGCGCGCAATAGTTCATGGACTGAACCTTCCAAAAATACTGGATATTGCCGGCACAAAACCCTGGGAAATCAAAGACCAATTGCTCGACACACTTCAACTCTGGAAATTTGGCGATTATAAACATTACACTTCCCTCTCATTATTGTGCGAACTTTTTAACATTCCAACTCCAAAAGACGATATCGATGGCAGCCAGGTTGCCCGTGTTTACTGGGAAGACAACAATTTAAACAGAATCGTAAAATATTGCGAAAAGGATACAATGGCGGTTGCCAACCTTTTACTTCGTTATAAAAGTGAGAAGATAATTGAGGCTGAGAATATGGAGGTAGTGTGAGAAAACAATGCGTGAATGCAGGAATGCGTGGATGCGGGAATTAGAGAAATGAAAAGAATGAAAACCTGCTGAAAGTTTTTGTGAAATTTTAAGGATCGTATCAGATCTCATCTACAGATTTAGATGGAATTCAATCCGTGCTTTTAACATAGAAACCAGAAATTTTAAACTTCTTTGAACTCTGAACCTGAACTCTGAACTCTGAACTTTAAACTCAATTCCTCATCGCCCTGTCCATATCACGTTTTGAGTCTTTCAGTTTCAAAGTTTCGCGTTTGTCGTAGGTTTTTTTACCACGGGCAAGGGCAATTTCGAGTTTTGCCAGGCCGCGGTCGTTGATAAAAAGTTTAACACAAACAATTGTTAAACCCGATTCCTTTACTTTCTTTTCGAGTTTAGTAAGTTCTTTGCGGTTGAGCAGAAGTTTTCGGTCACGGCGGGCTTCGTGGTTATTGCAGGTACCAAAATCGTATTCCGAAATGTGCATGTTTTTCACATACAATTCACCGCCAAAAAACTGGCAGTACGATTCGGTGAGATTTACTTTTCCTCCGCGTATCGATTTAATTTCGGTGCCGGAGAGTTTAATCCCGGCAATCCATTTTTCGATGAGTTCGTATTCGAAAGTAACCTTCCGGTTTTTTATGCGGATATCTGAAGTTTGATGTGTCATTAATCAAGTAACATTAACAATTTAGCAGTTGAAAAGCTCAATATGCCGAAAATAATCCAATTGGCTGCAATTATTTTCAGAATTAAACTGTCGCGTTGCTCTTTCGGAAGTTGAAGTAACTTTCTTCCACCCATTAAAAAAATGTAAAAGCCATAAATTCCGAAAATATCAAGAAAATAGAAAAACGGGAAAAAACCTGTTACAATGGAAACCAGCAGAAATGGTACAATGGAAAAGGCAACAAGCTTCTCTAATACTGCAATTTTTTCTTCAAAGCCAAAAAACTTTAGAAACTCATTTGTTCCGTAAACGCCAACAAAATAAAGAGCGGCGAACAATGCAACTTCACGGATTACCCAAAGTGCGGCAACCCAAATCCGAAAATAGTCGCTGCGAAAAAATTCACCAAGAAAAACTGCCACGGAAACTGCAGCCAACAATGGCAATAACAGATTTTTAAAAAGATCATCCCTCCTTTCCTTTGTATCAGCATGTAAACGCCAAAATGCACGGGGATTTAAAATCAATTCCTGCGAGCGTGCGTATATTTTCAAAACAAGTTCTTTCATCTTTTAAAAATAATAGGGCATAAAATTACACTTAATTTTAAAATGATTGATTGACTGATTGACTGAATGGTTGAATTTGACTAAACATATTATTTCTTTGTATTCTTCTTCTCTGACAACAAATTCTGCAATGCAAACATTTCATCACGTAAACGGGCAGCTTCAATAAAATCAAGGTCTTTCGCAGCAGCTTTCATCTGTTTTTTTGTTTTTTCGATGGTTTTTTCCAAACCTTCAATACTCATGTATTGGATAACAGGATCGGCAGCAATATCGGGCATAATAACTCCACCAGCGTATTCCGTTTGCTTGTCGCTTCGGTACTGATAACCGATTATTTCGCGGGTTGGTTTAATAATTTGTGTTGGTGTAATATTGTTTTCAATGTTGTATTTCAATTGTTTTTCGCGACGGTAGTTGGTTGAATCGATGGTTTTTTGCATCGAGTTGGTAATTTTATCGGCATACATAATTACCATACCATTGAGGTTTCGGGCAGCACGGCCTGCGGTTTGAGTCAATGATCGTTCAGAACGCAAAAATCCCTCTTTGTCAGCATCCAAAATTGCCACCAATGAAACTTCAGGCAAATCCAAACCTTCACGCAAAAGATTTATTCCAACCAGCACATCAAATACACCTTTTCGCAACTGTTCCATTATTTCTACACGTTCCATTGTATCTACATCCGAATGAATATAACGGGTCTTAACACCCATATTTGAAAGGTATTTTGATAATTCCTCAGCCATGCGTTTTGTTAAAGTTGTAACCAAAACGCGTTCGTTTTTTTCGACACGAAGATTGATTTCGTGCATTAAATCGTCAATTTGATTGGTACTGGGCCGCACATCAATTTGCGGATCGAGCAAACCGGTTGGCCGTATAATTTGTTCAACAACAACACCTTCACATTTTTCAAGCTCATAATCGGCGGGGGTTGCACTAACATAAATTATCTGGTTTACAACACCTTCAAACTCCTCAAATTTTAACGGGCGGTTATCAATTGCTGCCGGTAACCGGAAACCAAATTCTACCAGATTCATTTTCCGTGAATTGTCACCACCATACATCGCGCGGATTTGCGAAATTGTAACATGACTTTCGTCGATAACACACAAAAAATCGTTTGGAAAATAATCGAGCAAACAAAACGGTCGCGTTCCGGGTTTTCGACCATCGAAATAACGCGAATAGTTTTCGATGCCCGGGCAATAACCAAGTTCACGCATCATTTCCATGTCGAATTCAGTGCGTTCCAAAATACGTTTGGCTTCGAGCGGCTTACCAATTTCCTTAAAATACTCAACTTGTTTAACAAGATCATCCTGAATATTATGAATGGCTGAGTTCATTCGCTCTTTGGTGGTAACAAAAATATTGGCTGGGTAAATTACTGCCTCGTCCATGTTCCGCAATTTTTGCCCTGAAACAGGATCAAAAGCTGAAATATCTTCAACTTCATCACCAAAAAAAACTATGCGTAATGCTTCATCGGCATAAGCCGGGAAAATATCGACTGTATCGCCTTTAACCCTGAAATTTCCGCGCTGGAAATCGATTTCACTTCTTGAATACAGAGCATCAACCAATTTACGCAACATTGCATTTCTTGGTATTTTCTCGCCCATTTTTACACCGGTAACATTGGCATGAAAATCCTCCGGATTCCCGATTCCATATAAACATGAAACGGATGAAACAACAATTACATCGCGCCGTCCGGAAAGTAAAGCAGAAGTTGCGCTCAATCGCAATTTTTCAATGTCTTTATTTATTGAAAGGTCTTTTTCAATGTAAGTGTCAGTTGATGGCAGATATGCTTCGGGCTGGTAATAATCGTAATATGAAACGAAATACTCAACTGCATTTTCGGGGAAAAACTGTTTCATTTCGCTGTAAAGTTGCGCAGCCAAAGTTTTATTGTGGCTCAAAACCAAGGTGGGCAGTTCAACCCGTTCGATTACATTGGCAACGGTAAAAGTCTTTCCCGAACCTGTAACGCCAAGCAAGGTTTGAAAACGATCGCCCCGCTCAATTCCCTCAACCAACTGCTTGATTGCCTCCGGCTGATCGCCTGTTGGTTTATAATCTGAAACAACTTTAAACTTCATTTTGCAAAACTAACGAACTGATTCAGAAAAAAGAAATCAGGCCTGAAATGAAAAATTATTAAGAAAATCAAATATTTTTTATTCAGAATTGTACATTTGTCGTTAATGTTTGGACGCATTATTTATTAAAACTCATTGTGTATGAAAAAAATAACCACCCTTTTCCTTATAATGTTCGTATCTGGCATATATTTTTTTAGTAATTCGCAGGAAAAAATCCCAATAAGCGATAAAGAAGATTTCAAAGGATTTTATGCAGGTGGCGTAATATCAACAAATGGTTGGGGCGGTGAAATAAAATATATTTTAAACAAACGCTTTACAATCAAATCAAGTTTCGAAACATTAAATTTTTCATCCGATTACAGTTTTAACGAAAGTGATATTGATTACGATGCAACTTTCGATTACAAATCAGGTGGAATTTCGTTGCTTGGGGATTTTAATTACACACGAAATTTATATGTTTCGGCGGGAATCCTTTTAAATGATTTCAACCCAAAAATTACAGGACATGCCGCCAGTGATCTTGAATATGGCGATATTACAATACCAGCTTCGAAGGTGGGCGATTTTAATTTTAGCATAAAACCCGGAATGAAAGTTTCACCGTATGCAGGACTTGGGTTCCGTGCCTTTTTCGGAGAAATGAAACGCGTGGTATTTAACACTGAAGTTGGCATGTTTTATATGGGATCACCTGAAATAGAAATTGAAGCGACAGGTTTGCTTGCTCCAACCGCCGATCCGGCACACGGACAAAAAGAGACTTTTGAAAATCAGTTGGAACAATATAAATTTTATCCGGTTTTAAAATTGAACTTTGCAATTAAACTTTTTTAATATACTTTGAACAAAAAAACTTACAGTTATGAATACAATATCGAAATTAAAAAGATTGGCATTAGTTTCTTTTGCCATTATACTTATTTCAATGTCAGGATGTTCCGATTATTTCTCGAACCCTTTGGAAAATAAAGAAACCGGAGAAGATATAAATCTTGTGATACTGGATTTCAATTTTTTTCATACCCGTATGACGTATAAATTGGTGGATGCCAAAACCGGTGAAATAATAAAAGCTAACGCGACAGTCCAATTTTTGGGAAAGAATGGAAACGATATAGTTTCATACACCGGCGAAAAAAATGAAAAATACGAAACAAGCGAAGGGCAGTTGGAATTGACCATCGACCCAAATATTAATATTTCAGCAAGTTCGCCATTCGAGTTTTCGGTGAATGTTGATATTGAAGGTTACAATTCGTTATCAAAGGGATTCAGTTTTAACAGTGAAGGAATTAAAACTTTCGAACTTTCGCTTTCGAAAAAAACCGATGAAGAGGATACAGATTTAAACGGTGACGTTGATTTTGGCGATGGCGACACAGTATTTCATTTTATGGCTCCTGCTGTCGGACTAAAATCATTGCGTGTTGAAACTCCATATAATATTGATCACTCTTTTACAATTGACGATTTAATGAAATTCAGGGACAAAACAGGTGCTCCACTTTTTAGCAGTAAAGCAGAAGCTTTTCAGGCTTATTCAAACGACCCTGAAAATTTCATCAAGGTTTCGGTATCAAAATATACAAGTTATCCGGCAGGAGTAGATGTTGTTAACTTTGGAAGCAGTATCAGAAATGCACTTTTTCATAAACTGGAAACCGGTTCGCTTACAAAAATGTTGGTGGCTTCAAAAGAAGTAGCCAATTTGAATGGTGGAAAAATAACTTCGAAATGCAGTAACACTGAGGATTTTTTGCCACTGACTTTAGGGTTTGTTCAGTTTGAGAATAACCACTGGAATTTATTGGGCGCAACTTTAACCAGCACTTCACTTAATTTCAGTTATACACTTGCAACTGTTTCAACAGAAGAATTGTGCCAAACCGGGAGCAGTATAACTTTTAAAGCGAATGTAATTTCAAGTTTTTCAATAGATGCCGATGTATTTGACAACAGCAATAATTTAATTACTTCGATGAGTTTCAAAGGAAATTTTCCTCAAACTTTTGTAGCTGAAAATGTTCCTTCAAAAGCAGTTAAGTTGGTTTTCAGAAACAATAATCCTTCGTTTAACCAGATTGCACCTTTGGAAATTTCCAGTTTTTGCAGCGGAAATTATGATGTAAATATTACTCCAGCTACAGGATATCAACAATATCAGATTGTATTAAAAGCTTTATGCAGAGACAACAAGGAACTTGCAATTGCACCTACATATGGCGCGCAGGTAAAACTGAAAAACGATGAAACCTGGCAGGAAATAAATATGAAAGGTGGTATTGTAGATTACCTCGGCTTACCAAATGAAGATTATGAACTGCGGCTTTTATGGAAAAACGAATGGGAATATTCTTCGTATTCGACAAGATTTGATGCGACCGGCAACTATTTAGGCGAACCAAAACCAGATACAAAAGTCAAATCGAAAAAATTAAATGACGGACGGATGCAAATCAGCGTTGAAAAAACTTTCGAACAGAATATTTGCGATGATTTAGGTTGGTGAAAAACCGCAGTTTAATTGGTTTTCAGACGAGATTTATCTTTCAAGTTGAACATACACAGGAAAATGGTCGCTGACCCCGCCATAATAATTGGGTCCGCCGTATGTCCGGTTTGGCGACATCTCTCCTTTGTTTTCATATTCCATCCATTTTTCGTGAAACACAAAACCCTGCATTTCCTTGCACTGAAAACCTTTTTTGTCTAATAAATTGGAAGAAACTACAATATTGTCGAGCATATTCCAATTTCCACGATAATTGTACGACCCCAGTTTATTTTTATGTATTGGGTACATTAGATTTACAAATGCGGCATTTTCAACTTCGGGACTTTTAGCCTGCAAAACTTCACTTATACTTTTATTCGAAGGTTCGTCATTCATATCGCCCATTACAAGAATATTTACGTCAGGATTTACATTTTGAACTGAATCAATTTTGCTTTTAAGCAACTTTGCAACCGCAACCCTTTTAGCTTCAGTTTGATCTACACCACCAATCCGTGATGGCCAGTGGTTTACGAAAATATGGAATTCTTCGCCGTTGTTTGTTTTGCCTTTTACGTAAAGAATGTCGCGTGTTGTGAAATTAAGATCATCGTCAAAAACAACTTTTACCGGCGAACTTTTTATTACTTCAAATTCATCAGGGCGGTATAAAAAGGCGCAATCAATCCCTCTGAAATCATGGCTTTCAAATTGTTCAATTTTGTAATTACCCACCGATAAAATGTCCGTATTTACCAAATCATCAAGTACTCCCCTGTTTTCAATTTCGCATAAACCAATTATTTCGGGCAGTTCTTTTTTATTTACCGAAGCTAAAACTTTCGAGATATCCTCAATCTTTTTTTGGAAACGCTCTTCTGTCCATTTATTTTTCCCGTCAGGTGTAAATTCAGCATCATTACCTCCGGACGTATTTTTTGTATCGAATAGATTTTCGACGTTATAAAAAACGACTGTAATATTTCGTTTTTTATTGTAGCCACCATCTTTATAAGAATTAACAACCGTTGCAATTAAAACACTGCCAAGCATCACTATTAATGTCATTACAATTGCCCTGTATTTCTTTTTCATAATAAACAGATTAAGTTTTTTATATTTCCTTTCCAACGGTTACTTCGTAATAATCAGTAACCAATGTCGCCATCATTCCGGCAGCTTTTGCAGCCTGAATTCCCAAATTTGCATCTTCAAAAACTTCGCAATAAATGGGCTCAACACCCAATAATTCAGCACATTTTATAAAAGTATCAGGAAAAGGTTTTGGGCGTGCAACATCTTCTGTTGATACCAAAATATCAAAATATTTATCAAGTCCCAGTATATCCATTGTTTTCCATGCCAAACGCCGGTAACCGCCCGTTCCAACTGCCATTGGTAAAATCCCGTGGTATTTTTTCGCCAACTCCACAACGGGTTCAATCGGCTTCATTTTGTGCATTATTTTTTCGTATTCATGTTCTTTAAAATGACCAACTTCTTCGGCATTCATTTTTGTCCCAAACCACTCATTCAGTTTTTCAATGGTGCCAACAGCAGGAATTCCGGCCAGTTTAGCAAATAGTTCCGGGGTAAAATGAATTCCATATTCTGCCAAAATATTTTTATAGGCAAGAAAATGAACAGGCATCGTATCTGCGAGCGTTCCGTCAAGGTCAAAAATTAAAGCTTTTGCTTTCGGATTTATTGTAAGTACTTTCACGTTTTCTGTTTTACCAATTGTAAGAAAGGCCAAAATTAACTTTTTTGCAGCCCCTTAAAAATAAAATTTCCACATGCGCGAAAAATTGCCAACTTTGTTCACATTAAATCAACAGCAGATGAGTGATACTTTATTATACACATTACCACAATGGTTTATTTTTGCCGCAGTTTTTGTTGCGGTTTACGGATGGATTGAAAAGAAAAAGGCCTTCCGGATTATTGGAGCAATCATTTTTATTCTTTTGGGAATATATTCCTTAATTGTTATTTCAGGGGGTTATTTAGCAGGAGGTGAATTTCTTACTCCCGGCGAAATTGCCGACAAAGAGTTGGATGGCGAAACTATTGAAGAGATTCCATTTCAGGCAAAATTATTACCCGCATATTTAGGTTTTGTTTTATCTGCAATAATTGCAATCCCTGCAATCATTCTCGACATAAAAAATAAAAAAAGTTACCAGTGGTTCATCCTTTCTGCCGGTCTTGTAGCTTTGTATGGCTTTTTTGTCATCGTTGGCGTTTTGAAATATTTGTAATTCATTTTTTTTCAATTTTCGATGTAGTTTCTTAGTTATTTAAAAAGATTTCAAATAAATCAGTATTAAACTGATGGTTTGTATTTTCTTGTTTTCTATCTTGCACGCGATAAATTAATTACAAAAATTAAAACCTTTTTGAATGAATCCACAGGCTGAGGAACTCAATAAAATTATACGGGAAAAAAGCAGTATCGTATTCGAACTCCTTTCGGAAAGAGGAAAAGAAATTTATTTTCCCAAAAAAGGGATTTTAGCGCAATCAGCTGAAGCAGGCAAAGCCCGCATCAATGCTACCATTGGCACTGCAATTGAAGACGATGGTTCGCCAATGCGGCTTGAATCAATTGCCTCGAAGGTTAACCTAAAACCCGAAAAATTATTTCTGTACGCGCCAAGTTTTGGTCGTCCAGATATCAGGGCTGAGTGGAAAAAAATGATTTATAAGAAAAATCCGTCGATGACAGGAGCTGAAATAAGCCTGCCAGTGGTTACCAATGCTCTCACGCACGGCATCAGCATGGCAGGATATATGTTTTGCGATGCAACCGACCAGGTAATCGTTCCCGACCTTTTCTGGGAAAATTACACACTCACCCTCACCAATGCTTACGGTTCGCAATTAAAACCCTACAAACTTTTTAAAAACGACGGGCTTGACCTCGGTTCATTCGAACAGACTTTAAACGAAGGAGTCATCGGCAAAAGAATCGTTTTGCTCAATTTCCCAAACAACCCGGCAGGTTACACTCCAACGAAGATTGAACAGGATGAATTGGTAAAAATCATAAAAGCTTCGGCAGAAAAAGGGAACAAAATTGTGTTGCTTATCGATGATGCCTATTTTGGATTAGGGTACGAAGCAGGAATTGCAACAGAAAGCATTTTTTCTGCACTTTGCGCCGGTCATGAAAATGTGCTGGCAGTAAAAATCGATGGCCCGACAAAGGAAGATTACGTTTGGGGTTTTCGTGTGGGTTTTGTGACTTATGGAATAAAGGGCGGCGACGCTTCCATGTACGGAGCTCTGGAATCGAAAACCGCCGGCGCTATCCGTGGAAACATTTCAAATGCTGCCAATATTTCGCAGTCGTTGTTGATGGAAGCATACACCCACCCGGATTACGAAAACCAGAAAGCTGCCAAATACAACATAATGAAACAACGTTATGACGAAGTAAAACGGGTACTGCAAAACGAAGCCTACAAACTTTATTTTAAAGCGCTTCCCTACAATTCGGGCTATTTTATGTGTATTGAATTAGCAGAAGGTTTGGATGGTGAAAAAACGCGCAAACTACTGATTGAAAAATACGGCATTGGAGTAATTGCTTTCGATAACCTACTCCGTATTGCCTTTTCGGCAGTGTCTGAATCGAATATACAACCGTTGTTCGAAGGGATTTATATGGCTTGTAAAGAGTTTAAAGAATAGAGTTTGAAATAAGTATGTAAAAGGCTGCTTCAATTAAAAAGGTAATGGTGACAAAAATAGTTGGTGGAATTGATAAAATTATTTCTTAAAATACGATTGTAAATCAGAAGGGGAAACAAGCAATGCTGAGGAGCAACTTGTGAGCAATATGATTTACCAAGTGGAATAAGAGCCTC
>JBGSMW010000097.1:0-18558 GCA_041739985.1 Draconibacterium sp. | reverse complement strand
GTGGTTTTTAACTGAAAAAAATCTTTAAATGATTTAACTTGTACTTCTAAGAAGTCAGGGTAATCAAACCTGGTTTTTGTGGAGGAAAAACTAATCCTCTCGTTTTTTGTTTGTACAGACATGTATTTATACAAGTTAATTATGTAAAATACCAATACACAAAAAGGTTTAGAAGCCTACTGTCGCAGGCTTCTAAACCATATAACCTTTAAAAAGGTCTAATTGCGTTATTTAACCTCAACTTCGGCCCCAGCTTCTTCGAGCTGACTCTTAAGAGCTGCAGCTTCGTCTTTAGATACTTTTTCTTTGATTGCTTTTGGAGCAGCATCAACTAATTCTTTAGCTTCCTTTAAGCCTAACCCTGTTAATTCTTTAACGAGTTTAACAACACCAAGTTTTGCCTGGCCTGCTGCCTTCAAAATTACATCGAATTCTGTTTGCTCCACAGCAACAGCTTCTTCACCACTACCGGCTGCTGGTCCTGCAACTGCAACTGCTGCTGCAGCTGGTTCAATTCCGTATTCGTCTTTCAGAATTCCAGCTAATTCGTTAACTTCTTTTACTGTAAGATTAACCAACGCTTCTGCAAGCTGTTTTAAATCTGCCATTTTTATTAATTTTATAAATTATTTCAAAAAAAATTATTCTTTTTCTCCAAGTGTTTTCAAAACACCATGAATGATATTTCCACCAGATTGCAACTGTCCGAGAACTGTTTTCATTGGTGATTGTAAAAGTGCAACAACATCAGCAATAAGTTCGTTTTTCGATTTAACTGCAATTAACGCATCCAGCTGATCCGCTCCTATGTACACTGATTCCTGAACATAAGCCGCCTTTAATACAGGTTTCTTATGTTTTTTACTAAAATCTTTAATCAGTTTAGCAGGTACATTTGCATTTTCGGAAAACATTACTGAGGTATTACCCTTCAGCGCATCGTAAATTTCTTCAATGTTCTTATTAGAACTTTCCAAAGCTTTACGTAAGAGAGTATTCTTAACAACTACCAGTTTTACACTCTGGTTAAAACATAGCCTTCGTAAATCACCGGTTCTTTCCGCATTTAAACCACTGATGTCAGTAAGGTAAAAATGGTTGTAAGAATCAATTTGTTCTTGTAAATTATTAATAATAACTTTTTTATCTGAACTCTTCATTTTTACACATTTTTAGTCAACAACTGACTTTGGTTCAACTTGAATACCGGGACTCATAGTACTGGAAAGGTAAATACTTTTAATATATGTACCTTTTGCTGCGGTTGGTTTAAGTTTAACAATGGTATGTACAAATTCCAATGCATTATCCTTTATTTTTTCGGGAGTAAAAGATACTTTTCCGATAGAAGTATGAACTATGCCAAATTTATCAACTTTAAAGTCGATTTTACCTTGTTTAACTTCGCTGACAGCTTTACCCACTTCCATAGTTACGGTTCCACTTTTGGGGTTAGGCATCAAGCCTCGTGGGCCTAAAATACGGCCCAACGCTCCAACTTTTCCCATAACAGGTGGCATTGTGATAATAACATCAACATCTGTCCATCCGCCCTTTATTTTCTCGATGTAATCATCAAGACCAACAAAGTCGGCACCAGCGTCAAGTGCTTCCTGCATTTTATCAGGAGTAACCATCGCCAATACACGAACTTCTTTTCCAGTTCCATGGGGTAACGAAACTACGCCTCTAACCATCTGGTTAGCTTTTCTTGGGTCTACTCCAAGTCTTACATCAATATCTACTGATGCATCGAATTTGGTAAAAGTTATATCCTTAACCAATTCTACAGCCTCGTCTAATGTGTAAGCTTTTCCCTTTTCGAGTTTCTCAAGAGAAGCTTTTTTATTTTTCGTAATTCTGCCCATCGTATAAGATTTATTTAGTTTTTGAATGGTGAATTACCTTTTACGGCAATTCCCATACTTCTGGCAGTACCAGCGACCATTTTCATAGCCGATTCAATAGTAAAGCAATTCAAATCAACCAATTTGCCTTCGGCAATTTGCTTAACCTGATCCCAGGTTACAGCTCCCACTTTATTAACGTGAGGTTCTGGTGAACCTTTTTTTACTTTTGCTACTTCAAGCAATTGTATAGCAACAGGAGGTTGTTTTATAATGAAATCGAATGATTTGTCTGCAAAAACAGTAATAATAACAGGAAGCACTTTACCAGCCTGGTCTTGTGTTCTTGCATTAAATTGTTTGCAAAACTGCATTATATTTACCCCTTTGGAGCCCAATGCTGGTCCCACCGGTGGTGAAGGATTAGCAGCACCACCTTTAATCTGTAATTTAATTAATCCAGCAATTTCTTTAGCCATAATACATATTTAACGTGTTTTTACTCCTTTTCAACTTGCATAAAGCTAAGTTCCAGAGGAGTTTTACGTCCAAAAATCTTCACCATTACCTGCAGCTTTTTCTTCTCCTCATTGATTTCTTCAATGGTTCCGTTAAAGCCATTAAATGGTCCATCGACTACTTTTACAGTTTCTCCTAACACAAAAGGAATGTTAATTTCCTCATCGTTTTCAGCAAGTTCATCAACCCTTCCAAGAATTCTGTTTACCTCGTTTTGCCTCATCGGAACTGGATCTCCACCTTTGGTGTCGCCTAAGAACCCAATAACGTTTGGAAAATTTCTAAGTGTGTGTGCAACTTCACCCACTAATTCGGCCTCGATTAAAACATAACCTGGAAAGAAATTTCTTTCTTTACTGATTTTCTTTCCATTTCGGATTTGATAAACTTTCTCTGTTGGTATAAGAACCTGATCTACAAAATCTTTTAGATCTCCATTAGCGATTTCGTTTTCGATATATTCTTTTACCTTTTTCTCCTTTCCGCCTATAGCACGCAGAACATACCATTTTTTACTATTTTCGCTCATCCTGATTTAAAGATTTCGATTAATAAAATAAACCATAAATAAATTCCATTATGTTCCTAAAAGATAGGTCCATAGCGAAAATTACAAGTGATATTATTAAGGAAGCAACCATTACAACCAATGCGCTACTTTGTAGCTCTTTCCATGTTGGCCAAGTCACCTTGTGAACAAGTTCATCGTAGGCCTCTTGGAAGTATAATTTTATTTTCATTTTATATTATCAAATTTGTACGGAAGGTAAGAGTTGAACTTACTGTTTGTTATAACCACTCCCGCTTTTGAGCTTCATCCGTAAAATAGTCCCGGGCTAAAAAGCCCAGGACTTATTATTTAATATTTTAATAACAGATTTTAGCTAACTATTTCTGTTACCTGACCTGCACCTACGGTACGTCCACCTTCACGAATTGCAAAACGTAAACCAGGACTCATTGCTACCGGGTAAATCAATTCTACCTCAACAGATACGTTATCACCTGGCATTACCATTTCACGACCTTCTGGCAGGTGGATCTCACCTGTAACGTCGAGTGTACGAATATAGAACTGAGGACGATATTTGTTATGAAATGGAGTGTGACGTCCACCTTCTTCTTTTTTCAATACATAAACCTCAGCTTTAAAACGTTTGTGAGGTGTAATTGAACCTGGTTTTGCCAGAATTTGTCCACGTTTGATTTCCTTTTTGTCAACACCACGTAGTAATAAACCAACGTTATCACCTGCTTGTCCATCATCTAAAATTTTACGGAACATTTCAACACCTGTACAAACTGTTTTGCGCCCTTCAGCACCCAAACCAATTAACTGAAGTTCGTCACCAGTATGAATTTTTCCGGTTTCGATACGACCAGTAGCAACAGTACCACGACCAGTGATAGAGAATACGTCTTCAACCGGCATAAGGAATGGTTTATCAACATCACGCGGAGGAAGCGGAATCCAGGTGTCAACAGCATCCATCAGTTCCATTACCTTTTCTTCCCATTTTGGTTCTCCGTTCATTGCACCAAGTGCAGAACCCATGATTACAGGAGTATTATCACCATCGAACTGGTAGAAGCTAAGGAGTTCGCGAATTTCCATTTCAACTAATTCGAGAATTTCTTCATCATCAACCATATCCACTTTATTCATGAAAACAACCAATTTAGGTACGTTTACCTGACGTGCCAAAAGGATGTGTTCGCGCGTTTGTGGCATAGGACCATCGGTAGCAGCTACAACAATGATAGCACCGTCCATTTGGGCAGCACCAGTTACCATGTTCTTAACATAGTCAGCATGTCCCGGACAGTCAACGTGTGCATAGTGACGTTTTTCTGTTTGATACTCAACGTGAGCTGTGTTAATTGTAATACCCCTTTCTTTTTCTTCCGGAGCATTATCAATAGAATCAAAAGATTTAATTTCTGATAATCCCTTTTTTGCTAATACCATAGTAATAGCAGCAGTCAGAGTAGTTTTACCATGATCAACGTGGCCAATTGTACCAATGTTGACATGTTCCTTGTCCCTGTTAAAATGTGCTTTTGCCATAATTTGTCAATTTTTAATTTATTTATATTTTATCAAATCATTTTGAGCCGATGACGAGAATTGAACTCGTGACCCCTTCCTTACCAAGGAAGTACTCTACCCCTGAGCTACATCGGCATTAATACATAAAGAGACAAGAGGTCAAAGTATTTTACTTATCACTCCAGTCTCATTAAATGAGCGGGAGACGGGATTCAAACCCGCGACCCTTAGCTTGGAAGGCTAATGCTCTATCAGCTGAGCTACTCCCGCAATCATTATCCTTGCAAAAATGCCGCAATAATTCAAAATTTCTAAAAACAGCCTTTAGGAATAACTTATATTACCATTTTAAGTTACCCAACTCAATTTGTTTTCTGAGATTCCAGAAGGTCAAAAACTTCTTAAAACCCCTATATTTCTTGTCAAATCACTCTAAATCAAACTGTTTTCTGAACGCCCCAAAATTGGGTTTGCAAATGTAAAAATATTATTTTAAAAAACTAAAAATAAAATAAGCTATTTTCAAGTTTTACTTGTTTTTAAGTTTTTCTTTATATTTATCAATTTGCTTGCGCACAGCATCAATAGCCAAATCAGTTGCTTCTTCAAATGTATCTGCTTGCTTTTTTGCAAACAAATATCCATTTGCCGGAATTGAAATTTTTAACTCAGAAACTTTGTTGTTTGCCACTTCGGGCTTCAACACTTTTAAAGTCACCTCAGCATTAATGATACCATCAAAAAAAGTATCAAGTTTGCCAACTTTTTTATTTACAAAATCCACCAATCTTTGATCGGCAGTGAAATGCACTGAATTAATTTTAACTTCCATAATAACATTTTTATTATCCCCTTGGATGGGCTTGTTTATATATATTATGCAGCTTTTCGAATGTAGTATGGGTATAAATCTGTGTAGCTGCCAGATTTGCATGTCCCAATAACTCTTTTACTGCATTTAAATCAGCTCCCTTGTTTAATAAATGGGTAGCATAAGTATGACGCAAAACATGCGGACTTTTTTTCTCCAACAGTGTTACTTTTGCCAGGTTATTTTTAACTACTCTGTATATGAGTTTTTCATACACATTTTTACCTTTATCAGTAACCAATAATTGTACAGTTTTAAAGCCTATTTTATTACTTTTCTCATTTAAATATTGCTCTACCAAAGGATTTATAGAAGTAGGATATGGAACTATGCGTTCCTTTTTCCCTTTTCCTAAAACTTTAATCAAACAATTTTTTGTGTCCAAATCGCTTTCCTTCAACTGTAACAATTCAGAAAGACGAATTCCTGTGCCGTATAATAAAGATATTATTAATTTGTCTCTGACTCCAACGAAATCATTCGAAAAAAATCCATCGTCAAGTAAATGGTTCAGATTTCTTTCTTCAACAAAATTTGGCAATTTTTTACGGATTTTAGGAAGTGTCAGGTGATTTGTCGGGTTGTTTTCAACTACTTGTTCTTTCAACAAAAATTTGAAAAAAGATTTAATTGTGGTTATTTTACGGTTTACCGAACGTGCCGAAAGATCATTTTCCATTAATTGCACAATCCAGTTCCTTATAATCTTTGAATCGACTTTTTTTACATTAAATTCTCCGACCACTTCCATACAAAACTGTACAAACTGATCGAGGTCAATTGTATATGCAACCACAGTATGTGAAGAACTTCTCTTCTCAAATTTCAAATAATTGAAAAACGACTCCCGATAATCCATTTTACTCAAATAAATACAGGAATCACTAATATCAATTAGTCTTCCTGTCGTTGCAATCCCTGCACGTAAATCGCCTTTTTTTTCTCTTCTCTGCTAATTACAGAGGGTTTTGTGAATTTCTGACGTTCGCGTAATTCTTTTATTACACCTGTTTTTTCAAATTTTCTTTTGAATCTTTTAAGCGCCCTTTCAATGTTTTCGCCTTCTTTTACCGGAATAACTATCATTTTTAACAGTTTTAATTTTCAAAATTGAGGCGCAAATTTAGAAATTATTCGATTGAAATCAAATTTAAACTAAAATAATTGTAAATACAATGCATTGAAACTGTTTTAATTTAATTTAACGACAAGTCAAATATGGCTTAATCTTCAGAAATGTTTCAGAATCAATAATTCTGTTTGTTTCAAGCTGCAAAATATTCTGAAAAGCTCCATTTTTATCACGGTATTTTAAAATTGCTTCCACATGTGTTTTGTTTAAATAGGGGTGACGCAATAAATCCGCATATTCTGCAAAATTTATATGAATCTTTTTTATTAAAGTAGTATCAATAGAAATACTGTTTTCAATGTTTCTATATGTTTCTATTGGCAAATTATATACTTCAAGCAATTGCGAGGTTGAATAAAACCCTCCAAGAATATTACGGTATTTTATGATTCGGCTGGCATAAACAGTGCCTATTCCGGCAAGTTTCACTAATTCGGTTGTATCGGCACCATTGAGTTCAACATGCGTAATTACAGGACTGCTATTTGGCAATGCAATTTCATTTGGTACTTCTATTAAAATATGATTTTCAATTGTCCTAAAAAAAGCTGAATCAATTCCGTAAATTTTCAGTAAATCATTTTTTGATTTGAACGTTCCACCTTTCTTTCTGAATTGAACTATATTGTTGGCTTGAAAACGATTAAAACCGAATTCAATTAACTTGTTAACATCGGTGTTATTTGGGTCGAAAAAACCACTAATTTGGCCTTCATTTTTCGGAATTTTTGCAAATGGATACTTTCTCTCTGATATGGTGACGTAACTTTCAATTATTAAAAAAATACTGTCATTCATCCCGTAAATCTTCCTGACATCCTGAGATGAAGAAAACCTACCTCCTGATTTTCTGTAATTTACTATGTTTCTTTTTATGAATTGCGGCAAATCCAAAGAATCCAAAGCTTCATTATCGATTACATTTGGGTCAAAGTTAAAAAGCGATTTCTTGTTTACTCGTTTCTCAATTGATTGTGTTGCCAATTCTTTGAGCAAATTTTCATACTCTGCATAATTATATTTTGATTTTGGCTGAATGTTCTTTACAATTACAATTGCTAATATTGAAAATAAAATCAAAACACAAAGAATCAGAATTGCTTTCCTGTCACTTTTCGAGAATTCATTATAATTTTTCAGCCATCCTAAAATTTTATTCATGGGTTAATATTGCAAGGAATAAATGTTTTATTATTAGTCTAACGCATCAAATTTATTAGATCTCACAACTTAAAGCAATAAACATATCTTGAAATAATTATTTAAGGTTTATCAGCCCAATCCCCTGCAAGAAGACAAATGCAATTGCAAGTGGTGCTACAAACTTGATGATGAACATAAACAAGGGGAAATAAGCTGCTTTCAACTTTCCCTCATTGGACAATTCATCTTTTGCTTTATCCCAACCAAAAAACCAGGCAACAAAAATCACTATAAACATACCACCTAATGGGAGAAGGATGTTTGCTGTAGTATTTTCCAGTAAACTAAAAATGGTATGGCCAAATATTTTAAAATTGGCAAGTGAACTTGTAGATAGCACACAAAGTACACCTAAAATTGAAACCGAAAAAGTAGCAATCCATGTAGCTGCTTTTCTCTTCATTTTAAGCTCTTCAACAAAAAATGCTACAATCACTTCCAAAACAGATATTGTAGAAGTTAACGCAGCCACACCCAGTAATACGAAAAACATGATTGAAAATATGGTGCCACCAGGCATTTGTTGAAAAATATTAGGTAAAGTCACAAAAACCAATCCTTCTCCATATCCGGGTTCTATATTAAATGCAAATACTGCAGGGAAAATAGCCAGTCCAGCCAAAATAGCAATCAAAGTATCAGCCATGGCAACAGAAAAAGCAGTTGACCCAAGATTGTCAGATTTTTGTATATAAGAACCATAAGTTATTAGCGTGCCCATTCCGATACTTAAAGAGAAAAAAGCTTGTCCAAGTGCTTCAAGAATTGTAGAAGCTGTTAGTTTACTGAAATCGGGCGAAAACAGAAAACGAATACCTTTTGATGCCCCAGGTAAGGTAACGGATCGAACTATCAGAACCAAAAGTAATACAAGCAATAAAGGCATAAGAATTTTTGTTGATTTCTCAATCCCATTTTTCACACCTGCCATTATGATAAATGCTGTTAAACCCATAAAAACAAAAAACCATATCAGCGGGCGGGAGGTGCCACCAACAAAATTATCGAACATCAAATTTAACTCATCCGGTGATTTTCCGTCAAACCCATTAATCATTGACTGATAAAGATATTCGAGAGTCCAACCTGCAACAGCTGTATAAAAAGCCAGTATCATAAAAGCCGCTGCAACACCCATCAAACCAATAAAATACCAGGGTTGTTTTGGAGCTAGTTTCCTGAACGAGCCATATACATTTTTTTGTGCTTTCCTTCCAATTGTAAATTCGGAGAGCATAACAGGTATTCCTATTGCAATTACAAATCCCAGATATAATATTATAAATGCTGCTCCTCCATTTTCACCTGCCACGTATGGAAAGCGCCAAATGTTTCCTAAACCTATAGCCGATCCGGCAGTAGCTGCAATAATCCCGAATTTTGATCCAAAGGATTCACGATTAGGAGGAATTCCCGACATATTTATTCTTTTAAATTGTTACTATTTCAACAAAATACTCTAATAATTTTGATTTTTTGAGGTTCAAAAATGCAAAAAAATAACCGACAATAAAAAAAGCTGATAATAAAAATCGAATGTGTTTAAAAGGGATATCCTATTGCAAAAGTTAAATTAAAATCATTATTCGTATATGCTCTTTCTCCAATGATCCATCCTTTGTTTGCCTGTATAGCAGGATCACGTAATTTCATACCTAAATCGAGTCTGAGTATAAAATAACTCATATCAAACCGTAGTCCTGCTCCGGTGCCAAATGCGATTTGCCTGTAAAACTGATTAAACTTAAACAAAGAGCCATCCCTGTTATCCTTTTCATTAATTGCCCAAATATTCCCTGCATCTAAAAACATGGCTCCTTCAACAAAACTGATAAGCTTAAATCTGTATTCAATATTTGCCTCTAATTTAATATCAGCTGTTTGATTTGGATATTCCTCAGGAGAAGCCTTGTAAGTCCCGGGACCCAACGATCGAACCGGCCAGGCCCGAATTCCATTTGCACCTCCTGAAAAATATTTTTTTTCAAATGGAAGGACATCAAAATTTCCATAAGGAATTCCAACACCAAAAAATGCTCTGCTAACTATAGAATTGTATTTGTCAATAGTAAAGCCATGACTAATTTCAATATCTGATTTTAAATACTGTGCAAAGCGGGTATTAAAAACCTGATAATATTCAGTTTGAACATTTCCCAGAGAATCAACTTCCTGAAATTTATCGCGTTTGGTCAACTCTGAAATAACTCCTAATAAATTTCCTGACGACTCAATATTAAAACGCACATATGTATAATCCTTTATAGTACTCAACCGTTGATTGTTATAGATTAATGAATAATTCATCGCAAAAATCAAGTGGTCAGTAAAACTGCTCTTTATATATAAATCCTTTATTCCGTCTATAAAATCAGGATCATAATTAAATACATTCACTTTGTTATAATCAAGCAGGTTCCAGATATATCGTAAATCTTCGGTTGTTTTCCAGTCATAACCAAATTTTAATGTATTGATGGTCCGGGTGTATTCAGGACGCCTTTGGAAATTGTATCCAAGCGTAAAAACGGTTTTGGGCAAAAACCGCTCGAAATCACGAAAATAATTTCCAGGTCCCAAAAGTTTGGGGATCATCAAACTGGATTCCACCCCAAATTCTGTAGTATTAAAATAGTCGGGCATGCCATTATTTAACTGCTGCAAACGTTCAACACCTCCCAAAAAACTCAATTGAAAAACCTCAGCACCACGAAACAAATTCCGATGCATGTATGTAACATTGCCAGCTACTCCAAAATTGCCCGAAGTGTTTGTTCCTTCAATATCGAAAGATGTTGATTGTTTATTGAGAGGTGCCAACCTAACGTAACCATCTAACAGATTTGAATCGTTTTGTGCTGTAACATCAGTAAACTGTATATCTACAAAACGAAACTGCCGAAGCCTGTTAAATGCATTAAAAGCACTTTCTACTTCGGCATTACTGTACAATTCACCTTTAGTTAACCTCATTGTGCGATTAAATAAAGCAGGTGGATAACGAACTTGCTTATTTTGATATAATGTAAAATTGTCCCAAACTATTGTATCGGAAAAAACTCCCACTGAATCTCTACTAATTGTTACAGGTGAATTTCCGGGCAACACAGATATAAAGAAATTATTCAAATAAAAGGGCTGAAATACTTTAGCAGTATCTATTTGGTTATTTTTTGCCGGTCTAATCAATAAGTCAAGCAAAACTTGCTTTTGAAATTTCGAACTATCCGCAATAAATTTTATGTCGTCCTTCGAGAAATAATAATATCCGTTGTTTCTAAAGAGATTAACAATATCCAACTGGTGTTTTTCCATTTTTTCAATATCGAATGCCCCTCCTTCTCTTAACTTGGATTTTATGTCACTTTCAAAATACAACTTTTGGAGAATAGAATCTTTTATCTGATAATTTATCCTTTTAATCTTATACTGCTCCCCTGAAATTAGTTTGTATGTAAGGTTTACTTTCCTTTTATTTTCCTTTACTAAGACATTGCTTTTCACTTCAGCCCTAAAATATCCTTTACTGAAGGCCAATTGTTTTAACTGGTCTTCTGAATGAAATGATAAATCCTCGTCATAAACTTGCGGTGGTTCGCCAATTCGTTTTAACCAATCATCGGTTTTTTTCTTTGAGGATAGGTTGTACAGCCATAAGTGGAATTTAAGAAATCCGAGAATTTTGTAATTTTCTTTTTGCTTTATCAACGATTTGGCTGTTTCTTTATTGATATCCTGATTATCTAATTCAATTTGAACTTTATTGATAAGAAACTTATCTTCAGGGACAAATTTGACCGGCGAACAGGAAAACAAAACCAGCCCTCCCACGAGTGCAACAAGTTTCAAAATATTTTGTTTTCCAATATAAACTCTTTCGTTCAAGGCAAAAGTTTTAAATGACAAAATTAATTAAGTGTTTTGTTAAGAAAAAGTAACTTTACTCCCGTTTCAGGTTTCTTAAATTATTTTTTAAAATGATCAGTAAAAATACTATAAAACTTATAAAATCACTTACCCTTAAAAAAAACAGGATAAAACAAAATCTGTTTCTGGTTGAGGGAGATAAAAATGTTTCTGAAGTGTTGAATTCTAATTACTGCGTCGAAAATTTGCTGGCTACAAGTAAATTTTTGGAAATTAACAAAGCACTGTTATTCAAAGCAAAACTTGTAACTGAAGTAATACAACAGGAAATTGAAATTGCGAGTTTATTGAAAAATCCACAAAATAGCATTGCAATTTGCACACTTCCCAAAATAAAGGATATTCCTAAAAAAATAGAATCTGATGTCAGTATTTATTTAGATGATATTCAGGATCCGGGAAATCTTGGGACAATAATCCGCATTTGTGATTGGTTTGGAATAAACCAACTTTTTTGTTCGCCAAAATCAGCCGATTTATTTAATCCAAAAGTCATTCAGGCTAGTATGGGGTCGTTTTGCAGGGTTGAAGTTTGGCACACGCCATTTGAAACAGTTGCGCAGCTAGCCAGAAATTCAGGCATACCAATTTTAGGTGCATTCCTTGAAGGAGAAAATTTATATGATCTGAAACTACCAAAACAAGCTTTACTGGTTGTAGGAAATGAGGGTAATGGTATTAGTAATGATATTAAAAACACAATTGAACAAAAAATCAAAATTCCGGGATTCAGTCTAAACTCAACATCTGCTGAATCGTTAAATGTTTCAGTTGCAACTGCTATAATTTGTTCAGAGTTTAAAAGGCAAAACTACTTTTCAAATTATTCAAAATGAAATGATAATGTAAAGATATTCGATCTCAGGCTTTTAATGGATTGAGAATAATAAGGTCGCTGTTGTTGAGGTACATCACCCAATTGATTGTTTAGCCCGAAACTATACTTTCCTTCAACCGAAAAACGGAAAAATGGGAAATAGTGATCCCAGCCACCACCAACTTCGGCATAAAACCCACCCCCTTTAAGTTTAACCAAATCATCTTTTGCTGATTTTGAAATATCCTGTCTGAAAGCACCTCCAAAAAGCACAAATGGTCTATCGTTATTTATTCGCCTTGCCTTATACTTAAAGAGCAATGGAAAATCGATAAAAGTAGATTTTATGGAATAAAATTTCAGAGGTTCATATGAATTTATGTCATAAACAGGGATATTATAAGTTAATTTTCTTTCGCCAAAGGACATACCCGGCAAAAATCTAAGATCCAAATCTTTATGCAATCTCAAACTTGAAACAATGCCCACGGTAAAACCAGGAACCAAAGATTCCAAATCGCTTCTTACCAAAGATTCATATCCAACTTGATTTGCATCATTTGGCCATTCCCCCGGCGTGAAATCAGGATTTTCGCCAATGGAGCTATAATTCGCAACATTAAAATCCAGAAGGTTGTATCCCAAAGTAAAGCCAAAGTGAATCCGTTTCTCATCGAAAGTAGTAAGATAATTTACCTTTTGCTTTTGACTAAATACCTGACTTACAAGAAAAATAAATAATATAGTTGTAAAACTTCTTTTCACCTTCTTGAATTAAATTACTCTGTCTTTCAGAAACAATTATTTTTAAAGTTTATTGTATATAAAGGCTTATTTTCCAATTTTATGGGCTTCGTAAATAGAAGCAATCCCAAATGTTTGCGAAAAACATTTGTTATTCACAAAGCCAGCTTCCGCTAAAATAGTCAAAAATAATTCACCATCAGGGAACTCCTTAACAGAATCTGGCAAATATGTATAAGCGTTGCTGCTCTTAGAAACTATTCTTCCAATAAAAGGTAATATATTGGTAAAATAGAAATGATAAATTTGTTTGTAGGGTGATTTAACAGGTTTCGAAAACTCCAGGATATAAAAAACACCACCGGGTTTAAGAACCCTATAAATTTCGGTTAATCCTTCTTTTAAGTTTTCAAAGTTTCGAACACCAAAACCAACAATTGCAGCATCAAATTTTTCATTTTCAAAAGGTAGATTTTCTGAATCTGCCTTAAGCAATTCAATTGTTCCTGTAAGTTTCTTTTTTTTAAGTTTTCTCCGTCCCACTTCCAACATCCCTTCTGAGATGTCTATTCCAATAACTTTTGTATCTTTTATTTGTGCGGCAGCAATTGCAAAATCTCCCGTTCCGGTTGCAATGTCTAAAATAAGTTTAGGTTCATACGGAGTAAGTTTATGAATGGCATTTCTTCGCCATAATTTATCAATATTGGCAGAAAGCAAATGATTGAGAAGATCGTAACGCGGGGAGATTTCGTTGAACATCTCTTCAACCTGATCTTTTTTCGATTGTTGAGAAAATTTATTGGGGAGAGCTGTCATTAAACGCCAACCGTCATTTTATCAATATATCCCATCGATTTGTCATCGATTCGAATTTCACCTTTGGTAATATGCCCCAATGTAAAAAACGGGACTTTTAGTTCAGTTAAAACATCTACAAATTCATCTTCATTTTCAGATTTAACTTCAACCAAAATTCTTCCCATAGCTTCTCCAAAAAGAAAGGCATCAATACGGTTTTCAGCAGCAGTTGTTATATCAAATCCCAACTCGTTTGGAATGGCAGCCCGAAGTAAAGTAAAAAATAACCCACCTTTCCCAACCGGACTCGCACTGTCAATTAATTTCATCTCGTTCAACTTATTAATTGCCCCTTGTATTTTTATTTCTTCATCGATATCAAATTCTGGCAGCTGCGAATCGGCAATTTCATGATAAAATTCAAGATATTCCGAAGATCCAATATCATCGGTTGACCGGCCGATAAAAAAAATATTATTCCCTTTATGTTTAAAAGAATGTGTTGTTATATTTTCATTATCCTTTATTAACCCCATCATACTAATTATAATGGTAGGAGGAACCGGACCGTGTTGTGAGAAATGATCGAACCTTATTTTCTTGTCAGTAATTTTTAGTTCAAATTTACAGGCAGCATTCTCCAACCCTTTTTTTGCCCCGGCAGCAATAAACTGGCCTTTGGGATCGGCAAAATTAATATGATATAAAAAAGCACTAATTGCAGTTGGTTTTGCTCCCGAGCATATCATTTTTCTTGCAGCTCTCGAAATTAAAATCTCTGTTGCCTTTTGCGGATCATTCTGTAAATGATGGTGAAACGCATGGGTACTTAATACAATCTTACTTCCATTTGCATCAATATCAAACAACCCTGTTTCGTCGGTATCTGTATCACCAATTGAATCAGGTGAAATATTCAAATCACCAAAATCATTGAAATAATTGATACTCGATAAATTTGGGTTAACCATTAATGAATAGATTACATCTTCCAAATTTTCCGGTTCAGATATTGATTCGATGGTAAAACTTTTTTCAGCTTGAATAACATCACTCATAATGCTTTAATATTTGTAAATTATCCGGAAGCAAAGGTAATTAAGTAGGCCATTATTCCATAAATTTTGATGTTTTTTTTAATTTCGGGTTGAAATCCAAAACAATAGAAATGAAACAAATTGTATTTATAACCGGAGCTACTTCTGGTATTGGAGAAGCAACTGCATTGCATCTTGCAAAAAACAATTACGATATTATTATTACAGGTCGCCGCAAAGAAAGACTTATTTTATTGCAGGAAAAAATACAACTAGAATCAAATTCCAAAGTCTTCATTTTAGATTTTGATATCAGAAATTTAAATGAAAATAAAGCTGCAATTAATAGTTTACCACAAGAATGGCAAAATATTGACATTCTGATAAATAACGCTGGATTAGCTGCCGGTTACAGCCCTGTCCAGGAAGGCGACATAGATGATTGGGACAGGATGATTGATACAAATATTAAAGGGTTACTTTATATAACACGATTGATTACACCGAAAATGATTGAGCGGGGGAAAGGCCATATAATAAACATTTCTTCAATTGCTGGCAAAGAAACATATCCATTTGGAAATGTTTACTGTGCGAGTAAACATGCAGTTCAATCCATAACAAAGGGGATGCGAATTGATCTACTGAAACATGGGATTAAAGTAAGTTCTGTTAGTCCGGGTGCTGTTGAAACTGAATTTTCACTTGTTCGCTTCAATGGTGATAAAAACAAGGCTAAACAGGTTTACAAAGGGTTTACACCACTTTTTGCGCAAGATATAGCAGAGACTATCCTTTTCATAGTTACACGTCCAAAACACGTTAATATTGATGATGTTTTAATTATGCCGACTGACCAGGCATACTCACGGGATTTTAATCGTAGGGAAATCGATTGATTTTGATAATTTTGTACTTCACAAACAAAGCAGAATGTCAAAAGTAATCATCATAACGCCTGTTAAAGATTCGTTACATACAACAAGCCGAACAATTAATGCAATTTCGAAAGCAACTGGTGAATTCAAATATTATGTTTTTAACGATTTTAGTCAACCTGAAACAAAAGAATATCTTGAAAAAGTTAAAGAAGAATTCGATTTTCAACTTATCAATCTTGAAGATATAACCAACAATCCTTCCCCAAATTATAAAATGGTATTGGAAATAGCTCAAGAACTTGCATTGGAAAACAATTGTCCCTTAATAATTATTGAATCAGATGTGTTAATTAAACCCGACACATTAAGCGGATTAATTGAGATTTTAAATACAAAACCGAAACCGGGTTTGATAGGAGCAATTACTGTTGATGAGTCAGGCAACTATAACTTTCCGTACACTTTTGAAAAAGATAAAAGTGGTGAAATTTTAAATACCTCACACAGTTTAAGCTTTTGCTGTACATTAATTTCAGTTGAATTCCTTCGGAAATTTGATTTTAAAGAACTTTCACAGAATAAGGATTGGTATGATGTTTATATAAGTCGCCAATCAAAAAAATTAGGATTTAATAATTATCTGGCAAAAGGACTTGAGGTTGTACACTTACCTCATTCAAGTCGTCCATGGAAACATTTAAAGTACTCAAATCCCATACTTTACTATTTCAACAAAATTTTTTATAAACGTGATCGCATTTAAATGACGAAAAGCAAACTTTATTCCAGACTTAAAATATTTGGTCACGCATTCTTCTGGCTGTCCAGCATTTCCTTACTAACCTTAATCTTCTATTTTTACGATGAAAAATTCAGCTTTAACCTTATTGAAAAATCCCTTATTACCAATTTGTTTTTCGCTATTGGTGTATATATTAATTTATTTCTGCTAATCCCTAAATTTCTTAAACAAAAAAACTACATTTTTTACATATTTTGGCTTATAGTTTTAATAACCGTAATAAGTGCAACACTTCAATTACTTTTTATATATCCATTACGAAATATTCTTGGTTTCAATGGTTTTAAACAATTCAACCTAAACCTTCACTCTGCATATTTCTTTTCCACTTTACTTTTTATCAGTGTTACTTCTTTTCTGAAATTGATAAAAGATTGGCTGTCATTGCAAGATATAAATTTGAAACTTGCAAAAATCGAACAACAAAAACTTGAAGCTGAGTTAAACACCTTAAAAGGTCAACTAAATCCACACTTTCTTTTCAATTCATTAAACAATATTTATTCCCTGGCTTTAATAAATTCAAACATGGTTCCTGAATTGATTTTGAAACTTTCAGACTTAATGCGTCATATAATTTATGATTCAAAAGAAAATTATATTTTAATTGAAAAGGAGCTGGAATTTGTTAATAATTTTATTGAATTACAGAGGATTCGTACCTCTGACAAAACTAAAATTAAATATAGTGTAATTGGGACAATACCTTGTGCAAGAATTGCACCCTTGTTATTCGAACCTTTTATTGACAACGCTTTTAAACATGGATTACCAGGTACTGAAAATTCTGATTTTATAAATATTACCTTCACTTTTATTGATAAAAACAAAATAACCTTTGAAATTGAAAACAATTACGAAGATATTTTTACTCAAAGAAATACTAATTCAGGGATTGGGTTAAACAATGTTAAAAAGAGACTAAAGCTATTATACCAACCAAATGATTTCAAATTGACAATACTTAAAAAAGAAAATATCCACAAAGTATTTCTTGAACTTAAACTCATATAAAATGGAAATTAAAGGAATAATAATAGACGATGAACCCTTAGCGCGTAATGTAATAAAGGAATATGCTAAGAAGATTCCAAATCTTATTATAGTTGGCGAATGCGAAGATGCCATTTGCGCACATCAAACTCTGCAAACAAAAACTGTGGATATAATTTTTCTGGATATCAACATGCCAAAACTTTCAGGAATTGAATTTTTAAAAAACCTAAAAAATCCGCCACTTGTTATTTTTACTACTGCATATTCAGAATATGCTATGGATGGATATGAACTGAACATAATTGATTATTTAAAAAAACCATTTTCCTTTCAGCGTTTTTGCAAAGCCTATTTTCGCGCAGAAGAAATGTACTTGCTGAAAACTACGCCTGCGAAAAATGATATTGTTGAAAAACCAAATGAATTCATTTTTATAAAATCTGATAAAAAATCCATAAAGGTTAATATTTCGAATATAATGTACATTGAAGGATTAGGAGATTACATTAAAATCTATCTGAACGACAAAAAACTGGTTACCAACCTATCAATGAAGAAAATAGAAAATTTATTACCTGAAACGCAATTTTACAGGATTCACAAATCATATATTATATCAATAGATAAAGTGGAATCAATTGAAGGAAATATGGTAAAAATCAACAACACACAATTACCAATTGGTAACAGTTACCGTCAGGATTTTATGATACATATCAAACAATTTCTTGCTGAATAAAACCTTTTGTAAAAATTCCAGATCGTCTGTTTAAAACCTTCTATCTGTTTTTTAGGGGGATTCGCTGGTTAAATAAAGTTTTAGATATCAACATATTAAGTTGATAAAAAGTCAATAAAAAACCCCGAAAGTACCCCCAAAAAGGGTAAATTCGGGGTAATTTCTTTTTTTTGACTATGGCTAAATTAATCA
>JBGSMW010000068.1:0-26258 GCA_041739985.1 Draconibacterium sp. | reverse complement strand
ACATAATAGAACCAAACTGCCTGGAAGGCAGGATTTTTTTGATAAAGTACAGAGAAGAAGACCGTTCATTACAGGTTTATAACTCATAATACTGCATAGTAATTAGCTTCGTAAGTAATCAAAAATGGAAACTTTTAATGTGGTTCAAATGGATTTTAATACTATTGATTTTTGTAGGTTGTACAAGTGGAAATTCATTTGCCCAGGAAAAATCTGCAAAAATTGATTCAACGCAGGTTTATAAGAGCATTGAATCGTTTTCTGTAAAAAGAAAGTTTACAAAATTCATGTACTCACTTTTTTTCAGGCCGGTTTTAACACCCGCGAAAAATGTTACAAAACAGAAAACCTATAAAAAAATCATACAAAAACCGTATGCTTCGTTTGAAGGTAAAACCATCAGGAACATCAACATTGTAACGCTCGACCCGTTTGGAAACTCCATTGGTGATTCCATAAAAGCTCAATCCACATTTACAACAAAAATAGGAAACAAAATACATGTTCAATCTCACAACATAACCATCCGAAACCTTTTACTCATTCGCAGAAATCAACAGTTCGATTCGTTGCTGGTAAAAGAATCGGAACGCCTTGTGCGCAGCATGAATTATATTCACGATGTGTCATTCTTTGTAAAATCTGTTTCAGCAAACTCCGATTCAGTCGATATTTTTATCCGCGAACTTGATAAATGGAGTATCATCCCCGGAGGTTCGCTATCCGATACGCGTTTAAATCTAACCCTCAGGGAAAACAATTTCATTGGCCTTGGCCACGAGTTTCAGAATGGGTTTACATGGAACCACGAAAAAGGCGCTTATGCATACAATACAAATTATTATATTCCCAACATCCGCAATACTTTCATTAATTCAACAATCCATTTTAATATCGATGAATTTGGAAATTCAGCACGTAGTTTTGCAATCGACCGTCCATTTTATTCACCCTTTGCAAAGTGGGCAGCCGGAGTAAGTTTTGCTCAGTTTCGCAGAGATTCTGTTTACACAGACAACTTTTTCCCGGAGTTACAGAAAATCAAATACAATGTTCAGGATTATTGGGCAGGCAACGCCATGCAGATATTCAAAGGAAACACCGAATATATTCGCACAACAAATTTTATTTCAGCCGCACGGTTTTTACGCGTTCATTTTATTGAGAAACCTGATGAAATTTACGATACTGCTCATTTTTATGCCAGCGAAAATTTTTATATGGCAAGCATGGGAATCTCAACCCGAAAATATGTTCAGGATAAATACATTTTCAATTTCGGAATTACTGAAGATGTTCCTGTTGGCAAAGTTTACAACCTCACCGGCGGTTATCAGCATAAAAACAATACAGGCAGGTTTTATTTGGGCGGACGCGTCTCTTCCGGCAATTATTATCCGTGGGGGTATCTCAGTTCCAACATCGAATTCGGAACTTTCTTTAATGAATCACATGCCGAGCAGGCTGTTTTTAATGTTGGAGTAAACTATTTTACAGGACTGATAGAAGTCGGGAAATGGAAATTCAGACAATTTATAAAGCCGGAGTTTACAATGGGACGAAACCTTTTTGTTAATGACAGTTTAACCATGAAAGAAGAATACGGTATCGAAGGATTTAACAGTGTTGGACTTTCAGGAACAAGCCGCCTGTTGCTTACCTTGCAAACACAGTCGTATGCCCCATGGAATTTTATCGGATTTCGTTTCGGCCCCCTTTTTAACATTACACTGGGAATGTTGGGCAACGAAGAACATGGATTTAAACACAGTAAAGTATATTCGCAAATTGGGTTTGGCGTATTGATAAAAAACTTACACCTTGTGATGAACACATTTCAGGTGTCTGTTGCATTTTATCCTACCATTCCGGGCAACGGAAACAATATCTTAAAAACAAACTCATTTAAAACCACCGATTTCGGTTTCAACGATTTTGAAATCGGAAAACCTGCAACAGTAAGGCTCAGGTAAAATGTTTTGATTACATGATGTGAGAATGATGTAACCTTTTGATGAAATTGTGTAAGACTTCCAGTCTCGAAACAATCACCTTTGATGAATTAATTATTTACACATTTTATTAAAAACAGAAAAATGAAGAAAACAATTTTAACAATGGCTGCAGTTGCAATTATTGCAGTAACAGCATCAACAGCTTACGGTCAGAGTATTGATAAAAAATCTGAGAATGCCAGGAAAGATATGACTGAAGCAAAACAGGATTTAAAGGTAGCTCAAAGAGATTCAGTTGCCGACTATCAAAACTTTAAAACTGAGTCAGATGCCAGATTTCTGAAAAATGAAAAAGTCCTGGCAGATTGGAAAGAAAAAGTTTCGAAATCGGACGTAAATCGCAGAGCCGAATACCAAAAAAATCTTGCCGATTTGAATCAAAAAAATGCTGACCTGAAGAAACGTATGGTTGATTACAAACAGAATGGAGAAACCAAATGGTCATCTTTCAAATCTGAGTTTAACAACGATATGGATGATTTTGGAAAAGAACTGGATGATTTTACTATCGGAAACAAAGAGTAAAATTTAAAAACAAATATGTAAAGGCTGGTTTTATACCGGCCTTTATTTTTTAAAATCACGCTTAAACAGCAACCCATCTGCAACCCTTGGGATTCCATCTTTCCAAAAAGATGGAATCCTTTTTTATTCTTGTAACTAAGCACCTGATACTTGAAACTGGTTTTTCTGATCTGAATAAACTTAGCTTGTCAATTGAACCAAAGAAGTTTTCAGATAGTTTATTAATTAAAGCAAAAGAAATGAACGCAAATTTTAATGAATCATATTCTACAATGAGTGTTTTTTGGACTGGCTTATTTGTAGATTATAGTACCGGAAAACCAAATGTGACAAAAGTCTGGCTCAAATTAAAGACTGAATTATTATAACAAATAATTAAGCAGCGTAACAATTTAAAATCAAACTATGAGAAAGTTAATTGCAGGAATCAATATGACACTTGACGGATTTTGCGACCACACAGTAATAATCCCGGATGAAGAAATACATCAACATTATGCTGACCTGTTGGATAACGCAGGCCTTATTTTATACGGAAGGATAACTTACCAACTGATGCAGTACTGGCAATCGCTGATAGAAAATCCTTCAGGTGAAAAATCAATGGACGACTTTGCTGTGGCAATTGACAAAATTCCAAAAATTGTCTTTTCCCATACATTGAAAAATACAAACCCGTCAGATATCGGGTGGGCAAGTGCGAAACTTGCAAATCAACCAATCGAAGAAGTGGTTAAAGAATTAAAGCAATCATGCAATGGCGGAAGTAAAGACATTTTAGTTGGCAGCCGGAGTTTAATTATACAGCTAATGAAACTTAATTTGATTGATGAATTCCAATTTTGTGTTCACCCTGTTGTTGCAGGAAGCGGCTTGCCATTGTTTGAAAACATACACGACAGGACAGCTCTTAAACTCATAAAGACCAAAACTTTTGGTGGTGGTGCAGTAATGCTTTACTATGAACCGACTAAAGAAGTAACAACAAACCGATAACATTGTAATATCAGTTTTAAAAACTTCTGAATGTCCGGGCTATAAACCGACACCATTTAACACAGCAGACAATAACAAATAAAGAACAATGCGAAAATTATCACTTTTTATAGCGACAAGCCTTGACGGTTACATTGCAAAACCAAATGATGATCTGAGTTTTTTGAAATTAGTTGAAAAAGATGGGGAAGATTATGGTTATGCCGAATTTACAGCAAACATTGACACAATAATTATTGGCAGAAAAACTTACGATTGGGTACAAAGGGAAATTGGCACTTCACATTACGATAACGGGGAAAGAAATGTGTATGTTATTACACGAACAGAAAGAAAAGGTGTGGGCAAAACAACATTCTACACAGGAAATATAACTAACCTTGTACAACAACTAAAAAGCGAAACCGGAAAAAATATCTATTGCGATGGTGGTGCAGAAATAATAAATGAACTTTTAAAAAGCGACCTGATTGACGAATTTATTATTTCAATTGTACCTGTATTGGTTGGCAATGGAACAAGACTTTTCAAAGACGGCAGACCCGAACAAAACCTTGAACTTGTAAACTCAAAAACATTTGACACAGGACTAACACAACTGCATTACAAACGAAAGCGAAAATAATCGCCCAGGGATTCCTACTTTCCAAAAGGTTGAAATCCTTATCCTGCAACCTGTAACTTTTTTCTCCCTTTCTCCTGCAAATTGAATATTTGTTTATTTTTAAACCGATAAAACCAAAAACAAAACCAGTTGATCAACAATTTTCAAATAGCAAATAATAGCAAAAAAGCGCATACATCCATAGTTTGGAAATCCTATGAAATCCAAAAGTAATAATGAAACAAAGTATATTTTTTTTGCGCTGTTAACTATTATGCCCCAGTGTATAAAAATCAATCGAGTGTAATTTTATAAAACCAAAAACAGAAAATATGTTAAAGAAATCTTTAGTAATCTTTTTTAGCAGTGTTATATTTAGCAGCTGTTCTTCTTTTTATCAATTTGTAAATATTAGTCCTTCAAGCAGATTGAAAGAGATAACCTACTCTAATGACAGTCAGAATAAACTTTATGAATTTTATTATTCAGACACTTTAGGTAACGAATATCTCAGTGAGTTAAAAATCAAATATAATCTGGAACTTTTGGTAAAAGGAGAAAAGGATGAAAGTGGCAAAATCATGAATATCTTAGACTGGACAAGTAAACAATGGGAACATAATGGAAGTAATAATCCAACAAAACAAGATGCTTTAACTATTCTTAAAGAAGCGCATGAAGGAAAACAATTCCGTTGTGTAGAATATGGTATTGTAGCAACTGCTGCCTTTAACAGTATAGGTATACCGGCCCGAACACTGGGACTAAAAACCAGAGATGTTGAAAAGGTAATGCGAGGTGCGGGGCATGTTGTTTCAGAGGTTTATTCAAAGGAACTCAACAAATGGATATTTATAGACCCTCAATTTAATATCATTCCCACTTTAAATGGATACCCATTAAATGGAGTGGAATTTCAAAAAGAAATTTTCAACAAAAATGTTAATTTAAAACTTATGAATAAGCAGGGCGAGCTAAGTAAGGAAGATTCAGAGAATTACATAAAATGGGTCGGAAAGTATTTATTCTATTTCGATATATTGTTCGACCAAAAAACGCTGAATTCGAATAAGTTTAAAACTATAAATGGAATGACTAAACTTACTTTGGTGCCGGTTGGATATAAAGAACCGCGAATTTTCCAACGACGCAATAAAATTGATTATAGTTATTACACCCATTCTTTAAATGACTTTTATAGAAAGCCAGATTGAAAATACTCCTTGTCGCTGGTGCGGGTCTGTGATACATGTCTTACTTTGAAAAAGCAAAAACTATTTGCCCAATTGGCCAAGGCACAAATTGCATCGCGATATCTGTCAGGATAGCGCCAACCCAGGGAAAATATAAGAAGTTCGATATTTGATTTTTATTCCAAACACGTGTAGAACAATTTCTCTACTTTTCAAGTGGGAGTGGTCCGCCAGTTGGCGGACGGGAGGGGGTTGAATTCCTTATTTCTTATTTTCCTGCAATTTGCAAATTTGATTTGTATTCAAAAGATTGTACAGAACGCTTTCTCCACCCTTTAGGGGGAGTGGTCCGCCAGCTGGCGGACGGGAGGGGGTTAAAATTCCAACTATAATTATAAAGCCATAAATAAATTACTACCAACCCAACCCTATCTTTATAAAGCATTTGTACAAAACAATTTATTTGTTGATTAAAATAATTTTTACTTTTGAAAAACATATCAATATTAAACCAAACTGCATGAATAAAACTTCCCATCCCAATAACCCACTTCTCAGAAAGATCAAGTTAAAACCAATAATAAACAGTTGCGCGTATTAACGAAATACCCGCAATATGCGGATATACAATTGTTACTAGCAAATTTAAAAACAAGAAGATTTATGAAAAAATATCATCTTTTGCTGCTTATATTACTGATTATGGGGATAAGCTCGTGTAAAAAAGATTCAGATGAAGAATTAATTGAATACCCAATTACTTATTCAAGTTATGGCATTGCAAATAGCAATATTAGAGTTTTCCTAAAAAATCAGGAACTTACTTCCACTTTGAAAGAGCAAGTAATTAATAGACAAATAAAATATTTACCATCTCTTGAAGAAATGGAAATTACAGGAAAGTTTATTGCGACTTATATTTCTGCAGACACGGTAGAATTAAAGTTTGATTTTTCGACGGGAAAAGAAATAAGAATAGTAGCAGAAGAATCTGATTTAATTTATTGGGAAAGACAAGATACTGCAGAATTTACAAACTCTTCGTTTTTTCATTTTGGCGATTTATTTAAATATCTGCCGTTATATTATGAGGAATTTGATGTGCCTTGGGCAACAGGATACAGCAAAAAAGTTAAAGGAAAAGAATGCTACTATGTAATAAGAGATAAAAAGAAATTAATGTTGCCGATGCTTGACTATATTTATAAAAATGAAATTGGAGCTGTTATTGTGACTGAAATAAACAATAGTTTTAATGAAAGTTCAATAGCAGAGTTAAATTTAAATGACACTCTTCTAATTAGAGAATACGTGATTGAATTGGAATGAAAAATCAGCTGGTAACATTGTGCAAATTTCAGGGCGCCGCCTGGTGGTGCGCGGTCGGCGGGTTCACGCTTGATTTCCCTTGTCCTTCGGACAGAAAATAGCACGCAACCCGCCCCGAAAATTTAGTACCTGACCGTTAGTTAGAATTAACAACACACAGACAATGAACAGACTTGACAGACTAACAAGCATACTCATACAACTTCAATCTAAACGACTGACTACTGCCCGTGAAATAGCTAAACGATTTGAAGTTACAAACCGGACAATTTACAGAGACATTCAAACATTAAGACTTGCGGGTGTTCCAATTGGCGAAGAAGAAGGGAAAGGATATTTCTTAGTTGAAGGTTATCGGTTACCACCTGTAATGTTCACAACAGAAGAAGCAAGAGCTTTGGTTACGACTAGCAAAATTTTGAATTATCATACTGAAGATTCACTTAAAGAAAATTACGAATCGGCACTTTTAAAAATAAAAGCAGTTTTATCACTCAAAGACAAAGACAAACTGGAATTTTTAAATTCAAGAATCGGATTTCAGAAACCCTGGGCACCGACAAGTTTGTATTTAGACAGTATCCAGCATTCAATTACCGAAAGCGAAAAACTTAATATAAAATATCAGTCAAGAGAGGAAGAGCAAATCACAGAACGAATAATCCAACCTTACGCGGTTTATTTCAGTGGTGCTGTTTGGACAACCATCGCCTTTTGTGAATTGCGACAAGAAATAAGAGAGTTTCGCCTCGACAGAATAAAAGAACTCAAATTGCAACAAACTCATTTCAAACCCGACAAGACTTTCAGTATGGAACACTATTTAGAAGAACGTTCAAAAAGATTATTTTTAAACCCCTGACAAAGGGCTGTCATACGTGCCTTTTATCTTTGCAGCAAATTCAAACAAAAATGAATATAAAAGCAATTTTATTAATCGTCATTGCTTCACTTTCAGGAAGTGTAAGCAAGGCACAAATACAGGAAAAAATGATAGAAAAACAAATCACAATCAGAGACAAACATGTTGAAATCAATTATTTTCAACAAGGACAAGGTGACACAACACTTCTGTTTTTACACGGTTGGTGTATTGACGGAACGTATTGGAAAAATCAGGTAGAATATTTTTCCAAAAATTACAATGTTTACGCAATTGACCTGCCGGGCTTTGGCAAATCGAAAGCTGAAAGAACCAACTGGACAATTGAAGAATATGCCCATGATGTAACAGCATTTATTGACACAATGAACCTAAAAAATGTGGTAATCATTGGACATTCTATGGCTGGCGAAATAATGTTGCAAACAGCATTAACCAACAATCCAAAAATAGCAGGCGTTGCAGGTGTTGACAATTTCAAAATTATTGACGTTGCATTTACACCGGAACAAATGAAACAAATGACCGACTTTTTTCCTCTGCTTCAAAAGGATTTTAAAAATTCAGCACCTGTATATGCAGACATGATGCTTTTTCACCCAACAACTTCAAAGGAAGTGAAAGAGAGAGTAAAAACTGATTTTGCAAATAGCGATTCAGTTATTGGCTATGGAACATTTATGAACCAAATGCAATACGCAGCTGCCGATGCACAAAGACTGGAACAGCTTAATTACAAATTATACTTAATAAACAGCGACAGTTTTCCAACAAACGAAACCGGACTGAAAAACCATTGTAAAAATAGTTTTCAAGTGGAAACCATCGCTGCAACCGGACATTATCCAATGATAGAAAAACCGGCAGAATTTAATTTAATATTGGAAAAAGTGCTGACAGGAATGAAATAAACTGCTGTTAACCGTGGTATAGTTAATTGCCGGTACAGTGCGTATTCGAGTGGCACAGCTCGTATCAAAAGTTGTTGTAACGTGACAGGAAAGTGCATCGAAATCGGCAACTAACCATACTGCCCACCGTTAGCGGTTAAGCCCAGGAGGCATTCGTACAAACAATTAACAAATCAAAATGCAGATAAGAAAATACAACAAGAATACCGATGAAAGCAAATAGATGAAAATGATTAACGATGAAGAAGGATGGGATTATGCCAATGAAACCCTGGCTGAGAAATATAAAGTAGCTTTAAATTCCTCTATTACATATGTTGCCTGTCAGGGGGAAGTTTTATGCGGATATTCCCGTTCTTTAAATGATTTTGGAGAGTATATTTATGTTTGCGATTTGTTGGTAATGCCAGCTTACAGGGGAAAAGAGCTTGGAAGAAAACTAATGGAATGCATATATAAGGATTATCCAGATCAAGTTGTTAATGTAATGTCTGATCTTGATGGATATTATGAAAAGGTTGATTATAAACGAATAGGTTCGATTTTTGAAGTTCCATGCCCATAATTAATTTCACATGATTAGATTGTTAGAAAAAGATAAGCAAATACCATACGATTTACTATTGCTTGCAGATGAAACAATTGAAGCAATCAATAAATATATCCATCAATCAGACATTTATGTACTTGACCGGGACGATGTAATTATTGCAGTTTTTGTATTGCAAACGATTTGCAGCGATACGGTAGAAATAAAAAACATTGCGGTAGATACAGCTTTTCAGGGACAAGGGATAGGTCAGGGATTATTAAAAGATGCTGTAATCCTTGCAAAAGAAAAAGGATTTAAGAAGATTATAATTGGAACAGGAGATTCAGGGATTAAGCAATTATATTTATATCAAAAGGTTGGTTTTGAGATATATGATATTAAGCACAGATTCTTTATTGATAATTATCCGGAACCAATATTTGAAAATGGAATACAATTAAAACATATGATAATGCTAAAAAAGGATTTGAAATAAAGCTGTACCGATAACTTCAGCTACCCGGTATGTGCGGCAGCGGTGGTTTGCGGTGGGCATCTTTCAATTCAGTCTCGCCTTTGACAATATTGATCTCGCCTTAGGCGAGACAATCCGCATCTGCGTGTAGCTTCCTGGGTTAGCGGTCATTGTATTGACGACATAACAAATAGATAAGTTCGACCCCACAACTTCTGAATTAAGCTTGTAATATGAAACGAGCCATGAGCAAAATACTCCCACAGATAAACCACTATAAGGCGAGTTCCATCGAATACCTTAAAGAATTAATAATTATAATGAGATGAAATTATCTCATTCAAATCATTGAAAAAAGCCTTTTTGCTCAGTTTTATGGTGCGACAAATATTTTTTGAATAAAAATGTATATTTATTGTTATTCAATAAATATTTGTTTTCTTTGCGATATAATTTTAATTTTAAACAACATGTCAAAAACAAACAATTTGGTATTTTGGGGCTTATATATTGTGGCTTGGCTCATTTTTGTCGGCTTAAGCATTGAAGCAGGAGGCTTAATAACAAATTTCTTTTTCAGTCTGTATAGGCCTGAATTTGTCCAAAATCTTTATCAAAAGTTGGACTTAACTGAAATGTATAACGAAAGTAGATTAGCTTTTTTCGGTGTCTATAGCTTTATTCTAACCATTTCAATTTTAAAAGCTTGTCTATTCTACATAGTTATCAGACTAATGCACAAAATGGATTTGTCAAAACCGTTCAGCACTTTTGTTGCGAGACAATTTTCACAAATTAGTTATTACACCCTTTCAATTGGATTGTTAAGTTACATTGCCAGTCAGTTAGTTAAAAATTTAATGCATTACGGTTTTGTTACCGACAACTTGAACCAATTTTGGGCAGACAGTCAAGCATTTATTCTAATGGGAGCTGTAATCTATATTATTGCGACTATTTTTAAAAAGGGAGTAGAAATCCAAAACGAAAACGATTTAACCGTATAAGCCATGCCAATTATTGTAAATTTAGATGTAATGATGGCAAAGCGAAAGATGTCATTAAATGAGCTGTCAGAAAAAGTTGAATTAACTTTGTCAAATCTTTCTATTTTAAAAACCGGAAAAGCAAAAGCAATCAGGTTTACCACCCTGGAATCTATTTGTAATGCACTCGATTGTCAGCCGGGTGATATTCTGGAATACAAAGAAGATGCGAAAAAAACTTCGAACTACTAACAGTAAACTTGTAAAATACATCAGGAAAGACGGTTTTAACTATGATCCCAACTGCATATTGTTCCGAACGTTGGCGTGCAATTTAAACGCAACTATTTGAGGCTAACCTGCATCTACTGAATAAAAACCAACATGAAAAAAATTGTTATCCTGGGCCTGCTTCTATTCACTTTGAGTTGTGAAAAAGATAATTTTAAATCGATTAATGACTTAGAAGTTCATATTGACCTTTTAAATGAAAATCATAGTTCCACCCGGGTATTTAATTTTGGTGAAGATTTGATTTTTGAGTACACTGAAAAAAATAACACATCAGATACAATATATTATTACGGCTCACAATGCCCAACCTTTCAATTTAAAGTTTATGACAAAAATGATAATTTAATAGGTGATGCCATACCAGGAAATTGGGCGTGCTTTGACATACTTCTTCAGCAGAACATTGCCCCAAAACAAACAAAATCGTTTGAAATAAATTGGTTTAACGACACAGCCAATGTATCGCTCCCTAAAGGTGACTATGAACTAAAATTTGATAACACTATTGACATCCCGGACATCAATGAATCTAAAAAATACAACTTATCGATTGAATTTAAAATTAAATAAAAATAGCCGATAACTTCAGCTACCCTTCAAGTACGGCAGCGGTGGTTTTCGGTGTATATCTTTCCGGCTTGATCTCGCCTTATGTGAGACAATCCACTCCTGCGTGTTGCTGCTTACGTTGAAATGCAGTTTAAAATAGAAAAAAACAACCTTTAATTCTAAATATTATGAAAACACATAAATTTAAAAATGAACTTATTACGATTGCAGTTACCATCGTCACAATATTGTTTGTTTATGGCTGCGATAAAAATCAGGAAGAAGATTGGATAATAAGTGCTGACAAATGTGTATTTGTTGACCATCATGTCAATACAAACGGTGAACTTATAGAAGGTAAATATCAGGGTGGATTAAACATTGATTTTCCAACTTATAGTTTTGACGAAACATCAAAAATCTTAAACGGAGAATGTGACTTTGAAATAAACAAAACGCTTAAAATTATATACGGTGACGGGAGAAGTTTAAGCGGAGTTGTTGGAGAAGGAGCCGCAACCGGATTATCTGGTATTTATGACTTGCCATATATAAAAGGCAAATTTGAAATCAGGCAAATTGAATCTGATGGCACAGTGCATATTCAATACAATGATTCACTAATTGTATTAAAAAGTAATGAAGAATGGATTAATGTCACATCTGAAATTGACACGCAGGATTTTGGTGAAGGGATTGCAAAAGCAAAAATTATAACTACAGACAAAATTGTGAATTACGGAATAATAGAAAAATCCAAAATAGAAATTGAATAAAAACCCCAACCTTCCCCTCATCTCACTACCGCGAACAAAGCTGTCAGTCGATTGCACCGACATTTGAATACAATATTATTTTATTCTCCCGCCTGAGCCGTAATTTAACCCGCCTGAACAAACAGGCAGCCTGCACCCAACGCTAACGCAGTACTAAAACCCATGTCTGTCTTTACAAAAACAAAAACTACTTGCCCAATTGGGCAAAACACAAATTCAATCCCGATATGAAACTGATTTAAGGGTTAAATATGAATTATTAGGACATAAAAGTTCAAAAACAACTGAGATATATAAACATGTAGCAGAAAAATCAATTCAAAAAATTAAATCTCCGTTTGATGATTTATAAGTTGAAAATTTATAGATTTATTAAAAAAAAAGGATGATAGTTTTCAGACATATCCAGCTTATTTGGCATGCTATGTCTGAAAAAATCAGACATATAAACAAGTTAACGCCAAGTTTGAAAGCAAAACTTAATAGGATTATAAACATATGAGAAAAATAATATTGCTAATATTTATATTCGGTATTTTTTACTCTTGTCAAAATAAAGTAGAACAAATGCTGACTGATTATAATTGGGAAATTAAAAAGGTCGTTGACCTTAAAAATGGAACAATTAATCAAACAAAAACAAATCAAGAGAAAGTTTGGGATTTCGCAGAAAATAACACTTATCAGTATAAAACCAAAAGTGAAAATAACGCGAATATAGTTAAGGGAAAATGGAGCTTGAATGGATTAAATCTGCAAATATTTAATGAGTTTGATTCAACAAATGTAATCATTGAAGAAATTGATAATGAGAAAATGGTTTGGCTGATAAATCAAAACGACTCAATGAAATTTTACCTGAATTCTAAAGTAAAAGAACCAATAGTTCCAGATTTTCCGAACATGAACAAATAATAAAACAATAAAAACCAGGCGTTAACAAAGTACATATTGCAGGGCGGGTTTGGTGGTGCGCCAACTGCGGATTCTCGCATCACAGTTCATGTCCTCGCGGACAGGAACGCTCTCCGAAATCCGCTCCGCAACATGTACCAACCGTTGTGCGACATCCTGAGACGGCTAACTAACAAAAAAAGGAAGCAAAGATATAGCAATGAATAAATATTTAAGAGTCTGTTTCGTCTTAGTATTTGTTGTCATTACCGTGGCGGCGGTAGCTCTTTGGCAAGGGTTGCATTCTTTTCTGTTTGCGTGGGTATTAAACTTCATGCTAATGTTGGGTGTTTTATACATCACCGAAACCTTCAAGCCAAGATTAATTTCGACTTATTACAATTCCAAAAAATGGGAAGCTGAAGGAAAGATTTATAAATGGTTTTGGGTTGATGAATTTAGAAAAATTTTAGTATGGGTTGGTTGGGAGAAACTCAACAAAGCTTCAAATCCCGTAAATAAGAATTTGGATACTTTAAAACAATTGGAGTATAGAACCCGACAATCGGAAATTGGGCATCTAATAATTTTTTTTATCGTACTAATCTTCAATCTTGTCGTTGTGTTTAAATATGGAATCATACAGTCTCTTTGGCTATTATTTCTAAATATAGTCCTGAATGTTTATCCAATTGGAGTTCAACGTTATAATCGGCCACGACTGCAAAATATTATAAATAGAAATAAAGAGACGATGGGTACATAAAATTGAAATGGAATTGGAGATAAATAATACGAAGAAGGACGATCGCACAACAAATTAGGAATTAAGGCACAGTTGAGCCCCGAAAAAAGGCAGTAGGTGTACAATACACTACTGCCTTTTTTTAGGGCTGTGCCGTTTCAATTTGCTGGCTCAATTGTGTTTTAATTCGTGTTGGACTAAGCCCTTGCAGCTCAATGGGCAAACATAAGGGGATTAATGCGACCGGTTTGTTTTTCAAGGCTTTTTCTATCTCCCTTTTTCGTTGATTTTACCCTTTCCTGTTTTTCTGTTTGTTTTTGCACGGTTTCTTTTCGCGACGGGGCATAAACGCTACGAAACCTCTGTAAACCTTGCCTGTAAATGTTTAGAAACAGTGTGTAATCAATTTCCTGCATTATTTTACCATTGGCAAATTGGATTATCGAAATGAAGCGTTTAGATTTGTATAACAAGAGCCCACGAAAAAATCGGGGCAGGCTGTGAGGTGGGAGACTGTCGCGTACGGTTCTGAGAGATGATTAGGGTGAAATTTCCTTTTCCTATTCGACTACGCGACCGTTGTGCTGCATGCAAAATCGCAACTTTCCACTCCATTGAAATATTAATCAAAAACAAAATATATGAAAGGGATTTATTTATTTTTCGCTTTTTTCTTCTTGCTAAATAATCTTCAAGGACAGCATACCAAAGTGATAACCGATGCAGATACCGGTAATGAAATTGATGATATGCCGGCAATTGTACTAGCCTTAAAATCTGGCAAGGTTGACGCATTGGCTGTGACTGCTGCGCAATGGAACCGTGTTGAAGTATGCGGTCGCCAAACCATGCACGAGAGCTGGGTGTTGAACAACCGTATTCTCCAACTTCTGGAAATGAAACACATCCCAAGCCTGAAGGGTTCGGAATTAGCAGTAGGTCAGGGGCAACACTGGGGTAACAAAACAGGTACTGTCTTCAACGAAGCCTCCGATTTCATTATTAAAAAAGCAATGGAAATGCCCAAGAGTGAAAAACTGATTGTCATTGTTACTGGTTCGGCAACCAATGTGGCATCAGCTATTATTTCCGAACCTAAAATTATTGACAAAATCGCTGTGTATTTTATCGGGACAACATACGATTTCAAACGAAAAGCGTTTAATAAAAACGAGTTTAATGTGAGGAGCGATTTGAATGCGGTTGAAACCTTATTTAACACCGAAAGACTTGAATTGCACGTGATGCCGGCAAATATTTGCACTAATTTGAAAGTCACACAAAATGATATTGATACCCGATTAAAATCGAATGAAGGAATTGAAGGAACGCTAAAGGAACTTTGGAATAAGGTAAATAAGGATGGTATTGACTGGACAATGTGGGATTTTGCAATCGTGCAGGCGGTACTAAACCCTCAATGGACAAAGCAGTCTTTGAGAAATACACCCCCGGAAAACACCCCCCGGAAGATTTATGTCTACTCAGAGATTGACTCAGAATCTATTATGGATGATTTTTGGGAGGTATTTTTGAAATAGCAGACACGGATTTAGCAATTCAGGGTAAAATAAGGCATCGCATCCATCGAAAAGAACGTGGGTTTATCATCGTGTCAAATTATTATTCGGTTTATTTAATTTCATGTATATAAATTTTTGCTTAACAAAATAATACAGCATTGAATGAAGCAATTTCTATTATTTATCCTGATTCCTGGAATGACCGCCATCCTCTTTCATTCCTGTAAAGACAATTCCTCTAACCCTTTGGCTATCCATCCCGACCTGCCCCTCGTCTGACCGACGAGGGGTAAGTTGTCAGTCGATTACATCGACATTTTGCCCCGTCTCTTCCTTTACAAAAACAAAAAACCACAAACCCAACCCCGGCATTATAAAGCATTTGTACAAAACAATTTATGGGTTGATTAAAATAATTTTTACATTTGAAGAACTGATTCATTTTAAAACCAAACTGCATGAAAAAAACTTCCCATCCCAATAACCCACTTCTCAGAAAAATCAAGTTAAAACAAATAATAAATAGTTACGCGTATTAATGAAATACCCGCATGTTGCGGGTATACACTTGGTTGGCGACAACTTTAAGACCGAACTTAAAAAAAACAGAAATGACAATCAACTCAATAAAAATAGTCTTGCTAATTTTTGTATCAAGTATCTTCCATTCTTGCAATGGACAAGTGAAATCTGAACACAAACAAACCGAAACAGAAATTTTAGAAATCGGTAAGGTAGCTTCTGAACTTGATAATCAAATTTGGAGAATATTTCAAGACTCAAAAGAAAAATATTGGTTTGGGAGCAATGGAAACGGTATCTATTCTTTAGACGGAAACGAGTTAAAACAATTTACAACAGAAGACGGATTAGTGAACGATTCAATACGTGGTATTCAAGAAGATACTGACGGAAATATATACATCGAAACACACGAAGGAATAAGCAAATTTGACGGAAAGCAATTCACCACTTTAAAGGCTATAAAATCGTCTCATAACCAATGGAAACTGAATCCTAATGACTTGTGGTTTGGTTACAATGCAAACGATTTATACCGCTATAACGGAGATACTCTTTTTGAATTAAAATTACCACGAAAAGATTTAAAAAAAGCGTTTGAAATTGACACGCTAATCAGTCCTTTTGATATCAATAATCCTTATTCAGTTTATTGTATAAGTGAAGACAAAGCCGGAAATATTTGGTTTGGAACCTTTGTAGCAGGTGCTTTCCGATATGATGGTAAATCTTTTTTGTGGTTTGACGAAAAAGAACTTTCAATCCTCCCGGATGGATCAGCTTCTGGAGTACGTTCAATAATTCAAGACAGAAATGGGTATTTTTGGTTGAGCAATTTTAAAAGCAAGTATAAAATTGACTCGAACAATTTAAACTATGAAAAGATCAAGGGTATTGAAAAAGATAAACCTCAATATTTCAATTCCGGATTATCAGATAATAAAGGAAATTTATGGATGACAACATATAGAGGTGGTGTCTGGAAGTATGATGGAAAAACACTATTAAAGTTTGAAATCAATAGTGAAATAGAAGACGTTTTACTAGTTTCAATCTACCAGGATAAAAACGGCATTTTGTGGTTAGGAACAGATAATGATGGAGTTTACAAACAAAATGGAAATACGTTTGAAAAGTTTAAGCTAGAAAAATAAAAGCAACCGCTAATAAATAGGACTCTGAGCGGTCGGCACGACTGACTGACAAGGGGTAACTTTTCATTCGATTGCATCGAAATTTTGCCCCGTCTCTTCCTTTACAAAAACAAAAAACCACAAACCCAACCCCGGCATTATAAAGCATTTGTACAAAACAAATTATGGGTTATTAAAATAATTTTTACATTTGAAAATAGATTCATTTTTAAACCAAACTGCATGAACAAAACTACCCGGTCCAAAAAACCACTTCTCAGAAAAATCAGGTTAAAACAAATAATAAACAGTTTCGCGTATTAACGAAATAGCTGCATGTTGCGAGTATGTAGCCGTTAGCGGTCATTGTAATAAGACACCCAGACGAATAAAAAAAATGAAAATAGTTGACCAATGAAATTACCAATAGGATACCATAAGTTCCACAACAATAAATTCCTTAATTACCAGCTAAACAGATGGCATTCTCTCGGTTATTCAAAGTTGGAAGACATTCAGCAAATTGGTAGAAAAATTAAAACATTTGACGATTATATAAACGAATTCAAGACTGCCTCAGAAACAGCAGAAATTGAAGGACGATTAAAAAATGCTGCCACTTATCTTAGAGCAAGTGAATTCCTGATTTCGCCAATTGATAAAAGAAAAATTCCTGTTTACAAAGAATTCATTAACCTCTTTGACATTGCTTTTAAAGAAGAAAAATTTGAACGACACAAAATACCCTACAATGGAAGTTTTCTGAATGCAATTAAAATTCCTTCAAAAACAAACGAAATAAAAGGCACAATTATAGGAATCCCCGGATTTGACGCATTTATTGAAGAGTTCTATTCCATTTGGAATTATTTTGCATTGAACGGATATGACTTTATTGCTTTTGAAGGTCCTGGACAAGGCGGTAGCAGACGACTCTATAATCAATATTTCGACCACGATTATGAAAAACCAACCAAAGCAGTGTTGGATTATTTCAAAGCAGATAATGTAACAGCATTAGGTGTTTCAATGGGCGGATATTGGATTTTAAGAGCAGCGGCTTACGAGAAACGTATAACACGGGTAATTGCAATGCCTCCTTTATATGATTGGTTAGAAATGTCGAACAGATTTAATGGATTTCTTGCTAAATGGTTCTTGAAACATAAAGCGTTGACAAACTTTTTTGTGAAGCTAAAAATGAATGTTGGAACGCTTAAACACACCATAAATAATGCTCTTTTTATACAAAACAAAACGCAACCTTTTGAAGCAGTTGAGTGGATGATGGCAATGAATAAAGAGCATATCTCCAGCGAATTAATTAATCAAGATGTGTTGCTGGTAACAGGAGAAAATGATGCGTTTCAACCGCCAATTCTACTTCAAAAACAAAAAGAAGCCTTGGTTAATGCAAAGTCTGTAACAACAAGAATATTCACAAAAGAAGAACAAGCAGACCAACATTGTCAAATCGGGAATTTAAACATAGTTTTAAAGGAAATGTATGAATGGATTGAAAGAACAACGACACGCTATACAGCGGTCACACATTAATAATTGATTTGGACTTTAATAACTAAAATTCAAAATTATGAGACAAAAAATTTACATCATTATTCTTACCGGATTCATGACTTTCGGAGTTTACGGATTTTCGTACTCACAAGACTTATCCGGTACATTGATTAAAAAAATAGAAAATGAGATTACTCTAACCTTTAATAAAAGCATTAAAGCTGGAGAAGAACTTGATGTAACAGGGATTTCTGAATGCATCAATGATTCTTTAAAGACTGGATTTATTGATAATGGATTTTATTTTAATTCATTCGAAGAGTTAATGGTTGGATTCAAATCAGGAATACAAGGTTTGGAATACCAGAAAATGAATATTGACACAAAAAAGATTACTGTATTATCCGAAAATAGTGTTTTATTGACTGCTCATGGAAATTATTCAGCAAAGATAGTTGATGGTCGCATGTTGACTGGTAATTTTGCATGGACTTTTGTGTATTCAAAGATAAATGGGAAATGGAAAGTGATTCATACTCATATGTCTAATCCCAAATACTAAGATTATGTCAGCAAGTATTTACACATAAAAATTAGTTGCCCAACCTGCCCCTCGTCTGACCGACGAGGGGTAAGCTGTCAGTCGATTGCATCGACATTTTGTCCCGTCTTTTCCTTTACAAAAACAAAAACCACAAACCCAACCCCGGCTTTATAAAACATTTGTACAAAACAATATATAGGTTTATTAAAATAATTTTACGTTAATAGATTCCAACACTCTAAAATATTAGAAATCAATTTTTACCTAATAAAATTTCAGAAATAATAAAAAAAAACTCCCACCGAAGCAGGAGTACAGGAATTTTTTTCCTTCGGCATATAGCCTTATTGTGATAAGATGTAGAATAATTTCAATGTTTTGAATAAAAGCTTTTTTATTTGCTACGAATGTAAAAAATAAATATGATATTATTTTTATATTTAACCGAAAAACTAAATTAAACTTTAAACCCAAAATCATGACAAAAATTTTAGGACTTGACCTCGGAACTAACAGCATTGGTTGGGCTGTTGTTGATACTGAAAATAATAATGATTTCACTTTAATTGAAAAAGGAGTCAGAATATTTCAGGAAGGAGTAAAAATCGAAAAAGGAATCGAAGGTTCAAAAGCAGCTGAAAGAACTACTTTTCGAAGTGCAAGAAGAATAAAATACCGTCGTAAACTTCGAAAAATACAGATATTAAGTGTTCTCTCTGATTATGGATACTGTCCGGTTTTATCTAAAGATGAACTTGATAGTTGGCGTTATAAAAAGGTTTATCCAACTAACTCATCATTTTTAAGTTGGCAAAAAACCGATGAAATTCAATTTGAAAATCCTTATTACTATAGAGCGCTGCTGGTTGAAAAGAAATTAGACTTAAATATATTAGAAGATCGTTTTAAAATTGGCAGAGCCTTTTATCACATATCACAAAGACGGGGATTTTTAAGTAATCGATTGGAAGGTACTAAAGAAAATGAGGGAACAGTTAAAAAATCAATTGCTGAAATTAGCACTGCAAAAGGTGATAAAACCCTGGGCCAATATTTTTATGAGAAATATCAAAAAGGTGAAAAAATAAGAGATACATATACTCACCGTGAAGAGCATTATTTGGATGAATTCAAGAGAATTTGTGAATTTCAACAACTTGAAACAGAATTTGCCGAAAAAGTAAAAAGATCAATTTTTTATCAACGACCCTTAAAGTCTCAGAAAGGTTTGATAGGAAAGTGTGTATTTGAACCTAAGAAATCAAGATGCCCTGTATCACGTCCAGAGTTTGAGGAGTATCGGATGTTGTGTTTTGTAAACAACATTAAACTAAAAACTCCCAGTGACGAGAACTTAAGATTTTTAACAGATAAAGAGAAAGAAAAAATAAAACCTCAGTTTTTCAGAAAAAGTAAAGATCATTTCGAATTTGAGGATTTGGCAAAACAACTGGCACCAAAAAATCAATATAAATTTTATAAAAGCAGAGAGGTATTTAGAGAAGACTGGTTATTTAATTATAGCATAAACACTACTGTTAGTGGATGTCCGGTTTCAGCCAGATTAAAGGATTTATTTGGAGAGAATTTTATGGATGTAAAATTTAATTACATCCGTGATAAAGATGGTAAGGAGTCTGCTATTGATATCCATGATATTTGGCACGTACTTTTTACTTTTGATTCCGATGAAAAACTGAAAGAGTTTGCCCGAAATCGCCTGAAATTAGAAGAATTAAAAATCAAAGAATTTCTAAGAATTCAACTTAAAAAGGATTATGCAGCATTAAGTTTAAAAGCTATCAATAAAATTCTTCCCTTTCTGCGCGAGGGATTAATTTATTCGCATGCTGTTTTTATTGCTAATATGGAAGAAGCTATACCTGATGAGATTTGGAATAATAGTGCAAATAAAAATGTTATTAAAAACGAAATACATAATATTATTTCAAATCAGAATGAGGAAAAACAGATAATTGATATAGTAAATGGAATTATAAAAATTAGCAGAATCGAGAACTCAGTTTGGAGCGATGAGGCAATTGAATTTTTCAGGAAAGATTTAAATAATAAAATCAAAAATTATTATGGTATAAAAACATTTGATGCTTTTTCCGAAGAAAAGAAAAACAGGATTGAAGAAAATGCATTTATATTTTTCAAAAAACAAATGATAAAGAATCTGGGTAGAGGAGAATTTGCTACCGTTCAGCGCATAGATGAAAGGTTAAAATCATTTCTTACCGATAATTTTGATATTGATCCATCTTTGTTAAAAAAGATTTATCACCCATCTGCCATTGAAGTATATAAACAACCGGTTAGAAAGGAAGATGGAAAACTATATTTAGGCAGTCCAATGGTTTCTTCAATTAGAAATCCGATGGCAATGAGGGCGCTTCACCAATTAAGAAAGCTTATAAACGAGTTGATAAGAACGGAATCTATTGATTCTAATACAAAAGTTAATATTGAAATGGCTCGTGAATTAATGAATGCCAACGAGCGAAAAGCTTATCAGAATTGGCAAAATGATCGGGAGAAGAGCAGAAAGGAATATGCCTTAAAAATAAAACAACATTTAGAAGTTGACGGAGAGCCATCTGATATTGATATATTAAAATATCAGCTTTGGGAAGAGCAAAATCACAAATGTATTTATACGGGAAAAGAAATAGCTATCTCTGAATTTCTTGGGTCAAATCCAAAATTTGATATTGAACATACCATTCCAAGAAGTATTTCTCTTGATAATTCTCAAACCAACAAAACACTTTGTGATAATTTCTTTAACAGGTCAGTAAAAAAGAATAAGATTCCGTCTGCTTTACTCAACCATAAAGAGATATTGGAAAGAATTGATTCATGGAAATTAAAGTATGAAGAATTGGAAAAGCAAATTCAATATGCTGTAAGACAAGCAAGAGGAGCTGTAGATAAAGATTCAAAGGATAGAGCAATTCAGAAAAGACACAAATTAAAATTTGAATATGAATATTGGAAAAATAAGTATGATAGATTTACAATGAACGACGTACCTGAAGGATTTAAAAACAGTCAGTTAGTCGATACAGGTATAATTACTAAATATTCGAGAATGTATTTAAATACACTGTTCGATAAAGTTTATACTGTAAAGGGAAATACTGTTGCTGACTTCCGAAAACTTTGGGGATTACAGGATGAATATGAAAAGAAAGCAAGGGTAAACCATAGTCATCATTGTGTCGATGCTATTACCATAGCTTGCATTACAAAGAATAACTACGAAAATCTCGCTAAGTTTTATCATGATTGGGAGGAGTTAAATATTAAAGGCATTAATCAGCTTCCCCCAATGAATAAACCCTGGAAAACATTTACTGAAGATGTGAAAATGATTCAGAATGAAATTCTGGTTTCACATTATACTCCTGATAATTTACCAAAACAATCAAAAAAAATCCTTCGGAAAAGAGGAAGAATTCAGAAAAATGGTGAAGGAAATCCGGTTTACCTGCAAGGAGATACTGTACGTGGAAGTTTGCACCAGCAAACATTTTATGGTGCAATTGAAAAAACTGAGGTAAATAAAAAAGGTGAACCCGAGAAAATGATAAAATATGTTATTCGAAAATCGCTTGATGCTCTTGATGATAATAACATAAAGAATATTGTTGACGAGAGAGTGAAAGATATTATTCAAAATGCCCGGGCTAAAGAGAAGGATTTTATCAAAGAGATTGAAATTCAAAACAAAAAACTGGCTAAAGCAGAAGATGCAGAGGAAATAGCGATAAAGGTTGAAATTGATAAATTAAAAAAACAGGTTGCCGACTTGTATACATTGCCAAATAAAAATGGTAATCCGGTTCCAATTAAAAAAGTCAGGATTTTTCAAACATCGGTCACCAATCCAATTCATCTGAAACCGCAACGCGATAAATCGCAAAAAACATCAAAACCGCACAAAGAGTTTTATCATGTAGCGAATGACAGTAATTATATGATGGCTATTTATGAGGGAAAGGATGAAAAAGGTAAAATTAAACGCGATTTTAAACTTCTAAATAACTTGGAAGCTGGTGAATTCTTTAAATACTCGGTTCATAAAGAGCTTAAAGAACAAAATCTGGAGAATATTCAGAATGTGATACCCGATAAAGTTTTATCAGGTAAAATCGAATTACCATTAAAAGCCATCATTAAAATTGGTATGATGGTAATTCTTTGGGAAAATTCACCAGTTGAGGTTTGGGATTTGTCGGTATCAGAAATAAACAAAAGGTTGTATAAAATTATTGGATTGAGTAACCAAAGAATAATTGGACCATCGGGAAAAGTAAATGAATATGCGACAATTGTAATGAGGTTTAATCAAGAAGCTTCACAAGCAATTGATTTAAAAACGATGGATGGTAAATTTGAAAAAAATGAAATCTTTAAAGCACAAAGAAAAATGAACCATAATCAATTTAATGCATTGGTTGAAGGTGTGGATTTTAATTTATCCGTTTTAGGTGAAATAAAACGATTAAAGTAAACTATGCTAAAGCGAACTCTTTTCATATCAAATCCATATCATCTTTCGGTGAAAAACAACCAACTGGTAGTTTCGGTAAACGCCGGTAACCCAGTAAAAACAGTACCGATTGAGGATGTTGGATTTGTTGTACTCGAAAACCAAGAGATTTCGTTTACAATGAAATTAGTTGAACAACTAACCGAAAACAATGTTGCCGTGGTTTTTTGCGACAGCAAACACATGCCATCGTCTATGTTGTTACCACTCGATGCCAACCACATCCAGAACGAAATTTTCAGGGCACAGACCAATGCAAGCGAACCATTGAAGAAAAATCTCTGGAAGCAAGTAATAGAAGTCAAAATTTCAAACCAGGCCCGGTTGCTTGACAAGTTGGGAAAAAACAGTATCAAGATTAAAGCGTTGACAAAAGCCGTAAAAAGTGGTGATTCTGATAATCGCGAGGGTTTTGCAGCACGGCTGTACTGGACAGAGATGTTTTCATCGAGGTTTATTCGCGAAAGGTTTGGTATGCCACCCAATCCGTTTCTGAATTACGGTTATATACTGTTGCGTTCGGCAGTGGCACGTTCACTTGCAGGGTCAGGGCTGCTTGCCACATTTGGTATTCATCACCACAACCGCTACAATGCATTTTGTCTTGCAGATGATATGATGGAGCCATACCGGCCTTATGTGGATGAATTGGTGTACCATATGTATGAAAAATGGCCTTATCAACTTGAAATTGAAACTGAACACAAAGCAGAACTGCTGCAACTGATGACTACTGATGTTCGCATTGGCGAAAACCGACGACCACTAATGGTAGCGCTTTCGCAAACAACAGCTTCATTAGCCCGGTGTTTTTCGGGTGAAGAACGAAAATTGGTTTTGCCCGTTTTTGAGTAACAGCCAATCCGGGATTCAAATTTTTAAATAATCATGGAACAGGTCAGGTTAAATGCTTATCACATTATGTGGCTTTTCGTATTTTTCGATTTGCCGGTGACCACAAAGAAAGAGAGAAAAATGGCATCCGGTTTTCGCAAGAACCTGTTGAAGGACGGTTTTACAATGATGCAGTTTTCGGTGTACAACCGCCATTGTGCCAGTAAGGAAAGTGCTGAAGTACATATTCAACGTGTAAAAAACTTCGTTCCCGAAAAAGGTCAGGTCAGCATACTCGAAGTAACCGACAAACAATATGGAAATATCTGCAATTTCTGGGGCTTCAAATCAAAGCCGCTTCCGGAAGGTCCAAAACAACTCGAAATGTTTTAATTATTTCTACAGTTTAAAAGGAAATGTTTTAATTATTTTTGAGTATGGATAAATGGAATGATTATTTTTGAAGCATAGTTCTTTGAAATTATGGAAGGAAATTAATTGAAATACAGAAATAGAAAAAACCTTATGTTTTACTTCTTCCATGCGTGAGAACATGAATTTTTATATTCTAAAAAGTGACGAAAACCCTATGTTTACAGGGTTGTTGCCTCGCATGGTTGTGGTTTGATGTAGGATTTCAATGATAAACAACTATATAATTGAATTTGTTACCAACGGCGCGGTTGTGGTTTGATGTAGGATTTCAATGATAAACAACTGTAGTTAAAAAACCAAATGCCTGGTAACAGTTGTGGTTTGATGTAGGATTTCAATGATAAACAACAAAAGAGCCTGCTACAGTAGAGGTACGTAAGTTGTGGTTTGATGTAGGATTTCAATGATAAACAACACGCTACAAAGTCACCGAACAACAAGCGGAGTTGTGGTTTGATGTAGGATTTCAATGATAAACAACTTACCAGCTGTCCGTACATTTATGGATAAGGTTGTGGTTTGATGTAGGATTTCAATGATAAACAACGAGGCTTGCAGGTATGTTCTAAAGAATATTGTTGTGGTTTGATGTAGGATTTCAATGATAAACAACAATCAAGGAACTAAAAACAACACTGGTAGAGTTGTGGTTTGATGTAGGATTTCAATGATAAACAACCGGCCATTTCAATTATAAACTGGTGCAGCTGTTGTGGTTTGATGTAGGATTTCAATGATAAACAACTGGAACTGCGAATTCGAATTCGGCTCTTGTGTTGTGGTTTGATGTAGGATTTCAATGATAAACAACTTCTTCGGCATTTAGCGCAACACAAGAAGTGTTGTGGTTTGATGTAGGATTTCAATGATAAACAACTTACATTAATAAACTCAAAACCCACATTCCGTTGTGGTTTGATGTAGGATTTCAATGATAAACAACGGACGACATTGACGATGACGACTTGATGGAAGTTGTGGTTTGATGTAGGATTTCAATGATAAACAACGGACGACATTGACGATGACGACTTGATGGAAGTTGTGGTTTGATGTAGGATTTCAATGATAAACAACTAATTCCACTTCAATAGGGACAGCTACCTAGTTGTGGTTTGATGTAGGATTTCAATGATAAACAACTGCATCAGCATTATCCGCTTTGCCTCCGGGGTTGTGGTTTGATGTAGGATTTCAATGATAAACAACAATTTCAGCAGGTAAACATTCAGGTTCAGGGTTGTGGTTTGATGTAGGATTTCAATGATAAACAACGCAGGCTTAACCCTTCCCGAATGGTTTTCGGTTGTGGTTTGATGTAGGATTTCAATGATAAACAACTGTCTTAACCCCCGATAAATCGGACAGATTTTCCCAAAAGGTTTGAGTTCATTTCGATATTTTCACTTTGAGTTTTTTGAGGGATATTCAACAAAAATGATTCATTGATGGAAGATGAAGGGGTATTTTCGTTTACCCCT
>JBGSMW010000048.1:0-122033 GCA_041739985.1 Draconibacterium sp. | reverse complement strand
ACATTAAAAGTTTCCATTTTTGATTACTTACGAAGCTAATTACTATGCAGTATTATGAGTTATAAACCTGTAATGAACGGTCTTCTTCTCTGTACTTTATCAAAAAAATCCTGCCTTCCAGGCAGTTTGGTTCTATTATGTAACCTGTGGTTATGAAAATCAGTCCTTCCAGGACAAGTTGCAGAACTGACTTGAAAAGTCTCCCGATCCCGATAGCTATCGGGATCGGGATTCATAACCGCAAGGTCATCGACCTGCGGAAAAAAACATCAAAAAAGGCAACTGCCTGTAAGGCAGGACAAGTTAAAGAGTGAAAATACCGGTTCTACCCTTTGTTCGCATTATGCAGTTACCAGTATCCATCATCCAAAATGTTACTTCCTTTCATCCCCACTCTCTATTTCATGCATGTTTATTTGTTCCTTTTCAATTCTCAATTCTTCGGCTTCTTTTTTTGCTTTCCTTTTAAAATATCCCCTGAAAAGGAAATTATGTTTCAACGCCTCCATGTTTTCATTTAGTCCAACACTGCTTTCCTTCAGATTAATAACAGTTACATCGAGGTTGGAGGCGAGGGTTGTATCCTGTATTAACATACCCAGATTACCTTCTCCGTTGTTTATTTTTGTCATTATTTCACCCAGTTGATTTGAAGCAACTTCGGTTTTTGACACAGTTTTTTGCAGGCTCTTCATAAAAGCAAACGCATTTTCTTTTGTAGCTCCAATTGTTTCGTCCAATCCTTCAGAACTCTTTTTAAAATTTGCAATTATCTGATTGATGTTTTCTGCAATGGTTGAATCCTGTATTAACCTGCCCATTGTACCTTGTCCGTTATTAATATTGGTCATAATTTCGGCAAGCTGAAGTGTAATAACTTCGGCATTAAGCGATGTTGCCTGCAAACTCACAATAATATCATCTGTTTCAACAGGCTCTTTCGAAAAAATATGTTGCCCGTTCTTTGCCATTGCTCCATCGCTGCTTCCCTGTGTAATAATTACCACCCTGTCGCCAATAATCCCATCAGAACCGATACTTGCTTCGCTGTCGGCTTTTATAAATTGCTGGACTGATTTTTTTATCATCAGGTCAACCTGAACTGTTGAATCGTTGATAATTGTAATATTGTCAACCGTGCCGACAGTAATTCCCGAGAACCGAACATTGTTACCGACCTGCAATCCGCTTACATTAAAAAAATTAGTCGTGATTTTGAAAACAGGGTCGAATAAATTCTGTTGCTTGCCGATAATGAAAATTGCAACTACGAAAACTGCAATTCCACCGGCAATAAACATTCCTAACCGCGCTTTAAATTTTGGTGTATGATTATCCATTTTGTTGTTTTTTATTTTCTGTCATTTTTCTTTTGTTTTTTGAAAAAGGATTTGATGAGCGGGTCAGCCGACTTTTCAAAATCATCGATATCACCTTCGAGATAAACCTCTCCGTCCTTTAGCATAATAACCCGGTCGGCAGTGGCGCGGGCACATTCAATGTCGTGTGTAATAATGATGGATGAAGTTTTGTACTTTTCCTGCACATCATTGATCAACCAGCTTATTTCGTCTGATGTTACCGGATCGAGACCGGTAGTTGGTTCGTCATACAACATGATCATCGGATCGACAACAATTGTGCGCGCCAGGCTTGCCCGTTTGCGCATTCCACCCGAAAGTTCCGATGGCATTTTATTTAATGTGTCGGACAATCCAACGTTTTCCAAAACCTCCTCTATCTTTTCATCCATTTCTTTTCGGGTAAGGTTTTTCCGGATTCTTTTTAACGGGAATTCGAGATTTTCCTTGATGGTCATCGAATCATAAAGCGCACCACTCTGAAAAAGAAAACCAACTTTTTCCCTCAAACTAGCCAGATCCTTTCTGTGCAAATCGCTTATATTTTCGCCTAAAACTGTAATTGTTCCCTGGTCGGGGTTTAACAGGCGAACGATACATTTAATGAGAACAGATTTCCCTGAACCCGATTTCCCCAGCACCACAAGGTTTTCGCCATCAAAAAGCTGTAACGACAGATTTTGTAATACTTTCAAATCAGCAAAACCTTTGCTGAGGTTATTAATTTCGATAACCTGGCGGGGAGTTTTTGTTTTTTCGTCAGCAAGCGTTTCCGTATTTTCCATTTTTATGATATTCAAACTATAAAAGCATATCTGTAATTTGCACAGCAATTAAATCGACAATTATCACAAGCAGTGATGAAAGTACAACCGCTGAATTGGCTGCTTTTCCCACACTCTCAGTTCCGCGCCCGGCAGTGTAACCCATATAACATCCAACAAAACCGATAACCGCGCCAAAAAAGAAGGTTTTAATTATTGCAGGAAAGAGATCCATAAAATCGACAACCCTGAATGCCTGAGAAAAGAACAATGTGAAAGTAACGCTTCCTTTAATGTTTGCACCGCCCCAGCTTCCTAAAATTCCAAGTGCATCGGCATATAAAACCAGCAGCGGAACCATCAGCGTTGCGGCCAAAACCCGCGTAACAACAAGGAAACGAATTGGATTGGTGGAAGAAACTTCCATGGCATCTATTTGTTCGGTAACTTTCATCGAGCCCAGTTCGGCACCCATGCCCGAACCAATTTTACCGGCACATATTAAAGCTGTAATTACCGGCCCCATTTCCCTGATTACGGACAATGCCACCATTCCCGGAAGCATGGATACTGCGCCGAAATCAACCAAAACAGGGCGTGATTGTATGGTAAGTACCAAACCCATAATGAGTCCGGTTAATGAAATAAGCGGTAAGGTTTTATTTCCGATTTGATAACACTGGCGGAGGAATTCCTTAAACTCGAACTGGCGCGAAAAGGTTTCTCTTGTGGTAATATATACAAACAAAAAAAAATCACCTGCCGCCAAAAAGAATCTATTTGCTTTTTTGGTATTTTTAAGTGTCTTTTCACTCAGCCTCACCGATTGGACTTTGGCAAAATCTTTCACCTTAATAACCGGAGTGAATTTTTTCATGATTCAAAGGTAAGTATCCCTGTTTGATGAAATTTTACAGAATTCAGGATAAGAGTTACATTATTCACACATTTTCCCGGGAAAGGGGTGCGGAAAGCTAAAGCAGAGGGGAAAAGAAAATGTTAATTCATTTCAGGTTTAATTTTTTCAGAATGGTTGGAATTTTTATTATCGGGGGCATTGTATCACCCAGCAAAAATCCCCAGGGTTTTAAATTTTCGGTATTGTCGAAAATGAGTTTTACAATGGCAATCAGCGGAATAGAGAGAAACATTCCGGGTATTCCCCACAGAGCATTTCCGGCAATAACCACAATAATAGAAACGAGTGCATTGATTCTTACTTTTGAAGCAACAATTTTGGGGATAATGTAGTTATTGTCAATAAATTGTATGATTGAGTAGGCAGCTAAAACGTAAAACATATACTCAGGTGATTTGGTTACTAACGCAAATAACATATAAATAGCAACACTGATAACTCCACCTATATATGGTATAATGTTGAGTAGCGCCCCAATAATACCAAGGAGAATGGCATATTCAATACCAAGTATCATAAGTGCCACAGTATTTAATACTGCAACTATTATAAATTCGAAAACCAATCCTATAAGATATCGCTGAATAACGATTTTCGTTTGTGAAACCATTTTAGTAACCTGCTCTTTTTTGCTTTCGCTGAAGAGCTTAAATATAAATTGGTGCAACAGCGGTTGGTAAAACAATAACATAAATACATATACAGGAATTAAAAACAATATTACCAGACCGTTGCCCAGTACAGCAAGTGTTGGTCCAATAGCTTCTTTGCCCCGGTTAATCAATGCTTCTTTTGCAGACGCAATCCATTCCTGTATTTTTTGTGGATTTGTATTATAGCGAACAGAAGCATCATCAATATTTTGTGAAATTGTGGCATTAAATTTTTCGGATAAAACGGGCCATGATTCACCTACCCGTTGAATCTGCCTCATGAGAAGGGTACCAAAAGCTGCAATAACCAAAAAAGCGATGATAAAAACTATGATAATGGCAATTATCCGGTTTATTTTTTTTATGGTTAGCCAATTTACAGCAGGATGGAGTAAAGTGGCAATGATGGTTGCAAAAACGAGGGGAATTATAATACTTTGAGCAATATAAAGTATGGTAAAAAAGGCTAATAACCCGATAATAATCAGTGATGCCTTAACAAAAAAGGGTATTTTAATTTCGTTCGTCACGGCCTTGTAAATCCTTGTTTCTATTGCGGGTAAAGCGCCGGGCAAAAAACTCCCTAATTGACTTTGTTGTATTTGGGTTGCGGGCAACTATGCTGGCAATTCCAAACTTTATAACATTGCCAAAAATTCTTCTGTATTTACTATTTGATGAACCGATGTTAATTACTTTACCTGAAAGATAACCGGTAAAAAGTCCGAGAGCAATGCCTAATATGTTTTTCACCAGATTGGGTGACGAAACAAAATCATTTACGGCGTTGCCAACCAAGTTGACTGGTCTGAAACTCTCCCGCGTAAGGTAAAAATTATCTCTCACCTGCTGTAAATGCCCGGCCTGCTGGAATTCCAGTATTTCAATTGCTTCCAACAATTCGGCTGTGGATGATATGTTTTCCATGACTATCTTATTTAAACAACTGTTTTACTACAAAATCACCAAACTTCCTTTTCATCCATTTGTGCATGAAAAAGTGCATTAGGAGTCCTGTAATTCCATAAAATGCGCCAATTATAAAAAACCCATAAAACGCATTTTCAAGAATTGTTCCAAGCAAAAGGGCAAGTCCCAAACTAATAAAAAGCACGAAAAAAATAACAATTATATAAACCACAAGATGGGGTAAAGTAGAGGACGCAATGTCAGATGTTTTGTGCAATGCCCTTAACTTAGCCAACTCTACGCTTGACTTTCCGTATTCTATTGTACTTTCCAGTAACGATTCTATTAAGTTCACATTCTTTTCCATGGTTTCTGTTTTCATATTCATATTACTCTTAAAACGGAAAAAATTTAGATTAAAATTGCCACCAACCTGCCTGATTACGTCATTCAGGCGGGAACATCATTCCGATAGCTACCGGAACACAAAGAGACACGAAGTGCTACCTTGTGATTCTTTGTATGTCCTCATAACCTGGTGGCAATTAACAATTTAATAGTTGATCAGTATATATTTATCTCCTTTCAAGAATTGCATAAATCATTAACCACTAAAATCACCGTTTTTATAAGGCTCATTCTGCCTATACTGTTTTACCCATTTTCTTTTCGGCAAAATCAGTAACCTCTTTTTTTACTTTTTCGAACTTTTGGTTAGTTGTTTCAAGCAAATCATCCATTTTATCCTTTAATACATCGACATAATCTTCGCCTTTTCTCAAAATCTTTTTGCGGGTCTTAGATCCTTTTGCAGGGGCAAACAATATACCTGCCAATGCACCTGCGGCAACACCGGCAAGTAATCCTAATACGACTTTTCCTGAACTCATAATTTTAATTTTTAAATTGTTGATATTATTAACTATTTGGAAGCATTATAATATTTCATGGCTTCCGGCATAAATTGTTTTAGCTTTCTGATTCTTGTTTCATCGGAAGGGTGAGTGCTCAAAAATTCAGGTGGTTTTGCCCCGCCTGCTGAAGACATTCTTTGCCAGAAAGGTATTGCTTCCTGCGGATTGTAACCAGCCATGGCGGCAAATATTAATCCATACTGGTCAGCCTCAGTTTCCTGCTGCCGCGACCATGGTAACATTGCCCCAACCTGACTTCCGATTGCATACGATTGCAAAAACAGATCCTGTGTTTGCTGTGGTTTTTGCGATAATGCCACCTGTAATGCGACTCCTCCCAGTTGTTGCATCATTGCTTCACTCATTCGTTCGCTGCCGTGTTTGGCAATGGCATGGGCAATTTCGTGACCAACAACTATTGCCAGTGCTGTTTCGTTTTTTGTTACATCCAGTAAACCCGAGTAAACTACAACTTTACCGCCGGGCATACACCAGGCATTCACTTCTTTGCTGTCAACTGTATTAAACTCCCATTTGTAACCATCAGTAACCGATTCTTTTCCCTGACTTTTAAAATATTTTGTAATTGCATTCGAAATGCGCGCCCCAACCCTGTCAACCATTGCAGCATCTTTGCTGCTGCCAGAATTTAGTACTTTGTTTTCAGTTAAGAAAGTGTTGTACTGACTGACAGCCATCAATTGCAATTCCGATTCCTGAACCAGGCTCAATTGCTTGCGGCCGGTTACCTTGTTTAAGACACAACCTGTTAGAATGGAAGCGATAAATATGAATAAAATAATCTTTTTCATGACCTAAAAATTTTAATTGGTAATTCGCCGAAAAAAAAGAGAAAATGTGGGCAGAACGCCCACATTTATTTTACAAACCCAACTATGGATAAATGGACGCTTTTTCCGATAATCCATATTTATTTTTCTCAGAAAAATCGATTTTTTTATAAAACCTTTCTTCCCTGTATAATTTGAAAGATTACTGCAATTACTGCAATTACGAGCAGTACATGTATAATCCCTCCGGCACTGTAACCAATAAATCCTATTGCCCACGCAATAACCAGAATAACCGCGATGATGTAAAGTAAATTTCCCATGACTTTTTATTTAATTTATTAAGAACTCCGTTTTCTAAAATTGTTTACTATGTTTTATTGTATTGTATCCTTATTTTTTGCGATCAGTTTAGCACCTTACTTATTATCCAAACTGATTGATTTTCATCATCATTTTTTCCAACCAGGGTTTTACCCCAGGGCAGTACTACTTTAACCTTCCAAAGTTTTGCTGTAACCTTAATGTTTTTGAAGCCTGTAATTTTATGGTATATAAAAGAATTTGATTCCATAGCTTTCATTTTTTCAATTTCCACACTATTACTGTTAGTTCTGCACTTTTATTTATTAGTTACCGAAAAATCTGCAAATGATTTTCCCAAATCATCCATATCATTTTTGAATTCAGTTTTGAATTTCAACCATGCTTCTGCATCTTCTGAATTGTAATTATTCAACTCGATTTTCAAATTGTTGTTTCTTCTTTCAAGTTCGGCAAGCTTTTTTTGGTACAAAACTTTGTTTTCTTCAGTTGCACTTTCAATATTTGTTTTTAATTCAGCAATACTTTTTTCATTGGCCATGATTTTATTATCATATACAATCCTAAATTGCTGATAATCCATTTCAGCTTCATGTTGAATGACGTTTAGATCTTGTTGTGCCGCTTTAACCTCTTCTTTTGCGTCAATAACCTTCTCTTCAGCATTTTCCACTTTTTGAGATGGAGAAACACAACCCGTGAAAATATTACCGGCTATAAAAAGTGTAACAGCCATTGTTATAATTGTCTTTTTCATTTTTATCATTGTTTATTTTTTTCAAATCTTATTTATCAAAGGTATTTCACTTTGTTCCCGGAACTGTTACATAACTTTTGGAATTAATTACATTATTCACACATTTTTAGATAAAAACAGATTCAAATATGCTAAGCCGGGTTTTGAGTCTTGTAATTTCACTCTGTAGTTCATTTATCCGTTTTAATAAATGGGTTATGGTTTCAATACCTTCAATGTTAATGTCCAGTTCGCTATGGAAACGTATAATTTTCTCAAGCTCTGACAACTGGTCTTTATGAATGTAGCTTGTTTCTTCGATGGTTGTAACCTCTATCAACCCGTAGTCGCGCAGCGAACTGATAAATGAAATCTCTATATTATTGTGAACACAGAATTCACTTGCCGGTATCAGATTTTTTGTAATCATGGATTTGTATTTTGAGATTTTGCCAGTTCTGAGAATAATTCCTTTTGTTTCTCAGTTAAGTTTGTTGGAATTTTAACGAGATAAGTAATGAAGAAATCGCCAAACTTCCCGTTTGATTTATAAACCGGAAATCCTTTACCTGTTAACTTTATTTTGTTTCCGTTTTGCGTTTCAGGTTTTACTTTCAGTTTTACTTTTCCACTTAATGTTTCGATTATGATTTCACCTCCTAAAACAGCTGTATATAAATCAATTTCGGCTGTTGTATATAAATCATTGCCTAATCGTTTTATAGTTGAATGGTTTTTGATGATGAAGGTGATGTATAAATCGCCTTTTGGACCACCGTTAACTCCTGAGCCTCCCTGTCCGGTTATTTTAATGGTTTGTCCGTTTTCTATTCCGGCAGGTACAGTAATTCTGATGTTTTTGCCATTCACACTTAACGTTTGTTTGTGTGTTTCAAAAGCCTCAATTAAATTGAGATGAATCTCTGTCTGGTAATCCTCGCCCCAGTATTTAACCTGACTTCCTTTTGCTGATCCACCAAATCCACCAAACATCGATTCAAAAAAATCGGAAAATTCACTTGAGTTTTGTGAGCCCGAAAATCTTTGTCCACCTGCATTTGATGATTGCTGGCGGTATTGGCCTGCTTCCTCAAACTTGTCGGCATGTTGCCAGTCTTTTCCGTACTTATCGTATTTTTTGCGTTTTTCGGGATCGCTCAACACTTCATTTGCCTCGTTTATTTTCTGAAAATTGTTTTTGGCATCCTTATCATTCGGATTTAAATCGGGATGATATTTTCTTGCCAATTTCCGGTAGGCATTTTTGATGTCTTTTGGGGTCGCAGTTTTACTTATCTCTAATATTTTGTAATAATCAATAAAGTTCATACTTCTGAATATTAGATGTTAAATAACCAAATTCAAAAAACAAATAAATCTCAAATTATACATATCCAATTATCAAATAGTTTCGAATATTGAATTTTAGAATTTTGAATTTTATCTGAATTTTGATTTTTGGAGTATTCTTATTTTTACTAATTAGATCCTATATTCCCCTGACTAATAATGTTCTCAAATTCAACTGAAGTTTGATAAACATTGATATATCCATCGTAATCAAGCCAATTTGCATAAGACATATCTGAATTGTTGTTCAGTTTTCTTATGGTAGTGTAGCTTTTACCTGTTGTACCGTTGACATAACTCAGCGTTTTTGTTACCGGACCGCCACCAATTGTTGAAATGGAACTCAGATTAATTGTTGCCGGATATAATTCGCCTGCAATAGTACCTTCGAGAGAAATGGTTACAAGTGTATTACCGTTTTCGCGTTTTTCAAACAAAGCGGTTCCCCAAACTCCATAAGGTTGGATTGTATCCAGTGCATAGGTCATATTTGTATCGGTTATAACATTTCCGCCAATATCGCCTTGTGCAAGAATTACAGAAGGTTCAAGGGCGCTTTTCATTACTTTAATAAATCCGTCGTAATCAACCAGTTGTTCATATGTCAACGAAGTTACTTCGGTTGAACTTTTCCCTGTTTCGTCAACGGGATTAAGATTTAACACGACTGTACCTCCTTCGGCAACAGTATTCATACTTAATTCTGCGGGATGAATTCCCGAGGGTGCGCCGTTCAAAACCAAATCAATGGTTACGGACTTGCCGGTTTCGATAAAGGTTGCTTTTCCTGTTACACCCAAAACATCCTGTACCTGGAGATCATAACTTGTTTCATTAACTGTTTCATCATCTTTGTCACATCCAACTACTGACATTAGCGCAACTACTGCGATAAAAATTGTTAATACAGTATTCAATTTTCCTGTTTTAATCATTTTGTATTTTGTTTGAATCCCGCGTCTGGCGGGGCAGTTGTAAATAAATTTTACCCGGCAAAGTTGAATGTAAATAGCCCGCAAACATTACATAATTTCAGCAATATGTTACATCATTCACACATCGGAAAACGAATCACTAGACATTGTCACAGGAAACATAGTTTTGCTGATGAATATGAACAATTTTTAAAACATTATCAGGATACATTGAAAAATAAGGTGGATAAGGTTGGAGATGACTGATTGATAACCTGGCTACTAAGGTTGAAAACTAAAAACTAAAAATAAGGTTTATGTCGATTAAAAATAAAATCCCCCAACATTTTGAATTGATCCACAAAAACACAGGCATTCTTACATTTAAAAATGGTCTGATTCTTAAAATATTTTATTCAAGGCAGGGATTTGAAAAGGGAATTGCATTTTTCAGAAATTAACATTCCAATATTAAACGAAATAACTGTGTACCATTTTTCTCAATGCTATCCGGTCAATTGGTTTTGATAAATAATCGTTGCATCCGGCTACAATTGAATTCGCCTTGTCGCCCTCCAATGCATAAGCAGTTTGTGCAATTATTACCACCTCGTTATTGAATTCACGAATTTTACGGGTGGCTTCATAGCCATTCATTTTGGGCAGGTTTATATCCATCATTATCAAATCGATGTCCGGGTTTTTTTCACATGTTTTAATTGCTTCAATTCCGTTTGGTTCGTATAAAAATTCTTTGGCATCTTTTTCCAAAATCATTCTTAAAAGCAATTCCGAAGTTTTATCGTCATCTACAATTAATACTTTTAATTTTCCACCAGGTATCTGTATTTCATCATCAATTGTGGAATCAGGCATGAATTTACCGGGTTTAATTAAAGATTGAGGCAAAGTAAAATAGAATATGGATCCGGTATTTGATCCGTTGCCATTGACAGAAATCAAATCCGAGTTGTTTGTTACCCAAATTTTACCACCAAGCATTTCCACATAAGCTTTCGATATGGATAATCCCAGTCCGGCCCCTTCATAGTTGCTGGTTAATGATTCATTTACCTGTCTGAATCTTTCAAAGATCATTTCCTTCTGTTCATCAGGAATTCCCGGACCGCTATCTTTTACAAAGAATTCAAGAAATTCGTCTTTCTCAGTATAGCCAAATTCAATGGAACCCGTTTGGGTAAACTTTATTGCATTTTTAACCAGGTTGGTTAGCACTGCATACAATTTTTCCGGGTCTGTTTTAATATATGCGCAATTGTCGGTTAGTGCATTTTGAAATGTGAGTTTCAATTTTTTTTGTTCAGCTTCCAGTTTAAAGAATTGATAAATGAATTCAACCTGTTCGTTAACATTTGTATCTGTAATTGAAACTTCAGTTTGATGTGCTTCTATTTTCGAGAGGCTAATGATGTTGTTTATTATATTGAGCAAACGGATGCCGCTTTTTTCGATAATTCGGATGAATTTTTGTTGTTCTTTGCCCCGCAGATTATGATCTTTAAGCAACTCGGCAAAACCCAGAATGCCATTCATGGGTGTCCTTATTTCGTGGCTCATGTTGGCCAGAAATGCGGTTTTTAATCTTTCGCTTTCTTCTGCTTTTTCCTTGGCCTTTTTCAATTCGTTCTCGGTTTGTTTTCTCTTTGTAATATCCATCATGGACACATGACATTTTTCTGAATTATTAATGATAATGCCATTGGCGATTACATATTTCATTGAATCGTCGCCTGTTACAAGCTTAAACTCGCAGGTTTGTTGTACATTGGATTTGAATATTTTTTGGAGAAAACGATTATAAACGCCTCTCGTATCGGAAGTAACAAAAAAACCAAAGCTACTTTTTAACAATTGTGAACGTTCCTTCCCCAGTAAGCTTTCTGCGCGGTAGTTCAAACGGGTAATTTCACCTGTATTTGTAAGAGTCAGGTAACCTGATGGCGCAAAATCATATAATTCTGTATATTTTTTTTTTGCACGATCTGCCTTTTCCCTGGCCAGTTTTAGTTCTTCATTTTGCATCTCCAGTTCAATCTGGTGCACTTCAAGCTCGTGAATAAGACGCAGATTATTGGGGTCGGTAAGATTTAATTCTGAACTTTCAACTTTTTTATTCACCAACAACTCTGCTTTTTGACGCAGTTTGTCGGTTTTGTTTTTTGTACCTTTTTGATTCATATTGGGTTGTCCAAATATTTTGTTATTCAATGCCAATTGCAGTAACTATATAATTAGTACTGTATTTTACTTTCATACTCAATTTGTATTTATACTCAATTGAGCGAAAAGAATTGTTATATATTCAAAAAAAGAAAAGTTTGTATTTAATTATATAGTTACATTCTTTAAACTGTCAAGAACTCCGAATACATTGAGCAACCAAATCACAAGAATGATTACAACAACTGCATTTAAAATATTTTTAATGGTGCGCTGCATGGGTATATAACTGTTCACCAGCCATAGTATAACCCCGACAACAACAATAACGATTAGAATAGTTAATATTGGCATGATTGTAAATTTTTAACTTGTACAAAATCGTACTGCGTAAAGGTCAACCTTTCAAGACTAAAAAATATTACATAATTCGTGTCAATAGTTACATAATTCACACATTGACAACTGTATTTCAATTACAAATGGATTTTATTGCCATTGAAATACAAATGAAAACTTTTATACGATTTCAGAAAGTATTACTTCCAAACATGTAAATCATATAATCTTTTCACGGAATCGTGTAACGCCAAATAATTTGAGGTGCCCGATATTTGTATTTGTATAAACTTTAAAATTAAATATTATGGGATACTTACTTTATGTGGTTGCAGTCATACTTGTTATAGCGTGGCTCATCGGATTTATCGGTTACAGTGCCGGTGGTATCATTCATATTTTACTCGTTTTAGCTGTAATAGCTGTGCTGATAAGAATAATTCAGGGAAGAAGACCGCTGTAAAAGTCGGCTACACTTTTCGGAAACTTATAAAAAGTTCTGAAATTCAGAATCTATGTATGAATTGTAGATAATTATTAATCATTTAAAATTTAACACAATGGAAAATTTAAAATTAAAAGGTAATTGGAATGAGTTGAAAGGAAAACTCAAAAAAAGCTATGCAGAATTAACTGACAATGACCTGCTGTATGAAGAGGGTCGTGAAGATGAACTCTATGGAAGACTTCAGCAGAAGTTGGGAAAATCAAAAGAAGAAGTTAAGAGATTGATTAATGATTTAAGTTGATCAATGATTATACTGACAAAGCCGTTTAACAAAATTTGTTAAACGGCTCTTTTTAAAAATAGAACAATAACCTATAAACCATTAAGATGAAAAGTATATATTATTTTCTTGTAATGGCATCCATTCTTATAGTTGGAATATGTATCACAAGTTGTAATAGGTCGTCAAAAAAAGTGGATAAGGAAAATATACAGAAAAACAGCAGGGAATTAGGCGAAACTGAGACAGAATTTCATATAAAGAAAATTGCGACTGCTGAAGAATGGGAGGAATTTAAGAAAGAGCAGACAATAAAAATGAATGAAATTGAACAACGGATTATTGAATTGAAGGAAACTTTTGTAAACCAGGATACAACACAAAAAATTGATACCACATTTCTTGAAAAAATTGTTAAGCTGGAACAAAAAAACAACATTCAACGGGCAAAGATTAAATCGTATGAGTCAAATCAAACCGATTGGAAAACTTTTGAGCGAGAATTCAACCATGATATGAATGAACTAGATGATGCGTTTAAGGATTTAACAACTGATAATAAGAAGTAGCAGTTAGGATAGCAATATTAATTGCATTCCTTCTGACTGAAAAGTTAAAAAATCATTTGAGTCAAATACTTAAAGGGCATTCATTCATTTTTTTATGGATGTCTTTCCTTTTTATATCAGCCCGGCATTTGAAACCGAATCCTGTTGTAAATATTGGTAACCCTCCTTTGTTGAAATATATAATACATATTGTTTATTAGTTTGATTATTATTAAATTGGAGTTGTTAAAAAATAAAGAGTAAAAGGTATATTAAGATCTCATTATGAAACCCAGTATATTTAAAATAGACGTTTCAAGCGAATCAAAGAATTCTATGAATGTTATCAGAAGCTACACAAAACAATATTCGAATAAACCATTTGGTTTGTTTTTTTTATTGAAATATTAAAAGATAGGTCTGAACTTAAATGATTTAAATAATTTTATTTGAATATGAAAATATACATCAGTTTTGATATGAATACTGTGGGTAAGATAATTCTGCAGGAACAAATGGACAAATTACAGATGGAATATTCATTGACAAACACTGGAGAATTTGACTTAAAAGAACCTGTTCCGGAAGATAAAATGAATGAACTTTTATTGGGATTAAACAAGTATGGCATCGAAATTCTGGAGAATAAAAAGAATATCCTGGTTCAGAAAATTAAAGATTTGATAATAGAAATGGTTTATATGGATGATAATCTTCCGACAACGTCAAGTATTTCATCCTATTTAACCGATAAACTAAATTATGCGTATGGTCATATTGCACATCTTTTTTCCAGTACAACCTTTACCTCAATTGAAAACTTTATCAAACTGCAAAAAACAGAGCGTGCGAAACATCTGATAATAAATTCCGATTTAACCTGCTCTGAAATTGCATGGAAATTAAATTATAGCAGTGTTGCTCATTTTAGTTCGCAATTTAAAAATGTGACAGGACTTACACCTACAGCATTTCAGAGGATTATAAATAAACGTCGTGAGTTTTTGACAGAAGAAATTCAATATGACATAAATAATAACATCAAAACTTAAATTAATTCAACATGCATAACCAACCGATTTCAATCTTACTCGCCGACGACGATGAAGATGACCGCCTGATATTTAAAGAAGCATTTGATGCTGTTAAAATGAAAACTGTTGTGAATACGGTAAATGACGGGATGGAGTTAATGGAATACCTGACTGACGAACGAAATACTTTGCCACACATACTTTTTCTTGATCTGAATATGCCTTGCAAAACCGGAATGGAATGTTTAATGGAAATAAAACGGAATGATAATTTGAAGGAAATTGCTATTGCAATTTATTCAACATCTGCGTCAGAACAGGACATTGAGGAAACATTTGTTAAAGGTGCAAATGTGTATATCAAAAAACCCAGCGACTTTACAACACTTAAAAATTTACTGGAAGAAATAATAAAGATGAACTGGCAATACCAGACATCAGGATTAAACAAGGATAATTTTTTACTGATTCGTTAATATCAAAATTCAAGGTATGATAAGGTCTGTCCTATCGGTTTCATTTCTACTTAAAATTATTTTTGGTCTCGCTTTATTTACACTCCTTTTAATGTCAGGCATTACTTACCGAAACTCTGTTTCATTATCAAAATCTACAGAACTACTTGTACATTCCTATAAAGTGCAGCTCGAATTAAAGCAAGTTTTAAGTTTTGTTAAAGATTCTGAAATTGGAAAACGCGCCTTTATAATAACCAAAGATTCTGTTTTTCTCCAACCTTATCTTATTGGTCCTGAAAAAGTGAATGAATCCTTTACTATTTTAAAAGATTTAACTGCAGGCCAGCCACAGCAGCAAGCTATTCTTGACGAGATCAGGCATTTAGTCAATATGAGATACATTTACATGTCAAATTCATTGTTAGTAATGTCTGTTCCATTTGGAAATATGCTGCTGGATGAAAATATGATTAAGGGTGATGAGATAATGAATTCCATCCAGGCAAATATTACTAAGATGGTCGATTTGGAAATGTCACATTTTAAAAAACACCAGACTACATACAACCAGGAATTATCAGTTACACCAGTTATAGCCTTGTCATTGCTGTTGTTTTCTGTATTGATATTCGTTCTGGCTTATCTCAGAATCAATAATGATCTGTACAGATTAAAACGATCAAACGAGAAATTATTAATTACCACAGAATCGATTAAACATGCTGAATACATTGGAGAGTTTTTTACTTCAATTTGGAATATCAAAACAAATGAAATTATGTATTCTGATAATATGTTCAGGTTACTGGGTTGTAAACTCAATTCCTTTGAACCGACTATTGAAAATTTTTTAAAGTTTGTTCATCCCGACGACCGACATATTATCACCCGTGGAAACGAAAATATATTAAACAAACACAAGACCAAACCCCGATATTACAGAATCATTCGCAAGGATGGACAGGAGCGCTATTTTAAAGCTATCGGAAAGTTTATTAAAGATGATTCAGGAAATATTACACATATTGGTGTTGTGAGTGATGTTACCCAACAACATTTGAGTAAACTAATTTTAAAGGAACGTAACCGCGAATTGCATCAAAGTAATAAGGAACTTGCTTATTTTAATCAGGTTGCAAGTCATGATTTACAGGAACCACTTCGTAAAGTGCAAACATTGATATCGCTGATTCGGGAAAGAGAATTATCTGCTTTATCAGAATCTGGTAAAGATTATTTTAGCAGAATACAAACTTCGGTAAGTAGGATGAGGACACTAATAGATGATTTACTTTTATTTACGCGAACCAACAAAATTGACAAGACTTTTGAGCAAACTGATTTAAACCTGATACTTAAAAATACACTCTTTGAAATGTCACAATCGATTGAAGAGAAAAATGCAATTATTCAATCGAACCATCTGCCAGAGTTAAAAGTGATCTCTTTTCAGATTCAACAACTATTTCAAAATCTGATCAGCAATTCATTAAAATATAGTAAACCCGGCATTGTTCCAGTCATAAAGTTTGAATGTGAACAAATTAAGTCATCCGACTATCCCGAATTGAAAATCATTCGAAACAAGAATTACTTTAAAATAACTGTGAGGGATAATGGGATAGGTTTTGAACAACAGTATGCTGAAAAAATATTCACTATTTTCAAGCGTTTACATAAATCTACCGAATACCAGGGTACCGGAATCGGGCTTTCCATTTGCAAGAAAATTGTTGAAAATCACTCCGGCTATATTTTCGCCGAAGGTGAATTGGGAATAGGGGCCGTATTCAATATATTTCTTCCTTCGAGATAGAATAATTAAAGGTTGTACAGTGTTACGCTTTAAAGGTAGTTTCGCAAAAAATCTAATTTGTCACATAATTACACGTAATGTTTATAACATGTTAAAACCCTTTTGCAATCAATGATTCAAAGAAAAATGACTATTTTTACCACATGACATATTTAGCGCAACAAATAGAACTGGAATTATTTCCTCAAGAAATAAAAGTTGAACAAGATTATACTGCCACCTTTGCAGACAACATGAAAATGCCAATTCACAAATGGTACAGATATACAGCAGGATTTTCAGCTTCATGGGTCAGCGACTTAATTCGGGAAGAACAAAAAAACGGACGAACAAAAATAATAGACCCATTTGCTGGTTCAGGAACAGTATTGATTGAAAGTGAATTTGCTGGTATTGAATCTATCGGAGTTGAATCTCATCCATATATTTATAAGATAGCCAAAGTAAAACTAAACTGGAATTTTCAGGCAGATAAATTTAAGAAAGAGGCCCTTTCATTACTTAAACAAGCCAAAAGTAAGAAAGTAACTAAAACTGAATTTCCGAAATTGATAATGAGTTGTTATCCACTTGAAACCATTCAAAAATTGGAAGCGCTTAAGCAAACATGGATCGAACTAGAACAGGAGGAAGAAATTAAAAATTTCAACTGGTTCATCATTACAGCTATTCTTCGGACAACTTCGCCGGTTGGAACAGCTCAATGGCAATATATTCAGCCCAACAAAATAAAATCAAAAGTTATTGACCCCTTTGTTGCATTTGAGGCAAAAGTGAACGATATGTATTTTGATATGAAACGAACACAGAACCGATATAAAAATTTAGTTGACTCAATCATTCTTAATGAAGATGCAAGAAACATTGAATCTATTCCTGCCGGTTGGGGTGATTTGGTAATCACTTCTCCTCCTTATGCCAACAACTATGATTATGCGGATGCAACAAGACTTGAAATGACTTTCTGGGGAGATATTAATGGATGGGCAGACTTACAGGAAAATGTAAGGAAACATTTAATTAGAGCCTGCACGCAACATGTTTCAAAACTTGGTGACAGTATTGACAGTATTTTACTAAATCCACGATTAGCCGCTATCCGACCCGAACTTTTGGAAGTCTTTGAAACCCTTAAGGAAGAACGCCTGAAACATGGTGGTAAAAAGAACTACCATTTAATGATTGCTGCCTATTTCAACGACCTTGCTGATGTATTTCATTCACTAAGAAGGGTAACAAGCGACAAATGTAAAATGTGTTTTGTAATTGGCGACTCTGCTCCGTACGGAATTTATGTTCCAGTTGACAGATGGCTTGGTGAATTAGCTATATCATCAGGCTTTAGTAACTACTCCTTTGAGAAACTTAGAGACAGAAATGTAAAGTGGAAAAATAGAAAACACACAGTTCCCTTGCACGAAGGACGACTATGGATAAATAGTTAAGAAATGGCAAAATCATTATCACACAAATTCGGACAAATCATTGGTGACCTTTTGGAAATTGCTTTAGAACCGCATCTTCAAAAGTTTGCCCGGAAACACAAGCTTTATCTCGACAAGAAAGGTATTAGAAAAGCAAGGGCAGGGAAGAAAGTTTCCTGGACAGATGCAAAAGGAAACAAACACGATTTGGACTTTGTCCTTGAACGAGGCGGAACTGAAAACAAGACTGGTGTACCGGTTGCATTTATTGAATCTGCCTGGAGGAGATATACAAGACATTCAAGAAATAAAGCGCAGGAAATTCAAAGTGCAATCCTTCCATTAGCCATTAAATATAATAGTTCGTCACCATTTGTTGGAGTTGTTTTAGCCGGGGTTTTTACAACTGGAGCTTTGACTCAATTAGAATCTCTTGGCTTTGGAGTGCTGTATTTTCATTATGAAACTGTTGTAAAAGCATTTTCGAAATTTGGGATTGACGCCAAATTTGATGAGGAAACAGAGGAAACAGATTTCAGAAATAAAATTGATAGTTGGAACAATCTCACCAACAAAAAAGATGTAGCCAAAGAATTACTGAAACTTAACAAATCCGGCGTTGATGAGTTTCTAAACTCACTGTCTTGTTCGGTTTCACGATTTATTGAGCGAATAATTATTTTACCGCTTCACGGACAGGAGAATATTTCAACCAGTGTAACTGAGGCGATTGATTTTTTAATAACATATTCAGAAGATAAATCCAAACTGCCTTTGAGCAAATATGAAATAATCATTAGATACAATACTGGCGATAAAATTGAGGCGAGTTTCAAGGATAAAAAAGATTGTATGAGATTTTTGGAGAGCTATATGTAGCTGGTAACCTTTTAAAAGTCATTATTCTTAACCTTTTCCAAAGATTAAAACTTGAAAAGGTTTTAAAAAATCAAAAGCTCCGAAAAAAAAGCAATTCGATTTTAAAAAACATAAGCCCTCGCTTGAGGGGCACTAGTGACTACGGCGATATTATCGCTGAAGTTCCCGGTCCCAAAAATCCCAAAAAAGTAAATTAACTACTGAAAAACACATTCTTGCTCCTGAAAAAGTGTTTCGAGAAATGTATGAATGATGTAAAGTTTTCAAAAAATTATGTAACAAGGCTGAGAACCCTTCATCTAAATTTGTCATGAACAATTAAATACAAGTTTTATTACTCATTTTAAAATTAAAGTCATGAAAAGAATGATGATGTTACCGGCAGCAGCCTTGATGATTTGTTTGGCACTGCCACAGTTTTCGCAGGCAACAACAGTAAAAAATGAAGTTGCCGCAGTTGATCAAAAGGAGGTAAAGTACACTGAAATTACTGTTGATCAGCTTCCGCAAGCAGTAAATGATGCGATTGCAAAAGATTTTGTCGGTTTCAAAACCGATAAAGCGCTAAAGGGCGATGATGGATCTTTCAAAGTGAAGGTCAGCAAAGGGGACGAAAAGTCGGTGCTGTTCTACAGTGCAAATGGTGAATTGGTTAAATCAGAAAAAGCAACTGACAAAGCAAAAGTAGATAAACCAAATCCTGAAAAACCCTAAAGTTTAGCAAAAGCATTTATCACCAGTTTATCATTTCAATCTATTCGAATTGATAAACAGGTTAATCATCAAATGGTATTGAATCAATGTTTGGATTTAGTGCCTGCTACCTCTGTCAATGAATTCTTTGACAGAGGTTTTTGTAATCCCCTTTTTTCAAAGTTGAAATGATGTAAAAATTTCGCGAAATTGTATAAAGGATGTTACAGACCAGGCATTTACATTTGTCATGATAATAAGAATACAAGTATTAACAATTAAATTAAATTAAATGAAATGAAAATGAAAAAGTTATTTTATTCGCTTGCGGTAACAATGTTATTAGCGGCAGGAACATTAATTACAAGTTGTAATACAGGAAACCGGGAAAACAAAACCAATGAGAATGTTGAGGAAATTCAACAGCAAGAAAGAATTGCTACTGCTGAAGAATGGGCAGAGTTCAAAAGCGAGTCGGAAAGAAAAATCATGGAGAATGAAGCCCGCATCCTGGAATTAAAACAGAAAATGATGGAACCTGGAGTTGGACTCGATTCGCTGCGTCAAAACAGGATCGAAAGACTGGAAGAAAGAAACAACGAATTAAGAGTGAAGATCAGAACTTATGAAGACGATAAAAGCGATTGGGAGTCATTTAAACGCGAGTTTAAACATGATATGGACGAAATTGGCGATGCTTTTGAAGACTTGACAATTGACAATAAAAAATAGCAGTCAGGTTATTTTTACATTTCAATTAGATTGTAACAAAGTATTTATTCAACAATTAAAAATCGAAGAAGATGGGACAAAAAAAAACAAAGGATGCGCTCAACAAATTAGTTGAAATCAACAACGACAGAATAGAAGGATACGAAACAGCTTTAAAGGAAATTCACGAACCGGAATAAAAAAGCATATTTTCTCAGTTTGTTCAAACCAGTTTGAGAGGTAATCAGGAACTGAAAGGCGAATTAGATAAGTTGGGAGCTTATCCAACAGAAAGTACAAAAATCACAGGTAAATTTTTCCGGGTTTGGATGGATTTAAAAACAGCCCTTGCAAATAACGAAAGTAAGGCTATTCTTAGTTCGTGCGAGTATGGCGAGGACCATGCACTCAACATTTATGAAAAAGTATTGGCTGAGGATATGGTGCATTTGAGCCTTGCGCAGCAACGGATGATTAGCAACCAATATTCATTAATTAAAACAGACCACAATAAGATAAAAGCATTGCGTGAAGTGTTGGTATAAAATTCCTTATATAAAAACTGGTTCGTATCCACCCTCACTGAGAAGACTTTGAAAACAACTTTTCCTTGCTGAATGAATCTAATGATAAGATAAAACGAATCCTGTTTTTGAATGGACCGCTTACTAAATCAATGTTTTTGGAAACCACCAAAGAAATATAAATCTCCAAAAGATCCCAGTTGGCCTTTTTTGTTTTTGATTTCCAATTCAAAGTTAACGCTGTCAGGTCTATGGTCGCTGACAGGTTAGGCACAGCAGACTTTTCAGCGTGCCCCCGATGGCTCGGGGCTGACAACGTCACAGAAAATATCAGACTGAACTAATCCGAAAAAGAAAGAGACCAAAAGCGGCCTCTTTCTAAAATCACAAATAAAAATCTATTCAAAACTCAACTCCACTCCGAAAAGTCCCCATAGAATTTTTACGTTTCGGAATAGACTCAAACTTACTTTGCCGGGATAATATCAATGATAACGGCACGGTTATAAAATCGTTCCTCAGGAAATTTATTGTTGAACGGAGCCAGATTTTCATCTTCACCAAATCCGTGAACTTCAAATTTCACATCAGTTCTGTTGGCTTTTGCCAAAGCTTTTTCCATAATACTCTTAACGTCATTTGCACGTGCAAGTGATAATTTAAGGTTTATGTCTTCACCACCGATAATATCGGTATGGCCATGAATTACAACCGATCCGTTTTTAGGAATCTTTGGACTTACAATTTCGGTAAGATATTTATCATATATCGCAATTGCTTCTGCGTTATTAAATTCATAAATAACGCTAAATCTCATCATTTCTTCTGCAGCCGGTGGAGTCCAAAGTACAAGGTGTGCATTGGTTTCCTTTTTAATCACATTTCCAATTTTGGTTTGACCAAACATTGTGATTTTGTAGTCACCTTCAGGATTTGAGCCCAAAATAGTTTTGCCTGGTATGCTTACCGACTCCTGGGTATATGGTCCAAATTTCTGAACTTTTCCCTGTTTGTCAGCAACTTCCATCGACCATGAAGTGAAGGCTTTTTCAGCTCCGGCAACATTAAATGTAGTATAACTGTCAATTGGCGCTTCCTGAACAACATTGATTTCAACCGGTTTGAGCGGTACATCATTTCCACTTTGGAACTCCATCAACAATTCAGGAGAACCGCTTGTAATTGAAACCCTGCGGTCTCCTTCACGAAGTAAGGCCAATTCAAGCTGACCACCTTGTTGTTCTGAAGGGATTACAGGTTTTATACGACCTTCGGTTTTTATCCGTTCGGGAGCAATTGCAAATACATCAACAAGGTATTTTTTTGTGGATTCGGCCATGGCTTTTCCATCAGCTACACCTTCCATTGACGATCCTGTCATTGTAACAGTTGCAGCAGGATTTTTAACCATACGGTCGCCAAGGATGTTCAGTACATTGTAATAAACTGTCATCTGTCGTTTTGAACGGCCAGTCAGTTCTTTGGGTGTGAATACTTCCAATTGGTCTTCCCTGAACTCTGTTACCTGATCTTTCCGAAGTAATACATAACGAGCTGGAATTTCAGCAGATCCTTCGTTGAAGAATACATAGTTGCGAAGTGGGAAAGTTTCCCGTACCCTGCGTTCTACCGGTACATTTTTAGGTGCATTAACTGTAAATGTAACTTCCGGTTCAACCACAACTGCAACTACAGGTGGTGTGTAAACTTCTTCCTTTGCTGCTATTGTTTTACCATGGCCAAACTTAAGCGCAAGGCCTGCTCTTACAGTGGTTATATTCCATGATTCAATGGAACGTGGATCCTGTCCAAAATAAGGATGAAAAGCAACAAAGGGAGAAAGCACAGCCTGATTCTGTTTCGTATCTGCTGAAAGCGAAATATCGTATCCGGCGCCGATTTGCATCGAGATTACGGATTTGTTCATGTCGCTGAAATCACCGTTTACATCAGGTCTGGCAGGAACATTTGGGTAATCAAGACTAACACCTTCCTTGTAGTTGAAACTTTTGTCAATATTGAAAGCCAGACGTGGTCCACCGTAGATATAAAAGTTTGATTTAAACGGCGCGAAACGTATGCTTGGTTCCACTGTGATATATGAAAGACCTGTTTCTAAATCTGCAGGGCAGTTACAGGGAGTTTGTACCTGTTCCCATGAACCTTTCCGGTTGTCGTATCCGGCCTGCAACATGAATCCCAACATTGTTCCGGGACGATGAAACTCAATAAGCGGTGCAGCAAAAAGCCCGATTCCCTGGCCATCACCAAAAGCTGTTCCAACCATAAAGTCATTGGTTAAATGCTGAGTGGTACCCTGGTAGAAATTAAAATTTGCACCACCTGCTACACCAAACCACCACGATGGTTGTGTAAATGTTGCTTTTGGAGTCTGCTGTGCCTGAATTGGTGACTGACTAACAGTTAGAACAAAAGTGCAGGCAATAACACTTTTAATAATCTGATTATAAGGGAACCGCGCCATGCGCGATCCCTTTTTGATATTTGTTTTTGATAATATATTTTCCATGATTTTATTTGTTTTTTATTACGGTTTAACTACTGTGCTTGTATTCAGAGTAACTGCAGTTTGTGCCAGTAACCTGCCGGTAACCTTCGCTCCTGTGTTGAGTGAGATTAGCGTTTTACTCATGATAGTTCCATATAATTCGGTATTTGTTCCAAGAACTGCCTGACCAGCTACAACCCAGGTTATATTTTTGGCTTGCGCACCCCCAATCAAATTCACTTTTGCACTCGACATTAAGGTAAGATCCTGTGCGATTTGGAAAACCCATGTGTCATTTGCACCACCCGATAAAGTAACACTGCCATCAGGATCAACTAAAACTCCTGTACTCCATTTATATAATCCGGGAGCCAAAGTCAGGCCGGTGATATTTCCGGCACCCTCTTCCAAAACCGGAGCTGGAGTTATTAAATTGTTAGCTGTTGTATATGCCTTTTCCATATCCGAAACAGCAACTGTCAACTTACTCGGAGTTGGAGGCGCATAATCTGAAGCATAAACTTTTCCTATAACGTGAGTTGCAATAGTTGTATGTGCCGACTGACCGTTGGTATCCATTATCAAACCAAATCCGGTTATTGCTGATGCTGCTGCCGGACTTACACCAATTTCGCCCTGAACTGAAGTAATTCCTGTGGATGAAATTCCTGATTTTGTCAAGATGGAAAAATCACCTGCTGTTCCCAATACTACCACTGGTCCAATTGGATTTTGAGCAGTGAAGTTCGCTGTAATGTTTTTATTATCGTTCATGGTAACTGACAATGGATTCTGTGAACCATTTGCATCGCCACTCCATCCTGTAAATGTAAATCCTGAATTTGGCGTTGCGGTAAGTTGAACGATATCACCATTATTGTAAGCGTTTAAGTTTGGATCTTTTAAAACACTGCCGTTAAAAGCTATCACATTTAATGTGAAAGTATTGGGTGGATTTTCAGTGAAGTTTGCGGTTATATTTTTATCCTTATTCATGGTAACGGATAACGGATTCTGTGAACCTGTTGCATCACCAGTCCAGCCGGTAAATGTATAACCCGTTAAAGGAGCTGCAGTAAGAACTACAATTTCATCCTTATTGTAAGCAGGCTTATTCTGAACTTTCAAAACAGTTCCGTTTACAGCGATAACATTTAATGTATAGGTTTCAGCAGATACAGCGGTAAAATTCGCGGTTATATTTTTATCCTTATTCATTGTAACGGACAACGGATTCTGTGAACCTGTTGCATCACCAGTCCATCCTGTAAATATATAGCCTGATGCAGGTGTTGCAGTCAGAGCTACAATTTCATCCTTATTGTAAGCAGTCTTTGCCGGAACTTTCAAAACAGATCCGTTAACCGCAGTTACATTTAATGTATAGGTTTCAGCAGATACAGAGGTAAAATTCGCGGTTATATTTTTATCCCCATTCATGGTAACCGACAATGGATTGAGTGAACCTGTTGCATCACCAGTCCATCCGGTAAATGTATAGCCTGATGCAGGTGTTGGAGTAAGAACTACAATTTCATCCTTATTGTAAGCTGTCTTAGCAGGAACTTTCAATACAGATCCGTTGACTGCGGTTACATTTAATGTATAGGTTTCAGCAGCTTTTGCGGTAAAATTGGCAACTAAGATTCTGCTTGCATCCAACTGAAACGCATAAATAGAATCAGTAGAGGCTATGGCCAGGCCTTCTGTCCAGTTTTTAAAAGTATAACCGAAATTCGGAGTTGCTGTTACAGTAACACCGGCGCCAGTATTAAACAGGCCGCCTCCGGTTGTAACTCCGCCTTCAGCAGGATTAGATGATAGTACAACTGCATATTGTAATGAGAAATTTGCTACAAATGCTTTGTTCCCGTTCATTGTTAACTGATAAACCGAAGTCGTTGAAACCGGAGTTCCGTTTTGAGTCCAGTTGATAAATGAGTAACCCTGGTTAGCAGTGGCGACTATATTAACCAATGAGTCTTTTTTAAATGTGCCTGCTCCGCTGGTTGTTCCACCAATAATTGGATTTGAAGATAAGGTAACCTCTGCAATGGTTGTAAACGACCATTTGTAATCTTCCATTAACGACTGTCCGATTAAATCTTTGGCCAGTGTTTTAATTGTACCCGAATAAAGTACATTGGGTAATAGCGGACTTGCGGGTGTGAAAGTTGCAGTTAATCCACTGTATGCAACTGTTCCTGCGATTGAGGTACTACCATCTTGAATAATAAAAGATGACTGATTGATTGTTTCAGGATCCATTTTATCATTAAAGGTCGCTGAAATTACCTGATAAAGTGGTACATCAATAGCTTTGTCAACGGGGATGGTTGATACCACCAGCGGACATAAAAATACCGTGGACTCATAATCGTCTTTTTTACATCCATTAAAAAAGACAATTAAAGCAATGGTAAGAATGGTCAAAATTTTTGGTTTTTTCATTTTCTTAGAATTTTATATAAAATGTGATTAAGGGTGCAAAGGTGTAATCTTCCTTATTGCCTATTGTTACATAATTCGAGATGATAGTTGCATAATTCACGCATTTGGAAATTATAAGAATTTATTGGAATTTATTGGAAAAAAAAGTCCATGTCGTTTCTGACATGGACTTTAAAAAGTACATATTTTGTTTGTGACTAAAACCGGTAACCAAGCGAAATACCATACCCTGTATTTCGGACCGATGACTTATCACCGGAAATTCCATTTGCATCGGGACGAATATCAATTAACCCGAGTTGAGTATTCAGTTGAGCAAATATTCCGGAGGGTAATTCATACCCGAAAAAAAGGTTTGCTCCTGCATCAAAAGGTTTATAAACAGTCCATGGATTGTCGCCTGACTCAATTTCCTTTTTGAATTCGATATCTTTGCCTCCAATTCCGTATGCCAGGTAAGGCCCAAACCCAAGCATAAAATAACCACTGCCAACCAAGGCTTTATAAACAAAATTCAACGGTAGTTCAACATATGAAAGTTTGTAACTGTTTGTTGAAATTTTTGTCCCTTTTGTACTGAACATTAAACCAGGTTGAAAGTAAAATTCTGGAGCGACAGGAATCTGGACATTTACTCCGCCATGATATCCAATAATCATATCATTTTCAAATTTGCTGCCGCTTTCATCTTTCCCGTTTATATTTTGAAGGTTTACTCCACCAAGAATGGCAAACGATGTTTTTCCAATTGCACTGCTCTGTGCCATTGCCATTGTTACCAAAAGTGTAAAAATCAAAATCAAAGAAACTTGTTTTGTTTTCATTTTAAATAATTTAAGTATATGTAAATTAATTTGATGCGTTTTTTTCTGCTTCAGCTTTCATTTTTTCGTTGGCGGTTATCAAAAACTCTACCCTACGGTTTTGTGTGCGGCCATTTTCTGTATTATTTTCATATTTTGGCAATGATTCGCCAAATCCCTTAACCGTTAAGCGGTTTGAACTTATCGCTTTATTGGTTAAATATGAAGAAACAGCGCGGGCACGTTGTACCGATAAATCCTGGTTATATGCTTCGCTGCCTTTGCTGTCGGTATGTCCCTGTATTTCAATATTCGTTTCAGCATAACTATCCAACACAGTAACCAGTTTGTCGAGATTCGTTTTTGCTTCGCTTGATAAACCCGATTTGTCGAAACCAAACAAAACACTGCTGCTAAATTCAACAACAATACCTTCGCCGACGCGCTCTACTTTTGCATCGGGTACTGATTTAGCTATTTCCTCGGCCTGTTTGTCCATTTGCCTGCCAATTACTGCGCCCGAAGCGCCGCCAACTGCTGCCCCGATAATAGCACCCAGGGCAGTATTGCCCGAAGCCCTGCCGATTACAGCTCCCGCTGCGCCACCGGCTGTGGTTCCAACTACAGCGCCCTTCTGGGTTTTATTCCACGAAGCACAGCCCGTGAATATGAACGTAGCGCTTAAAACCACCAGTAAACTCATTCTTAAATTTTTCATTGATTTCTGTTTTTAAAATTTTGGACAAAGATTGACTTGTTTAAACTGAGAATTGTTACATAAATTCATAAAAGAGTTACGTAATTCACACTTTTTAAGATTTTAAAATAGACACGGAGTTCATTGGACTTTTTGATTAGATTTTATTTTGAGGTAAAATAAGGCCTGCTTGACGGTAGTCAGGTAAATAAGGTTAAAATCAGATGGTCAAATTTCCTACTAAGGTTAACATATTGAAAATAAGGTTTTTCTGTTTTTTAACAACCTTATTTTTGTTAACAACCTTAATAGTAAAGTCATCTTAGGAAAACAAACCTTATTTACTTTATTGAAGAATATGCGCGATATTAAATTTAATGGTTGTCCGGAATAAGACCCAAAAGGTCTATTGACTTGAAAAGTCAACATATTCATAACCGCATGGTCAAAGACCTGCGGAAAAAAAAAACTATAACGAACTACTGCCTGAAAGGCAGGACAATAAATAAAGATGAATTATACACGACTTTTATATCACATACTGAAAGAATGAATTTGTTCTGCCTTTCAGGCAGTTGGAGTGCGGGATTCAATGTCCTTAGGTCGTGAACCTAAGGTTATGAAAATTAGACACCTTCGGTGTTAGGTCATAAAACGGATAATCATTTTAATAAAGCCGAAATAATAGACTACAAATGAGACATATTATTCCGTACTCAGTATAAATGTATTGAATATGATCCGGAGATTACATGCGTTCCATATACCAGTTTAACTCTTTTTCCAGTTTATTAAAACGCATTACAGTGGTAATAATTTTCTGTAGGCGCAAGAAAGCGGTTTCACTTTTAACTACATAATCGGTAGCCTTATGATGCATACAGTTTACAGCAACTTCAATTTTATCCTGAGCAGATAAAATTATTACCGGAATATCAGTATTAAAAGCTTTTATTTTATCCAGTGTTTCAATGCCATTCATCGCGGTTTTATCGACCCCGTCAAGAAGATAATCTAAAATGATTATATCGGGTTGGTGTGATAAATTTGATATACAAAGTTCGCCTGTAACAAAAGTTTCAATGTCGAAATCACCATGTTGGAGAAAATCAATTTTCAATGATTTTAAAAACAACACATCGTCATCAACCAGAAAAAGTTTTATTTTATTTTTTATGTTCATCATTTTGAGTTTGTAATTGTTTTTAGCTCTTCTTTCAATTCATCACACGACTGCATCAAAACCATTTCGAGTTGTTGAATCATTTCAGGTATTCCTTCGAATTCCATCTGAGTAGTTGCAAAATCCTGTACTTTTTTTGCCATCATTTCGAAATCGGAACTAATACCCATAATTGAAAATGAAGGAATCATTTTATGTACTGCGGTATGTAGGGTTTTCCAGTCTTTTTCCTTGAACCCCTTTTTCATTGACATAACTAAAAGAGGAGTTTGCACTAAATAAAGTGAAATCATTTCTGTCATCAAAGCCGGATTCGATTTTGTACGTTTATTTAAGTAATCGAGGTTGGTACATTTGGTTTTAATAACGTCAGGCTGAACATCCAAAATGACTTCGGTAACTTTTGAAGTTTTTTTAACTATTCCAACTATTTTACGGTACAATAGTTTTTCATCAACTGGTTTTGCAATGTAATCATTCATGCCAACTGCGGTACATTTAGCCAGGTCAACAGTAGTAACATCGGCTGTTAATGCAATAATCGGGATATCGGATTTCAATTCATTCCGAATGAAATCTGTAGCTTCAAAACCGTTCATTTCGGGCATTTGCAAGTCCATCAATATAACATCGTATTTTTGTGTTTGTATTTTCTCAGTAGCAATTTTCCCATTATCAGCAATATCACATTCAAATCCGAAATCTTCCAACAGCGTTCTCATAAGTAATTGATTGAGGGCAATGTCCTCAGCAACCAGAACTTTTATTCCTGTTATTTCTACATCTGGTTCAATTTGTTCTGATTCAAATTCAGTTTCAGTATTTATTTTCTGAAATTTTAAAACGAAGCTAAAAGTTGAGCCTTCCTTTTCTATACTTGAAACCTGAATGTTTCCGTTTTGAGCCTCTACCAATTGTTTAACAATAGCAAGTCCCAATCCTGTTCCCCCATACAACCGTGATGTACCGCTTGATGCCTGCTGAAAGTTTTCAAAAATCTTTTCAATTTTCGATTCCGGTATTCCAATTCCGGTATCTGTTACCGCGAATTCAATGCTTGCCTCTTTTTCATCTTCTTCAAGCAATTTTACACTTACAGTAATCTTTCCTTTTGAGGTAAACTTAACTGCATTACTTACCAGGTTTAAAATAATCTGGTGTAATCGCACCGGGTCGCCAAGCAAAATTTCAGGAATTCTGTCATCATATTCTTTCTCAAGCTTCAAATTCTTTTCCTGAATTTTAGTTTGGAACAAATGAAGCATAGCAGATATGGATCGCGCCATTTTAAATGGTACCTGCTCAAATGTCATTTTGCCGGCATCCACCTTTGCCAGGTCCAGAATATCGTTAATGAGTACGATTAATGCATCGCCGCTTAATTTGATGGCATCTAAATATTCTTTTTGTTTAGCGGACATATTTGTTTTTAACAGCACTTTTGTAAATCCGATTATCGCATTCATCGGGGTGCGAATTTCGTGACTCATGTTCGATAAAAACTGCTGTTTCGCTTTCACTGCATCATTTGCAATTATAGTTGCGCTTTCTGCCTTTAACTTCGCTTCTTCGGCAGTTAAAGTAGCCATCTCAGCAAAAACAATTGCCTCTGTCAGTTCTGTTGCAATTCTTTTTTGCAGGGTTACATCGCGCGCAACAATTACAACTCCCTGTACGATTCCCCGATCATCTTTATAAATGGATCCATTAAATAAAACATCAGTCAGTTTGCCATCGATATGTCTAAGAGTTAGCGGAGAGTCAGCAACCGAACCCTTTGCAAATACTTCCTTGTAAACTTCGCGGGCTTTATATGGTACGGTGAAATAATCAAAGAAATCTGTCCCGGTAAGAAATTCGCGGGTTACGCCGGTAATATTTACAGTCGCTTCATTCATATCAGTTATTTTTCCTTCGGCACTTATGGTAACCAAAGGATCTAAACTGGCTTCAATTAAACTTCTGGCATACTGCGAATCTTCTGTTTTTTGCGTTTCCAACACGGAAATCGTTGAAGTATCGGGTAAAGAAACAGCAATATGTTCTTCAGTTTTCTTTCCTATTTCTTCAATTGGGCCGCGCCTTTTATCTTTTAACTTTCTGAAATGAGAAGGTGAGAATCCGGTAACTTTTTTAAACTGATTGGATAAATGTGAAACACTTGAATAATTTAACTTCCACGCAATTTCCTTAATGGATAATTCACCATAAATCATCAATTCCTTTATCAGTTCAATTTTATGAGATATCACAAAATGCGCAATGGTTATTCCCTGAACTTCTGAAAATAAGTTTGAAAGATAGGTATAATCGTAATCGAGTTTTTCGGTTAGATAATCGGAAAGGTTTGTTTTAATTCTACCTTCAGAATGGTGAACCATCTCAACAATTATTGTTTTAATTTTTTCAATTAAAACTGCTTTATTATCGTCAATTAGTTCTAAGCCAGAGGTCTGCAAAGCCACTCTTAGTTGTTCCCGTTGTTCATCCGTAATATCTTCCATGATATCAACTTCTCCCAAATCGACAACAATAAAATGCAGGCCAAGTTTTTTTAACTCTTCTTTCACCGTGATTTTACAACGGTTACTTACCATATATTTAATGAATATTTTCAAATTTATTTTTTTATGATCCCTGCAAAGTTGGTCATTTAAAATTCATAAAGCATTATGCAGTTTAATTAATAGTTGGATAATTCACACATATTCAGATAAATCAATGTGGAACTGGTATTGGTTATTTAAACTTAACACTTAACCTGGTTCAGGTTTTTTTGATACCGGAATAATTTAAATCGAAGTTTGTCAGATTACCTGGAACGAACATTTTATAAAACAAAAAAGTTGTCAAACTTTTGGTTTAACAACTTTTCGGATGATATATGATATAAAGGATTAAATTTATTCGATAAGTTTGTTTATTTCCTCTCTTGTTTTACCAAGCTTAATTTGAAGTTTACCGAACATTTCATCCTTTTTTCCTTCTTCATACATCAAATCGTTGTCTGTTAAGACTGCAAATTTCTGTTTGAGCTTGCCTTTTTGCTCATTCCAGTTTCCTTTTACTTCTGTCTTATTCATAATATTCATTTTTTATTACCTCAACTGGAGGGACAGGTGTGAAACAATTTTCACTATTCAAATTTCATCAGATAAATGCTGTAATGTGTTACACAATTATGCTTAAATATTACATAATTCATACATTAAGCAGCAACAACCAACTTCCGGACACTTGTTACAAAAGAGACTTTTTCCTGTCAAGTGCAATTATTACAATTCCACCAACAATTAAAATCAGACCAGCAATTGGTGGCCAGCTTACGTTGTGATTTTGTTCCTTGTTTATTTCAATCGGGCCAATATCAACTACTTTTTCTGTAGTTACATAATTGAATCCTGTATAAATCAACATAATTATTCCAATTACGATTAGCACAATTCCCAATGGTTTTTTCATTTTGATTATTTTTTGGTGAATATATTTTATGGAAACAAAGGTCGGAATTGTTGCGGAGTTAAGTGTTACACAATTCGGCAGAAGAATTACATCATTCACACATTTAATGAATTAAAATCCACCTGGAAAACATTTTTTTTAACAAGAAGTTGGCAAAATGTTGTTTCAAATTAAGTTCAGTTAAAAAAAACATAATATCAGTAAAGCTATTTCCAATTAAGATTGTCGCTTAATCAAAACACTTTTACACAGATTTTTAAAGCAATCTGTTATCCCAAACAAAATCTTCAACTTTTTGTAAAATGATATGGGTTGCAAACATGGGATGTTTGGTATTTATTATATAATTGAATTCCTGCTGAATGATGGATGAAGGAACTTTTAATACCAGTGATTCATTTGAATGATACCATTTTGAGCCAATTTCCTGAAGTTCAACATATGCTTCAATAGATTTCCAGTTTTCCGGCAAATCCCTGATATCTATTTCCTTGATGAATGACTCATCTGAAATTAGAATTATTAATAACTTATATTGACTGGAGATATTTATATAAGACCTGTGAGCAACCATTTCCAGCGTTGACAAAGACCTGGAGCTTCCTGCATAAATTACAAATTCATCTTTTTTGTTCCATCTGTTTGCTGCTCCTGAAGCATTTAAAGAATGCGAATATTTCTCTCTGCAGATTTTAAATACTTCCATAAATTACACATTATCACCGTATTCGATAGCAGTTAATCTGTCGTCGATAAATTTGATGCCTGTTATCGTATCTAAAAAGTCTTTGGGAGGCTTATTATCCAGTAAGTAATTTTCAGCAAGCAACCATTTGTCAAAGTTCTCTTTGGTTTCAAAAACATCAATTCCATGTTCATACAGGGAAATTAACAATACAAGATGTTCTTTTATATTATCTTTTGATGTGCTTTCAGGCTTTCTGTATGATCTCAGTGTTTTCGAATTAATGTTTAACCAGCCTGAAACTATCTCATCATTTAACGTTGTTATTTCTTTAAAATAGTTGAAATAATTCCAATTCACATTGTTCTTTCTGATATAGAAAAGAATCTTTGTAAAATTGCTGATTTCAGGAATGTCAGCAATGTTTGCTCTAATTGCTGTTTTTTCTAAAGTTGCCATAAACTCTTTTTTATCAAAGATAGGAAAATATTCCTATTCGGAACGGTAGTTTTACCTTAAAGTGTATTAAATCTAAATTCGCTTATATCGAAATTTGCCTGATATTTCCGAAGGTTAGTTTGAAATAAATCAACCCGGTTGCAATTCCACCTTTTTACCTGCTACCGACAGGTTTTCATTCACATGTTGTTCATCCCAAAGATTGGAAATTACAGCTGATATGTTTGGATTCTGCAATGCCCACAAATAGGCTTTTACAGGAGCTTTCATTTCGCCTGGCACAATTCTTTGTACTTTTTGAATTCGCCACTCGGGTATTGGTTGCAGCTCTTTGTGCTGGGTAGCCACAGCCATGGCGGCTTTCATGGCGATAATACCCATGCCGCTTTCTTTGGCCAGTTCAATCTCTCTTTCCATGTATCCACCATTGATAATGTTATAAGCGACCATTGCTACCTGATAAAGACCAGTCTCCCGGGCAGCTCTTAAAACACCGGCAGGGTCATTGTGGGTCGATACTCCCAGAAAACGAACTTTCCCGTCTTTTTTGAGCTGTTCAAAGGTTGAAAAAGTTTCTTCTATTTGTACTTCTTCATAAGATCCGGCCCCGTGAGGACACATCAGAATATCAAAATAGTCTGTTCCAACACGCTTCAGGCTTTCTTCAACCGACTGCAATATGAATTCCTTAAACTTCGGACTTCCTTCCACTTTATGCGCATAATCAGGAGCCATGGCATTGCTAAGGTAGGTTCCTTCAAAAGAGCGCGGCTGTCCGGGCCAGTATGTAATAAAATAGCCGGGCTTATCCACATTGCGGGCAGCACGCATTTCCTTTGCCTTATTCTGATAATACTCCTGTTTGCTACCCGGCAGGCTGTCAAAAATTTCCCTGTACAATTTATCTCTTACCGAGGTGTATCCGCTGACCTTGGTGGTCATGAACACCTTTTCGCGTTTGGCACTATTGTCGATGATCTTGCCATAACTTGTTTCACATTCCCCACGTCCGTATGCAGGCGCCATATCCAGGTAGTTTAATCCGCGTTCCATGGCAATTTCGGTGGTGCGCAGGTTACCTAACCTCACAGGGTCGCCACCATTGACAATTTCAGAAATCATCAATCCGGTATTTCCCAACCGTCGATAAGCCATACCTGCCTGCCTGTTGCGCCATTCCTCTTTAATATCCGTTTGCAGGACTGGAACCGGTGTGTTAATTGCTTTGGCATTTCCCAGTAAAGGAAAGCCTAAACTTAAAGTTGCACCTACTGAAATAAATTTTCTTCGATTGATATTGAAGTTATCCGTCATAATTTTCTGAGATTTAAATTTTGTCAACCTTAAAGATAAACAATTTAAAATTTGTTTGGTTGAAGCAAGATGTTGGCTCCGGGTAATTTTCAGGATTCAACTGAACATTCATTAATTGAAGGATAATTTTGTAAGCCGCAGCATTTTAGACAGTTTATTTTATATTTACACTTTAGCAACAGGGGTAAAAGAGGATTATTTTTATTATCAAAATCCAATAATTATTCTTTATTTACTGATTGCCAAATATTTATAACAGCAAATTTTTAATTGTAAACCAATACCTAATTTTTAATTATATGAAAATACTAACATTTTTATCAGTTTTAGCGCTACTGTTAGCGGCAAACAAATCTGTTTCGGGCCAGGATTTGAAACTCAATGATCTTGAGTATTTCGAGACACAGGGCATAAATGTTTTGGTATATAATAACCTTTTTACAGGAGGTTTTAACGATGAAAAGACCGCCGGTATCGAATTGATTCACCATGGTGTAAGAACAGCACAAGGCGGCGCTGTAAGACTTTCCAACACTCCGGAGCAGTGGGACCTTGTTCCGGCAATACCAACCCGAAAAGTTGATCGTGCAACGAATACCATTGAGTCTATATTAAGATATGAAGATTACGATTTTGAGTCGCGGGTGGTTGTAACGGCTAAGGGTAAAGGTGTTGAGATATCTGTTTACCTTGATAAACCCGTTCCAAAGGCACTTGAAGGGAGCGCCGGATTTAATCTTGAGTTTCTGCCCTCGCAATATTGGGCAAAGACCTATCTGATGGACGGGCGTTTCAATCGATTCCCGCGATATGTTGTAGGTAACACAATCACGAAACCTAATAGTGAAAAACTAAAGCAATTTAAGGGATATGTAACTTCCGACGACAGAGGGTCCGGCAGTTTTATCGATCCGCTTCCGCTCGAAACCGGGCGTACAATTCTTATGGCACCCGATGAACCCGAACGTTTGATAAAAATAACTTCGCACGATGCCGATTTGATGCTTTTCGATGGCCGTATGCTGGCACAAAATGGCTGGTTTGTTGTTCGCAGTTTATTTCCGGCAGGAAAAACAGGCAAGGTTTTAACCTGGACTATTGAACCAAATGCCATTAACGGTTGGGTAAGAGAGCCAAATATCGGTTTCTCCCAAGTGGGCTACCTTCCATCGCAACCAAAAGTTTCTGTAATTGAACTCGACAAGAAAGACAAACCGCTTGCAAAAGCATCGATACATAAAATTGGCGACGATGGCAAATCTACCGAAGTATTCAGCGGCAATATCGTTCCCTGGGGTGACTATTACAAATACCACTATGTAAAATTCGATTTTTCTTCGGTTAACACCCCCGGTATATACTATATTCAGTATGGTGATTTTAAAACCAATAACTTCTTAATTGAAAGCAGCGTTTACGATAAAATTACCGATGCCACAAGCGATATTTGGATTCCAATACACATGAATCACATGTTCGTAAACGAGGGTTACAGGGTGTGGCACGGCGAGCCTTTTAAGGAAGGTTATCTTCAGGCCCCACCAAATACCGATCATTTCGACATGCACAGACAAGGACCAACAACCGATACCAAATTTAAGGGGATGGAATTAATTCCCGGATTAAACGTTGGCGGTTTCTTCGATGCCGGAGATTTTGATATTGAAACAGGAGCAAACATTGGCGTAGTACAAAACTTTGTTCAGACATGGGAATATTTCAAACCTTTGCGCGATCAGACTTTTGTTGATCAGCAGCAACGTTATGTTGATCTTCACCGTCCGGATGGAACGCCAGATGTGTTGCAGTTCATCGAACATGGAACAATGAACCTTGTAGCTCAAGCAGAGATTATAGGCCACATGGCACAAACGCTCTCCAATTCTGTTCTCGATAATTACCATCACCTTGGTGACGCAGTCTCAATTACCGACGGCCTTCCTTATAATCCGAATCTTGGCCCTCACGAAGTAGCGCCTGACGGACGGTCGAGCGGAGTTAAGGATGATATGTGGGCATTTACAAGCCGTAATGCCGGTCTCGATCTCAGGGCAGCAACCATGTTTGCAGCAACAAGCCGGGCGTTAAAGGGATATAACGACGATCTTTCGGCAAGAGCACTGCAACAGTCAAAAAGGCTTTTAAAAGAAGCAACTGAAATCCTTGCCAACCAGCCACAGAATAACCGTGGCTTTGGCAGGGGAGCAGATATTTCCACCAATCTTCAACTCTACATTTCAACCGGGGAGCAACAATATGCCGATAAATATCAGGAACTTTTGTGGCCTGCTCTCGAGAGCAATGTCAGTTTCGTCATTTTGACGGCAATCCATGGCATACCGCACATGGACGCAACCTTCAAAGAAAAGCTCCGTCCGTATGTTGTTAAGTACAAAGAATACATCGACGAGCTTGAAAAGAATAATCCCTACGGAGTGCCCATTGGCCTTCGTAACTGGGCAGGTGGCGGAGACGTGGTGAGTTTTGGCACCACCATTTGCTTTGCCAACAAACATTTCCCTGATATTATCGACGCCAGCCATGCTTTTAAAACCACCAACTGGCTGTTTGGCTGTCATCCATATCACAATTATTCGTTAGTGGCAACGGTGGGCGCTGCTCGTCCCAAAGCAGTTTTTTATGGTAATAACAGGGCCGATTTCTCATTTATTCCAGGCAATGTTGCTCCGGGTATCTTATTCAGGCAACCCGACCACTTTGAAAACTACGATGACTGGCCTTTTCTGTGGGGACAAAACGAAGGTACAATTGGTGGAAATACCAGTTATTTAATTTTTGGATCAGCTTTTAAGAACCTGGTAAAATAAGCGTTTGTTTTTTGATCAGTGCCAAAAGTTTAAGTAACCTGGTAACTATGAAGAAAACTATATTGCAAATTTTGAAAATACTACTGATTATCTACATTACAATTTGTGGACTATTATACTTTTTTCAGGAAAAAATTATTTTCCTCCCTGAAAAATTAGACAAAAATTTTGAATTTACTTTTAACCGGGAATTTGAAGAAATTAATGTAAAAACAAACGACAATACAATATTGAATGGGCTATTATTTAAGGCCGAAAACTCAAAAGGATTAATTTTTTATTTACACGGTAATGCCGGTTCATTGCGAACCTGGGGAGAAGTTGCAAAAACTTTTACCGATTTAAATTACGACCTTTATATATTGGATTATCGGGGTTATGGGAAAAGTGGAGGTGAGATTACTAATGAGGAAGTATTGTATCAGGATTTGCAAACGGTTTATGATGAATTGAAGTCAAAATACGATGAAAGTAAAATTATAGTTTTGGGATATTCAATCGGAACGGGGCTAGCTGCAAAAATTGCTTCAGTAAATAACCCAAGATTATTAATTCTGCTAGCCCCATATTATAGTTTAACTGACTTAATGAAACATACCTTTCCAATTATTCCAACTATTATTTTAAAATACAAATTCGAAACCAATAAATTTATAACTGATTGTAAAATGCCCGTTATTATTTTTCATGGAAATCAGGATGAGGTGATTTATTATAATTCTTCTGTCAAACTAAAAGGATTAATGAAAAAATCAGATAATCTAATTACGCTGGATGGCCAGGGACATAATGGAATAACTGACAATAATCAGTTTAGATCCGCAATACAGGAAATATTATTAAAACTTGACATATAAGAAACTAAAATATTGGTTTGATAAAGAACTTGCGGAGCTTTTGGCCAATAAGATTTTGCAAATTGAACCAAAGTTTCAGAAAAACGACTTTGTGCGCAGCATAGAAGCCAAAGTCGAAAGTTTAGAATTGAAAGACAGGGTTGAAATTATTGCCGATGAGCTCTATTGCTATCTTAGGGAGGACTTTTTAAGTGGAATTTCAATACTGACAAATATTTTAGGACCCGAAAACAAGAACGAAACAGGAATGTTTACCGATTTTTATTGGATTATGCCTATAGCAAAGTATGTGGAAAAATACGGCCTGAATGATTTTGATAAATCGATGATTGCCATAGAGGAAATCACAAAAAGAAACACAGGTGAATATACCATCAGACCATTTTTAGAAAAGGATATTGAAAAAACGATTCAACAAATGTTTATCTGGTCAGGGAATAAGAATAAACACGTAAGAAGATTATCAAGTGAGGGAGTAAGGCCAAGGCTTCCGTGGGCAAAAAAACTGGATATATTTATTAATGACCCGCGACCAATAATTCCGATTTTGAACAACCTGAAGGACGATAACTCGAAATATGTTCAAAAATCAGTGGCAAATTGCTTAAATGATATATTCAGGGATAATTTTGAAATAGGGATGCAAGTCATTGAAGATTGGAATACCGAAAAAATAAGCAACGAAAGGAAATGGATAATCAAACATTCATTACGAAATCTGATAAAAGCAGGCAATGAATGGGCTAAGGGAATCGTAAAACAATAGCTATCAACAAAATCGTTCGACTTCTGTCGTAGCAGCAACCAAACAATTTCATAAATTTTAGATTAATTTATAAATAGCCCATGGATTAAGTAAAGCAAAATAAACTCAGAATACATATTGTTTGTATTCGGATTAACTGTTTCGCCGGATTGGCAACTGGCATTGGTAGTGTTAAGTCATTTCAATCGAAAAATAAACTCAAAAAGCAACAAATAATAAATACAACCAATTGATTATCAATTGTTATGTAAATTCAGTGGAGCTGGCGGGAACAGAAACTATCATTTTTTACATATTTTTTACCACTTGAAAATACTTCTAAATTGTCCCATATTCCGCTATTTTACTATGTTTTCAGGTAATAGAAGATATTGAATGAAATGGAATGATATGTAATAAGATAGTAAAACGGTTGACTAACGGTTGACTAAGTTATTTTTATTTATTACATTTGTATTGTGTTCAAAAATCAAAAGTTATGGCAACAACTACCTTTTTACTTCAAAGTTCAAACAATCCGGCAAATATTTACGTTCGTTTATCTATCGACAGGAAAAACGTTTATAAAAGAAAAACAGGTTATATCATTAATCCGAGTAACTGGAGTACTGAAACCAGTTTGCCAAAACAAAACGATGTCGAAAACAAACAGTTAAAAATTGACTTGAAAAAACTTTCAACTGAGATTGAAAACCGTTTAAATGCTGCAACCTCATCCGGTGAAGAAATTACCGGTGATTGGCTGCAACTTCAAATTGATAACATTACCAACAAACCGAAAAAAACTGATATTGACAGATTGACAAACTACATTCAAAGTTATATTGAGAATTTACCATTTAAAGAACGGCCAAACAATAAACAAGGAGTTTCGCGAGGGACTGTTCAGAAATATACTACGTTAAAACATAAAATTGAAGATTTTGAGAAATTCAAAAAGAAACAGTTTTATGTAAAAGATATAAATACAAAGTTCAGAAACGATTTAATCACGTATTTACGGAATGTTGACAAACTGAATAACAATTCGGCAGGGCGTTACATTAAGTTTCTAAAAACGGTTTGTTTTGATGCTAAAAACAATGGAATAGAAACACACGAACAGTTAAAACAAATTAAAGGTTATACAGAAGAAGCCGCCAAAGTTTTTTTATCGGTTGATGAACTTGAAAAGATTGATAAAACGGTTTTCCTAAGACCTGCACTTGAAAACGCTAAAAACTGGTTAATGATTGGTTGTTACACCGGGCAACGTGTTAGTGATTTGCTAAAAATGACAAAAGAAAATATTGTTAAACGGGGCGAAGTTGAATTGATTGAACTGAAACAGGTTAAAACCAACAAACGTGTTTCAATTCCGGTACTACCTGAAACAAAGGAGATATTAAGCCGTAACAAAGGCGAATTTCCATCGAAAATTTCAGCGCAAAAGTTTAACAATCATTTGAAAGACCTTTGTAAATTGGCCGGGCTAAACGAACCCACGGAGGGCGCAATATTGGTTGATTTGGATGAGGGAAACGAAACCATTAAAAAAGGAGAACATAAATGGCGTAAACAGCTTGGAACATTCCCGAAACATGATTTAATTACTTCGCACGTTTGCCGCCGTTCTTTTGCTACTAACTTTTATGGGAATATGCCAACGCCTTTAATTATGAGTATCACAGGCCACACAACTGAATCTCAATTTTTAGAATATATCGGAAAATCAGAAGATGACAGCGCAATTCAGTTTCTTGAATATTACATGAAACAAGCGCAAATGAATAAAAAAGAACCGCAAATGCAATTACTTAAACAGGCAAACTAATAATATTGGCAACGATTAAAATGTGTTCAAATGGCAAAAAATGAACTTTCCGAATCTGAAAAAATATTTATCCGGTTAAATGAAAATGCTAATACTATTTTTTACTGTCAAGAAAATAAAATCACTTTTTATAATGATAAACATATTTCTTTTTATAAAAACGAATTTGAATCCGATTTTGGATTACTATATCAAATAAGTATAAATGATGTCTTTTTTTGGCAATTTTGTCGATTTGAAGTTTATGAAAAGACAATTGATGAAAGGAAAAAATTTTTTTTACTAAAATTCGATGATGCCAATAATTTGTCTTTTTATGAAAATGAATTGGAAATATTAAAAGGTAGTTATAAGGAATTTAGAACATTACAATCACTTGAAAGAGATTTCTTTTTACAAAATAAACCAAGACCTAAGTATGCTGTTTTTTCGTTCCCTTTTTTATATAAATTTAATTTGCCTCTTAGTTTTTTATCCAATGAATTGAAAAAAAAAATTGATTACACACAAATTAGAAAAGAGGAATACATAAAAAGTTTAATACTAAACCTGCAAAAAAGTCAACCAGAAAAACAAAATATTGAAGAACCCGAAAACCCACACCAGCGAATTTTCCCAAATGGTAAATGTTGGCAATTGTTTGAATATTGGAAAGACAATGCAAAAGATATTAAAGCTGATCTCTGTTTTGCTTACTGGAAAATGATTGAAGATAAATTGATGTATAAAATAACACCAACACAATTTGCCGAATGGTTACTTGAAAAGTTAAACTTTGATTTTGAGGGCTATTGGAAACAATTAGATAGGGTAAAAACAACCAACAGAAACAGACTATATTCAATGGCAAAACTTCAATTTCAATTGAATAAATCACAGTACTGAAAATAGTACAATTCTGTACTTTTCAGAGTACAGCACCCCCCTGAACTTTGTATCAGTTTAATTTTAATAACTGATACCATGCAAACAAGTACATTACAATTTATTCAAATCAGCCCTGAACAGTTTCAGGAAATGATTATTTCGGGTGTAAAATCGGAACTCGAAAAACTCAAAGCAGAATTTCAACCAAAGCAACCCACAGAATATTTAACACGGCAACAGGTTAAAGAGATGCTGGATGTAGACCTTTCAACAGTACATAACTGGACTAAAAAGGGCAAAATAAAGGCCTATGGCATTGCAGGCAGGGTATATTACAAACGTGCTGAAGTTGAACAGGTATTAAAGCCAATCAATTTTTAAATGATTGATTTTATCAAAATACACCGTTTGGCCGTTAAAGCTGAAAAACTGCTGAATAACGAACGTTTAATATTTCCGCTATCCATCATTGAAAAGACCGGCGAAGTGTTAAACAGGCCGCAAATAGCATATTACAACGGGCTGCAATTCATTGTAAAGGGCGAAAATTCAGGATTAAAAGGTAGTTTACATAAATACTGGTTTAATGGCATGAACTGGCAGGATTTTTATTTAAATCAAATACAGGAAGCAATTAAAGAACTGGTTAACAAATTTGAATTTCAGCCGGAAAATTCTGATTTAAACTTTGTTGAAATTGGTTTAAATATTCCTGTTTGGTGCGACCCCACAGAAATAATAAAAGGGACTATTATTTATAAACACAAATCATTTGAACCGCTACCAGTTGAGGGCAAAGGTTTTGGCCGTGTTTGTCGAACTTCGCAATTCGATATAAAGATTTACAATAAATCACTTCAGTACAATTTGTCGCAACATTTATTGAGGTTTGAAATAAAAGTTAAACGAATGGAACTGTTAGCACCCGACCGGGGCAAAAAGAAAGAACAGAAATTCAGTTTAACACTTGCAGACCTTTGCAAGCTGGAAACATACAACAGGTTATTAAATTTACTTTTAAGTGTATTAAATGATATTCTGTTTTATGATGCAAACACCCCTGACACAACCACGAACCCAAAAGACCATGATTTATTTATTCAAGGGCGTTATCCTGAATATTGGAATATTATGCCACGTTCAACTAAAAACCGCAAAATAAAACGGTTTAAAGAACTCACAGGCGGCGAAAAAATCAAATCGGAATTAAAGAAACTTATTATTGAAAAGTGGAACGAATTAACCACTTTGCAAACCACCACACCGGAACGAATTAACCACTTTGCTGAAACCGCTAATTGTGATAAAACGGAACGAATTAACACTACAATACAAAGTCAATTCGTTCCACAATGTATAGTAACAGGTTTACAGATATACAACCAACGAAAGGGAACAAAGTATTTATCTGACAAATCAATTCAATGGTATTATGAAAACGAACCCGAAACATATAAAAACGAACTTGAAATTCTGTTAACTCAAAAATGGTTGAACAAACACCGTAGCGAACCGATGAAAAATTATTTTGCTGAAATTTATCATCAAATCAGAAATAGAGACCGGAACCCGAAAAACAATCCACGCAACAACACAAAGAAAAGTTATATAAATATTGCGAGAAAAGGTTTTAAACTTTGGCCGATGGCTGAAATGGTTAAAAAGGAAAAACTTGAATTAGTAAACAGTTAATTTAGATTTAAGAAATGGAAATACAATCTGATATTAAACAACTACCAAGACAATTCACTGGCAGGGGCGAAGTCCGAGGATTCCTATTTACCCAATTAGAGGTCACCGATACAGCGTTTTTGTACACAGTAGAAGCTGAGGGTACTATTTACTTTGAAGTGTTTAGAAAACGTGAAAATGCCCGATATGGATGTGTCAGTTACCCGACTTCAAAAGCTTTTGGAATTTGGGCTTGGACTTATCTCACAAAAGAAGAAGCAATAAGGAAATTGGAAGAATTTTAGTTTTTCCAACAAACCATAAATTCGTTAAAAAATTGAGCAATACACTTAGTAGTAATTGTCGGGTGGAGTTAATTTAAAAGGGTAGTTATTAAGTAGCCCTTTTTAGTTTGATTAAGTCATTGAAAACAAATAATGATTACATTTAAAGCACCTAAAAAACTAAAAAACAAACAAAAGACATGCGTACAACATTGTATAAATGCGAGAGCCTCACAAAGCCAACGCACCACCAAAATCCCGGCACTTATGCTTATTGTTAGCGGTCATTAACTTTCTGCCTTAACGAATATTAAAATCAAGAAATGATGAAAGGTTTATCTGAGTATGGAAAATTATAGTGAATGTAATAATAATCATCTGATACGTAAAAATTGAAATTATTAAGTTCATCAATTAAATTTACAAATTATGAAAATTTACACTCGAATTTTAGGAATCATTTCATTTCTTGTTGTTTTAGCCCTTATTGTGGTACTTGTTATTTATACAATTGACGAGAAAGAATGGCTATACTCATTTTTACTATTAATCCCTATTTATTCTTTATTTCATTATTTAATCATAACTCGTTTGGGGTTTTTCAAAGAAGAGATATTAGACAAAAAGCAAGGAAGAAGTTTACTAATTTTATCTATTATCTCATTTGTTATTCTTATAATAACTCCATTAATATTATTCCAAACAAGTTTGGCATTAAACAAAAGATTCGCTGAACCAATTGATTGGGGAAAATCAATCACAGTCTATGAAATTAATTGTGATTTAACAACTCGAATTTTAGATAATAGAATTGAATATATTTTTAATGCCAAGTTCGGTGATGAAAGAAAATTAATTAAATCATTTAATATCACTTTTTATGATTCCTTTGGATTTTACTTATTTGGTCTCGAAATTGAAGACTGGACCAATATTGTTGACAAAGATTCAAAAGTGATTGGAATTTCCTCTAAATCTTCTCGCTCAGTTTATGAAATAAAAAAGATATATAAGAATATTGATAATTATTCTGTATCCATTACAGAATATTAAATAAACTAATTATTCAAAATAATAACAACTTATTATGAAAAATAAATTCATTAAAATCAAAAGTTGGCTATTGGCACGTTTACAAATCATTTCTTTTGGGTTATTAATTCTTTTAATCATCCTTGTACTTAAACAACAAAATGATATTAGTAATTTAGAAAAAAGAATTAGGTGGTTAAGTGGGGATCTTGAAAATGTTAATGAAAAATTAGACGATGTTGAAAGCAATTTAAGTAATAAAATTCAAGATGTGATTTGGTCTCTTGATGATGTTTATGAAAAAATTAGATGATATCGAACACTATTTTTGAACTATGATTTGGACTTTCAGAAAGAAATAGAACAGTAATATTAAGACATTGATTTTTCCAGATAGCGATTTGATGTAGAATAGAATTATGGTACATTTTATAAGAAAAAAATAGGGATGAAAAATTCAGAAACAATCATTAAAATCGTACTTGCAATCCTGTTCATTGGCTGTTTGTTCGATTGGCAATATGGTTATTTCCAGATTGTCCGGTTCGTTGGAATGGTTGGTTTTGCAATACTGGCTTACAATCAATACAAAAAGAATGATTTCTATTTCATTGCCTGGCTTGCTTCGGCTATACTTATCAATCCATTATTCAAAATTGCTTTGGGACGTACAATTTGGAATGTTATTGACGTAATTTGGGCAATATTGCTAATTGTTTCTATTTTTTATTCGGGAAAAGAATCTAAAAATATTAAATCTCAATAACTGGATTACACACACAAAAAATTAAGTTGAGTTACCCCTTTCACAAAATCCAATATTTCAATTTTCTCTATATATAAAATTATTATAATAGAATATTATTATATTATATAATATAATAGCTGAAAAATTCAAAAATTTTAGTGTTACCATTTCGAATATATGAAGCTTATACCTTGTTTTTTCAAGGAAAACTAAAACCAAAAACCGTTTTATAAAACCCATCCCCGCCACTTCAAAACAAATTCATTTCTGAAAACAAATAAAAGAAATTGAACATGAAAATATTCAGCAAAAATCAAGAGAATTAGTTATTTCAAATCAAAATAGAAAGTAACTTTAAATAAAAAAATCTATTTTGAATATCAGAGAATCAATATATCTCATTCTGTCCGACAAAAAGGTAAAAACACAAGGACTACACGTCAAACACATTGCTTTACATATCTGCAATCTCAACAATAATCTATTTTCTAATGATATCGAAACAGACTTTGAAAATTTAAAAAGAAAAGTAAACCGGATTCTTGCCAACGATGTAAAGAAAAAAAGAAAAAATTTGTTTGTAAAGGTTATCAACCCAAAGACTAAAAAATTAAGGAAAGGATATTATAAATTAAAACAATCTCGTTTAACTGTTACAAATCCATTTCATGTTTGATTTTAAAGGCGTTGTTTGTTTTTAAGTCGATCGCCAATACTTCCCATTAATTCAGATACAGTGCCAGCCAAAGTGCCGATCACAAGTCCCTTACCAACAATTTTCCAGATAAATCCATCTCCTTTGAATAAATATATTAATGCAATTACAAGTCCGATAAACACTCCTAATGTCAAACCTCCCCACACGGCATTTTTACCTCGCCAAAATATAATTAAACAAATTACAGATATGACTGTAAGAATTTCCCAAATTCCAAAATTTGTTAGTGTCATTATATTTTCGTTTTGAATGAAATTGTAGTTTCTTGCGATTTCCTATTAATGGCAAACAATTATTGGTTAAATCTTTCCAATAATAATTTCGTTCCATTTAAAATATTTATTCCACTTTCGAGATAAGTAATAAAAACTTCTTTTCGTTCATTATTATTTGGAAGTAAGTTTTGTAAGTTTTTAAGATTATCTAATTTACTCGCGAATTCAATATTTAAATCTGAGGATAATATTTGTGCATCCATACCAACAGCAGCAATTAAATCATCATATTTTCTTAAAGTCGCTTGTAATTGTTTTGTTGACTTTTCTAATTCATCAATTTCATCTCCAAAATCGACATCATTGGTTGATTGATTTTTTATTTTGTTTAGAATACTTCTTTTTGCTATTATTAAATTGGTAACATCTTTATGCAGCGATATGGTCATTACTTCGATTTTGTCTCGATTAATGTTATTATCAAGATTTTCAAAAGATTCCCAAAGTTTTAATACAGAATCTGTTAAACGGTTCAAACCATTCAACGAACTGAAAAAGAGATTTTCATTTTGAGAGTATGAAGGTGAACTAATAATCAGGAATAGCAGCGAGATTAGAAATTTATTTTTCATTTTTCTTTGGTTTAAAGTAGATAAATAATATAAATAAGAGCAAATATATCGGAGTTACTATCATTGCATATTTTTTGAATGACGAAGGAGTAAATTCGTTACCTATCGTAGAAAAATATATAATTGTCAGTATAATAACATATACTGAAAAAAAGAGAGCTAATTGTTTAATCATAGTTAGAGCTTAATTTTGTTTGCCACTAACATTTGTATATCCATAGAGTTAAGGATATATCAGCAATATTATGGTTGAGTACAATTTACGACAACAATTATAAAATTCCTACTTTTCAGCCAGATAAAGAACCAAAACCATCAAACCAATAATAACTAAAATCAAAGCCATTTGCCAAATAGGAGTTTTTTCATCTTCTTTTAAATCTTCCGGTTGTGTAAAAATAAAATTGAATAGCGATTCAATAATTTTTTTCATGGATTAAGATTATCAAAAATCAAAAAGGGGCGGCCAATTGTCACCCCTTTTTTTGTGTTCAAATGTTGTTATTCCGGCAAAAGAATAACAATTAAATTTAAACATTAAAAATAACCTGAAAAACACCTTATTTTCGATTGGTTGACTAAATGTTTACTAAAAAGAAAAACGAACACGTTTAAAGTATTCGTTTTCAGTTTATTATTGATTTTAAAAGTGGAGCTGGCGGGAGTCGAACCCGCGTCCAAACGAGGAAGCAACAAGCTTTCTACATGCTTATCCCCAGACTTGTTTTTCGAATAAACACCGGATCAGGGCCACCAATGTTTACCTTATCTCTTTTATTTTCGAAAAAGTGCCAGAGCCTCACTTAAACTAGCTTCGATTTTCTTGCACCGCCTGATCGGACCGCTTCAAAGCTTAGCATCCGGGCGATGTCTCGTTCCAAAACCTTGTTTCGGAATAAAGGTAACTTACTTAATTCGGTTACGCAGCAAGAGCGTAGTTATTTTCGCCAATTGTGTTTTGATTATTATTTTAAAAGGTCAACAATCCAAACCTTGCATGCTTACCTGCCTCTTCTACCCGCTGTCAAAACCAATCAGCCCCGTAGATTTTCGGGTACAAAAATATAAAAATAGACGGGCAAAATGAAGAACTTAAAAGTTAAATAATAAAAACTGCTACCAATCAAAGGTTTTGGGCAAATTCCTTTATCCAGATTTTCAGTGATTCGGAAATTTCAGGATCTTTTAATCCAAATTCAATATTAGTTTTTAAGAAGCCCATTTTATCTCCAATATCATAACGTTTCCCTTTGAATTTCATGCCAAACATCGGATGGTATTTTACCATTTCCCGCATGGCATCGGTTAATTGAATTTCTCCGTTTTTTCCCGGCTTGGTTTTTTCCAGATAATCAAAGATTTCCGGTGTGAAAATATAGCGACTTGCAATTGCCAGGTTCGACGGAGCCTCTTCAATGCTTGGTTTTTCAATCCAGTCGTTGGCCTTATAAACATTTTCTGATAACGCAGTTCCATCTATAATTCCATATCGGCTAACCAATTCAGGCTTAACCTGCTCCAGGGCAACAACCGAACCTCCATGTTCATTATAAACATCAATCAATTGCTTTGTTATCGGTCCACCTTCACCTTGAACAAGAGTGTCGCCAAGTAAAATAGCAAAGGGCTCGTTACCAACATGGTATCGAGCATGAAGAATAGCATCTCCCAAACCGTTCATCTCTTTTTGCCATACGAAATGAATATTTGCCATATTCGAAATGGAACGGATTTTATCCAGCATTTGTAAATTGTGCTTTTTAAGCAGAGTTTCTTCCAGAATTGGACTTCTGTCGAAGTGTTCTTCAATCGCACGTTTGCCTTTACCAATAATCATTAAAATATCAGTGATGCCACTAGCTACAGCCTCTTCAACTACATATTGAATAACGGGCGTATCTATTATCGGAATCATTTCCTTTGGTGATGATTTTGTAGCTGGTAAAAAACGAGTGCCATAACCAGCCGCTGGAATTACTGCTTTTTTTATCATTTTCTTATTTGTTAACTATGTTTGGTTTTATAACTTCAATATCGTTATTGCTCAGTGCATCCTGTAGTTTGCTGAAAGTTAATTCGTCTTTATAAGTGCCAATTATTGCACCACCTGATCCGGTAAACTTGGCGCTTGCACCAACCGATCGTGCCAGTTCCACCATTTCAATGTTTCCTTTACTGATTGGGATTAGAGAATGACGCAAATCAAAATTTTCATTTATCAGATCGTGCATCGTTTGGTAATTATTTTGATCAAGTGCAGTTTTAAATTCCTCGGTTATTTGTGCCCATCGTTCCATTGCCCGAAGTACTTTTTCTTCTCCAATATCAAAGCGGGCCTTTAAATTATTATGAACAACTTCAGTTCCTTCAGAAAGGTTCTTTCGAAAAGCGATATAAAAATTCGGGAAATTGGTTGTTTTTAAAACCTTATAGTTGCCAAATCCCTGTTTAGCCATAATGTCTTTGTTAAAATCCATGAAAATTGGTTTTTCAAAGGCCTGAGCAACACGATCCTGCAATCCCGCAGAAATACCCAATTCGTTTTTTTCAACTGAAAGTACCAGATTGGCGAAAATTGATGGTGGAATATAAACTTCGTAGAAAAGACAAATGGCTTTTAACGAAGCTGTTAAAATTGCACTGGAGCCCGCAAGCCCCAATCGAAGCGGAATATTGGAATCGTAACGGATTGTGAAATTTTTGCTTGCTAAATGAATATTGTTTTTAATGCAATACTCATAAAATACTTTTATCATGCCTTTTAGTAAGCGCATTCCTCCGTAGTATCCCGCATAATTAATATCCTCAACCAAAGTCTGCATATTTTTGTATGAAGTAATATCCAAACGTTGAGGTTTTATCTCTAATTCAGGAGTTTGATAAAGTTGCACTTTAGCTCCAAAGTTGGAAAATACAAAAGCAATGGTTTTTCCAAAATAACCGTCAGACGGGTTTCCAATAACCGCTGCCCGGGGATAAGAATAAGTTTCAATAATCATACTTTGTGAATTAAAGCTGCAAAGTTAAGAATTCCATTTTTTAATGGCTTCCAAATTCATTTCGTTTTCAATATTTTTTGATTGTGGTGTATATAGAAATTCGAGCTCTTTTCCATAGTGTTCAGTTATTTTCCCTCTTACCATTTTCAGCATCGCATTTAACATCTTGTTATCGGCATTAAAAGTCATTGGAAGTACTGCAATTGTAGCAGGAATCCATCGATCAGGAAACATACCTTCGTATTTGCCTCCTTTTTTAAATTGGTTGATTTCGCTTTGAATTAGTTTTAAAATTTCGGAATTGGCTAAATCACTTCCTTTCTCAATTCCCCGGTTTTTCAACTCACGATTTAAAGCTTCCATATCAGGAACCACCATTCCAACTGTGTATGGGTTTTGGTTGTTATGCAGCATTATTTGTTGAATGTAGGGAGAATGTATTAAAATGGCATCTTCAATTCCTTCCGGACTGTATTTTTCTCCGTCATTTCCAATTAAAAGGCTTTTAAACCGGCCTAAAACATATAAAAATCCCTCACTGTCAACATAACCCATATCGCCGGTGTGGAGCCATCCACTTTTAATGGTTTCGGCAGTTGATGTTGGATTATTCCAATAACCGAGCATCACATTATCTCCTTTTATGCAAATTTCGCCTTTTTCACCCTGGGGTAAAATCTTGCCATCGTTATCAACAATTTTAAGTTCCATGTTATCAATTGGTTTTCCCGATGAACCAAATTTCACACAAGTGGGTACATTTGATGAAATTACCGGCGAAGCTTCTGTTAGTCCGTAACCCTGGCATATTGGTAATCCAATTGCATAAAAAAACTTTTGCATTTCTATGTCTAGAATAGCTCCACCACCTATAAAAAACATAAGGTTGCCACCAAATCCTTCGCGTATTTTTTTAAATAGAATTGAATCAAAAACGGAAAGCAGCGGTTTTAAAAAAACACGAAAACCTTTGCCTTTGTCCGTGCCTATTCCGTTGTATTTATAAGCTACCCTCAAAGCAAACTGAAACACTTTATACAGTGTTTCACCTTTTGCCCTGATGCCGGCTTCAATATTTTTTCTGAATGTTTTTGAATAAGCCGGAACACTCATCATGATGTGAGGCTGCACTTCTTTAATATTCTTTGGGATGTTTTTCAATGTTTCGAGCGGAGTATTTCCTATTTCAACTGATGCAATGCTTGCTCCTTTGTACATAAAAACATACAGGCAAGTTGTGTGTGCAAAAGCATGATCCCAGGGCAGAATAGCCAGGGTTTTCCAATGTGAATGAAGATCCAGTAAACCATTTGACTGAACAACATTTGCAGCATAATTCAGTTGTGAAAGCATAATCCCTTTTGGATCAGCAGTTGTGCCCGAGGTGTATGAAATATTCGCCACATCGTTTGGCTGTATATTCTTCCAAACTGAATCGTAGGTATCAGCATTTGTTTTTCTCAATTCTTTTCCACGATTCAATAAATCAATATAATTGATGTCGTTTTCCTTTGGATTTGTTTTACCATCGATAAAAACCACTTTTTCAACATCGGGCAGTTCACCTCGAATTTCCTCAATTTTTTCTGCATGATTTTTTGACACAAAAATAATTTTTGAACCGCTGTGTTTTAACCTGAATGCTACTTCGTTGGTTTCGAGCCTGATGGAAAGAGGCACATTGATGCCACCGGAATACAAAATCCCTAGTTCACTGATTATCCAGTCGTTTCGTCCATCGGCAACCAATGCCGCACGATCGCCTTTTTTAAAACCTAGTTCAATTAAACCTGCCGCCAGGTTTAATACTTGTTCACGGGTTTCTTTATAAGTTGTTCCCTCGTACTTACCATTTTTTTTCTCCCATAAATAGATGTTGTCGGGAAATTTTGTGTTTGCAGTTTCAAAAAGCTCGATTATAGTTTTCATAATGATGAATATTGGAATTTAAGTTAAACCAAACTTACATAAAAAAATGGCAAAACGGATAATTGAATTTGGACCAAAAAAAGAGCCCGATTTTCGGGCACTTTCATTATTCGGTTATAAACCTGTATATTGTTGTTTCGTTGTATTTTTCACCGGGTTTCAACAAAGTAGTCGGAAAGCCGGGTTGATTCACGGAATCAGGGTAATGCTGTGTTTCAAGTGCAATTCCGGAAAAACTGCCAAATTTTTTCTTACCATCAATATCTAACTCCGGATTCCAGTAACCCGTGTAAACCTGCATTCCGGGCTGTGTAGTCAAAATTTCGACTTTCCGTCCGCTGTTGGTCTCTTTTAAAGTCCCGATGTATTTTAACTCACCCGATTCGTTATCCAAAACAAAATTGTCATCGTATCCCATTGGAACTTCCGATATTCGGAGGTTTATTTTTTTTGAAATGTTAAAATCAAAAGGTGTGCCGGCTACCGGAATAATTTTACCTGTTGGAATCTGGTCAACCATTTCAGTCATTTTTGTAGCTGTTAACTCCAGTTCGTGGTTCAAAATGTTTTCTTTCCCTGCGGTTAAATTAAAGTAAGTGTGGTTGGTTAAATTAACTACTGTAGTTTTATCCGTTTCAGCCAAATATTCAATACCCAGTTCATTTTTGTTATTTAATGTGTAAAGGCAGGTTACATTGATGTTCCCGGGGTAATTTTCTTCCATGTCGGGGCTCAAATAAGTTAATTTTACACCTACTTCCTTTTCGTTTTTAAAAGTTTCAGCATCGAATAACCTGCGGTCGAAACCAATTTTTCCTCCATGTAAATGATTGGGTCCGTTATTAATTGCCATGTTATACAATTTTCCATCAATTTCAAGGTGCCCTTTTGCAATTCGATTTCCAAAACGGCCAATAATTGCGCCAAAATAGGGGTAACTTCCCAGATATTCATCACTAATGTATGTTTCAAGTTTATCAAAACCACACACTATATTTTCCATGTTTCCTGTTTTGTCCGGCATTTCAACACTCGTAATTATAGCACCGTAATTGGTGATTTTTACCTTTAATTTATTGTCATTTGTGAGTGTAAAAAGTTTTACTTCTCTGCCATCGAGTAAATGACCAAAAGATGTTAATTCAATTTTCATATAGAATGTTTATTTAGTTTTATGAAAAATTCAAAGTTGCAAAAAAAGTAAAAGCGAACTGGTTGGTACTGGTAGTGTTTTAAAACATGCATTTGAAATCAATTATCTTTATACTTTTGTGAAAATCTAACTAACCAATGGTAAAACGCATAATTAATATTGATCAAAAATCCTCGCTTCCAAAGTACAGGCAATTAGTCAATTCAGTTCTTTTTGCAATTGAAAAGAAAACACTAAAAAAGGGAGATAAAGTTCCATCAATAAACCAGATTTGTTCAGATTTAAATTTGAGCAGAGATACGGTAATGTTTGCTTTTACCGAATTGAAAGCCAGAGGAGTACTTTTCAGTCAACCAGGAAAAGGGTATTATGTTATTACAACAGAAATTACCTGTGAAGAGAATATTTTTGTTCTTTTTGATGAATTAAATTCTTTTAAAGAAGATTTATATAATTCATTGATAAACAGTTTTAAATCAAAAGGTGTGGTTGATATATATTTTCACCATTTTAACTTCAAAGTATTTAAAAATCTTATTCTTGAGAGTATCGGCAATTATACGTCGTACGTTATTATGCCCGCTACTTTTGACAATACGAGCCATTTACTTTCAAAACTACCGAAAGACAAGGTGTTTATTTTAGATCGGTTAAAACCCGATTTGAAAATGTATCCAGCCCTGTATCAGGATTTTGAAAATGATTTTTTTGATGCTTTAAATCAGGGACTTTTTTTATTAAAGAAATACAGAAAACTTATTTTTGTAAATACAGGGGGAAAAGAACCTGCTGAACGTGTAAAAGGTTTTGAAAGATTCTGCAATCAAAACGGGTTTTCCCACCATGTTGTAAAATCACTCGATGGATTGAGACCTGAATTATATGAAGCCTACTTTGTGATTTCTGATAACGATTTGGTTGAAATTGTGAAAATTGCAAAAGAATACAAATACAAACTTGGGAAAAAATTCGGAATTGTTTCATTTAATAACACTGTACTTAAAGAAATAGTAGCAGGTGGGATCACAACAATTTCAACCGATTTCGTTGAAATGGGTAAAACGCTGGCGAATATGGTTTTAAACAAAAAAGCAGGGCATTTTCGAAATCCATCGAAATTGATTATCCGAAATAGTTTGTAAGATAAAGTTGTTTTGTAACATCATTTTACCATATTTGAAAATACATTTAAAGTTTATATTTGTACCAACTAGTACCTACCAGTATAAAAAGTGCTCCACAATACTGAAAAATAAAGAATGTAAGAAAGTTTAAGATAATATGAAATTGAATTAATAAAAGATTATGACAAAAATTAGCAGTTTAATTGAGAAAATTAACGGTGGAAATAATCCGTTATTCAAAGAATTATATGGAACTGATCCAAAGGTTTTAAAAGAACAATCAGAGAGGTATGCAAGTTTGATGAGTGATTTTGAAAAAGTATTTGGAGCAAATGATGTACAATTATTTAGCTCACCCGGGCGAACAGAAATTGGTGGAAACCATACTGATCATAACTTTGGCCGGGTTTTGGCAGGTGCTGTCAATCTCGATAATATTGCCGTTGCGGCAGCTAATGGAACAAATACAATCCGTATAAAATCAGCGGGTTATCCAGAATTCCAGGTTGAACTTACCAATTTCAAACCAAATGAAGCTGAGTATTACACTTCTAAATCATTGGTAAAAGGTATTGCGGCAAAAATGAGTGAAAGCGGTTATAAAATTGGCGGTTTCGATGCTTGCATTGAAGGCAGGGTGCCAAAAGGTTCCGGGTTAAGTTCTTCTGCTTCATTTGAAGTTCTGGTTGGTGCTATTATAAATGAACTTTTCAACGATGGTAAAATGAGTGCTGTTGAAAATGCAATAATCGGTCAGTGGTCGGAAAACAATTATTTTGGAAAACCATGTGGATTAATGGATCAAACAGCTTGCTCAGTGGGAGGGTTAATTACAATCGATTTTAAAGATCCGTCTAAACCAATTGTGAAGGAAGTTGATTTTGATTTTGTTTCTACCGGTTTTGCGCTTGTAATTACCGATGTTGGCGGTGGACATGATGATCCGGCTTCTCAGGCTGAATATGCATCGTTGCCAACTGAAATGAAATCTGTAGCAGCTGTTTTGGGAGCTAAGGTTTTAAGAGAAGTAACCCTTGAACAAATCGTGGAAAAAATACCTGAAATTCGCAAAAAAACAGGTGACAGGGCAATTCTTCGTGCATATCATTTTCAAGGTGATAATGCAAGGGTAGTTGAACAAGTTGCGGCACTTGAAAATAACGACTTTCAAACCTTCCTTCAATTAGTTGTTGATTCGGGTTACAGTTCATATATGTATAATCAAAATATATTTGATGTAGTGCATAAAGATGAACAGGTAGTTTCTTTGGCACTTGCTCTTAGTGAAATGATTTTAAAAGGTACCGGTGCATGGCGTGTTCATGGTGGAGGTTTTGGAGGTACTATTCAGGCTTTTGTTCCTCAAAATAAATTGGACGAATATGTGAAAATATTGGAAAATGTTTATGGAAAAGGAACATGCCACAAGTTGTTTATAAGAGCAAAGGGTGCAGTAAAGCTTAATTTGTAAGAAGTTAAAGTCGATTCAACTGAAAAGATTTTTGGTACAACAAAAAAGAAAGCATAAAAGATGACTATTAGATACGTTATTTTATCTTTGCTTACAAAATGCTACAGTTGTAACAATTTTTACCTTGACAGTTGACAATAACATAAACCAAATGAATTATTAAATAGAATAAATTTTCACAACTAAAATCAATTAAAAATTATTTATGGAAGCTAAAAAACAAAATTACACGGTACCTATTATTATGATGATCTTACTTTTTGGTATGATCGCATTTGTTACCAATCTGGCTGCACCAATGGGTGTGGTGTTAAAATCTCAGTTTGGAGCCAGTAACTTCCTTGGGATGTTAGGTAACGCTGCAAACTTTATTGCATATGCAGTTATGGGGATTCCCGGAGGTCTTCTTTTACAAAGAATTGGATATAAAAAGACAGCACTAATTGCAATTGCAGTTGGATTTATTGGTGTCGGAATTCAGTTTTTTTCTGGCCATGTTAGTCAGGAAACTGCATTTGCTGTTTATCTTTTAGGAGCATTTGTTGCAGGTTTTTCAATGACATTGTTAAATACAGTTGTAAATCCAATGCTTAATACCTTAGGTGGTGGAGGAAACAAAGGTAACCAGTTAATTCAGGTTGGAGGTTCTTTCAACTCTGTAATGGCTACTATTACTCCTGCATTTGTTGGTATTTTAATTGGAGAAGCAGCCAAAGCACAAATTACCGATATATTTCCGGTAATGTACATTGCAATGGGAATCTTTGCACTTGTTTTCTTTGTTCTGCTTGGCGTAAAAATTCCTGAGCCGAGTATTGAATATGCGAAAGAACCATTGAAAGATTTAATGTCAGGAGCAATGAAATTCCGTCATTTTATCTTAGGCGCTGTTGGTATTTTTGTTTATGTAGGTGTTGAAGTTGGGGTTCCCGGAACTATGATTTTCTGGCTTTCCGACGTTCCTGAAATTGGTCCTACTGTTGCAGGATTTGTTGCCGGTACATATTGGTTGCTCATGTTGGCGGGAAGGTTAATTGGAGCTTCAATTGGAGGTAAAGTTTCAAGTAAGACTATGTTATCAGTAGCCTCATTTGTTGGAATGGTATTGGTTCTTGCAGCAATATTCTTCCCAACCTCAACAATGGTCGAAATACCTGTAATGCAAAGAACTGCAACAGGAATGCTTTCATTTGGGTTGACGCAAGTGCCAATTAACGCTATGTTTTTGGTGTTGGTAGGCTTGTGTACTTCAATTATGTGGGGTGGTATTTTCAACCTGGCGGTTGAAGGATTGGGTAAATATTTGGCCGCAGCTTCTGGTATTTTTATGGTAATGGTTTGTGGTGGAGGTCTATTGCCTTTACTTCAAAACTGGATTGCCGACGTTGCCGGATTTATCCCAAGTTATTGGGTAATGTTTGGAGGTTTGGCATACTTGTTATTCTACGCTTTAATTGGTAGTAAAGTAACAAAACGTGCTGATGATAAACTAAAAATATAAATCACATTTGTAATTGTTTTACAGATGTTTTTATAAATCAATTCTGTATTATAAAAGCCATTCGTTTAGCAGCGGATGGCTTTTTTTTACAACCCATCAGCAAAATCCTGCAAATATTCAAAACGTTGAGTCAGTTTCCCGTTTTTAGTAATACTTGCTCTTTCAATAATACCATCAGTATCTTCCCCGAAAAGACCAGGGAAAACTTTGTCAATTAAGTTCTGTCCAAAGTCGAGTGAAGCATCTTTGGGTAATTCACAAGGCAAATTATCAACTGCCTGTACGGTTATATTTTTTTTTGAAGAAAATGCAGGTTCAAGTTCTTCTGTTTCAGGATTATAATCATAAAATGGATCATCAATAGACGATGCACGTTTTGTGGATGGGATTGAACCTTCAATATCACAGGTAATATCAGAAATTACTGAAATACGGAACGAAGTCTTTCTCATATCATCAGCACTAAATAAAACAGGAGCCTTGGGATCCCAAAAAGCTGATGCCAGCAATAAATCAGTTGATTCAGCAAATGGTATAAATGAATTTTCATATTCTTCCGGGTGAGTAAAAAAATGAAACAAATCAAATTCATAACCATTTTTTCTTCGTACATAATGGTTGGGCAACAACTGTGCAAATACAGGAAATGCCGGATTTGTCATTTCAATAAATTCTTCAGGTGACACCTGTGTAATATTCATGTGATTAAGGATTTCGAGCGTACCATTTGCAACCCGACCATTTCCGGTTAAGGCAATTTTTATAGGTGGCAACTCAATTGAATCCAATTGTTCAAACATTTCAGCCAAATCTTCACAGTTGTGGGCTGGCTTTAAATTGTACAACCGGTTTCTTAAACCAAATGCTCTGATTCCGCTATATGCCCCAACCAATCCGGCAAATCGGCCAAACCCAATAATTCTGATTCCTTCTTTGTTGGTCAAAACTTCATAATCAATCAATTGTATATTTTTTTTTAGTACGGTTTGCAACAATTTTCGGTTGTATGATTGTTTTTTTATAACATGAGAAAAGTTCATGTACTTTTTCCCTTCAATAAAATCTTCAATCCTGACTTCTTTCACTCCAAGTAATAAATCACAATCACTTAAATCTTCTTTTACCTGTATTCCAATGGAGGAATATTCGGTATCAGTATAACATCGCACTTTACTTGGTTGAACAGTTATATGTGCACCTGGAAATTTTTGCTGTACTTCAATACATTGTACAGGTGTTAACGGAACGCGTTTGTCGATTGGCACTTTATTTTCACGTAGAATTCCGATTTTCATAATGAATTTTGATTTTATTTCTGCTAAAATAGTTTTTACTCCTCAAAAGGGGGAGAGAATGAAGTTTTATTTCTGTTTGATATTATATGATAAATTTTAAATCAGCAATGTGTTGAATATAGAAATTTAGATTATCTGACTCATTATTAGGTTGATATAAAAACCGATCTTGGGGCATAGGCATTTAAACTTTTTCTTTACTAAATTTTTACAATATTTGTAGGTGATAAATGTTTATTTATGAATAATCAAAACTGGGTTTTGTGGTTGGGAGTTTTTGTTTTTTTAGCTGTTTCATGCACTAAAAGAGAAAATTCTCAAAATATGGAAAACGAATATGTTGGGTCGGGAAGTTGCATTGAATGCCACGAGAAGTTTTATGATTTATGGTCACCCTCGCATCATGGAAAAGCAATGCAGCCGGTTAATGCGGAATTTGTTAAAACTGAAAATTTAACCGACAGTGAAGTTTTTTCTCTTGAAGGGAAAACCTATAAAATTACTATTGGCGATTCAACTATTACAATGATTGAAACGGACGGTGGGAATACAAAAAACTTTGATGTTGTTTGGGTTTTGGGTGGAAAAAATGTGTATTATTTTCTCACACCTCTCGAAAAAGGGAAACTGCAAACTATTCCATTAGCTTACAATTTGAACGATAAAGCCTGGTATAATAATCCTCAATCAGCCCTTCGGCATTTTCCTGAAGGAATGGCAGATCAGGCTCTTCCATGGAGAGACAGGATGTATAATTTCAACTCATCGTGTTACAGTTGCCATGTAAGTCAATTGGAAACAAATTTTGACCTGGCGACAGATTCTTACAATTCAACATGGAACGAACCCGGGATCAATTGCGAAACCTGCCACGGACCAAGTGGTAACCATGTGCGTATATTTAAAAATGCCAAAGAAGGAGAAGTGCAAAAGGAACTAGGATTGATTTCGACATCAGTTTTTACACCTGAACAACACAACTGGTCATGCGCACCGTGCCACGCGAAAATGCATCCAATTACTGCGAGTTATATGCCAGGTGAAAAGTTTTTCGACAATTACGACTTAACTGTGTTAAATAATGCTGATTTTTATCCAGATGGCCGCGACCTGGGCGAAAACTACACATACACAGGCTGGATGATGAACGTATGCAACGAGAACGGTGAATTTCATTGTGTGATGTGTCATACTTCCAGTGGTCGCGACAGATTTAAGGAAAACCCAAACGATGCCTGTAAAAAATGTCATGCAGAAAGGGTTGCTGACGTAGTTGCACATTCTGGTCACAAAGCCGGAAGTCCGGGTGCTGTTTGCATTAATTGCCACATGCCCAAAACCGTATTTGGAAATATGAACCGAAGCGATCATTCTTTCAGGCCACCGATGCCGGAGGCTACAATCCTATTTGATTCGCCAAATGCGTGCAATATGTGCCACACAGATAAATCAGCTGAATGGGCAAATAATATTGTGAAGAAGCGGAAAAATGGCAACTATCAGGATGAAACAATAAAATGGGCTCAATTATTAAAAAGTGCACGTTTAAACGATTGGACGAACTTAGATATAATACTTGAACACATAGAAAAAGAAGATTTGAATGAAGTTGTAACTGCATCATTTATTCGAACATTAGGCAATTGCAGTAAAGATCAAAAATGGCCAATTTTAATTAGTGCATTGAAAAGTAAATCGCCACTTGTGCGCGCTTCTGCAGCAGCGGAATTAAATGGAAATGTCAGTGCAGCGGCAAAAACAGCCCTTCTTCAGGCGTGTACCGATGAAATCCGCCTGGTTCGTATTTCTGCAGCTAGTTCGCTGGCGCTTTTCCCAAAAGAGAATTTTAATCCTGCTCAGAGTGAAGTTGTGACAAAAGCAACTCAGGAATATTTGACGTCGGTGGTTTCGCGCCCCGATGATTGGAGTTCACATTACAATCTTGGCATATTTTATCAAAACCAGGGCGATGCCAGCAAAGCACTTGAATCGTATGAGACTGCAGCCCGTTTGTATCCTGAATCGTTAATGCCTTTGATAAACAGCAGTGTTCTTTATTCTTATGTTGGCAATACAGTGAAGGCCGAAGAAAATTTGAAAAAAGTACTTGTTGTTGATCCTGAAAACGAAGCTGCAAACCTGAATTTAGGATTACTTTTGGCCGAGCAGGGGAAGATGGGCGAGGCTGAACAAGCATTAAGAACTGCACTCCGTGCAAATCCAAACCAGGCAGTTGCTGCCTATAATTTAAGTGTAATTACAGCTTCACGTGATTTAAAAGTAGCAGTAAGTTTTGCAAAAGTTGCCGCTGAAAATCAGCCTGAAGAGCCAAAATATGCATATACTCTGGCATTTTATCAGGTTCAAAATAATCAAAAAACTGAAGCAATTAAAACATTAAACGAACTTTTAAAAATGCATCCGTCATATTTGACTGCAGTTAACTTTTTAGCCGATATTTACGTGAAAGATGGAAAAACCCGGGAGGCATTGAAAGTTTATCAGCAGGCATTGAAAACTGAAGGTATATCTGAACAGGACAAAGCTGGTATTCAACAGGCAATTTTGTCGTTACAACGTGGTGTTTAAATATTTAAATAATTTTATAGATTAAAAATGCTTATCGTAATATCTCCCGCCAAATCGCTCGATTTTAAAACCCAACCCGTAATTTCTGATTTTACGGTTCCTGAATTTTTAAATGAATCAGAAAAATTGATTGGACGTTTGAAAACTTACAGCCCAAAAAAACTTTCGGCTTTAATGGGAATTTCAGCCGATTTAGGTGAATTGAATTTTAAACGTTTCCAGGAATGGCATTTACCATTCACTCCAGAAAATGCAAAACAGGCAATTTTGGCTTTTAACGGTGATGTTTATCAAGGCTTAAATGCAACAACGTTATCAAAAGTAAATTTGGAACTTGCTCAAAGTAAATTGCGCATTCTTTCCGGTTTATATGGAGTTTTAAAGCCTCTCGATTTAATGCAGCCTTATCGTTTGGAAATGGGTACTAAATTGAAATATTATAAATCGAAAGATTTATATTCCTTTTGGAACCCTTTGATTACAAAGAAAATAAATGAGGCAATTTCTGAATCAGGAAATAAAGAACTAATCAATTTAGCATCAAATGAGTACTTTAAAAGTATAGACAGGAAAAAACTGAAAGCTGAAATTGTAACTCCCGATTTTAAGGAATTTAAAAATGGAAAATATTCAATGATTTCATTTTTCGCCAAACGTGCCCGAGGATTAATGACTCGTTTTATTATTGAAAATAATATTTCTGATTCTTCTGATTTACTTGCTTTTGATGCTGAAGGATATTCTTTTAATTCTCGTTTATCAAAGTCTGGTAACCCTGTTTTTACAAGAGAGCAATATTCCAATATAAAATAAAATCCAGTTAAGAACTTCCAATAAACAATAACCAATTTGGAATCAGGTTTTCATCTCACACCTGAAAACCTGTTATTGTTTATTGGAAACTGGAAATAACTGAATTTTAGAAAGGCAAATCACCTGCATCTTCATCTGGTTCAGGCGGTATATCGGTCATGCTGTATTCTGGCGGACCATCGGGGCTTTGACTTGCAGATCCTTTATCAATTTTCCATGCATTGATATTGTGGAACCATTTTCCATTATATTCCCGTGATTCTAAATTGAACGCAACCTCAACTTCCTCTCCGGCTGATAATCCATTGATCAACGAAGTTTTATCTCCAAACAACGTAAAGCAAACTTTTCTTGGAAATTGCTCTTCAGTTTCAATTACAAACTCTTGTTTACTCCATTCTTTACCGGCTTTACTAACACCTGTTTCTGGTTTTAAGATTTGATTAATCCGGCCTTTTACACTTAATGCCATAGTTTGATTTTTTTAATGTTCAGTTTTTTTTAACTGGTTAAAAATAAAAAAGAAACCCTTTGCAAAATAAATCTGCAAAGGGTTTTTATAATAATCTTATTAACTATTATTTCATTGTTTCAGGATTCACAATTTCGAGTAATTCTACTTCGAAAATAAGCGCAGCATTTGGTCCAATATCACCACCGGCGCCACGTTCGCCATAACCAATTGATGAAGGAATATAGATTTTCCATTTTGAACCAACAGGCATTAACTGTAATGCTTCTGTCCAACCTGGAATAACCTGACTAACCCCAAAAACTACCGGTTCACCGCGGTCAACTGAACTGTCGAATACCTTTCCATCAATTAAAGTACCATGATAATTTACACGAACCTGGTCTTCAGCAGTAGGTTTAGGACCTGTTCCTTCTGTTAAAATTTCATACTGTAACCCACTTTCCGTTGTTGTTACGCCTTCATTTGCTTTATTTTTTTCGAGGAAAGCATTTCCTTCTTCAAGGTTTTTTTGTGCTTGTCTTTCGCCAGCGCCTTCAAAAAATTTGCGAACCAATTCATTTGCTTCTTCAGGAGTCATAACTGCTTCTTCGCCAACCGATGATACACGGAAAGCTGCTGCCATTGCCTCTCTGTTAATTTCGCTGCCACCTGGTGCCGTTTCAAGTTGTTTTTGGTTGTTTGAACCAACCAATACACCAATTGCATAACTAACTGAATCGATATTCGATTCAAGTTTTACTGTTTTAACTCCCTGCTGGCACGAAGCGCTTAGCGCTAAAACGATAACCAACCCATAAATCAAACTGTTTTTCATATTGTCAAGATATTTAAATAATTTTTAATAATTCCACATCAAAAATAAGTGCTGAGTTTGGACCTATTACACCTCCTGCGCCATTGCTTCCATAAGCTAGTTCAGATGGAATAAATAATCTCCATTTAGAGCCGGTTGACATTAATTGAAGTGCTTCAACCCAACCCTGAATTACACCGTTAACCGGAAATACTGCAGGTTGCCCACGTTCAACCGAACTATCGAAAACTGTTCCGTCAATTAGAGTCCCGTGATAGTGACATTTTACCTGATCGTTTAATGTTGGGATTTCCCCGTTTCCTTCAGTCAACACTTTAAATTGTAATCCACTCGGCAGTTCAGTGACACCTTGATTTTTTTTGTTTTCAGCCAGAAATTTAATTCCTGCTTCAAGGTTACCAGCACCTTTATTCTGGTTTAATTTTCCAATAAATTCTTCAAGAATTGCATTGGCTTCTTCAGGATGAATCATTGTTTCTTCACCCTTGAAAACGTCTTTAAAGCCGTTTAAAAAAAGCTCAGGATTTACTGTTTTAACCCCTGTTTGTATAAGGTTTCCGGCTATGCTCATACCAAGTGCATAACTAAAATTCTCAAGTTCGCCGGATATTTTTTTGTCGGTCATTTATACTTTTTTAATAAAGCGTGCGAATATAATGTAATTTTTTGGCAATTAAATCTTTGCCTCTCTTTTTATTCCTCTTAACATTTGATTTTTCCCGGGTGGTCCCTGAAGTCTTTCCATTTCGAATCCGCTGGCCATTAATTGTCTCCTGACATTGCCTTTTGCGCTGTAAGTAACCAAAATTCCATTTAGAGCTGTTGCTGCTGAAATTTTATCAAAAATCAATGGAGTCCACATTTCGGGCTGTTTGTCTGGACCAAAAGCATCGTAATATATAATGTCGAATTTTTCAATTCCTTCAAAATCAAAATTTGTTAAATCAGCATTAATTTTTTTCAATCTGAAATATGCTGAAATATGGACAACCTCTTCCCAATTACAATCGTGGATTTTATCGAAAAGTTCTTGTTCTGCTTTTGAAGATTGCCGTGCAAAGTTGAGTTGTTTGGTTATGCTTTTTGCAAGGGGAAATTTTTCTATAGAGAAATATAATGTCTTTCTTTTTTCTTTTTCAGCCATTAATGCGGTCAATAAACAATTTAATCCGGTTCCAAAACCTATCTCGAAAACAGTGCGTTTTTCAGCTTTGTGAAAATTAAATCCTTTTTCGATATACACGTATTTTGATTCGGTAACGGCCCCGTTTACTGAATGGTATTGTTCATCGATTTCGGGAAGATAAATCGTGTGAGAACCATCGGATGTGTTAATAATTTGCATTGCAAATAAAAATTTTGTTTCTGATGAAAAGTAGAAGTACTTTTGGACAGCAAAAGTAAATATAATATGTTGGTAAAATTATTTAATGAAAATCCAAACCTTCGTGAGATTCTCAAAATTGTGGAAGTTTTGCGAAAAGGGGGTTTAATTATTTATCCAACCGACACGGTGTATGGGTTAGGTTGTGATATTACGAATGCAAAAGCTGTTGAAAAAGTTGCCCGGATAAAAGGTGTCAAAGTTGAAAAAAATAATTTTTCGTTCATTTGCAGTGACTTAAGTCATATTTCCGATTACACAAAACCTATTTCAAGTTCAGTTTTCAAATTGATGAAGAAAAACCTGCCGGGTCCGTTTACCTTTATTCTTGATGCGAATAATAATCTGCCAAAATACTTTAAAGTAAAAAAAACCGTAGGTATCCGCGTTCCTGATAACAACATTATCCGTGAAATTGTAAGGGAACTTGGTAATCCGATTCTTTCAACATCTGTTTACGACGATGATGAAATAATTGAATATACCACCGACCCGGAATTGATTCATGAAAAATATCAGGAAATAGCTGAAATTGTTATTGATGGCGGCTTTGGTGAATTGATCCCTTCCACGATTGTTGATTGTACAGGTGATGAAATTACTGTTATACGCGAAGGGAAGGGTATTCTGGAGTTTTAATCTGCTAAAAATCTGTTTGTTTTTTGATATCTTGAATCAGTTCCGGTTATTCTTTCCAAAATGCAGGACTAAAAAGCACAAGGATTGTAAACAGTTCAAGCCTGCCAAGAAGCATGAGAAACGAAAGAAACCATTTGCCAATAGGATGAATGTGTGCATAATTTTCAGCAGGGCCAACTGACCCTAAGCCGGGGCCGATATTCCCCAGGCAAGAAGCAACTGCACCCATTGCAGACTCCAAATTAGGTTCAAACAACATGAAAAATACTGTACTGGCGCCGAAAATCATAAAATACAGTACAAAAAATGCCAGAACATTTGTAATTATTTTTGAGTCAACCGAATGTCTGTTGAATTTTAATGGAATAACCGCATTGGGATGAACCATTCTTTTCAATTCGTAATAACCATTTTTAAAGAGAAGTACAATTCTCATAATTTTTATTCCCCCACCTGTAGAGCCCGCCGATCCTCCAAAAAAGAAAAGAGCAAAAATAAGTGCGATTAACACTGGTTTCCACAGTAAATAATCAACCGTTCCAAAACCAGTTGTAGTGATAATTGATACAACCCAAAAAAGTGAATTACGAAAAGCTTCTTCTACACCGGTTTGGGTTGAAATTAATAACCCAATGAAAATTAAAAAGGTAAATCCTAAAGTTATGATACCATAATATTTAAATTCTTCATCCTTTAGAATGGGTTTAAATTTTCCCCTGATAGTGAAATAGGTTAGTGTGAAGTTAGTGCCGGCCAAAAACATAAAAAGAATTATAACATACTGAATATATGGTGATGGCCAAAAAGCAATACTTGCCTGTTTTGTGGAAAAACCCCCTGTTGCCATTGTGGCAAAAGAGTGGCAAACTGCATCGAAAAGAGGCATTTCGCCAATCCATAATAAAAAAGTTTCGGCAATAGTTAAAATCAGATAAATGACCCACATGGTAGCGGCAGTATGTCTAATACGAGGACTTATCTTGTCGGGTGTTGGGCCAGGTACTTCTGCAATATATAACTGCATTCCACCAATTCCAAAAACAGGCAAAATAGCAAGTGAAAGAACAATTATTCCCATTCCACCAAGCCAGTGAGTTAAACTCCGCCAAAACAGAATACCATGTGTCAAAGATTCAATGTCATTTAAAATTGATGAACCTGTAGTTGAAAAACCCGACATGGTTTCAAAAAAAGCATCAGTATAATTGGGGATAGCACCTGTAAAAATATAAGGTAAACTGCCGAGAACAGAAAAAATAACCCAAACGAGCGAAACAATAATAAAACCTTCGCGTTTCCCAATATCCCTGTTTGCGTTTCTGGTCAGCCAGATTATTAATGAGCCTGCAAGCAGATTAATTCCGGAAGATATTACAAATCCCATTGTATCACTTTCGCCATAAAGTATTGATATAATTAATGGAAAAAGCATAAATGCTCCTTCAACAAACATTAATAGTCCAATAACGCGAAAAATGATTTTGATATTCATTGATTGAAAACCTTTCTGCTGTTATTTAAAGAATTTTTCAAGTTTCTTAATTCCTGCGGGCAATGTAAAAACAACAACTTTATCACCTTCCTGAATTAATGTGTCACCATTGGCAATGTATCCGCTTTCGCCCCTGATATAACCACCGATAACAGCTTCCTCAGGGAAATCAATATATTTTAAAGGTTTATCTGTAATTTTTGCATCGTGTTTGGCAATAAATTCAAACACTTCAGCATCCGAAGCAGTTAGACATTTGACTTTCGAAATTGCTGCGTTTAGCGTAAATTTATAAATATAACTGGCAGCGTTCAATTTTTTATTGATAACACTTCCAATATCCATTTTTTCGGCAAGTCCCATGAACTCGAGGTTTTCAACTTCAGCCACAGTACGGCGAACTCCAAACGATTTTGCTAAATGGCACATCAATATATTTGTTTCCGAATTTCCGGTTGTTGCAACAAAGGCGTCCATTTTGTCAATCCCTTCGTCTTTTAAAAGTTTAAAATCCCTTCCGTCGCCATTAATTACGAGTGCTTTGCTATATCTGTCAGCAATTTTTTCACATTTTTCCCGATTGATTTCAATTATTTTTATGCGATAACTATCACCTAATTTTTCTACTGCCTTTTGCGCAACTCTGCTGCCACCTAAGAACATAATATTTCGAACTCCAAAAACTTTTTTACCTGTAATATCGAAAATATGTTGCTGTTCAAATGGTGTGCATACGAAAAATACAATATCACCGTCCATAATCATATCATGTCCCTTTGGAATAATTGTAACATTGTCACGGTTAATAGCTACAACGGAAATGTTATGATCTTCAAGTTTTAGATCCTGCAGGGTTTTGTTCAGTATGGTTGCATTCTTACGGACTTTTATCCCCATCAAAATGAGCTTTCCGCTCGAAAATTCAATTAACTGTCGGGTTACAGTTTGCTTAACCGATGCAACAATTTCCTTTGCTGCCAGACTTTCAGGGTAAATCAGTTCATGAATACCCATGTTTTTTAATTTTGCCTTGTAGCTTTCTTTCAGATATTCCGAATTGTTTATGCGGGCGATTGTGCGACTTACTCCAAGGTATGATGCCATTGAACAGGCAAATACATTTCGCTCTTCAAAAGGTGTAACGGCAATAAAAAGGTCTGCTTTTGCAAGACCTGTCTTCTTTAGATCTTCAAATGAATGAGCAGAACCAGTGATTGTCATTAAATCAACCTGAGAACTTATTTTTGAAAGTTTTTCGGGTGAATCATCAAGTAATACTATGTCATGTGATTCGTCGGATAACATTTTTGCCAAGTGTGTTCCAACTTCACCTGCACCTGCAATTACTATTTTCATAAAAACCTTGTTTTTAAAATTACCCGGCAAAATAACTTATTAACTTCTGATTTTTCGTTATTATATAATTCTATTCTGCCGAAAAAAATATTGAATTAATATTGAAAGTTACCATTTTTTTCGAAAAGCTCCTTTTGTTGCAGTATTATGAATTTCACCGGAGTAGGAAGATAATTTATTTAAGAAACTTTTGTTTGTAATTATTATTGTATTTTCCTCTGAATCAATAATATTTGAGTATGATGGAATTGGATTCAAAACAAAATCGGGCAGTTTTTGGTTAGTGGATTTATTTAGGTTTTGATTAATGGAAAACGACTTTCCTTCAAAAAAGAAGAATCCCTTTTTCAACAAAATGGATTCATTCGCAATTGAGTCATTCGATACTATAAATATTGGGCGGTTTATACCAAGCGCGCGACTTGTATTGTTTCCAGGGTGAAACCATTTTTCATCATTAGTAAGTTTCTCCTCGGTTATAATATAGTTTATTTTTCCGTAAATGAGATGAATTCCGGTGTTCTTCCCCGTATTATATACTATCAGTTCGGTTTGATTTAATTGGATAATATTTAAAACCAGCGTTGAAATTAATAGAAAAAGAATGCTGAACAAAGTGGCTTTCAAATAAAAAATATTTTGACTTTTTATAAACACAAATGCAAAACCAACTGCTGAAATGAGCATTACAAATTGATATGGTTCAATTGAAATATTAAACACCGAAAATGGGAGCTGATAAATTAATGAGAGAAGGAAATAGGTTATTTTGAGTATGTAATTTAGTAAGACTGCCAGGATGGTTGAAATTATGGGAATTGTTGAAGCAAAAAGCAATAAAATCCCCAATGGAATTAATACCATTACAGCTGGAATTACAAAAGTATTGGTTAACCAAAAATAGGTTGGAAATTGCCCAAAATAGTATGAGGTTATTGGAAATGTTGCAATTTGTGCTGCTAATGAAACAGTTACAAGCATCCAGAAATACTTTAAAAATTTGTTTTTTACCCAAATCAATTTTTCGAGTTTGGGCTGAAGAAATACAATACCAAAAACTGCGGCATACGAAAGTTGGAACCCAATGTCAAACAAATTGTTGGGGTTAATCAAAAGCAAAACAAAAGCTGAAGCAGCCATTAAATTGTAAATGTTCGATCTCCTGTTCATGTTTTCGCCAATTGCAAAAATGCTAAACATGGTTGCTGCCCGCAATACAGATGGAGATAAACCTGTAATAAATGCATATATCCAAAGTATTGAAATTGAAATCAGCATAAAAATAAAACGCCCGCTTTTTATTTTTCGTAAAAACCCAAAAAATAATGTAATCATATAATACAAAACACCAACATGTAAACCGGATACTGCCAAAACATGTGATGCGCCGGACGCCGAAAAAATTCTTTTTGTTTCAGGTTCAAGTTCACGTTTGTATCCTAGTGTTAATGCCGAAAGTATTTCAAATTCCGTTTCATCAATAGGTTGATTCCGATAAATCTGCAATAGTTTTTCGCGTGTTTGTTCAGCCCAAATTGAAATTGATTTTTTGGATTGCTTAGTTTTTAACCAACTATTGGCGGGAATATAAACTTGCCGGTAAATTCCTTTTTTTTCAAGGTAGTGTTTATAGTCAAATTCATATGGATTATTGTTGTTTTCAATAATTTGCGGTGGGTTTTTGAAATCAATAATATCTCCGGCTTTTAATGATGCAATTTCATCTGATTTTGAAAAATAGGCAATAACAAGTTCTTTAGTTAGAAATAATGAATCTGAATAATTTACGGCTTCAATTTGAAGTATTGATTTATATGAATTTTGTTTTTCCTGGGGAGTTTCTATAACAACTGCAATAAAAGTGCCTTTTTCGAATAAAACAGGTTTTTTATTGTGAAGTTGGGGTAATAAAATTCCAATTAAAATAAAGAACAGTTGTATTCCATATCCGAAATACACGTTGAAGGAATATCTGTAGTTTTTATTTAGTATGATAAGAGCAATAAGTAGTAATCCTGATAATAAAAGGATTAATGCTGGTTTGAGATTGAAATTAGCGCTAATTATAACTCCTGTTGCCAGGGCAATAGTTACGCGAAGAAAGGGAATATTTTGAACTGTTTGTTTCAAGTTTGACCGCTTGTAAGTTTATTGGGAAAACGAAAATCAGGAAACAGGAATGCAGTTATTTTACCGGAATTTTTATTTTATAATGAGGTTGAACGTATCCACGTGCAATGTCGTTAAGTTTACTTTTTAATAACCTTTTTCTTAGAGGCGACAAATAATCGATAAAAAGTTTGCCTTCCAAATGGTCGTATTCATGCTGGATAACCCGACCCGTAAAGCCGCTGTAAACTTCATCGTGCTCCTCAAAATTTTCATCTAAATATTTGATTCTGACTGTATCGGGGCGGGTAACATCTTCACGGATTTCGGGCAAACTCAGGCAGCCTTCATTCATTACCCATGGTTCTCCTGATAGTTCAATTATTTCAGGGTTTATAAAAGTTTTTTTAAAATCTTTCAATTCAGGTTCCTCATCGGCACCCGATGAGGCATCAATTACAAACATGCGGATTGATAATCCAGTCTGGGGTGCTGCAAGTCCAACACCATCTGCGTAATACATAGTCTCCCACATATTTTCTATAATCTCACTTAACCCTTCTGTGTCTTTCTCTATTTTTTCCGCTTTTTTCCTAAGGATTAAATCTCCATAAATTGTAATCGGATATTTCATGTCTGCTCTTTATTTCTCTTTATTTCCAAATAATTTTGAAGTATGATTGTTGCGCTAATCCCATCAATTAATTCTTTATTTTGTCTTTTTTGCTTTTTTAAACCCCCGTCAATCATAGTTTGAAATGCCATTTTTGAAGTAAACCGTTCATCAATAATATCAAGTTTTACATCAGGGAACTCAATCCGGAATTTTTTCAAAAACGGGTTGATGTATCTAACAGCTTCAGAGGCTTCGTTGTTCAATTGCAGAGGGTATCCAACAACAACTGTTTCAACTTTTTCTTTTCGAAAATAATCATTTAAAAAAATCCAAATTGTATGTGTTGGAATAGTGGTTAAACGTGTCGCAATAATCTGACCTGGGTCAGTAACTGCCAGTCCCACTCTTTTCCTTCCATAATCAACTGATAATATTCTTGCCATTTGCGTGGCAAAAATAGACAGAATTGGCTAAATAAAAAATATGATTTGCTCACATGTTGAGCTACTTCAATCAACGAATCAAATCATTCATGACAAGAATTTCTAAAAAGCGGATTGCAACTTTTGTTTTGGCACAACCTTTGTTTACAGATAAACAGATATCGTTTTTTAAGGCGCCAAAAGTGAGCAACAAGAATTACTAAAATCTTAAAAATAACAAGTCATGAAAACAATGAAATTCAGACTGCTTGCAATGATTATTACTCTGGCGGCAGTAACTATAGCGACCAATACTTTTGCACAACGACGTTCAACCTCCGATAAAAATAACGACAGTAAGGTTGAGAATACACGTACAGGCAAAAAAAGCAACATTGAAAGAAAGAGTGCTAACCATGAAAATGTAAAAGAGTCACGCACAACTTCAAGGTCAGTAAAAAGTTCTGCTGAGGTGAAACGAAATCCAACCACGGTAAAAAACGAAAGTCGGAAAGAGAGTTCGCAAAATGCTGAATCTTTAAAGGATAATAAAAACCGTTCAAATAGACAGGAATATTCAAATAAGTCTAATCGGAGCCGGAATGAAAATGCTGAGAGAGTTGCCAGTTCATCAGAAAAAAGTAAGAAAAAAGTAACTGAAAGAAATGACAATTCAAGACGTTCAACGGGTTATTCAGATGAAAACAACAGGAATAGCAGCAGGGAAAAATATAATAGTGACAGAAATGAAACTCGTTCCAATTCTGAACGGTACAATCATAATACAAATGATTCCAGGTACAATAAAACGCGTGATTATAAAGGAAGCGATAAGTACTGGTCTTCCGATTACAGAAACGGCAACAGAAATGACCACAATTCTGGACGAAAATTCAGTTACAATAAATACAATCATTGGGATCGCAAATGGGAAGGCTACCGTTGGAACCATAATAGTTGGGTGAATTACTACTCATTTTATAATCCGTATTCATATCGCAACAATAAATATTATTATCACCATAATTATTATGGGCATGTTATAAGGAAATTTACTTATCGCCCGCAAATTTATATCCACAATCATGTAAAATATTATTGTTTTGACGGTAACTTTTTCAGGTATCGCAAAGGCATTGGTTATGTGTTGGTTGATATGCCTTTTGGAATGGCTTTTGACTATTTACCAAACGATTATGAACGTGTATATATTAATGGTTATTTATATTTCAGGGTAGGAAACCTTTTTTTCGAACATAATAATTATGGTTTTCAACTTGTTTTTTATCCCGAACGGTATTTTGCTTACAATAATAATTACCGCAATGAAGGATTTAGGTTCAACGATATGGATTATTGAAAGGTGAAAATAATTTGTGAAAAGAAACTGCCAGTACTGGTAGTTTTTTTTTGTTGGTTAATTTAGTTTGATTCTTTGTTGATTTTGTTTTCAAGTTGTATTTTATTTGAAGAAATCAACTATTTTTAACCTTTCATAATCACCAGAAATAATTGATAAATATGGCATCATCACTAAAACGGGATCAAATTCCCCCAAAACAGGTTGAATATTGGAGAAGGAATTTTGCTGAAGAACAGAAGAGCATCCTTAACTTGAAAGTTCCACAAATACTACTTCAAAAGGAAACATATAAAAAATTGGCCGGCGAAAACGAAAACCGCCTCCGTATATATTTAGGTTTGGAACCCGAAACGGAAAAAGGGAATTATGTTTTGTGCGCTTATGCAGTATCAGCTTTTTTGTTGGGTAGTGGAGATGTTTATGTTGATTATGAAACCCCTGTTTACAAACTGGATATTAAAAATGAAAATTATTCCGACAGGTCAAAACTTGTAATCGAAAGCATAAGGAATTACCGGAAATGGCGTTTGGGCGAACTGGATTCTGAAAACAGTTCTGCTGCATTTAGAAAATTCATTTTCCCCAATGCTTATCTTCTGACAAAATATGAATTGCACGAAATTTTTAATGTGCAAGGAAAATTGGATGCTCAAATAGAATTTGGGGTTACCAAAACCATGAATTTGATGATAAGTCCGGAAGTAAAAGAAAACAAAGCTTTTGATGATGAGGGGGATGTGTTTGATTATACAGGTCCTTGTCCACCCTTTTGCGACGAAGGAAGTATATATAATTCTTAATGAATTGTATTAATGGACGGTTTTCAACTGGTTAAAATCAGTATTATTTTTAATTTCCTGGCCTTTGTAATTGGGATATTTCGTTTCAAATATTTCAACCGGGAACTAAAGACAATTTTCTATTTCGTTGCATTTGGTGTGTTGACTGAAACTTACACAAAGTTTCACCAACATTTTATTATGAAATCAACAACCCCCATTGGTCATTTTTATTTTCCGGTTGCTTTTCTGATTTTGACCATTTTTTACTACCAACTACTGCATACATTTATTAAACCAATCTATTTTATTATCGTTATTGTGGCATATGAAATTTACTGCATAATCAATCCGATTTTTATTCAAAGTTTGTTTGAATATTCGAGCTTAGTTGCTGCAGTTGGTACACTTTTTATTTTTATTTTTTCAGTCACATTCTTTGTAAAAGTAATGTCAGAGGCCAAAATTGAAAAGCTTTCCCATGAACCATTAATTTGGATAAATACTGCGGTTTTGATTTATTATTCATTTAATATCTTTTTTTATTCAATGTACAATCTCAGATTAATTGTATCTGTTGAAATGGCTAAAATGGCAGTGATTTTTTTTGCAGTTTTTAATATGCTTTTTTACCTGATAATTACTGTTGGTTTTGTTATCACCAAAAAGAAACAAATTTATAGTTGAACTATTGATTTAATGTTACTAAAAAATCATTTTAGTTTTGCCATTCATATTCGGTTATTTTAAAATAATTTTGGAATGTAGAAAAGTATTTTCAGCAAATGTTAGAAGAAAGTAACAGTATAATTTTAATCTATTTTATCGGAACTCTTGGAATGGTATTGCTTGCAATATCTATCTTTTTCTTTTTTGTTACCTATCAAAAGAAAATGCTGAAAAAGCAACTGGAGTTAAACGAAACCCGTGCAAAACAACAGGAAGAGATCTTAAAAAATACAATTACTGCCCAGGAAAAAGAACGAAAACGGATTGCCCAGGATTTGCACGATGAAGTTGGCGCAATGCTTTCGGTAGTTAAATTGAATGTTGGTCGGATCGAAAAAAAATCTGAAGAGCAGGTTGCAAAAAAACTGGCTTCCGAAACTAAAACATATTTAGACGAAGTTATTACACAGGTTCGGCGGATATCACGCGCATTGTTGCCACCTTCGCTCGAAAAACTAGGTTTGTATTTTGCCCTTGAAGAACTTACCAACTGGGTTAATAAGTCTGACCAGTTAAAAATTGAGTGCTGGAAAAGCGGAGAACAATTTCGTTTTGACACAAAAAAAGAACTGGCTGTTTTTAGGATTGTACAGGAGTTGCTGAATAATGCGATTAAACACTCTGAAGCAACCAACATTTATATCAACTCACGTTTTTCACCCAATAACAATTTAATGATTTCGGTAACCGACAATGGGAAAGGTTTTGAACTGAAAGAGAAAATGGTTACGGGTTTAGGTTTAAAAAACCTTGAAAGCCGCACCCAAATTATGAATGCAAAATTCAAAATGAAATCGACCCCCGGAAAAGGTACAACGGCAATAGTCTATCTCAATATTATAACCTGATCATGAGAAACGATAAAATTAATATTATAATCACCGATGACCACAAACTGTTTCGCAAAGGTATAATCGCTCTTTTAGAAGATTTTGATTTTATTGGGGAAATTAATGAAGCATCAAATGGCGCAGAATTGCTGGCGTTATTATCAGATATGAATACCTTGCCTGATGTTATACTTCTTGATTTGCGTATGCCGGTTATGGACGGTGTTGAAGCACAGCAAAAAATCAGAATTTTATATCCGGATATTAAGGTAATAATCCTTACAATGGAAGATGATGAACAATACATTTTGCATTTAATAAGTGAAGGTGTAAACGGTTATTTACTTAAAAATGCCGACCCCGATGAAATGGAAATTGCTATTAAGAAAGTTGTTAAAAACGGGTTTTATTTTTCCGATGATATATCATTAATGGTAATGAAAAACCTCAACAAGAAAGAAAAAGCAGAAACAATTTTTAATCCCGATTTTAATGAAAGGGAATTACAAGTGCTTGAATTAATTTGCAAAGAATACTCAAACGGCGAAATTGCCGAAGCTTTTGATGTTTCAATACGCACCGCGGAAGGTTACCGTCAAAAACTTATTGAAAAGTCGGGGGCAAAAAATATTGCCGGGCTTGTTGTTCTTGCACTAAAATATAACTGGGTAACCATATAAAACAGAAAAAGGAATCCCTTTCGGAATTCCCTGCACGTGCAATTCATCGGAATTTTTCTTAACAAATAATGCTTCCGGAGGGAGGGACAATGTTTTTTTGGGAATGTGGAATGGAAACAAGAATTTCTGTTAAGTATCCAAAGTGTGGTGAAGAATGCTTTTTAGGAAAAAGAGAATTGTGTTTATTATATATTGAATTGTTCATGCTTTCTTATCAATTAATTACTTCAAAGTTCGACATTCAAAAACTACTACACAAGCGTAAATTACGCAATTTTGCATGAGTGATTTACGTATTTATTTTTGCGTGATTTACGCAAAAACAAAAGCCGCCTCCCGGGTTTTACCCCGAAAGACGGCTTTAATATTTTAATTTTCAGCGTATTACTTCAAATTAGCCTGAGCTGCAGCTACACGTGCAATTGGCACGCGGTATGGCGAACAACTTACGTAGTCCATTCCAACACTGTCGCAAAACATAACCGATGATGGTTCGCCACCATGTTCACCGCAAATACCAATCTTCAAATCTGGTTTGGTAGAACGGCCACGGGTTACACCAATTTCAACAAGCAAACCAACACCATTCTGATCCAAAACCTGGAATGGATCCTGTTTCAGGATACCACGGTTTAGGTAATCAGGCAGGAATTTACCCGCATCATCACGCGAATAACCCAATGTCATCTGAGTTAGATCGTTTGTTCCGAATGAGAAGAAATCCGCTTCGGCGGCAATATGGTCAGCAGTTAAGGCGGCACGTGGAATTTCAATCATTGTACCTACCTGGTAATCGCATCTAGCACCTTTTTCAGCAAAAACTTTTTCAGCAACGCTACGGATAATACTAGCCTGGTTTTTGAATTCAGCTACAGTTCCAATCAAAGGAACCATAATTTCCGGACGAGCATCAACGCCTTTTTGGGTTAAATTAACGGCAGCTTCAATAATAGCACGAGCCTGCATTTCAGTAATTTCAGGATAAGTGATTCCCAAACGGCAACCACGGTGTCCGAGCATTGGATTGAATTCGTGTAAATCGTCAACAAGAGTTTTTACTTTTTCAACAGAGATTCCCATTTCGTCGGCCATAATTTTTTGGTTGGCTTCTTCATGAGGAACAAATTCGTGTAATGGCGGGTCAAGTAACCGGATTGTAACCCCGTATCCTGCCATTGCTTCCAAAATTCCTTCGAAATCTTCACGTTGGAATGGCAATAATTTATCCAATGCTTTGCGTCTCTCAACTTCATCAGTTGCAAGAATCATTTCGCGCATGGCTTTAATTCTTTCACCTTCGAAAAACATGTGCTCTGTGCGGCAAAGTCCAATTCCCTGTGCACCGAAGTCGCGTGCAATTTTAGCATCGGCAGGAGAATCAGCATTTGTGCGAACTTTCATGCGGGTGAAATTTGTTGCCCAATCCATTACTTTTCCAAAGTCACCGCTCATATCAGGATCCATTGTTGCAACTTTTCCGTTGTAAACTTCACCTGTTGAACCGTTTAATGAAATCCAGTCACCTTCGTGGAATTCTTTTCCATCGATGGTCATCACACGGGTTTTGTAATTAATTTTCACTGCACCGGCACCAGAAACGCAGCATTTACCCATTCCGCGGGCAACAACAGCTGCGTGAGAAGTCATACCGCCACGTGCAGTTAAAATACCTTTTGCAATGTGCATACCTTCTAAATCTTCCGGCGATGTTTCAACACGCACCAAAACTGCTTCAGGATATTTTGCAGCTTCATCAGCAAAAAATACAACCTGACCTGTTGCTGCACCCGGAGATGCAGGTAACCCTTTTGCTAAAACTGTAGCTGCTTTAATTGCTGATGTTTCAAAAACAGGGTGTAGTAATTCATCCAATTTATTGGCATCAATACGTTTTAGCGCTGTTTTTTCATCGATTTTGCCTTGTGCAAGCAAATCAACTGCAATTTTCACCATTGCAGCACCTGTACGTTTTCCGTTACGTGTTTGCAGTAACCATAATTTACCTTCCTGGATGGTAAATTCCATATCCTGCATATCCTTGTAGTGGTCTTCCAATTTTTGTTGGGTTTCATTCAACTGACGAAACATTTCGGGCATGGCTTCTTCCAGTGAAGGATATTTTGAAGCTCTGTCGGCTTCGCTAACTCCCTGAAGAGCAGCCCATCTTTTTGAACCTTCCAGTGTAATTTCCTGTGGAGTGCGGATACCGGCAACAACGTCTTCGCCCTGCGCATCAATCAGATATTCACCATTAAAGATATCTTCACCTGTAGATGCATCGCGCGAAAAACAAACACCTGTGCCTGAATTTGAGCCCATATTACCAAATACCATTGCCTGAACGTTAACCGCTGTTCCCCATTCGTCAGGAATTTGCTCCATGCGGCGGTAGAAAATTGCACGGTCATTGTTCCAGCTGTTAAATACAGCAGCAACTGAACCCCAAAGTTGTTCCCATGGGTCGGTTGGGAAATCTTTACCAGTTACTTTTTTAACAGCAGCTTTAAAACGTTTTACAAGTTCCTGTAAATCTTCGGTAGTAAAATCTGTATCTAAATGAATCCCCTTTTCTTCTTTCAGTTCTTCAATAATTTCCTCGAAAGGATCAATTTCCTCTTTGCTTTGAGGTTTCATGTCCATTACTACGTCGCCGTACATTTGTACAAACCGACGGTATGAATCCCATGCAAAACGTGAGTTTCCCGATTTTTTTGAAATGGCTTCAACCGCCACATCATTCATCCCAAGATTTAAAACTGTGTCCATCATACCGGGCATTGAAGCCCGGGCACCAGAACGAACTGATACGAGGCAAGGATTTACATCGTCGCCGAATTTTGTGTCTGTTAATTCTTCAACCAGGGCAACAGCAGCTTCTACTTCAGGTTTAATTAAATCGAAAGTTTTTTGCTGGCCTTGTGCGTTGTACATTGCACAAACTTCAGTGGTAATTGTGAAACCCGGTGGAACCGGAACACCAATAAGATTCATTTCTGCAAGGTTCGCACCTTTCCCGCCGAGTAGGTTCTTCATATCGGCCTTACCTTCTGCTTTTCCAGCTCCAAAGGTATATACATGTTTCGTCATAACAATTGTTTTTTATAAATATGAATAAATCTAAATAGTTCAATTTTTTCGGGGTGCTAAAGTAATTTTATTTTTTTTATTATTAAAACGAACATACATTATAATACTGAACGTTAACAACAGATTGCCTTTTTGACTCCATTCGGTAAGAAATAGGTTTTAATTCCGTTTTAAAATAATAAGAAGTATGTTTTAAAGCCAATTTAATTGGTGCTTTTGTTTGTTTTGAAGCACAAATATAAGGCTTTTAGTCAAGTTAAAAGTTAATGTATAACTCTTTGTTATATTGAATATTAAGTATTAACATTCTTTAACTTTGATTCAGATGCGTTAACTCTTTTCTGAACTACCTTTGCGGTATAGTTTTAAAGTAGAGTTTTTTCATAGAAATAAGTTTGGTTAGGTTAGAAAACAGGGGTGACTTTCATCCTTGTTTTTTTTGTGCCTGTCTGTCAACTTTTCAGCTATAATTTACTTTCAAATGCCGCATTTTCATTTATTCATATTTTATTCTGACATATTGTCTTTCAGGCTTTTATGGTTTGTTATTTGATCAGTAATCAACGTTAATTTTAAAATGATTAAAAGATGAATTTAAATAATTTTACAATAAAGGCACAGGAGGCAATTCAATTTGCTTTTCAAATTGCAAATGGTAACAACCAACAGGCAGTTGAACCAGGACATATTTTTAAAGGATTGTTTAATTCGGCTGAAAATGTGATCGGATTTCTTTTAAAAAAGCTGGATGTAAATGTTTCGGTTTTTCAGCAAACTATTGATAAGATTGTGGAGTCGTACCCTAAAGTAACAGGTGGCGAGCCATATCTGACAAATGCATCAAACAAGGTTTTGCAGAAATCGGTTGGATTGGCCCAGGAAATGGGCGACCAGTTTGTTTCTGTTGAACATGTTTTAATTTCGATAATGGATGCAAACGACTCTGTTAGCCGATTAATGGCAGATAGCGGGATTTCAAAAGATGAATTAAAACTGGCAATAAAAGAATTGAGAAAAGGTTCAAAAGTGGATAGCCAAACCGCTGAAGACAAATTTAATTCGCTAAATCGTTTTGCGCTGAACCTGAATGAACGTGCCCGCTCTGGAAAATTAGATCCGGTTATTGGCCGGGATGAAGAAATTCGCAGGATACTTCAAATCCTTTCGAGAAGGACAAAAAACAATCCGATTTTGATTGGCAAACCCGGAACAGGGAAAACAGCTATTGCAGAAGGGTTGGCGCATCGTATTGTTCGTGGCGATGTACCTGAAAATCTAAAATCCAAACAAGTATTTTCGCTCGATATGGGTGCTTTGATAGCCGGAGCAAAATACAAAGGCGAGTTTGAAGAGCGATTAAAAGCTGTTGTAAACGAAGTGATTAACTCAAATGATGAAGTTATTTTGTTTATCGATGAAATACACACTTTGGTTGGAGCTGGTAAAGGTGAAGGCGCAATGGATGCCGCAAATATCTTAAAACCTGCGCTTGCCCGTGGGGAATTACGCGCAATTGGAGCAACTACTTTAAGCGAGTATCAAAAATATTTCGAAAAAGATAAAGCGCTCGAACGACGCTTCCAGGTGGTTCATGTTGATGAACCCGACACTTTGAGCGCTATTTCGATTTTACGTGGAATAAAGGAACGCTATGAAAATCACCATAAAGTTCGGATAAAAGATGATGCAATTATTGCGGCTGTTGAACTTTCACAACGTTACATTTCCGATCGGTTTTTACCGGACAAGGCTATCGATTTGATGGACGAAGCAGCAGCAAAATTGCGTTTGGAAATGGATTCCATTCCCGAAGAACTGGATGAAATTGAACGCCGTGTAAAACAAATGGAAATTGAGCGCGAAGCAATTAAACGCGAAAAAGACGATAAAAAACTAACTGTTTTAAACGAAGTGATTTCAAATTTGAAAGAGGAACAATCTCAAATGCGCGCCAAATGGCAATCGGAAAAATCGGTAATTGATGCCATCCAAAAAAAGAAACTTGAGATTGAAGACTATAAATTTGAAGCGGAACAAGCCGAACGCCAGGGAAATTATGAGCGTGTAGCCGAATTGCGCTATGGCCGGGTTAAAGAAGCCGAAATCGAAATTGAGAATCTGAAAAAAGAACTTGAAATACAAAAAGGTGGCGAAAGTTTAATTAAAGAGGAAGTTGACGCAGAGGATATTGCCGATGTTGTTTCCCGCTGGACAGGTATCCCGGTGTCGAAAATGCTGCAAAGCGAACGGGAAAAACTTTTACACATGGAAGATGAATTGCATAAAAGGGTTGTGGGACAGGAGGAAGCAATTACAGCGGTTTCCGATGCTGTTCGCCGAAGTCGTGCAGGTTTACAGGACGAAAAACGCCCTATTGGTTCGTTCATTTTCCTTGGTACAACAGGTGTGGGCAAAACAGAATTGGCAAAAGCACTGGCCGAATATCTTTTCAACGACGAGAATATGATTACACGGATTGACATGTCGGAATATCAGGAGAAATTCTCGGTTACCCGTTTAATTGGCAGTCCTCCCGGATATGTTGGTTATGACGAAGGTGGCCAACTTACTGAAGCTGTGCGCCATAAACCCTATTCAGTAGTGCTTTTTGATGAAATTGAAAAAGCTCACCCCGATGTTTATAATGTTTTGCTGCAGGTGCTCGACGATGGAAGGTTGACGGATAACAAGGGGAGAACTGTGAATTTCAAAAACACAATAATTATTATGACTTCGAATTTGGGGTCACATATTATTCAGGATAGTTTTGAAAAAATAAACGCGGGAAATGAAGCATTTATTTTGGAAGAAACCCGCAACCAGCTATTGGAAATGTTACGGAAAACAATTCGACCGGAGTTTCTAAATAGAATTGATGAAACTATCATCTTTACTCCTTTAACCCGGGAAAATATCAAAAGGGTGGTACGTTTACAATTTGAACAAGTTATCAAACGGCTATCGGCAACCGACTTGAAGATCGATATTACTGAAAAAGCGATCGACTGGCTATCAAACATTGGCTACGAACCTCATTTTGGTGCACGTCCTGTAAAACGCATCCTTCAAAAATATATTTTGAACGAGTTGTCGAAACGAATTTTGAGTGGTGATGTTGACAAAGCAAAAACCGTGGTAATTGATGAAAATGAAGGAGAATTGATTTTCAGAAATTAAGGAATTAACAAAAAGAACCGTTCCTTCAATGTAATAGAAAGAAGGAATGGTTCTCTTTTTTATATACAACAGGTCATTAATAGAACTATTTTGCTTCCCATTTCTTCATCAAATCCTCCATTTCTTTTTGTTGTTTTTGAATTAGTCTTTGCCATTCCTCTTTTTGTTCCTGAGATTTGAATTCCGGATACGAAAAGTTTTGGTGATTAAATTTTTCAAGTAATTGTTTTTGCAAATCATCAAATTCCTGGAAATTAAAATTCCCGGGGAATTGATGCCCAAGATGAAAGCTCATGATTGAATCAGCATCAAAAGTAAAACCATCCATAAACATTGAATCGGGAATTGAATGCTGAAAATGACTAAAAAATTCCTCTTCATCAAAAGGCATCAGCTTGTTATTGTTTGAAAACCCAAATTTTTGAAAAATAGAATCGGCATTAAATTCCTCAAAAAACTGAGGAAAATGATTTCCAAAAAACAAATTACGATCCATCGGATCATTAAATGTTGAATCTGAATTCCATTGCCAAACGTAAGTTGAATCGTACTGAATTAGATTTCCATATTCATCATATTCTTTGTTTACAATGGATTTTTCCTGTGGTAATTTTGTTTGTGCCCTAATCGAATTGGAAACACAGAATAAAACAATTAATAATGCTACTAAACTTCTCATGGCTAATTTTTTAACCAAAATTAAAACTTGTTTTGGTAAACAAATTTTAAAATGTTTTAAAATGCGTTAAATATGATTTATAAAAAAAGAAACCGTCCTGAAATTTCAGGACGGTTCATATAAAATTTTATCTGATATAATATAAACCTGAAAATTCAATCAAATTTATGATTATCTGCTTTTGGACCACAATCACAATCGTGATGCAAGCCTTTTTCATACTGCTGCAAAGCCCTCAAACTCATCCCCATATTCGAGAACCCGCCATCGTGAAAGAGATTTTGCATCGTAACTTTTTTGGTAAGATCTGAAAACAGAGTAATACAATAATCGGCACATTCATCAGCTGTTGCATTTCCAAGAGGAGACATACGTTCAGCGAAATCAAGTAACCTATCGAAACCTTTAACACCGCTTCCTGCTGTAGTAATAGTTGGCGATTGTGAAATGGTATTAATCCTTACCCTTCTTTCCCTTCCGTAAATGTAGCCAAAACTTCGGGCAATCGACTCAAGTAGTGCTTTTGCATCAGCCATGTCGTTATATCCGAAAAATGTCCGTTGTGCTGCAACATATGATAAAGCAACCACCGACCCCCATTCATTAATGGCATCGAGTTTTCTAGCAGTTTGCAAAACTTTATGAAATGAAACAGCCGAAACATCAAGTGTTTTGTCAAGATAATTGTAGTCCAGATCACTGTAATGTCGTTCTTTTCTAACATTTGGCGACATGCCGATTGAGTGTAGCACAAAATCGATCTTACCTCCCAATTTTTCCATGGATTGGATAAAGAGATTATTCAAATCGTCAACGTTTGTGGCGTCAGCACCAATAACTATCGTATTAAGTTTTTTTGCCAGTGCGTTGGTTTCACCCATCCTCACGGCAACTGGTGTATTTGTTATGATCAAAGTAGCTCCTTCTTCGTGGGCTCTTTCGGCTACTTTCCATGCAATCGAATCCGGGTTTAATGCCCCAAAAATGATTCCTTTTTTGCCTTTCAGCAGATTATTGCTCATGTTGTATATTTATGAAAATTTTCGAAGTGCAAAGTTAATTGAGTTTAAATAAAATTAAAAAGGTTGACTTCATTTCAACTGAATAACTGCTTAATTTAACTTTTAAATTCAAAAATTGTTCGCATTGGGTCGAAAAGTAGGTGATATGCAGTTCTTCAAAAGATCAGAAATGACTGATAAAAGGACAGGTTTGGCATTATAAAATAATTCAATGCAACATTATTTTTATCTAAACTCATTCCAAATAAGTTTGGCATTTCGGAAAATCAATTTATATTTGCGTCATACAAAATCGGTACAAAATGAATTTGAACATTTTAAATAACAGTTTTTCTTCAGTTGCAAAACGCAACTGCTGTTCGTTCATGCTGCCGTCGTTTTCTATGTGTATGCGCAGGCCTTCTTTCTGTTGAAACACCGGATTGAAGGCACATATTATTCTGAGCGTTTACAAATCAAATTTTCACAATACATTATTATATTATGTCGGATCGTATTATTCGGTTTGGTGGTAGTTACATAGGTTATATTGATTCTGTCCGTTGCTTGATCGATTATTTGCAAAAAAAACCGGGACGAACATTTGTGGTTGTTTCTGCCATTCCCGAATTACTGGAATGGATTGAGCTTAATCTGGAACAGATATTTAATTCTCAGCCAGCTACTAAAGAGCTCAATTTAAAAATTGATTCATTTTTTACCGAATGGGTTGAGGAAGATTCAACAACAAATTATATCAACCTGTCGGAACAACTAATTAATTTGTTAAAAGGGATTGCTTTGATTGGCGACTATTCACCCGCTTTAAAAGACCAGGTCGTTTCGTTTGCGGAAAAACTTTCAGTCGAAATACTGTTGTCTCAATTTAAGCGAATTGAAAAAGAAGTACAAGTGATCTTGCCTGAAGAACTTGGATTAAAAGCCACTGCTGATTTTGGTAACGCAACCTTTGTTTCAGTTAATACTGAGTTTATTTCCTTATTGCCTGATTCGGTTTATTTAGTTCCTGGAACGTACGGATTAACGGAAAACGGCAAAATTGTAAGGGCTGGGAAAACGGCAGCCGACTACACAGCAGCGTTTCTAACTGCTTATCTAAATGCTGAAAAACTTGAACTTTGGGGTCTTGATTTGGACTTTTATAAAGCCGACCCTGACATTGTTCAAAATCCGCCACTGATTGAAAGACTCACCTATTCAGAAGCCAGCGAACTTGCATATTTTGACCATTATTCTTTTCATCCGAGGACTGTGGAGCCGCTGGAACACAAGCACATTCCCATTCAGGTTTTAAATACGTTAACCAATCCTGGCAAAGTGGATACCATAATCAATACTGAAACTTTTATCGATGAAAAAATTGTAAAAAGTGTAGCCTGTTCCGACGATATTTCACTGCTGAAACTGGATGGTCCGGGAGTGGGTTTGAAACCAGGTATTCTGGCAAAAGTAACCACAGCATTAAATGATGCCGGAATTAACATCAAATCAGTAATTACTTCGCAGATTTCAATCAATTTAATACTTGAACAAAACACCGGCGAAAAAGCGTTAAAACTTATTCAAAAACTCGGCTTTACTGCTGTTAAGGAAATTCAACTTTTAAAAGATGTTTCCTTAATTGGAATTATTGGCCATGGAATGCAGCAGAATTACGGCGTTTCAGCAAAAATATTCACTGCGGTGGCGCAAAACCAAATTAATGTTGTTCTCAGCGGATCGGGAGCCTCTGATTTAGTAAGTTACCTTGTGGTAAACAGTTCAGACAAAGAAAAAAGTGTACGTGAAATATATAAAGCATTTTTTAGCCCCTCCTAACCTCACCTTATGGGAGGAAAAAGATTTATGGGGTTTGATTAATAAATAATTAACTACGAGCCGATGCCATTTAACAAGTGGTCAAAAGTCCCCCATTGGGGGAATTAGGGGGCTTTCTAAAAATAAATAAAAATGACAACAAAAAAATTAAGTTTCGAAACACTGCAGCAACATGCAGGACAAAAACCCGATGCAACAACAAATTCACGGGCAGTACCAATTTATCAAACAACTTCGTATGTTTTTAACGATGCTGAACATGCAGCTAACTTGTTTGCACTGAAAGAATTTGGCAACATTTATACGCGCATCATGAATCCCACTTCTGATGTTTTTGAACAGAGGATGGCAGCTCTCGAAGGTGGTGTTGCAGCTTTGGCTGTAGGTTCAGGACATGCTGCACAATTCCTTGTTTTTACAACAATCCTCGATTTGGGCGATAACTTTGTTACTTCACCTTATTTGTATGGTGGAAGTTACAACCAGTTTAAAGTTTCGTTAAAGAAACTTGGGATTGAAGCCCGGTTTGCTGCCGATTTGGAACCCGAATCATTTGAAAAACTGATTGACGAAAGAACAAAGGCTATTTATGTGGAAACAATTGGTAACCCTGGTTTTAACATTCCTGATTTTGATGCAATTGCAGCTCTCGCAAAAAAATACGACATTCCGTTGGTAGTTGACAACACATTTGCAGGTGGTGGTTATCTTTTCCGGCCAATCGAACACGGTGCAAATATTGTTGTTGAATCGGCGACTAAATGGATTGGCGGACATGGAACAAGCATAGGTGGCGTAATCGTGGATGCCGGGAATTTCAATTGGGGAAATGGTAAGTTCCCTGGTTTTACTGAACCTTCTGAAGGTTATCACGGATTGAAATTTTGGGATGTGTTTAATTTTGACAGCCCATTTGGAAATATAGGTTTTATTATAAAAGCCCGGGTTGAAGGTTTAAGGGATTTTGGTCCGGCAATCAGTCCGTTTAATTCATTCCTTCTATTGCAAGGAGTGGAAACATTATCATTAAGAATGGAACGTCATGTGCAAAATACTTTGGCTTTGGCAAAATGGCTCGAAAAACATCCTAAAGTTCAAAGTGTTAGTTATCCGGGACTCGAAAGTCATCCATCCTATAAAAATGCAAAGAAATACCTGACAAAAGGTGCCGGCGGAATTTTATCGTTTAAGGTTAAAGGTGATAAAGACACTGCCAATCAAGTGGTTAATAATTTGGAGATGGTAAGTCATTTGGCAAATGTTGGTGATTCAAAAACACTGATTATACAGCCAGCGACAACTACGCATTCGCAACTTTCTGAAGATGCCCAGATTGCTGCCGGAGTTTATCCAGCCCAGTTACGTGTGAGCGTCGGCCTCGAATATATTGACGATATAATTGCAGACTTTGAACAAGCGCTCTCTAAAATAGGTTAATTTTATTTATATTGAGTAAAAAGTAATGAGTAGTGAGAAAGAAAGATTTTCTTTATCTCACTACTCAAATCAAATTATCTAATTGTCTGTCTTATGCCATTAAAAATTCCGGATACTTTACCTGCCATCAAAATTCTTGAAGAGGAGAATATTTTTGTGATGAGCGAAACACGTGCAGCACATCAGGACATTCGTCCACTAAAAATAATTATACTGAATTTGATGCCATTAAAAATTTCAACTGAAACTGATTTGTTGCGTTTGCTATCCAATTCGCCTTTACAAATCGAAATCTATTTCATGAAAATTAAAGGGCACCAACCAAAAAATACGCCTTCTGAACACATGAAAGAATTCTATCTGGAATTTGACCAGTTGAAAAACAAAAAGTACGACGGGATGATTATTACAGGCGCGCCTGTTGAGCAACTTCCTTTTGAAGAAGTAACATACTGGGACGAGATGAAGCAAATTCTGGATTGGGCTCAGCATCATGTAACTTCGTCATTGTTTATTTGTTGGGCAGCGCAAGCGGCTTTGTTTCATTATTACATGGTGCCAAAATACCCACTCGACAAAAAAATGTTCGGTGTTTTTAAACACACAAACACGAATAACCAACTGCCTATTTTTAGAGGTTTTGATGATGAATTTTACATTCCCCACTCCCGCCATACGGAAATCCGTGCAGAGGATATTGAAAAAGTGGATGCGCTTGAAATAATAGCGACTTCTGAAATTGCAGGCGTTTCAATTGTGAAAGCAAAAAATGGCAAGCAGCTTTTTATTACCGGCCATTCCGAATATTCGCGTCACACCCTTGACGGCGAATTTAAACGTGACAAATCCAAAAATTTGCCTATTGAATTGCCCTTGAATTACTATATCGATGATAACCCGGAAAATTCACCTTTGATGCGCTGGAAATCAACTGCTAATTTGTTCTTCTCCAATTGGTTGAATTATTACGTATATCAGGAAACTCCGTACAATTTGGAAGAGATTCAATAATTTAGTTTCAATTTTATCTGAAATAAACCGTGCTTGTTTTTTTCGTTTCGGTCTTAAACCGTAATTTTGGGAATTGAATTAAAAATCAATAATGTATTCTTTTTTTCTTATGATACTTAATTCTAAAAGTCTCAAAATCTAAAATGAAAATGAAAAAAATAGCAGTTATATTAGCAGGGAACGGGGTGTATGACGGGTCCGAAATTCATGAAGCCACTTTAACTTTGCTTGCCATTGCGCGTAATCATGCGCAATATCAATGTTTTGCTCCCGATATAAAACAAGCACATGTGGTTAACCATTTAACTGGCGAAGAAATGGCTGAAACCCGGAATGTATTGATAGAAGCCGCAAGAATAGCGCGAGGCAATATAAAGCCGTTATCAGATTACAACACAAAAGAGTTTGATGCACTTATTTTGCCCGGAGGATTTGGTGTAGCAAAAAATCTTTGCACATACGCATTTGAAGGAACAAACTGTACTGTTAATCCGGATGTTGAAAAAGCAATAAGAAGCACAGTAGTTGAAGAAAAACCTATTGGTGCATTATGTATTTCTCCTATATTAATAGCAAAAGTACTTGTTGATGTTGAAGTAACAATCGGAAATGAGGATGCTGCTTCATCGGCAATAGAAACACTTGGGGCTACTCACATCGAAAAAAGTCATGGCGAAATTGTTTACGATGTAAAATACAAGTTGGTAACCACACCCTGTTACATGCTTGATGCTACTATAGACCAAATTGCTGATGGTGTTGAAAATGTTGTAAAGAAAATTCTCGAAATTTGCTAACAAGGGTTCCCCATAAAGATTACATAAATATGATACCTGTTCCCTATATCGATATACACAGCCACCCGGATAGAGTTGAAACTGATACGATTATCGTTCAGAATATTTTTCCGGGTGAGGGTTTTGCTGCATTTACCGGACGAAACTTTTACTCAGTTGGCTTGCATCCATGGCATTTAAAAACAAACGAAGAAAACAATGAAATGTTGAGAATGGTTGAAGAAGCGCTTGAATTTGATCATGTTTGTTTTGTGGGTGAATGTGGCTTAGATAAAAATATTGATATCGATTTTGAGGAACAGAAACGAGTATTTAAAGCCCATACTTATATTGCCGAAGAATTAAAAAGACCTGTGATAATCCATTGTGTAAAAGCATACAACGAAGTATTTGAACTTCATCAGAAATTACACCCTGAAATGCCCTGGATTTTGCACGGTTATACTGGGAATGTGCAAACTACTCAACAACTCGGTAAGCAAGGATTCATGTTTTCGTTTGGCAAAAGCCTGTTCAATGAAAATTCAAAGTCGATTGAATCGCTTAAATGCCTGCCTATGGAAAAAATATTTTTCGAAACGGATGAATATGACAGGGAAGTAGATATGATTTATGAAAAAGCAGCAGAATTAAAAAATGTTTCACTTGACATTCTTAAAATAGAAATCTGGAACAATTTCAACAGGATAGAAAGCTCGTTGATTAGCAGGTTTTAAATGGTTACTGGATTCAAATTACAGGTTACAAACTCCAATAACCCGAAGCATTGAAAATTAAACTTTAAACACTCATGAACTGGTTAGACAGAACAGAATTACTTTATGGTCCCGAAAAATTAGAAAAGCTAAAACAAGCCCATATTTTGGTAGTTGGATTGGGCGGAGTTGGTGCTTACGCAGCCGAACAACTTTGCCGGGCAGGAATAGGCAAAATGACTATCATTGATGGGGATATAGTTGAAACAACCAACAGGAACCGTCAGCTTCCAGCACTTATCAGTAATGTTGGAAAGCCCAAAGCGGAAATAATTGCCGGACGTTTTCGCGATATCAATCCGGATTTAGATTTAGTAGTTATTAACGATTATATTACCGAAACTGAAATAATAGAATTATTAAAAAACCACAATTTTGATTACGTGGTGGATGCCATAGATACACTGGCACCAAAAGTATCTTTAGTTTATCATTCCGTTCAAATGGGATTGCGTGTGGCAAGTTCAATGGGGGCAGGCGGAAAAACCGATCCTATGCAAGTTCAAATAACCGACTTATCAAAAACGCACAATTGCAAACTCGCCAGAGTTTTTCGAAAAAAACTTTCCAAACTGGGAATTGACAAAGGAGTTAAAGTTGTTTTTTCTCCCGAGGAAATTGATAAAAAGGCAGTTAGGGTCGAAACAAGCAGAAATAAGAAATCAACTGTTGGCACAATATCATATATGCCCCCGGTTTTCGGGTGCTTTCTTAGCAGTATTGTTATACGTGATTTGGTTTCTTAGGCAATTTATCTGCTTGTTTTTAAATGATTTGAAAAACTTCAAATTATAAAAATAAGTATATTTCTAATTGTTTATTGGAATAAAAGTTTACCTTTGGCGCGTTAAAATAATGGTGGTTAACGGATTTTTCATCTTGATACTGTCTGATTTTTAATAAGATGGTCTTTTTTTAGTGAATTTTTTAAGACAGTCGGGCGGTACTCCTTTCTTGTTTTCATCCACAGAATTTATTTGTAAATCAGGGTTTTCCAATTTTGTAATATTCTTAAATCCTGGAAATGTAACACAAAGTTGGTGCTACTGTTTAGTAATTTAAAAAATTGGATTTTATTAATTTTTTAAAAAGGAACACATGAACATTTATGTTGGAAATCTTCCGTTTAACCTAGGCGAGGAAGATTTAAAAGAGATTTTCGAAGAGTATGGTGAAGTGGCTACAACCAAAATTATTTCTGATAAATTTTCAGGAAGAAGTAAAGGATTTGGATTCGTTGAAATGGAAAACGATGAAGAGGCAAACAATGCCATCAAAGAACTAAACAATGCTGAAGTTAGCGGCAGAAACATCAAAGTGAACGAATCAAAACCACGTGAGACTACCGGTGGTGGTGGTGGTCGCGGTGGTGATCGCGGTGGTGATCGCGGTGGTGATCGTCGCGGCGGTGGTGGCGGTGGCTACCAGCGCAGAGAACGTTACTAATCAGCAGATGAAAGGTACTGTAAAATGGTACGATGCTGTAAAAGGATTTGGATTTATCCAGTCTGAAGACAACAAAGATTTATTTGTGCATCGTTCCGGAGTTAAAGACAACGTCTTTTCCTTGGAAGCAGGACAGTCGGTTGAATTTGAAATAAAAGAAAACGACAAAGGTCCAGTGGCAATTAATGTTGAAGTAGTTTAACAAAGAGATATATTAAAAAGGGTTCTGTTTTCACAGAACCCTTTTTTTTTGCCAATTATTTTAAATTAAATTTACTCTTCCGAAAAACAATACAAGGATTCAAAGCCCCGCAATATTAGTTCGTTGTCAACAATTACAGGCGAAGCATGAAAATTATCACTCAATTCGTTTGATGATATAATTTCAAATATTTCACCTGCCTTTATAACTACACAAATATTTTCAGCTGCAACATAAATCCGTTCGCCAACTCCCGAAGGTGAAGAATAAAGGTTTCCAACTCCTTCCAGTTTTTCTTTTGAATAAAACATTTTACCGGTTTTTGCATCCAAACAAGTTAATTCTCCGTTATTGGCGCGCAGAAAATAAAGCTTTCCATCCATTAATAGTGGACAGGGTGTATAAGGAGTATCCTGATTATAAGTCCAAAGAATTGCATCACTGCCTGTTATGTCTCCCTTAGCTTTTGCAAGATCAATTGCCTGAAGTGCATTTCCCCTGAATCCGCTCATTACATATAAAATTCCATCAGCATAAACCGGATTAGGAATCACATTTCTTGTCAATCCAGTGCTTGTCCAAAGTATTTTGCCGGTATTATAATCGTAACTTCTAACCTGATTAGTCGCACTTGTAATTACTTGCACTTTACCGTTTACTTCAACAGCAAAAGGTGTAGCCCATGATGATTTTTCATCCCGATCTACTCTCCATACTTCTTCACCGGTTTTTTTATCCAGTGCAACCATAAAAGACTGATCCTCACTATCCCACTGAAAAAATAGCCTGTCTTTATATAAAAGTGGAGATTCACCCTCCCCGAAATTCATCACTTTCAATATTTGTCCGAAATCTTTCTGCCAAAGGATATTTCCTTCAAAATCGAGACAGAATATACCCCGTGAACCAAAATAGGCATAAATGAATTCACCATCCGTACATGGTGAATTAGATGCCCAACTGCCGAGTTTGTGAGTGTCTTCAATTGGCATTTCTTTGGCAACTGTTTTATCCCATTTTATTTTTCCGGTTTCCCTGTCAATCAATATTACTTTGAAATCCTGAACAAAGTTTGTTGATGTTCCGGGCATTCTCGAAGGTTCACCTTTTAACGTTGAGTCCCCCATTTCTGCAGTGGGAATTGCCGTTTGTACAATAATATTCTTCTCCCAAACCACAGGTGTGGCATGACCTTTCCCTGGAATTGGAGTTTTCCATTTGAGGTTTTTTGTTTCACTGAACTCAACAGGTGGATTTCCTTTTTCTGCAGCCCCGGTTGCAAGCGGGCCACGCCATTGCGACCAGTTGCTTTTACTTTGTGCGAAGGTATTCGTTACAAGAAATAAAGAAATGATGATTGAAATGATTTTACAGGTTTTCATAGTATAAAAGTTTAAGATTGAATGAGTTTGATAGGAATTTTCCGTTTTGGTTTAATACAAAAATGCAATTACCCTAACTTTTTTGAATTTTTGCTTCTTTGAGCTGAATAGGATTCCATCTTTATCCTTACCGTGAAAACAGAAACTCCAGTCGAAAATTAAATTTCATTAGAATAAAGAAGGAATTCATAAAAACTCACTTCAAAAATGTTAACTCATCTTTTGTTTTTCGGGTACAGTAATCCTTCTGATTTTGATATTCAGGTAAGCAACCAAAATGGTCATTAACGGACTGATAATATTGAAAAAAGCATAAGGGGCATACGTCCATGTATCAACGCCTAAAACCCTCGATTGTGTTGCGCCACAGGTATTCCAGGGGATTAAAACCGAAGTTACAGTTCCACTGTCTTCCAAAGTCCGGCTTAAAAGTTCAGGAGCCAAACCCTTGTCTTCGTATGATTTTCTGAACATTCGACCTGGTACTACAATTGCAAGATATTGGTCTGATGCTGTAGTATTAAAAAACAAACAGGTAACGACAGTTGAAGCCACAAGACTGCCCGTACTTTTTGCATATTTAATAATAGGTTGCGTAATTCGCCTGAGTAATCCTGCCGATTCCATTATTCCTCCAAAAACCATAGCGGAAAGAATCAGCCATATAGTGTCAAGCATTCCACGCATTCCGGAAGTACTCAACAATTCAGTGATTTTCGGGTCGGATGTGGTTAGAGAAATATCGCCAAACATGGATTGCATTACAGAAATGTAGGCAGCTTTAGCATAGTTGCCAGTAACGCCTGAGATTTCTTTAATAATTTCGGGCTGAAAAATAATTCCAAAAATTCCTCCAAGTAAAGTTCCGGCAATTAGTGCTGGTATTGGTGGAACTTTCAAAATAATTATTGCGAATAAAATCAGGGGAACCAGAAAAAGCAACGGATTTGTGTTAAAAGTGCCGTCGATTGCGCTTTGTACAGATTCAATATTTATTTCAGCCCCGCCAAAATCGTATCTAAATCCAATTACAAGGAAAATAATTAAAGTTATTATATAGGTTGGGGTTGTTGTAAAAGCCATGTATTTTATGTGTGTAAACAAATCGGTCCCCGCCATTGCGGGTGCCAGGTTTGTTGTATCGCTTAGTGGACTCATTTTGTCTCCAAAATAGGCTCCGCTAATTATTGCGCCAGCCACAACAGCCTCACTCATTCCCAGCGCTTTACCAATCCCAAGCAAAGCAACACCAATTGTTGCCACAGTTGACCAGGAACTCCCAGTTGCAACACTCACAATCGACCCCACTAGAACTGCAGTTACAAGAAATAATTTCGGGTTTACAATATTCAACCCGTAATAAATCATAGCCGGCACAACACCACTTATCATCCATGTTCCGGCCAGCGAGCCAATCAGCAACAAAATTAATATCGACGGCATTGCTGAACCAATTGTTGTAACAACTTTAGCACGAACCGATTCCCAGTGATACCCTAACCGCATAGCAATTAATCCGGCAAAAGTAGCTGCAAGTATCAGTGCAATTTGGTTTGGACCGGCAAGCGTGTCATCAAAAAGAATAACATTCAGCGTTAATAATACAATTAAAAAAAGAATTGGTATGATTGCTTCAAATAGGCTTGCTTCCCGTTTCATAGATAAAATATTCCCGATCGGTTAAATCGATAGCAAACTAACAATTTTATATTGAATTTGACATTAAATGGAATTATTTTATTGAAAAAAAGCCATTTTAATTTAATGGCTGAGTGTGATAATTTATTGTTTATATCTTCGTTTTTTCTTTATCGAATTTGAAATATGAAGTTATTTTTTCTAAAATATATTGTTTTAGGTTTATTATTTAGTTTTTGTGCTTTTTCACTTTCTGCGCAGCGGAGCAATGGTATTGCTATTGAAGGCAAGTTAAGTGTACAGCAGGGATCGGTTGAGGGTGCTATCGTCCAAATGTTTATGGATGGGCGTCGATTGGACAATTATGGTGTTGGAACTGATGGTCGCTATAAAGTTGAACTGAATTACAGCCACAAATACGAGTTGATCTTCAGTCTTAAAGACAATTTCTCCCAGAAAATTGTTGTGGAAACTGCTGTGCCAAAAACCGTGCTTCAATCAGACCCAAAGTTTCCACCCTTTCCGCTCGATATAAATTTGTTTACTGAAATACCGGGAATTGATAAATCTTTTGTGGATAATACTGTTCTGAAAATTTATTACAATCCAAATGTTGACAATTTCATTTCTGAATTATATTACAATGATGCCCAGATTGCTAAACTAATTGAGCAGGCAGTTTTGCAATCGAAAATGATTGGCAAGGAATCTGATTACCTGTCGAAACTTACCAAGGCCGAACTGGCCGAAATGAAAAAAGAATATGATGAATTGCTCAACCAGGCCAGCAAGGAATACAGTAAAGAGGAATTTTTGTCAGCACTCGACGGTTTTAAAGCAGCCAGCAAAATCTTCCCAAACGAACAGTTTCCCAAAGACAGGATTGCTGAAATTAATGATTTGCTGGGGTTGATGATGGTTGCCGCCGATCTCGATAAAGCATTGGCAGAAAGATTTTCAGCATTAATTAAGGAGGCTGATTTGTACTTTAACCAAAAAAAATATGCTGAAGCAAAAAATTCATACAACAGGGCACTTTCAATCAAACCAAACGATAGTTATGCCAACCAGCAGATTAAATTGATAAATGATTTGCTGAAAAAGAAACTGGAAGACGAACAGTATGAAAATGTTATAGCCCAGGCCGATAACTCATTTAAGCAATTATTGTACAACGAAGCATCAAAAAGTTATCAGGAAGCGCTTGGTATAAAACCAAATGAAGCATATCCAAAAAATAAGCTGAAGGAAATAGGTGAAATTCTGGCAAATGCAGCCAGCAATGCCGAGAAACAAAAAAGCTATGATCAAGCTATGCAGCAAGGCGAGATTATGTTCCAAAAGCAATTTTATGAAAAATCGCTGGCTTCCTTTGAAAATGCACTAAGCTTAAAACCTGGAGATGAACCTGCAACCCGAAAAGTTGAGGAAGTTAAAAAGATCATGCAAAATCTTGCTGATAAACTTATGTATGACAAATTGATTGCTTCTGCCGACAAGTCATTTAAAAAAGTACTTTATAAGGAGGCGTTAAGTGAATATGTTGCTGCCTCACAAATTTTACCTGATGAAAGATATGCTTTGCAGCGAATAGAAGAAATAAATCAGAAACTTCAGCTCGAAGGAAATTTTACGGAGTTGATTGCCAAAGCGGACAATGAGTTCAATTCTAAAAACTATAACGATTCAAAAACTCATTATCAGGAAGCGCTTGGATTACAGGCAAACGACAAACATTCGCTTGACCGTGTAAAAGAAATCGATATTATTCTTGCCTCCCAGGGAATTGATGAAAAATATAATTCGGCTATAACCTCGGCTGATGAACTCTATAAGTCAAGCGATTACGAAAATGCAAAGGGAAAATACACTGAAGCTGGGGTTATTAAGCCAAAAGAAAAATATCCAAAGGATAAAATAGCAGAGATAAATACGATTTTAAGCCAGATATCAAAAACAAACCAGGATTACCAGCAAGCGCTGGCAAAAGCGGACGGATTGTTTAACCAGAAATCCTATGAAAAATCAAAAGAGGCCTTCAATGATGCAGCCCGGATAAAACCAGGTGAAACATACCCACCGGAGATGATTGTAAAGATTGATGTTTTGATTGCAGAACAATCCAAACTTGCCGCTGAAGCCGAAGCCGAAAAAGTACGTTTGGCTCAGGAAGCTGCTGCTGCCGAAGCTGCCCGTTTAGCTGCAATTCAGGCTGCAACGGACAAAAACTACAGCGAAGCAATTGCAAAAGCCGACAATCTTTTCAACGAAAAGCAATACGAAAATGCCCGCACTGAATACCGCGCAGCACAAACAGTAAAACCGGATGAAACTTATCCGCAACAAAAAATAACAGAAATCGGCGCATTGCTGGCACAACTTTCGGCTTCGCAAAAAGTTTATGAAGATGCAGTTTCAAAAGCCGACAAGGATTTCAAAGCCGAAAAATTTGACTCAGCAAAACTGGCTTACTCTGATGCCCAAAAAGCCAAACCCGACGAAAATTACCCGGTAGAAATGATCGCCAAAATTGATTCTACAGTTGAAACCCGCGCAAGGTTAGTTGCTGAAGCCGAAGCCGAAAAAGTACGTTTGGCGCAGGAAGCCACTGCTGCCGAAGCTGCCCGGTTAGCTGCAATCCAGGCTGAAAAAGACAAGAATTACAATGAAGCAATCACAAAAGCAGACAATCTTTTCAACGAAAATCAATACGAAAATGCCCGCACCGAATACCGAGCCGCACAAACAGTAAAACCCGGAGAAACTTATCCGCAACAAAAAATAACCGAAATCGGCACTTTGCTGGCACAACTTTCAGCATCGCAAAAAGTTTATGAAGATGCAGTTTCAAAGGCTGACAAAGATTTTAAAGCCGAAAAATTTGACTCGGCAAAACTGGCTTACACTGATGCCCAAAAAGCCAAACCCGGTGAAAGTTACCCGGCAGAAATGATCGCCAAAATCGATTCGACAGTTGAAACCCGCGCAAGGTTAGTTGCTGAAGCCGAGGCAGAAAAAGTACGTTTGGCACAGGAAGCCGCTGCTGCTGAAGCTGCCCGTTTAGCTGCAATTCAGGCAGAAAAAGACAAAAACTACAGTGAAGCAATCACAAAAGCCGACAATCTTTTCAACGACAAGCAATACGAAAATGCCCGCACCGAATACCGTGCCGCTCAAACAGTAAAACCGGATGAAATTTATCCGCAACAAAAAATAACCGAAATAGGAAATTTGCTGGAACAACTTTCAGCATCGCAAAAAGCATATGAAGATGCAGTTTCAAAAGCCGACAAGGATTTCAAAGCTGAAAAATTTGATTCGGCAAAACTGGCTTATACTGATGCCCAAAAAGCCAAACCCGATGAAACTTACCCGGCAGAAATGATCGCCAAAATTGATTCGACTGTTGAAACCCGCACAAGGTTAGTTGCTGAAGCCGAAGCCGAAAAAGTACGTTTGGCGCAGGAAGCCGCTGCTGCCGAAGCTGCCCGTTTAGCTGCAATTCAGGCTGAAAAGGACAAAAACTACAGCGAAGCCATTGCAAAAGCTGACAATCTTTTCAACGACAAGCAATACGAAAATGCCCGCACCGAATACCGTGCCGCTCAAACCGTAAAACCCGATGATACTTATCCGCAACAAAAAATAACAGAAATAGGAAATTTGCTGGCACAACTTTCAGCATCGCAAAAAGCGTATGAAGAAGCAGTTTCAAAAGCCGACAAGGATTTCAAAGCCGAAAAATTTGATTCGGCAAAACTGGCTTACACCGATGCCCAAAAAGCCAAACCCGGTGAAACTTACCCGGTAGAAATGATCGCCAAAATCGATTCGACAGTTGAAACCCGCACAAGACTTGCCGCTGAAGCCGAAGCCGAAAAAGTACGTTTGGCGAAGGAAACCGCTGCTGCCGAAGCTGCCCGTTTAGCTGCAATTCAGGCTGAAAAAGACAAAAACTACAGCGAAGCAATTGCAAAAGCCGACAATCTTTTCAACGAAAAGCAATACGAAAATGCCCGTACCGAATATCGCGCAGCACAAACCGTAAAGCCGGATGAAACTTATCCACAACAAAAAATAACCGAAATAGGCACTTTGCTGGCACAACTTTCAGCTTCGCAAAAAGCGTATGAAGATGCAGTTTCAAAAGCCGACAAAGATTTCAAAGCCGAAAAATTTGACTCGGCAAAACTGGCTTACACCGATGCCCAAAAAGCTAAACCTGACGAAACGTACCCGGTAGAAATGATCGCCAAAATAGATTCTACAGTTGAAACCCGCGCAAGGTTAGTTGCTGAAGCCGAAGCTGAAAAAGTACGTTTGGCGCAGGAAGCCGCTGCTGCCGAAGCCGCCCGTTTAGCTGCAATCCAGGCTGAAAAAGATAAAAACTACATTGAAGCCATTGCAAAAGCAGATAATCTTTTCAACGAAAAGCAATACGAAAATGCCCGCACAGAATATCGCGCAGCACAAACCGTAAAGCCGGATGAAACTTATCCTCAGCAAAAAATTGATGAGATAGCAACAACGCTTGCGGCTTTGACTCAGGCTAAAAAGGACCAGGAATTGGTGGATAAAAATTACCTGACGATAATCCAACAAGCTGATCGTTTATTCACAAGCAAAAGCTTTGAACAATCAAAGGGAAAATATAACGAAGCATTGATTTTGAAACCTGAAGAAACTTATCCCAAGGATCGGATTACAGAAATTGAACAGATTCTTCAACAACAAATCATCGATGAAAAATACCGTATAATTGTTGTTGCAGCTGACGGATTTTTCAAAACTGAAAAATATTTACAGGCTAAAACCGAATACGAAAATGCGTTAACTGTAAAATCGGAAGAACAATATCCAAAGAACCAGATTGCCAAAATAGATGATATCCTTCAAAAAGAGCAGCAACGTATTCTGGCTGAAAAACAAACTACTGAAGACTTGCAGCGTAGAAGTGAAGAAATTGCGGTGTTGAATGAAGAATTGGAAGCGCGCGGAGTTGCCAGTGATGCGGAACTCAATAATATTTATGATCAGTATATCAAACAAGCGGACAATCTGTTTGATATCAACCAATATATAGTTTCGCGGGGTTGGTATTACAAAGCATGGGATGTTAAACCCGAGGAGATTTATCCAAAGCAGCGAATCGATGAAATAAACCGCTTGTTGAACGGTCTGATGTCCACCCAACTCGACAGGGACTACCAGAAGTTTGTTGATTTGGCCGACTCAACTTTTCGCAATAACCAATACGCCGTATCACGCGGCTGGTACAACAGGGCACTTGGAGTAAAATCAGCCGAAAAGTATCCAAAAGACCAGATCAAGGAGATTGAAAACAGAATAGCAGAGAGAATGGCAGCACAATCGGGACAGCAGTTTGAAAATGACGTGCAAAAAGCTTCAGCAGCGTTTGAAGCAAAAATTTACAATGTAGCCCGTTTCTGGTACAAAAAAGCACTTGAATTACGGCCTGATGATACAGAAATAAAAAATAAACTTAAGGAAATTGATGGGGCATTAAAATAACCTTTCAAGTGGCAAAGTGAGATAAGTATTCAAAATCCTTCGCTCAGCATAATCCTCCGCTTCCTTATCAAATCAGTCAGTTCTCTGACCATATCCTGATTAACCTGTTGTGCCATCGGAATTACATATTGCTCTGTTTCGTTGAGATATTGAGTTATCCTGAGGTCTGAAAAAATACTTTTATTGATATCAGTCAGGTTGCTAATCCTGTCAGCTATTTTCAATGTTTTGGCGTTAAAAGAACCGGTTTCCAGAATTCTTTTCAAATAATTTGCTTTGGTTTCGTTTGGATCTTTAGTTACTTCCAAAACTAATTTTGTTACTTTTTCTCCATCTGAATCCAAATAACGCAGAATTGATATGTCAGTCGATGGAATGTCCTCAAAAAGATCGTGTACAAGAGCTGCTTTCAAAAGCACCGAATTTGAGAAGTATTTATAATCTAAAAGAATTCCCAGCGTTGCAAAGGCATGTCTGAATTGATTTCCACCAACATATCTGGCGTTTCCGATAAGCGCGGTTGCTTTAATAATATACGGTGCAAGTACAAGTGATCTAAGATTATCTTCAGCAGTCATAAGTCAGGTTTATTAATTAACAGGGGTAAAAATATTTATTTTTTAGGATTGAAGAATCCCTTTTTCGAACTTATCCTGAATTCTTTTTAACATGTCAACCTCCAAATGGTCCGAGTAAATCCGTATAATATCTGTAATTTCTGAATCAAGAATAATTGCTCCCCTTGCAGCATCAAACATCGGACAAGCTGTATTGTTTCTGATATTTGAAATCATTTGAGTGAAAAAATCCTGATGTATAAGTTTTGAAAGGGCAATATATGCTGTCTTTTCCTGAAGATGGTCGATATAAATGTTTTTGTCAATTTCTTCAAGGCTGAAACATTTATTTGTCCTGATAACTGCCCGTTTTCCGATATTTACTTTTCTTGCAAATTCAACACCTTGTTCTGCAAAACATTCCTGCAGTTTATGAATCATGGCATAATCGGGGAAATTTTTTATTCTGATTGCCGGGTAATGATCGTTTGTAAAATTGAGAACAGAAACAGCAATATTCAACGTATGCATGCAACTTAAATCGATAAGCCGGGCAAATCGAAGTACTTCCTGTAAAGAATAATATGGAACCGTAAACAGAAATAGTGAATTCGGTTTGGTTTGCATATTGAAAGGTGCAACCCCGAAATAGTCAGAATACGGATTGTTTGCTTCAGCAACAAAAGTGTTTTTCGCAATGTTGGCTGTAATGGGAGCAATCGATTCTTCTTTGATAATTGATCCGCAAACCTGGATAAGTTGATTTGTTTTCATGACGACAGTTTTTTAAGAGTAATTGAACGTTTGAATACACCGATTATCAAATATTTATACTTTTCTTTTTGACGATGGTTACTGTTTTATAAGTCTATTTTTTATGTTATACAAGCATTTTTTAATCGTAATTTAAATTGAATATAAGTTTACAACCGAAAATATTTTGCACTGAATTGTTTAATATTACGCGCTTAAATCAACTATCAGTAAATTAATTGGAATTTTAACTTTTAACATATTCAATTTATGAAAAATCAATTTGTATTTCTCTTACTGTTCTTAGCTGGAATTGCATGTTTTGCACAATCTGAAATTGAAATGGGTTTAAATGCAATTACGCAGGATGCTGTAAAAGGCCAGCTTGAATTTCTTGCATCCGACTGGACTGAAGGTCGTGCAGTTGGCACAAAAGGCGAATATATTTCTGGTGATTACATTGCCTCAATGTTTCAGGTTTATGGTGTTAAACCATTTGGTGATGAGGAAATAAGCAGACTTTCAAGACGGGAAATGATGGCTGGATTGCGACCTAAAATAGGAAAATCCTATTTCCAGAATTTCAGTTTGATACAATACGAACCCGGCGAAGAACAAACATTTTCAGTAATCTCAAGTGGAATAAATAGTGAAAAATCAGTCGATTTTGCATACAAAACCGATTTCAGTGTACGCACGGGTGCAGTTGCACAATCGGCAAAAGCTCCTGTTGTTTTTGTGGGATATGGTTTTGTGAACGATGAAAAAGGATACAACGATTTAAAGAAAATAAACCTTTCAGGAAAAATTGCCGTGGTACTTGCCGGATTTCCTGGCCACAAAGACACAGCTTCGGTAGCGTATAAAAAGTTTGCACCCGAAGGCCGGTATGCAAGATATTATTTGGAACGCAACAAAACCGAACTGCTTGAAAAAGCCGGTGTTATTGCAATTATACAAATTAATCCCGATTACAACCCAATGTTGTCCTGGGCGCAAAACCAGATTTACCCGGTAAAAGGCAATCATTATGAAGCTGACAAACCGCTGGGATCATATTACAATACTTCAATGGCGATGCCGGCAGATTCTTTGATTTCAAATATCCCGACATTTACAGTAACACCGCGACTGGCAAATGAAATAATTTCGGGTAGCGGCATAAACTTTACTGAATTCGAAAAAATTGCATCCGAAAAAATGATTCCTGCATCAAAAGAGTTGACAGGCAAAATTATTGCGTTTAAAACAACTGTTAAATCAGAAATTGTAAAGGCCCGTAATGTATTGGGTTATATCGAAGGTGAGAAAAAAGATGAATTTATTGTTGTGGGCGGGCATTATGACCATCTTGGGAAATATGACGGTTACATTTGGAATGGCGCCGATGACAATGCATCGGGAACGGTTGGTGTAATGACGATTGCCAAGGCATTTATGGCAACCGGTAAAAAACCTGAAAAATCAGTCATTTTTGCTGCATGGACCGGCGAAGAAAAAGGTTTGTTCGGCTCAAAATATTTTGTACAGCAGGCACAAAAAAATAATTTGAATGTTGTTTTGAACCTCAATTACGACATGATTGCACGCGATGAAGAAAGAGATTCACTAAAAAACATGGCCGATATGGTTTATACTAAAGCTAATGCAGGTATTGCCGACATTACAAAGAAGAACATCGAGGAACATAATATCAATCTCAATTTATCATACAGTCCATCCGAAAAACCATCGGGAGGCAGCGACCATGCGCCCTTTGCAGAAGTTGGCATCCCGGTTTTTTATTTTATGGCGGCCATGCACCCCGATTATCATCAGCCATCCGACGAACTCAACAAAATCAACTGGGAGAAAATGACAAACATTATCCGCCTCGGTTTCCTTAATACCTGGGAATTTGCCAACAGCAACAAGTACCTGCAAAAAGAAACCAAATAAAAGATTAGTAAAACATGGCTTTTAGCCAACTTAACCCGGAAACAGTCTTAATGCTGTTCACGGGTTAAGTTACTTATACCCTGAAATATCGCCAGAATTAACATTGTAACTTTTTGTTTTTTAGTTACATTCGGTGAAAATTAACCTGACATGAATCGCAAGCTATCCATTTCAAAAAACATATTCAAAGATTTCTCCCCAAACGACACATTAATTAGATTAACTCTTGAAAAAATTTAAAAACTGACCGATTCGAATCTAAATTTAGAAGTAATAAAAAAATAGCCAAGATGAAAACCTTATTTTTTTACTTTTTCATAATTCTACTCATTTTCAGTTCCTGCTCAAAAGAAGATACTGGGAAAATAGTAATAGCAGGGATTTACGATTCTGACTTATTCTATTATGAATTTTCTCCTCCATTGGAAGTTGAATTATCATTGGACACATTAACCGACAACTATATAGGGGAAGATTCAATAGATATAAATCAGGATGGAGATTTTGATGTATTTGTTAGCCACCGAATTCATCTTCCTCCCGAATCAGGAACTCCATCGTATGACCATTTTCCTTATTTCAGGTTAACTTTAAAAAACGGAGTACAAGTAGCTACCAAAATCCAATCCTATCCTGTTGGCCATGGACAATATGATGAAGTTCATTGGGTTGACGCTTTGAATTACGAAACCCGAATAGATGTATGGCCTTTTTGGGCAGAAAATAATGTTTTTCAATTGATGTGGGCTATTCCTCCAGTTGGGACTTCTCCTTATGGTCCTTGGTATGATTTGACCAATGAAGAAAAATATATTGGCATTAGAATGAAAATTGATTCCCAATTTAAATATGGTTGGATTAAAGTGAAAGTAACCTCACGAGATGATATGCAATTTTTAAGTTATGCTTTAGAAAAATGAAAACAGGGCGGGTTCAGTGTTTCGCCAACTGCGCCCCGATAGCTATCGAGGGCTCGTTTCGCTGTTCCATGTCATTCGGACAGGAACGCCCGCCTGAACGGACGGGCAGGCTCCCCGAAATCCGCCTCAACAACATGCACCCCGATTATCATCAGCCATCCGACGAACTCAGTAAAATCAACTGGGAGAAAATGACAAACATTATCCGCCTCGGTTTCCTGAATACATGGGAGTTTGCAAATAGTGATGAATATTTGAAAGTAACTCCGACAATCGATTTTCCGGGTACTCTAAAAAGTTGAATACCGGGACTTTGACTTTCCAAAGTCAAAGCATTGACCAAGAGTCTGTTTTTAAAGCCCCTCCTTCGGAGGGGTTTGGGGAGGCTTCTATATCGAATAAAAACCTTTTCTTTGCACCAAATTAAAAAGGGGATAATGAAGAAGAGAGTGAATGTGGTTACAATGGGTTGTTCGAAAAACCTTGTTGATTCGGAGGTGTTGCTAAGCCAGTTGGAACGGGGGAAGTATGAGGTGATGCACGATTCAAATGAAACGGGTTTCGATGCAGTTTTTATAAATACCTGCGGGTTTATTCACGATGCAAAACAGGAATCAATTGACATGATCCTTGATTATGCCGAAGCAAAAAAACGTGGCGAAATCAACAAGTTGTATGTTATGGGTTGCCTTTCTGAACGTTACCAGAATGACCTTGAAAACCTGATGCCCGAAGTTGACCGCTACTTTGGTAAATTCGACATGAAAGCAATGGTTGACGAATTAAAAGTAACATTTCATCCTGAATACATTTACGAACGCAAAATCACAACCCCGTCACATTTTGCCTATCTAAAAGTTTCAGAGGGCTGCAACCGTTCCTGTTCATTCTGCGCTATTCCGATGATGACAGGCAAACACAAATCACGCACAATTGAAAGCCTGATTACAGAAGCGCGTTATCTTGCAAAAAAAGGGGTAAAGGAAATATTATTGATCGCGCAGGAACTTTCATATTACGGAATTGATATTTACGGAAAAAGCCGCCTTGCTGAATTGGTAAACATGATTTCAGAAATTGAGGGGATTGAATGGATTCGCCTGCATTATTTATATCCGACTAAATTCCCGTTTGAGATACTCCCAGTAATGCGCGAAAACCCTAAAGTGTGCAAATATGTTGACATGCCGCTGCAGCACATTGCAAACCCGGTACTAAAAAATATGATGCGACACGTAACCCGCGAAGAAACCGAAGCGCTGATTAAAAGAATAAAGGAAGAAGTGCCGGGCGTAGTATTGCGAACTACAATGCTTGTAGGTTTTCCGGGCGAAACTGATGCCGATTATGAAGAATTAAAGGAGTTTATCGAAGAGATGAAATTTGAGCGGCTGGGAGTTTTTCCATTCTCAAACGAAGATGGCACTTATGCCCATAAACATTTCAAAGATGATGTTCCGGATGAAGAAAAACAGGAACGCGCTGATGAAATTATGGAAATCCAGCAGTACATTTCGGCTGAACTGAACCGGGAAAAAATTGGGAAAACAATGAAAGTAATCATCGACAAAAAAGAGGGTGAATTTTATGTTGGCCGCACCGAATTTGATTCACCGGAAGTGGATGGAGAAGTACTGATTACTTCAGCAAACGAACTTAAAAGCGGCGATTTTGTAAATGTGAAAATTACAGGTTCTGAGGATTATGATTTATATGGTGAAGTAGTAATTCAATAGAAAAATAGAATTTAAAAAGTTTGTTTTTGAATTGTAACCTGTCAACAACTTTGGCTACTTTAAAAAGAAAATCGGGAATTTCCCGGATCAATTCAAAATGTTGAAAGAATTAATTTTAATCGTCATAAACCTTATTTTTTAGTTTTTAGTTTATAACCTTAGTAGCCAGGTTATTAATCATTCATCTCCAACCTTATTCACCTTATTTTTCAATGTATCCTGATAATGTTTTAATTCGCACACGATTTTTTTCTGGAATAATACGTTTCCGACCGAAAGTTGTGAGCACGAAATGTATGTATAAATTGTTATATTCTATTTTCATTTGATAAGGTAAATAAGGTTAAATGTTTTGTCTAACTATTGGCTGTTACTAAGGTTTCAAAGATTAAAAATTATGTTTTTTATCACCCAAATGAACACCGCTCAGCTAAAACCTTATCCTTTTAGATGATCACAACAACAATATCATGTGATTCAATTTCCCACTGTTATAATTAACAAAATTCAGGTTGAACACAAAGAGCCGGCACATTGAACATTTTGTCCTTTTGTGGCCAGCTCTTTAAAGATTTTATACTGAAACAAATTTGCAGTTACTCACTCACTTTGTGTCCCTTTCGGGTCACATCACACTCTTTGCAAAATTCGTCTTCAGATAAAACTTTCAGTAGTTTTTGAGTTAATATCAAAACCTGTAACCAAGTGAAACTCCGTAACCTGTATTTTTAAGTGTTGATTTATCATTAGGACTGAGATAACTATCCGGTCTTATATTAAGCATCCCGAGTTGCGCATTCAGTTGTAAAAACAATCCACCTGCCATTTCATATCCAAATAAAACATTTCCACCAGCATCTAATGGTTTAATATAATTTGTTGGAAGTAAAGGATCACCCAGTACCACCTCGTTTTTGAACTCTATATCTGACTCTGAAGTTACAGGCCCGAGCTCATACTTGGCTTTTCCACCTATTCCGTAAGCAACATAAGGTCCAAATCCTACAAAAACAAAACCATTACCCAACTGACCTTTATAAACAAAATTCAAAGGCATTTCGACGTATGAAATGTTGTAAGAAGGGATTGAAACGTAAGTACTTTCCATACCCTTTACAGTGTATTGTAATCCCGGCTGAAAGTAAAACATGGGGGCAATTGGAAGCTGAACGTTTACACCGGCATGATAACCCATGATTAAATCATTTTCGAGTTTATCGCCATTGTTGTCTTCACCATTCAGATTTTGAAAATTTACACCACCCAGAATGGCAAACGATGTTCTTCCTTTTTCACCCATTTGGGCCATTGCCATAGAAACAAGAAGTGAAAAAATCAAGATTAAAGAAACTTTTTTTGTTTTCATTTCAATTTATTTAATTGTGTGTATATTAATTTGATGCGTTTTTTTCTGCATCTGCTTTCATTTTTTCATTGGCAGTAATTAAAAATTCTACCCTGCGGTTTTGTGTGCGCCCGTCCTCAGTTTTATTTTCGTATTTGGGCAATACTTCGCCAAATCCCTTAACTGTTAACCTCTCCGTATTTATCCCTTCTTCTGTCAAATAATAAGAAACCATGCGTGCACGTTGTTCTGACAAATCCTGGTTATACACTTCACTACCTTTACTGTCGGTATGTCCCTGTATTTCAATGTTTGTTTCCTCATAACTGTTCAACACAGTAACCAGTTTATCGAGATTTGCTTTTGCTTCATTCGACAGGTTTGATTTGTCGAAACCAAACAATACACTGCTGCTGAATTCAACAACAATACCTTCGCCAACCCGTTCCACCTTAGCATCGGGAACAGTTTTTTCAATTTCTTCGGCCTGTTTGTCCATCTGTCTGCCAATTACAGCGCCCGAAGCGCCGCCAACTGCTGCACCAATAATGGCACCCAGGGCAGTATTCCCTGAAGCTCTGCCGATTACCGCGCCAGCTGCACCGCCAGCTGTGGTTCCAATTACCGCGCCTTTCTGGGTTTTATTCCATGTAGCACAGCCGGTAAACATAAACGCTGCACTCAAAACCACGATTAAACCTATTCTTAAATTTTTCATTTTCTATTTGTTTAATAATTTAAAACATTCATTATTGTTATTCATCCTTTTTTAAAAGGAGCAAATTATCTCATGAAATCTTCATCGTCAGTACTATTCATGCTATAACTTTGGAGCTGATTTTCAGTTAAAAGCTGAATATCATGTAGCTTGTTTCTGAGTTGCATCACATCTTGTTCTTCCATGGAATTCTTAAAATCATTTTTCCAGTTTTTGTTAGTTTTCATTTTGTTGATTTTTATAAGGTTAATTCCAGTTTTAATTAATGACAAAAGTAAGCCTGGAGAAGTAGCGATCTGTTACATAACTTTTGGGAAGATTTACATTATTCACACATTGCAGGATGTAATTCAGGATATTTCGGTGATAACAAATGGTTTAAATCATCAGACAAAATTGCTTAAAAAGTCTTATAACATGGGTGGTTTGTGTGAACGAATAACAAGCGTCACATAATCAAAAAAAGATTGCGGAAAAGCACTTTAGCTCAGAAGAAATGCAATCTTGCTTCGTAAAATGAATCAGCAAATAAAATCACTTGAAAAAGTTTATACAATAAAATAACAAAATAGGCACTTTGAAAGTAAACTCCTCACCCGCTTGTATAAGACAGGAGACTCCGGCAATATTATCGCTAAAGTCCCCAAATAATTAGCTCCGTAAAAATACTGGTGTGAAACTTAAGTGTTAAAAATGTGGGAATTATGTAATTTTTTTTATAAATTATGTAAGCATTTTTAGATTAGGGTGGAATAAATTTGAACATATAATAATTGAACTTTAAAATAAACGGAATATGGATCTAATTTCTTTTTCAAATCACAATACATTCAAATTCAAAGATTTTGAGGTAAGTTTAAAAATCTGGAAGGCTCTGGTAGTTTTACCTTCTGAAATGTCAAAAAGTGAAAAAGTGAAATGTAAAAAAAAAACAGGATACTTTATTAGTCATTGGCTTAATTGAAAGCCGATATAGCGGAATTAACAATGGGAAATTTTAAAAAAAATAATGCAAAACAGCATTTTAGGAATGAACTGGATTAGGTGTCCAGATTTTTAATAGAGAAAAGGGTTAAAAATGTGGGTATTTTGCCCACATTTTTTTTAATGATTCAGTTTATCGGCAATTAAAACTATTTAAATATGATTATTACCAATATTATTCAAAATTGTATATCAAAGACTTTATAAATAATGATTTTCACATGAACAGGAATACCTATATTTACATACATTTTAGATGAGAATAAAGAATACACTGATTAAAGATCAACAGCGTATTGTACAAAACAGAGAATGATTTAAAAACAAAAAGTTGAAGACAAAAAAAACAGAACCGGCAACTACAGTAAGCAAAAAAGAAGAAACTACTAATCCGGAAAAAAGCAAGTTCCCTGTTGTTGGTATCGGCGCTTCTGCCGGTGGATTGGAGGCATTGGAACAATTTCTTGGAAATGTGCCTGATAACAGCGGAATGGCCTATGTAGTTATTCAGCATTTGGATCCCACACAAAAAGGCATGCTTCCTGAACTGCTTCAACGAATTACAAAAATTCAGGTTTTTCAGGTAAAAGACAGGATGAAAATAAAGCCGGACTGTGTGTATGTAATTCCGCCAAACACAAGCATGTCGGTTTTAAAAGGAGTGCTGCACCTGTTCGATCCAATTGAAGCCCGGGGAATGAGACTTCCTATCGATTTTTTTCTGCGCTCACTTGCCGAAGATCAAAAAGAGTTTGCCATTGGGATTATACTTTCGGGAATGGGATCCGACGGCAGCAGTGGAATCAAGGCCATAAAAGAACACAACGGTGTTGTTCTGGTACAGGAACCTGAAACTGCAAAATACGACAGTATGCCGCGAAATGCAATCGATTCAGGACTGGTAGATATTGTGGCGCCGGCTGACAATATGTACCTAAAACTCATTACTTTTCTCAACCATATTCCGGTAGTAAAATCAAAACTCGATATTGAAGTTAAAGACAAAAGTGCATTCGAGAAAATAATTATTTTGCTCCGAACGCATACTACCAATGATTTTTCGCTTTACAAAAAAAATACAGTTTATCGCCGTATCGAAAGACGAATGGGTATTCACAAAATTGATGATATCTACTCGTATGTGCATTTTTTACAGGAAAATCCAAAAGAGGTGCATATTCTCTTCAAAGAATTAATGATTGGTGTTACCAATTTTTTCCGCGATGCACCGGTTTGGGAAAAACTGAAAGAAAAGGTTATTCCGGACCTGATAAAAAACCTGAAGTCCAGTTTAACTTTAAGAGCCTGGGTGCCGGGATGTTCTACCGGAGAAGAGGCATATTCGCTGGCCATAATTTTTAAGGAAGTACTTGAAAAGGTGAGACCCAACGAAGGATTCTCATTACAGATATTTGCTTCTGACCTCGATACCGATGCCATTGATACTGCCCGGAAAGGTTTATTTTCGGCAAATATTATTGCCGATGTATCACCAAAACGGCTAAGCCGGTTTTTCACTAAAACAGAGGAGGGTTATCGCATTAATACTGAAATCAGGGAAACGATTGTGTTTGCCCAGCACAATGTTATTATGCATCCTCCTTTTACAAATATCGATATCATTTCGTGCCGAAACCTGCTAATTTATCTGGATACCGAACTGCAAAGAAAATTGCTGGGTTTATTTTATTACAGTTTGAATCCTAAAGGTATTTTGCTGCTTGGAACTTCAGAAACGCTTGGGATACAAAGTCATCTTTTTGAACAGGTAAATTCAGGAATGAAAATTTACAAGCGATCTGTCTCCAACCTCATCCCCGATCAATTCGATTTTCCATCTTCATTTTCTCGGCCTAAACTAATTAATATTGAAAACAGAAAACCTGATAAAACAATCATGAATATTCAAACTCTTGCCGATGAACTGCTATTACAGCAATTTTCTCCTGCCGGTGTGCTGGTAAACGAAAACGGCGACATTCTCTACATCAGCGGACGCACCGGAAAATACCTTGAACCTGCCGTGGGTAAAGCAAACCTGAATATTTTTGCCATGCTGCGTCCGGGTTTTCAGAACGATTTTGTAATGGCCTTTCGCAAAGCTGTATTGAAAAAAGAATCGGTGGTTTTGCACCATGTTAAAATAGGAACGAATGGTGGTTCATTATTGATAAATGTTAACATTCACTGGATTAACAAACCTGAAACTTTATACGGTAAGGTAATGATAATCTTTACCGATTTACCGCCGGCACCACCTGAAACTAAAGCACAGAAAAAAGGAAAAAATCCGGTTAGTGCAAGGGAAGTGGAACTTGAAGAAGAGTTGCAAAATTCCCGCGAAGAAATGCAAAACGTTTTGGAAGAAATGCAAACCTCGCAGGAAGAACTGAAATCGACAAACGAAGAACTGCAGTCAACAAACGAAGAACTGCAATCAACAAATGAAGAGTTAACCACTTCGAAAGAAGAAATGCAGAGCCTGAATGAAGAACTTCAAACGGTAAATGCCGAATTGCAATCGAAAGTGGATGAATTTTCGCGGGTAAACAACGACATGAAAAACCTGCTCAACAGCACCGATATAGCCACTTTATTTCTCGATAAAGAGTTGAATATCCGCCGCTTTACCAACCAGGCAACAAAAATTTTCAAACTTATTAAAAGCGACATAGGAAGGCCTTTCACCGACCAGATTTCGAACCTGAATTACCCTGAATTGGCCGATGATGCGCTCGAGGTATTGAGAACACTTATATTTGTCGAAAAAAAGATACCTGCGAAAGACGGTCGCTGGTTTTCAATTAAAATTATGCCCTATCGCACTTTCGATGACCGGATTGACGGACTGGTAATTACTTTTATCGATATCTCAGATTCGAAACGGGCTGAAGAAAAATTAAACGAAACCTTACAGGGATATAGCTTGTTTTTAAATTCATCATCAGATGTTATCGTCAAATTATCAGCCGATTGGAAAATACTCGAATTCAATTCCATCGCTGAAAAATATTTTGGGAAAAAACGGGAAGATGTGGTGAATCAAAATTATTTTGAGTTATTTATTCCCGAAAACATGAGAAAAAAGACAGAAAAAGGATTGGCGAAAATTTTGGAACTTACAAAAAATGATAAAATTAAAATGCAGGTAATCTCAGCCGATGGATATGAGAAGGAAGTTGAATGGTCGGTTAATGTACTTTTCAATAACCTGCAAACACCTTCAGGATTGATAATAACAAAAAAAATAGATCAGCTATGAATGACGAAGAAATGGATTTCACCGATGCAAAAATGCTTCGGCGGAAAGCAGAAGAACAGCTTAAACAAAAACAAAAAGATGCAGCCAGCCCGGACAATGAAACCGATATGAAAAAACTGCTGCACGAATTACAGGTTCACCAGATAGAACTTGAAATGCAGAATGAAGAACTCCAACAGGCTTATGAAACAACCGAAGCAGCCTTGAAAAAATATACAATGCTTTTCGATTTGGCCCCGGTTGGTTATTTCTCACTCGATCCGGAAGGAGCAATAACCGAACTGAATTTCACCGGCGCCGATATGCTTCAGGAAAGACGTTTTAGTTTGATCAATAGCAATTTTAAGCTTTTTGTTTCAGAAGGGTCAAGGCCTGTTTTTAACAACTTTTTCAGAAATGTATTTACAAGCAGCAAAAAGGAATCATGCGAAATTCTGCTTGGTTATAATAAGGAACCTTTGTGTTATGTGTATATGGAAGGCGTTGTTGCCGAAGATGAAAAGAAATGCCTTTTATCGGTCGTCAATATTTCAAAATTTAAACTGCAGAATAGGGAATAATTGGGAAAGAGAAAAAACACAATAAACACATTAGTACAATAGAAAAACACGTAGATTTAATATCATTTTGAATGAGATTCTTTCTCTCGCCTTAGGCGAGATCAGAATGACAATGAGTTAAGTATTAAGCAAACCACCACAAAAGCCTTGTCATTCCGAGCGAAGCGAGGAATCTCACAAAATTAACCGGACACCAAAGATTTTTAATTTCTAATTTCTAAGTACAACATATGTTTAAATGTCGTATTTCATTTTATAATTTACCCCTAAATCCCCTAAAGGGGACTTCTTGCATCTACTACCTTTTCAAATAGATGCAGTCCAAAAGCCCCTTCAGGGGTTTGGGGCAAAAAACGCGACAATAAATAGTTCTCATTGCTTAATATCTAATCACATTGGGGTTAGTTCCCCGCTGCTTGCAGCGAATTGAAGAACAAGTTCCTTTGTGATACCCCGTCTGCTTGCAGCGGGGTAGTTCATTTTCCAATTCATAACTGTCTCCCCCCAAATGTGTGAATGATGTAATTCTTATCCACAATTGTGTAACATTTTCAGGTACAATGGCAGTTATCTTTACATGTTTAAAATTATTAAACAATTAAAAACAAGCCATTATGAAATCTCAAAATTACTTTACCGGAATTTTAATGATAGCAATGATGTTTTTTATAGCTTCATGTTCCACCAGCGAAACTTTTTTAAATTCATCGGTTGTTCCGGCAGCCACAGGAAAAGTGAAAGTAAAAAAAGACGGCAACCAGAATTATGTTATAAATCTGAAAGTAGAAGACCTTGCATCAGTTGACAGACTGCAATCATCTAAAGATATGTATGTGGTTTGGATGGAAACAGAAAGGGGAAACTATGAAAATCTTGGACAGTTGAACAGTTCAACCGGTTTCATGTCGAAACAAAGAACAGCATCTTTGGAAACTGTTTCCTCGTTTAAACCTGTCAGACTTTTTATTACCACCGAAAACGAAAAAAATGCGAGATACCCCAATCAGGAAGTTATTTTAACTACAGGCCGATTTAATTGATAATCGTTGTCATTATTTCGATTTGGGTTAAGGAACCGTTTCCTTTGAGATTAAATCAGAGAGAACGGTTCTCTTGTAAATGAATCATTTAGCGGTCATTTTATTGGTATGATGTTGCATTTAAACACTGTTTCAAATGTGTGAATAATGTAACTCTTTTCCTGAATTGTGTAACACAGCAGCTCTTCAATGGAAGTACTTTTAGATATTATGTTTCGATTGGAAATGATTGAAAATAAATCTAAAAATCATGAAAGGTTCACATTATATTATAGCAGGATTACTTATCCTTTTGTGGGGTATTGTAACTTTTTCATTTAACTCGCCCCCGTTTGTACAAATACTTCTTCCAATAGCAGGATTTATTGTATTTCTCAGAATATTCTTCGGTAAAAAAACAGATAAACAACAAATTAAAAACTAAAAAAAATAAGATGAAAAAACAGATTTTGACATTTTTTCTGGTACTTGCTACCAGCGTAATTTTCGCAGAAGCCCCACTGTCTAAAGGCCAATCACAGATAAACTTTGGTGTTGGATTTTCTCCAAACAGTATTCCGGTTTACGTTGGATTTGATCATGCAATACATAAGGATATAACGCTGGGTGCAGAATTATCCTGGCGTGGGTATGACGAACGTTACGATAAGCACGATTACCACCATTCGGTTATAGGTATTTCCGGAAATGCAAATTATCATTTTAATACAGTACTGAATATCCCTTCAAACTGGGATTTCTACGCCGGAGTAAATGTTGGTTTCTATAGTTGGAATTCTCCAAATGATTATTATGGCCATCATAATTCAGGGCTTGGACTTGGCGGGCAGATTGGGGGCCGGTACTACTTTAACAACAAGGTTGGAATTAACCTCGAGTTTGGAGGAGGTAATGAATTCTCACAGGGAAAAATTGGGTTAACCATAAAAATTTAAAAAATGAAATCAAGTTTCGATTTGGATCAATGGGAAAGAGTAAAATGGAAACTCAAAGATTTATACCCTGAATTAACTGATTCAGACTTGATTTGGAGGCATGAATCAAAAGACAATCTGTATTATGAGATTGCATCAAAACTTGTAATATCGAAAAAAGAATTTGCTGAAATTGTAGAATCGCTTTAACCGTTTTTTATCCATTTGAACAAAAAAATGAAGAAAGCATTAGTTACACTGGATTATAATTCAAGTGCTTTAAAAGGGGCTGAAAGGGGATTTTCCAAATGAAAACATACAATTTTTTGAAATCAGAAAATATGCCCGATTACGTGAACGAGCATGATGTGTTTGGTCTTGTTAAATCAAAGAGAACCTCAATTATACAGCGGTTTAAAAACAAACCGGCAAATGCACCCGAATTGGAAGTTATTTATGCCGGCCTTGGAATCAGAACTCTGGCAACATTCATCGACTTAATCATAATTGGAAGTCTGATGATTATTCCCGAGCTGTTTTTCTTTTCGTTCAACTTTAATAATGTTGATTTTAATAGCTACCGGGTTTTAGTGGGGACAGGTTTCTGGTTATTTTATCATACTACATTCGATAGCTCTTTTTTTCGGGGAACACCCGGAAAAAGATTTCTGAATTTAAAAGTGATTGATTTATATGGAACAAATTTAAGCGTTGTCAGAGCAATGTTCAGGAGTTTGGCTGTGTTTATTTCCATAGTGCCGGTTGGACTAGGAATATGGTACATTTCAACCGACCCAAAAAAGCAAGGTTGGCACGATTTAATTGCAGGTTCCTATGTTGTAAAATCATAATCCGGATATGCCTGAATAACATTTACAAGTCATTAAACATTAAAACAATAAAATGGAATCGCTGAAAATTTAGGCATTTGGATGGAAAATTCATTTGCCAATTTACTTGAATTGTCAAACGATGAAATAGTGACAAATACAATTGAATTATCCCCCACTCTACCTAAACAGATAGAGGAAATTGGGTCAGACGAAAGCCTGATGAACAACAAGGAGCAAAATAAGCTTTCCGATTACTTCCTGAATTTAAGCAAGGTTATTAAAGAGTACAACGAAGTGCTCCTGTTTGGTCCATCCAGTACAAAATCCGAGTTATTCCAAAAGTTAAAAGATGACAATCATTTCGATAAAATAAAAATTGAAGTCAGATCTTCTGATGAAATGACGAAAAACCAACAGGAAGCTTTTGTGAAAAATTACTTTGAAGTGAAAATTTCATAGGTAAAGAATAATAAGATGGCTGAAAGTCAATCAAAAACCGTAGCCGTAATAGTTGCCCATCCTGATGATGAAACATTGTGGGCTGGCGGAACAATACTGAGCCATCCAACCTGGAAATTTTTCGTGATTTCACTTTGCAGGGGAAATGATCCCGATCGCGCACCCAGGTTTTATAAAGCATTGAAAATTCTGAAATCAGAAGGAATTATGGGTGACCTTGACGATGGACCAGACCAAATCCCGCTGGATATAGAAAAAGTTGAGCAGGCAATTCTCAGCTTGTTACCTCAGCAACATTTCGACCTTATTATTTCACACAATCCATCAGGTGAATATACCCGTCACATAAGGCACGAGGAAGTTGGTGAAGCGGTGATTAACCTCTGGAATACGGATAAAATTACAGCCTGTGAAATCAGATTATTTGCCTATGAAGACGGTGGTAAAACATATTATCCCAAAGCCGTTGAGAAAGCGGATATTTACCGCACTCTTACAAAACGAACCTTGCATCGGAAATATAGCATTGTAACCGAAATATATGGTTTTGAAAAAGAAAGCTGGGAAGCTAAAACCACACCGGTTGCCGAAGCATTCTGGTATTTTACACATCCGTTCGTTGCAAAAAAATGGTTGATTCAAATCAAAAACGATAAACAGTAATCAGATTATGAAAGTATTGGTTTTATATGATTATCCTCCCTCTCCCGGAGGACTGGCAACACAGGGTGATCTTTTATATAAAGGTCTTCTTGAAATGGAGGTTGATGCACATGCGGTTCATTTAGAATCGGCACAGGAAAAAGAGTGGTATTACCGCTGGTTTAAGCCCGATGTTGTTGTTGGCGTTGGTTACTGGGGGCACACGCCCCAACTGGTGCTTCACCCGCAGCGATATGGCGTACAGCCTGTTCCCTGGCTTGTTGCTGATGGTTATATTGCCAACTACCAGGAGGTTTTGAATGCACTTCCGTTGATTCTAGTTACATCAAACTGGGTAAAGGAAATGTATGTCCGCGATGGAATTGAAGCCAGTAAAATCGAAGTGCTTCCAGTGGGTTGTAATACGGATACATTTATTCCCTTTCAAAAGGATGATCCAAAAATTCTGGCAGTACGGGAAGCGCTGGGTATTTCGCCCGATCAGTTAATGATATTAACCGTTGGCGGCGATGCAGCATCGAAAGGCGCTCAGGAAGTAATGCAGGCGCTTGCAATTATTGATTCCAAAGCGCCGGATTGGAAATATGTGTGCAAAGTTTGGCCACAACCACGAACAAAGAATCAAAACCTTGCCGACCTTGAAATGGCAGTGCATTTGGGGATAGAAAAGAATGTTACCTATGCCACCAATACCATTTCGCGCAATTTCATGCCTTATCTGATTGGTGCATGTGATATTTATGCAGCACCTTCCCGTTTGGAAGGTTTCGGTATGCCGCAGGTAGAAGCCGGAGCATGCGGAAAACCAGTAGTCAGCTTAAAAGCTATGGGAATGTTAGATACACTCGTTCATGGAGAGACTGCATTCCTTGCCAAAATAGCCCGGAAAATAGTGGTAAATGAAGTTATGATAGGCGAAGAATCGGGATTTGAAGATCAGCATAAAGTAATTTTCAATGTACCCAGAACTGTGGATTACAGGGCAAATGTGCAGGATATTGCCAGTTACTTGTTAAAACTTATGAATGACGCTGAACTGCGCGACAAAATGGGTAAAGCCGGTCGTGAACGTGTAGTGACAAATTTCGATTACAGGGTTGTCGCAAAAAGATTTGTACAAATAATAAACGAAAAATTGGGAATAAAGTAAAGTCCGAAGTCGGGAGTCGGGAGTCAGCAGTGAAGAAATAAGAACACCTGACAGATTAAAAAAAAAATATCCCCAGTCCCGATAACTATCGGGATTAAACTGGAGATTAATGAAATGTTCGGAAACAGGTGCATCCACAATTTTTGAAAAAAGCATTACAAAACCATGCACCGCAAACAAGTAGATGACCCAATAGGAAAGAAAAAATATCAGACTTTTTACGTCGCGTTTCCAACGTTTAGTTATTTAAAATAAAACTCATGATAACTGAAAATTTAATCGAAATAGAAGCTGCAAAAAAAGCTGCACTCGAAGTACTGCTTCACAATTCCCATGGACCATTCCACAAGCTTCCGCGAACAGCAGGTTGGGGATATCCTGAACCTTATACAAGGGATTTGATGATTTCCATTTTGGGTATTGCTGTTTCAGGCAATAATGAGCTAATGGCAAGTATCCGGAATGTACTGGAAACACTGGCAAAGAATCAGACTGAGCACGGACATATTCCATCGCTTGTACACGACCCTGACGACCGTGGAGCAAGTGACACTACCCCACTCTTTTTACTGGCGACAGGAATTTACAGAAAAGTAACGGGAGATAACGACTTCCTGCATGAAGCTGTTGAAAAAGCAATGAATTGGATGGATTTCCAAAGTCCTTCAGACCGCAGTTTGGTGGCACAGCAACCCACAAGCGACTGGCGCGATGAACAATGGGTAATAGGAAAAGGACTTTATGTAAATACCTTGGTTTACAGTTATCTCCGGCTTCTTGACAAACATGATAAGGCTGAAAAATTACGCGATGAAATGGGACGTTTTACGATAACAAAAGGGACAATGCACCATCATGTCCACGAAGGACTCGTAGTAAAACATAAACCTTATTATGCTTTCTGGGCTTATAAAATATACAGTAGCGAACGATTCGACCTGCTTGGAAATAGCCTGGCAATTTTATCCGGAATTGCATCGCCTTCAAGAGCAGACGAAATGGTTTCGTGGATTGAAGATGAATGTGCCGGCATGAGAACAAGAGGAGAACTTAACGTTGATCTGCCACCTAACTTTTTCCCTTTTGTAAAACCTAAAGATCCCGACTGGCACGAACGCTATGCACAATACAATAATCCGGGAGAATATCACAATGGCGGCATTTGGCTATTTATTGCCGGATTTTATGTTGCAGCTTTGGTTGCTGCAAAAAGATATAAACTGGCAGAAGAAAAACTTGTTGCACTTACACGGTGCATCAAAATCACCCGCACAGAAAGTCTTGAATTTGGATTTAATGAATGGATTAAAGCACAGGACGGAAAACCCATGGGACAGGACTGGCAAACCTGGAGCGCTTCAATGTACCTGTATGCCGCAAAATGTGTTGAAGTAAAAAGTACTCCCTTTTTCGATGAGATGCGAAAAGAATAACACTACCTTTTAAGCTGGATACATTCATATCTAGGAGCTTTGCACGCAGACAAGTCTGCGACCCCAAACCTGTCAACTTCTTTTGACTTGGCAGCGTTAACTGTTCGACATGGAAACTTTCCCAAAATGTGTGAATTGTGTAAACTTTTGAAAAAATTGTGTAATACAATTTTCATCAGGTTGAACTACCTTAGTTTCCATGTAAATTCAGTTAATAAATCATAAGAAATGAAGGCAAACGGGGATTTCTCAAAAATTCAATAGCAACAACTCCTTGATGACAATAATTTATTTGGGGGCAATGAATTGAATCCTGATTATTATGCCCGAAAAAAGAAGTTATTGCAAAGTTTTGAAAAAATCCTGAAAAAATCAAAATATACTTTTTTAGTAGATTGGCAAATAACTGAAGATCAATCAACTTAAGACTGTTTCTGAAATCTAAGTCATAATAACTTATTTGTATCATAAAATAATTTGTGCTGTGCACAATTCTGATTTCCCTTTTTCAACTTGTTTAACGGAATAATGTGTGAATCATGTAAAGATTCGCGAAAATTTTGTAATGATTCTGGTGTCCGCTTGCCTTAAATTTATACGGTATTGAACAACAAATAATGAAACAGGAATCAAAGTCATTGAATTTAGCAAATCATGTATTTCGAATTTTACTGACTTTATCGGCCCCGAAAGCTAACGGGTCGCATGATGACAAGTCTGTGACCTCTTACCTGTCAACGTCCTTAGACTTGACAGTGTTAACAAAACAACATTGAAACAGTGACGATTGAGGCCAAATTTTTTGGGAATAAAAATTCAAATAAAATGATAGAAAGAACTGAAATAAAAAAACCCGTTTACAGTTGTTTGCCGGAAAATCAGATAGAGGTTAATAAACTATCTGAACTTGCGCTTGACCTGCGATGGTCTTGGGATCACTCTGCTGATGAAGTATGGAAACAACTCGACCCGGTGCTTTGGAATAGTACGCATAATCCCTGGGTAGTTTTACAAACCGTGTCGCACGAACGTTTTCAGTCTGTAATCAATGATCCGTTATTTCGTGAAAAGATTGATTTTCTTTTAAAATCGATGGAAGAAACAAACGCAGCACCGGCTTGGTTTCAAAAACTACATCCTGAATCTTCGCTTACTTGCGTGGCCTATTTTTGCATGGAATTTATGTTGAGTGAAGCGCTTCCCATTTATTCAGGTGGATTGGGTAACGTAGCCGGAGATCAATTGAAAACCGCGAGTGATTTGGGTGTTCCGGTAGTAGGGATCGGACTGTTATATCAGCAAGGTTATTTTCGCCAGGAAATTGACATCAACGGTGTACAACATGCTCTTTATCCGTATAATGACCCAGGACAATTGCCCGTTAAACCTTTGCGACAGCCCAACGGCGAGTGGTTGCGATTAAAAATTGAACTGCCCGGATATCCAGTATGGCTGCGTGTTTGGCAGGTTCAGGTTGGCAGGATAAAACTTTATCTGCTCGACAGCAATGATGCGGCAAATTTTCCGGTTCACCGCGGAATTACAGGTGAATTGTATGGAGGGGGAACTGAACTTCGGTTCAAACAGGAATTGATTCTTGGAATTGGCGGTTGGCGTTTACTTGAAGCGCTCGGCATTCATCCCGAAGTTTGTCACCTTAACGAAGGTCATGCTGCTTTTGCCATTCTTGAACGTGCCTATAGTTTTATGAAAAAAACCGGGCAATCTTTCGAAGTAGCCCTGACGGTGACGAAAGCCGGAAATCTATTTACAACACATACAGCAGTAAAAGCCGGTTTCGATCTTTTCGAATCCTCGCTTATCGAACAATACCTCGGCGAATATGCTGAAAAACAACTTGGTATAACGCGTCAGCAACTGCTGGGTTTAGGCCGTAAAAATCCTGACGACAATTCTGAAACATTTAACATGGCATACCTCGCCATTCGGGGAAGCGGGGCAGTAAATGGAGTCAGCAAGCTTCATGGTGAAGTAAGCCGTACTATTTTTGAACCCTTATTCCGGGATTGGCCAGCACCTGAAGTACCTGTTGGTTACGTGACGAATGGTGTGCACATGCCAACCTGGGATTCCAAAGAAGCCGACGAAATCTGGTCGGAAGCCTGTGGCAAAAATCGTTGGCTGGGCATGAATAAAACCCTTGAACAGGATATCCGCAAGGTTTCCGACGAACGACTTTGGGAGATGCGCACCAATGCCAATAAGGCGCTTATTGAATTTGCACGTCAGCATTTTACAAGGCAATTGCTTGGTTCCGGATTTTCTTCCTATACTATTGAACAGGCAAAACATCTGTTCGACCCCAATATTCTGACGCTGGGTTTTGCCCGGCGCTTTGCCACTTACAAACGACCAAATTTATTGCTTCACAACCCGGAACGTTTGCTCCGTTTGTTAACAAATCCGAAGTTTCCTGTTCAACTTATAATTTCGGGAAAAGCTCATCCCGCCGATCAGGGTGGAATGGATTTGATTAAAGAGTGGATGTTGTTTATACGCCGGAATGCTTTGCATCCTCCTGTTATTTTCCTCAGTGATTACGATATGCACATATCAGAAAACCTTGTACAGGGAGTTGATGTTTGGATAAATACACCTCGCCGTCCGTGGGAAGCCAGCGGAACCAGTGGTATGAAAGTACTTGTAAATGGTGGCATTAATCTTTCGGAACTCGATGGCTGGTGGGCAGAAGCCTATACTCCGGAAGTGGGCTGGGCACTTGGAGATGGCAATGAACATGGCGATGACCCCGAATGGGATGCCATTGAAGCTGAACAACTGTATAATATACTTGAAAATGAAATTGTTCCTGAATTTTATTCCCGGAATGAAAATGGAATTCCTGTTGCCTGGATATCGCGAATGCGTGAAAGTATGGCACAATTAACACCGCGGTTCTCAGCCGACAGAACGGTAAGGGAATATACCGAACAGCACTATTTACCGGCTGCAAAAGCATATCTCGAACGCGCAGCCAATAATGGACTAAGGGGCAAACAAATTGAAGATCAAATGAGTATCCTTAAAAACAAATGGAACTCCATACAGTTTGGTGAGGTTAAAGTTACAACAATCGAAAATCAGCATATTTTCGATGTTCACATTTATCTCATTTTTCTTGATCCAAATACATTGCAGGTTGAACTGTTTGCCAATGGTTTGAATGATCAAAATCCGGTAATTATAAAAATGGAACGGCTCAAAAAAACGGAAAGCCTTGCCATAGGCTATCATTATC